>JBKCUW010000083.1:0-197982 GCA_046318275.1 Pirellula sp. | reverse complement strand
AATCATGGCTTGTGGGCCTGACATGGCCGCGATGAAGGAGGGGATGGTGATGAAAGGACCGATCCCGACCATATTGGCAATATTCAAACCGGTGGCTTGGACCAACCCCAACCCACGATCCAATTCTTGGGACCGAGTCGCTTGGTTAGATTCGGAATCCACCGGTTGAGGTGAAGGTTGAAGATCCATCGATTACCGGTGCCTTTCAGCGTGCCCTCTTTGCCCGCCGCGTAGCTTCTCGAAGTTTATTCGGGTTGCCTCGGATCTCAATCGATGCATCTCGCATATCAGACTCATAGACAATTTTGCTGCCGTGGGCTCCATCGGCTTGTTGGACTTCTAGGCGAGAGTCGCGTACGCCGGGAGTCAGCAGGGCATCAAACCCGGCGATCAATCTTGCATCCTCGATCTTCTTTTTGAGTTCTTCAGCCTTCGTCTTGTCCTCTTCCTTCTCGCTGGATGCAATTTTTTGTAGTTC
Source organism: Pirellula sp. (assembly GCA_046318275.1). Lineage (GTDB taxonomy): Bacteria > Planctomycetota > Planctomycetia > Pirellulales > Pirellulaceae > JBKCUI01. Next base: position 197,504 of record JBKCUW010000083.1, on the reverse strand, counting down.
CGCCTGTAGGGATTTGACCAACCTATGGGCTTCTACGATTTGGGTAGCATCGACGCCTTCTACCAAGGCTACGTCCGCGGGCTTGGTATTGGCGAGTACACCGGCGATGGCGTAGTAGTCGAGGTTCGTGAGCGGATCGTATTTGTGGTCGTGGCAACGCGCGCATGCGAGGTTCAATCCGAGAAAAGTACTCGTGACAGTGTGAACGCGTTCTTCGATTTCATCCGAGACGATGGTCTTGATGATTTCGACAGGCAATTGAAGCTCCTTCCAATAGGAGGGGCTCAGGCCGAGAAAACCGAGTGCGGCGCGATCACTGGCAGGAGCATTCGGAAGTTGATCCGCTGCCAGTTGGAGATGAATAAACTGGTCGTAGGGGAGGTCTTTATTAAGAGCTTCGATGACCCAATCGCGGTAGGGGTAGGAATGTCCAATGGTTTCGGTCCACTCTTCCATGGTGTCGCAGTATCGCACCAAATCGAGCCAATAGCGTGCCCATCGCTCTCCGTATTGCGGCGATGCGAGGAATCGATCCACGATGCGGTCGTACGCATCGATGGAACCATCGCTTTCAAACGCGGCAACTTCTTCGTCGGTAGGAATTATTCCCAAGAGTCCGACCTTTAACCGTCGTAAAATCGAGCGCTTCGAGGATGGTTCGGAGGGTTGCATTTGCAACCCTTCGAGTTTGAGTAGGATGGCACGATCGATACCGTTTTTTTCCCATGGATGTGGCGGCTGACTGGAGTGGTGCGTATCCAAGGGCTGGGTAGGGAGGAACGCCCAATGGGTTCGTCCTGCTTCAATGTCCACCGAGTGCTGGATAGCCGCAGTTTGAGAGTCGCTGGGCATGAAGGCTCCACGTTGTACCCACTGCTCGAGTTTGGAAATGGCAGCATCTGCCATTTTTCCCTTGGGTGGCATTGCAGAGTTTGTGTCTTTGTAACGGACCGCTTGGATCAGTAAGCTTTCATCCGGCTTTGAGGAAATGAATGCCGCACCGCTATCTCCGCCAGCGCGAATGTATCCCGGCGTGTCTAGTCGCAGGCCGCCTTGAAGAGGCTTTGAACTTGCCGAGTGGCACTCGTAACAGTGTTCTGCGAGCAAGGGGCGAATCTGCTGTTCAAAGAATGCGATTCCTTCTGCTAGGTCGGCGGGGGGAACCTGCGCAGATTCGCTACCGTTGCTTGCGATGACAGCTTGGCTTAAAGTTTGCTGGGTGTCTTGTGCTGGCGTTTGGCTGAACAAGCAATTGAACAGGCAAATGGGGAGCCAAAACGCCGTCAGCCGGAAATACAGGGGGGGCCGCATGCGATTGTCCTGATGGGGAGGGATCGGTCGAATTTAGCCCTTACGCATGTCGAAAGCAACTGGCATTGTGAGAAAGCTCAATCTTTGCTCGGAAAGCGTTCTCTGGAGAGGAATGGTCTAGGTATGGGATCGGGATCGATGCAGCAACTTTGCGTGTACCTGTGGACCGTCCTTGTAGGTGGAGGTTTTTTGATTGCGCAGGAGCAAGCGACTCCTGCGGATGCGATTCGGGTGCGAGATGGATTCCGTGTGGAGCGGGTTTACTCGGTGCCCAAGGACCAAGGATCGTGGGTCGCCATGTGCTTTGACGCGCAGGGCCGGATCTATGCTTCCGATCAAGGCTTGCGGTTGTTCCGGATTACTCCATCCGAAGTGGATTCGAGTTTGGAATGTCAGGTTGAAGTTGTCTCCGACGAGTGGGGCTTTTCACAAGGCATGTCGTTTATTAACGGCGCGTTGTACTTGATCCAACATGGTGATCGCTCCGAGGAAAATTTTCGCCCGGACGTTTTGCTTCGGATAACGGATACCGATGGCGATGACAAGCTCGACGCTGCGGAGCGACTCATTGAGTTCCCTCGCGTGCATGGGGATGCATCGAATTGGGTAGAGCACAGCCTTCATGCGGTTATCCCGGGCCCAGATGGACAATCTATCTACATCGTTAGTGGGGACCGTAATGGGTTGCCTTGTGAGAAGGGGCGGGTTCCCAAGCATTGGAACCGTGATAGCTGGGACTTTCAATACACCGATCAGCCGTATTCCGGCGGGTGGGTATTGCGGGCGGACCTCGATGGAAAGAATGCCGAGTACATTTGCATAGGCTTGCGCAATTGCTACGACTTGGCTTTCAATCGCGACGGTGACTTATTTACTTACGACAGCGATTTGGAAAACGATTTCGGTTTGCCGAACTATAGGCCGACGGCTATTCGACAAGTTCTCAGTGGGACTGATAGCGGTTGGGGTGGGCGTGCCGGCGAGATGCTATGGAGTTGGACGCCGGCTTGGGAAGACATACAGCCCCCTATAAGAAACATCGGGCCCGGTTCTCCTACTGGGATATGCTTTGGCTATGGTGCGGCTTTTCCTGTTCGCTATCAACAAGCATTATTTGCCTGTGATTGGAGCTATGGGCGGATGTTTGCTGTGCATCTAACTCCGTCGGGAGCATCGTATACCGCTGATCTCGAACCATTCTTGACCGCTCAAGGTCTTCCGATTGCCGACGTCGCAGTGTCGCCGCGCGATGGTGCCTTGTACTTTTTGACCGGAGGGCGCGGTACCCAATCCGGTCTCTACCGAGTTACCTATGCAGGTGCAGAACACTCCGAAGCGGTGACCGTGTCAGGCTTGGATGAATCCTCGAGGATGGCTCGTGAGCTGCGACTGAAACTGGAATCGTTTCATGGGCGGAGCGATCCATCGGCGATTGAATTTCTATGGCCCCATCTCGGGAGCGGGGATCGCGCAATTCGATCTGCCGCACGGGTTGCGTTGGAGTGGCAACCCGTCGAGGATTGGAAGGAGCACGCGCTGGGAGAATCCGATCCCAGAATTGGCTTGCAGGCTCTTCTGTCACTGGTGCGTTCGACCGATCACCAACTACCAGTTCAAAAAGAGATAATGGCAGCTTTGGATCGGTGGGAATTTGCAAGGTTAGGTACTGAGGAGCAGCGATGGTACCTGCGTATCCTCACTATTTCAGCGAGCCGACATGGTCGTTTTGACGACGCTGTCGCAGCTGATCTTCTTTCGAAAGTGGTTCCTGCGATTCCCTCCCTAGATCGTAACGTGAATGAAGAAATCGTTGCCCTTTGTGTTGCGCTCCGAAGCAAGTCGTTGATCGACCCGACCTTGAAGTTGCTACAAAATAGTCGAACGCAGGAGGAGCAGGTTGTGTATGTACAAGCCTTAACTGCGGAGGGGTTGGACTGGACACCCGACCAACGAAGGCGTTTTTTCCAAACGGTTGTCGACCTAGTACCCAACTGGAAAGGTGGATTTACAGCGAGGGCGCGCCGCGATCATTTGCTGAATAGGGCAATTCAAATGTTGAATGAATCCGAGCGACATGAGTTTGCGGAAAAAATTGCGGTGGCGCAAAAGCCTTCGCAGAATGTTCCACCTATTAACCGGATGTTTGTACGGAACTGGAGAATGGATGAACTGTTGCCAGATCTGGAAACGAAGCTCGCCGAACCTCGCAATATCGAGAACGGAAAGCATCTTTTTGCTGCAGTTTCCTGCATCGCTTGTCATAGTTTTCAAGGCGAAGGAGGCTTGGGTGGGCCGGATTTGACCAGTGCGGCTGGGAGATACAGTGCGGCCGATTTGCTGGAGAATATCGTGTCTCCCAGCAAGGTGATCAATGAGCAATACGGCTTGCAGATCTATCAGTTGAATGATGGCACAACCTTCACCGGTCGCACGGTGAATATGGCCGGTGACACGGTGATGGTAGCCACGAATCCCAACGATCCCGGTGGTACGGAGGTTCGATTCAAAATCCAAGACTTGGAACGCTCCGCTCCGTCGCGTATTTCCTCGATGCCGGAAGGGTTGCTCAATACTCTGAATCACGAAGATATTCTGGATTTGATTGCCTACATTCAAGGCCGGTAAAGTAAGGGGCGAGGCGAACCATTTTTGGGTTCGAATGTTTTTATCTCTGTGAGTGATCGCGTGATTTATGCGCGGCGATCGGTTAGGATGGTGACGCGGGTTTTTCGATACTTGCATCAGTACCGTGTGCACTGGGAATAAATGTCCAACGCCAATATTTCTTCCAGCACTTCATCGAGGCATTCGGTTGGGAGTTCCAAGCCGGTCACGGATATGCTTTGGAACCGGGATTCCGATGCGCTTGGAAAATTGATCGAATGGTATCGTCCGCTCCTGCGTGAGATCGCCGAGGGGATGCTAGGGAAGACGCTTGCAGCGAAAGTCGATGCATCCGATGTTGTTCAAGATGCCCTCGATGGTGTATCGAGCGGCTTCAAAAATCACAACCTGCAAAATCGAACCGAATGGAAAGGGTATTTGCGCCGCGTCCTGGCACGGCGCGTTGCCGATATTCGGCAGCATTTTTTCAGGGTTCGGAAACGCGATATTCGTCGTGAGCAGATCGATGGCCAGCATGAAGAGATCATGCGATCGTTTGTGGACCCGCGAGCGGAATCCCCGTTGGACAAGTTGATCAGCGATGAATTCGCTCATAAGGCTATCGACGCATTTAAGCGATTGCCTAAAGAGTTGCGCAAGGTTTTGCGATGGCGATTTCGGAAGGAGATGACGTACGAGGAAATTGGCAGCCGTGTCGGGCGTTCCCCGGATGCCGTCCGAATGTTAGTCAATCGCTGTGTCCTTGCGATTCGGAAGGAGATCGAACGGCATGACTAGTTCCTCGAGTGTCAACGTGGACGAGATCAATCGCATCTGTGAGTGGATGGACCATTCAGACTGGAATGTGCTTGACCGAGGGTTGGATTCCAAGCGAGATATTGAGTATTGCGCCAAGCTGTTGCAGCAAGTGTCGGTCATCGAGATTACTAGCTTCGGCGTGAATACAAGCTCGACTAGCCCTCACGACTGGACGAATAGCGATCGGGATGGGTTCATCGAAGATACGCCAAGGACCGTTGTGCCGGAAACGAAATCGATCGCGCAACGCTTCACCAATCCGAAGTTGATTGGGACAGGTGCTTACGGCATTATCTTTTCGGCGTTTGACACGAAGTTCCAGATGCCCGTGGCTCTGAAGTTTCTGCGGCCGTCCAAGTCGGATTCGGCAGATACTCGCAACCGTTTTTTCGGTGAAGCACAAACAACAGCCCGACTTTCCCATCCAGGCGTCATCCGCATTTACGATACAGGAAAATTGGAGGGGCTTCCTTTCATCACATCGGAGCTTGCGGATTCGGGACCACTGACCAAATGGCTGAAGGCGAGGGGGCAGTTGCTGTCGCCACGCGAAGCTGCCAGCTTGGTAGCGCAGGTTGCCGAAGCGATCCAATACGCGCATTCGCGTCTGACTCTCCATCGAGATATAAAGCCGAGCAACATTTTGTTGGTGAAGGGAGCGTCTAAGGATACGGAGGGGTTGGGAGTTCGCCCCGTCATCACGGATTTTGGTCTATCGAAGCGATTGGAACCATCTCCTGGGCGCGATCACACGCATGATGGATTGGTGATTGGAACGGTGCGTTATATGTCCCCCGAACAAGCTCGCGGGGATATTCGTTCCATCGGTACTACGTCCGATATTTATTCACTAGGCGTTGTTCTCTATGAACTATTGGCAGGAGTTGTCCCTTTCGACAACCCCCAAGATCGTGTGGTGCAATCGATGGTAATCCATGCAGAGGTGCCGTCGCCATGGCTCCATAGGCCGAGTATTCCTCGAGACCTCGAAGCAATCACGATGAAGTGCCTGCATAAAAATCCTGAGGATCGTTACCAAACCTCGCAGGAGCTAGCGACAGACTTGAGGCGTTTTCTGAATGGTGATTCGGTAGCGGCACGCAAGTCGACGCCATTTCGAAATTTGGTGCGAGCGGTGCGAAAATACCCACTGGTCGCTGGTCTTGTGGTTTTGCTGTTTGCGATAAGTACTGTCGCGGCGTTAGTCATTCAGCGATCACGGAAGCTAGAGCGAGAGACCTCGGATTGGGCGCTTGAAAACATAGCTCGAGTTGGAAGTACCTTCGGCGACCGTATTCTAGAAGGGAATCATGTTACTGCAAAAAACCTATTGGAAATCCTACAACCGGAGATCGAATTCCTCAGCAATCAGGTGGAACGTGGAGAACAATCTCCGCGGATCCTTCAAACCCTCTCTGTTTTGCGGCATTACGCGTCGGTTAGCTATGCTTCGATCGCAGAGTTTCATCAAGCTTATGAAGAACGATTGAAAGTGATTGATATCCAGGAGCGTTTGTTATCGCGCCGACCGAGCAATGTCGCCCAACTCCAGTTCCAAATGGCCCATTCCTTTTATTGGTTGGCTTCTCTTAGCAGGCACGTTCCTCTTGAAAATCGAACTGGTTTTCAGTCGCCCGATACTCTTATCGAAAAAGGGCTTGTTATTACCGGTGAGCTATTGAAAGCGAGCACCAACGATATTGATGTGGCGGATCTGGAGAATGCCATGCGTTATGAAATGGGAGGTTATTTTCAACAGGTACGCCGGTACGAAGAAGCATGCAATACTTACGACCGAGTCATTCGCGATTCGACCGCTCTCGCCAAACGCCATCCGGATAGGCCCTTGTTGGCGGCTTATGCAGTGAGATGTTACTACCATAAAGCGGATATCTACGAATCGCGAGGTCAGTATTCGATCGCAGCGGAGCACTTTCGTTCCGGCTTAGAGTTTTCTAAAGAGATCTACCACGATGCTTGGGACCAAAGATGGACCGTTCGAGACGTTTCTAACCTCTATCACCTATTTATTCGCTTTCTTTTTCGGCGCGAGGAGTTTCAGGATTTGCTGAAGGAAACGACTGCATGCGATGAATGGTTTTCACAAAACAACGCGTACCTATTAGGAGAAAGAACGGGTTGTCTTCAATCCCCCGAAGCTTTCGAGTATTGTGTGTTAGCCTATCGAAGGTTTGGGGCGAATCGTTTTAATGACGATGCTGAAGTCCAGCAGATATCGCATCGGATGGAGTACTTGGCAAGGATCCTACGGGGGCAGTCGATTGACCTCAAGAGTATCGGCGACGAACTCGCCAGTGACGGCGTTGTTGCGTCTGAATTGGAGGCTGACGATCACAATAACAATTAGGTGATTGCGACGGATACGAGGGTGACTTGTAATTGGCCGAAGATCCAAGTATGCTCAGAGGTTACCTTCCCCAAAGCAGAGTTGACTTTGCTCCCGCCTTTTATACCAATGGTTCGTGCAGATGGTTGTTCGCCTCCTTGTGGCACCCTTCCTAGCACTTTTCTGCTTTTATAGCGGCGCATGCACAGCATCGGATTTTGAATCCGAGATCCTTCCGGTCTTGAAAAGTAGTTGTGGCAAGTGCCATGGTCCAGACCTGCAGGAATCCGGAGTGCGGGTCGATAATCTCTCGACCGATTTGGTGAATGACCGAGCCGCGGCGGAACGATGGCATGAAGTGCTCAATGTCCTGAACTCGGGCGAGATGCCACCGCAGGAAGAACCGCAATTGACCGAGGTGCAGCATCAGACGTTGGTCCGTTGGATTTCGGGAAAGATCCGAGAGGCCGTTGAGGCGACGCGTGACACGAGCGGACGAGCCGTATTGCGCCGTTTGAATCGCGTAGAGTACCAAAACACCATGCTCGATCTTCTTGGGTTGGACATGGACTACACCCGCGACTTACCTCCGGATAGTGTTTCAGTGGACGGATTCACGAACGATGGCCGCGCCTTGGGCATGTCTGCAATGCAACTCGAATACTACCTCGACACCGCGCGACGGGCTCTCGATCGCGTCATCGTCAGTTCCGGGGATCCCCAAGTGTTTCATCACGAATTCACTGAGAGCAAGATCGATAATTGGTTGGGAAACGCTCAGCGTTCGAACCGACTCGGCCGTCAGCAGGAATTTCTTGCCAAGATGAAGGACGATTACCCCGAGAATGGAGAGTTTGTTGTCCGCGTCACGCTCAACGCCGAACTCAAGCCAGATAAGGGGTTTCCACTACTAGAAGTCTCGGTGGGGTATCAGCCGGATACGGAAATCCTCATGCGCGAGTTCGAGCTTGTTGAAATCACTGACGAAGGATCTCAGACACATGAGTTTCGTGGCCGTTTGGAGAACTTCCCCTTGCCGGTGCGCGGTCAAGGCAAATTCCCTGGTTTGGTGGTGCGAGTCCGCAATCGATACAACGACGGTTCGCCGCTTCCCAAGGAGCTAGCTGACAAAAAACAAGAGTATCCGGACGAACCGAACCTGCCTGTCATCGTTGTCCAGTCCGTGGACTTTCATGGTCCCATGTTTGACCAATGGCCACCACTAACTCATCGGCGAATTCTTTTTGAGTCGAAACAAAGGGAAGCCGATGAGAGAGGATATGTCAGTGAGGTACTGCATCGGTTCATGACGCGGGCATTTCGTCGGCCCATCAGCGATTTGGATATCTCTCGAATCATGGATTTTCACGATTCGATTCGAGGGGACTTCTCGACGCTTGAGGAGTCGATGCGTGAGACGCTGGCTATGGTCCTGATCCAACCGGATTTTCTGTACCATTTTGAACCCTCTGGACCTGACAAGCGACCGATTCAAAGCCATGAAGTTGCCTCGCGTTTGTCGTACTTTTTATGGAGTTCTATGCCCGATGAAGTATTGGGAAAACTGGGTATCGATGGTCAGTTGATGGATCCGAAGGTCAGGTCAGCAGAAGTCGATCGCTTGCTCAATGATCCTCGCTCTCTGTCGTTCGTTCGTCAATTCACCGATCAATGGCTTCACCTAGAGTACGTGGACCGAGTCGCCGTGAATCGGGAGTTCTATCCCCAGTTCGACGACTCTCTCAAAGAGCAGATGCGGGCCGAGACGCATGCGTTTTTTGCGGAGTTGATGCATCAGGAGCTGAGCGCGTTGAATCTCTTGTCCTCGGATTTCGCGATATTGAATGAGCCGATGGCAAAGCACTACGGCATTTCCGGAGTCTATGGACGTTCCTTCCGCCTTGTGAACCTGCAGGCTGGTTCCCATCGTGGAGGGTTGCTTGGACAGGCAAGTATTCTACTGGGGAATTCGACCGGTGCTGATTCGCATGTGGTTCGACGCGCGGTCTGGATTCGCGACCGATTGCTCAATGACCCACCGTCCCCACCACCACCTGACACGCCGCCGCTCGAGAAAGCGGATCCGGAATTTTTAAAACTTTCTGTACGGGAGCAATTGGAAATCCACCGCAGTCGTGAGGCATGTGCTCGCTGCCACCGAGGAATTGACCCATGGGGAATCGCCCTGGAAAACTATGATGCGATCGGGCTTTGGCGTGAAGAAGTTCGCCGCAAAGTGAACGGGAAAATCGAATCCGTTCCGGTGAAATCTGCCGATAAACTCCCCAACGGTGTTCCGCTCGATGGGGTAGAATCGCTCAAGGCATACTTGGTAAATCAGCGTAAAGATGATTTCGCCAGATCATTGGTTACCAAGTTAGCGACGTATGCCTTGGGTAGGCGATTGGAACTCACCGACCAAGCTACCATCGAATCATTGACCAAACAATTTGCGGCGAATGACTATCGGATACGAGGTCTCATCCAAAGCATTGTTGCCAGCGAGCTCTTTTTGACAAAATAGAGTTTTTACAAAAAGTCGCGCGAACGAATCCATTAAGCAGCTGCGGATCCCGCTTCCCTGGCCCTAATACTCCACCCGTCAACTTACCCATTGCCCCACGAAACGAGAATCTACGATGCGCCTCGATCGACGTTCCTTTCTGCTCGGTACTGGCGTTTCACTCGGGTTGCCATGGCTTGAGTGCATGGGCGAGGCGATGGATCCCAGCGACACGGTCAAGCGAATGTGTGCGTTGTACTTTGGGTTTGGTGTGGGATTGCCTAGCGAGGAAAGCGAGGAAGGGAAATGGCGTTGGTTTCCTCGTGGGGAAGGGAGAGACTTTCAATTCACCGAAGTGCTCAATCCTCTTGATCCCCATCGTGATCATGTGACGGTGCTCGGAGGGCTTTCCCATCCCAATGGGCGACGCATGGGTGGCCATGACACCGCGGATACATTTCTTACCGCCTCGTATTTGAACAACAAATTCCTTCGCAACACCGTTTCGATCGACCAACTCGCGGCTCGAGCTTTCGGGGATAAAACTCGGTTCTCCTCGCTCGTCCTCTCGACGGATGGTGGGGTGGGCGAACCGACTCGCTCGAGTACCCTGTCGTACGACGATCAAGGACGTCCCATCCCTGCTATGCACCAACCGCAACAGATCTTTGATCGTTTTTTTGGTTCGGGCGATGCGGATTTGGTGGCGAGCAATCGTCGGTTAAAAAGCACGTCGGGGATGCTCGATCGTGTCCTTGAGGATTCGCGTTCCCTGCGAGGAAAACTCGGGAGCCAAGATCGCGACAAGCTCGACGAGTATTTGGAATCGGTTCGACAAATCGAAGAACGAGTGGCTCGCTCCCAGCGATGGTTAAACATCCCCCGCCCCGAATTGAGCGATGAAGATCGTAGGAGTTTGAGGCTTGATGCTGACGATCAAGCACCCAAGGATTTCATCCGTACGATGTACGATTTGATTTATTTGGCATTCCGAACTGATTCCACGCGAGTGGCCACCTATCAAATAACCAATATGGCCGACTGTTCGTCGAAGGCGGCCAAATTCCCGCAGTTGGAAGGCTTTAAAAAATCTCTTCACTCGCTCGCGCATGATTGGAACAAGCAAGGCGGTGCGGAGGAACTCGGCCGATGGGATCAGTTCATGGCCCAGCAATTGGCCTATTTCCTCGATCGATTGTCGGGGGCCAAAGAGGGAGATGGTTCCGTCCTCGACAAAACGATAGTGCTGTACGGGAGTAGCAACAGCAACACGCATGAAAACCGAAACTACCCACTGGTGTTGGCGGGAGGTCGATCGCTAGGCTTTCAGCATGGTCGCTACCTAAAGTTCAACGAAGACGTGCCGCTATCGAATTTGTTTGTCACGATGTTGAATCGGGTTGGTGTTGAGACCGCATCTTTTGTCGATAGCACAGGCGAAATCACCCAATTGACGTCGTGATGGTCTGTTCGGAATCGCCACGGCTAAGTCATGGCAAAGCGATGGTTTTGTTGGGAGAAATACGTGGCTAACGTCCAGCCTTGAGCGCTGACTGGGCGTCGTCGATGTACCTCTCAAGTTCTTCTTTGCTTACCGATTTTCCAGCGACTCCATTTTCAGGAACTGGAAGTTGTGTTACCCAAGCGACTCCGTTGAGCAGGATCTTCCGAAAATTGTCATTGCTCAAGTTTTCATGAAGGTGGAAGCCAGTGAATCCAAAACCTCGACCGCCATCGGGGCGCTGGTAAGCCCAGGCCATGTGCTGGCGTTTTCCGTCGGAGACTTCCTTAAAAACGGTTGGGTTGCCTCCGCGTTCACTGGTTTTCTCAGAGACAGTGCTGACGGGAGGCACGGCCGATAGGATCGGGGTCACATCCATCATTTCGTTCACAAATCGCATGTGGTAATACCATTCGTCCTTGACGCTAAAGGGTTTGACACCCCGTGTCGTCGGATGTTCTGGAATCTCTTGGAAGTCCGGTTGCCACCAAGGATTGACCGACCACTCGGTTTCAAAGTACCCTCCCATCCAGCGCAGGTAATTGTCCCCCGCGTCACCCTTGTTTACTTCTACCCCAAAGTGGATTGCCATAAAGCCGGCACCGCGTCGAACGGCATGTGCGATTTCGGGATCCAATGCAGCGCGTTGCCCGTGGTTCAAGCTGACGATCACTGCGTCGGCGTACGACAAATCCTTGGGCCAATTGTTGGTGGAACGAACCACAGCATGGACATCGGAATAGGCAGCATTGAGTTGTTTCGCCAAAAGGATAGATCCTGCCATGAACTCATGATTGCCCCGCCCTCCATGCGTGCCAGCGTCCGCGATAAATACGATTTTCTTAATGTCTTTTCCGGCATCGACTTGTTGTTGGTAGTCGAACACACCCTTTTCCTGGGCTCGTAATCCCGAGTGGAATGCCGTCGCAACCAAAAAGCAAATGGCGATGGTGAGCGCGAAGGACCTAGTCATACGGATGTTCCTCGAAGTTGAAAAAGCGGGGTAACGGTTGGGGAGGAAGGTGATCTACTTTTTGAAATTCGGATGTTTGGAATCACCAAACGATTCGAGGTAGGCCATCAAATCCAAGATTTCATCTTTGCTGAAATTATTGAGCAAGCCAGCTGGCATCGGCGAGACTTTGGAAAGCTTCCGCGATTCGATCTCGGACTTTTGGATCGTGACCGTATCCGTTTCGAGAGGTTGCGGCTTCAAGACGAGTCGTTCATCGGTTTCTTCCATGATGCGGCCAGAAATGACACGGCCATCGTCGGTTTCGATCACAGTATTCATGTATTGTTCTGAAAGAACTTTGGATGGTTCCGTAGAGGCTTCGAGGATGTCTTGGCGTTTGAATCGTGTTGAGACAGCGGTCAAATCAGGACCGATCGCCCCCCCCAAATCGCCATAGCGATGGCAAGCGATGCACTGAGCGTCGTTGAAAACTTGTTTCCCTCGGGAGAAGTCTCTACCTGAACTAATTTGCTCGAGGTGCGGCTGCAAATCGGCGGTGGTCCATTCCTTGACTAGGTCGCGTTTTGGACCAGGTGCTGGTCTTTGGCCACCTGCACGCATTGCATCGTAGTTGGCCAGGACATCGCTCAAAGCCACGATTTCGTCCGGTGTCATCGAGAATTTAGCTTCTTCGTGGGCGTGCGCCATGAAATTGTCAAAGCTGGCGCCATTGTTGAATTGGATACCGGCTTCTTGAAACCATCGGACCACATGAGCCGGATGCTCTTTCGAACGGCCTTGGTTCCACCACGCCATATAGGTGCGCCGATTCTCTAGATTCCACCCTTCCTTGGCATTGCGCAGGTGAACCGCATAGGTGACCTGTTCTTCCTGTGTCGGTGCTGCTTGCATGAGGGCCACGGTCTTTGCAACGGCTTTCGGAGCTTTCAGAGCGAGGAGGATTTGGCAAAGTTCTCGATTGGCCATCTCGCTCTTTGCAGGGTACAACGGATCGAGATCTGCAATCACCTGGTTGGCGATGGCTTCCGATGGAATGCCTTGTCTCGCGATCGATACCTCGATCACTCGAAGTTTATTGAGCAATTGCTCCTCGGTGAGACTCGTCGATGGAATTTCGATTACCGCCTTGAGTATCGAGGCTTGGGTTTCCGGCGATCCCAAGCGCGCTAGGGCCAGCAACGCGGTTAACGCCGCCTGTGGCTTTTTCTCGTGGATTGCTTTTGATTGCCATTGGGTAACAGGATTGCGTTCAATCGCTAGGCGTGCGGCATAGCGTATGTAGCGATCAGGGCTATTCAGGTGCGGCCACGCAATGTCGACAGCGGCAGGATCCTCTTTCGCATTCAGGGCCTCCAGTTTGTGGCGCAACGCGCGAGCTTCGGCGCCTTCCTTATTTCGCAATTCACCGTCTGTTAATGGCTTAGGAAGATCATTTCCCGTGTGTCCGGTGTAACTGACGCGGAACAAGCTAGCTTGAGTACCGCGACCACCGATCGTGAAGTACATCGCTCCATCGTTGCCGATCAGTACGTCCGTCAGGTTTAGTGGTATACGAGGTCCCTTGCCACGAAGCGATTTCGGTGCGACGAAATTTTCAAAGGTGCCTGTATAACTGGCTCCGTCGGGCTTCAGGTGCACTGCCATCAATCGTCCATAAGTCCAGTCGCAAATGTAAAAAGCCTTTTGGTATTTTGCAGGGAACGATGCACCCGTACCGAAGACGACTCCGGTGGGGCATCCGATTCCAATTGTCGTAGTGTGAGGCAAGCCATCCGCGTAGTGTTCTGGCCATTTTGCACTTCCTTCGCGAAATCCATTATCTCCTCCGCGAACACTGTGGAAAACGTGTGTGGGTCGGTACCAAGGATTTCCCCAATCCCATTCCATATCGCTGTCGTACCCAAACAATTCTCCATCGGCATTGAATGCGATGTCGTAGGTGTTGCGTTCACCGGCTGAAAACAGTTCGATGTTTTTGCCATCCAGATCCATACGAGCGACATACCCTCCCGGTGGTTTGGCACCGGCGCCGAATCCGTTGCCATCTTCCATCCTCGGTAATGCTAGGTCGTCCCCGAAATTTCGGTGGGGGGAACTACTCACCAGGTCGTTTGGGACACCGGTGAAATTTCCGCACACGGCATAGAGTTTCTGGTCCGGGCCGAGCACCAAGCCATGGGAACCATGTTCACCCGATCCGCCTTGCCATTCACGAAGGAACTCAACATCGTCGTAGCTGTCATCACCCTTGGTATCTTTGCAGCGATATAGAGCAAAGCCCCGATTGCCGTTGCCACTGATGTAGAGCATGTTCTCGATGAAAAGCATGCCCATGGTTTCGCTTACGGGGATTCGGAGCGTTTCTTGCTGGACCACCTTGCCGTCTTTCATCGTCACGCGAGTAATTGGTTGGCCGCTCTGCCCCCCGAGCAAGAGCCGTCCCTTGGGGTCTTTGGCCATGCAGATCCACGATCCGTTGATCGCTCCATCAGCGCTTAGAACATGTTCGATGGTAAATCCAGGTAATGTGTCTAACACCTCGGCTGGATTCTCGATATTCACCGGTTTGGATCCATCGACTGGGCCGTAGAACGCTTTGATGATTTTTAGTTCTTTGCCGGCGGGGGCAACGATTTCGATCTGTCCACCCTCATTGGTCTCCTTCTCGAGTTTCTCCTCCCCTAATTGGTACTCTACAGTTAATTTCTTTGGGATTCCGGGTGCCGTGTCGCCAAACGTATCGTTATTGGCTGGGATGACTACTTTGTTCCCCTTCACTGCCGCTGCTACTTTGGCGGTTACATCAGTGGAGTCTTTGGCAATCGCATTAACAACTATCAAAGGGAACATGGGCACCAAGAGGCTGATGGCGACTATTTTGGCAGCCAAGGATGCTAGGGTGGGTATTTTCATGGGGTAGCAAATAAAAGGACGAAGGGTGAATATTGCGATGCTAGACAGAGGCTCGACGACAGCGTGAGGGATTGATCTTAGTCGGTTCCCGGGGCCAACGTAACACCCCGTTGCACGAGTTTGGCTTCAAGATTCGCTCGAGTCGTTTTGTTCGGATCGATCCAAGCCGTCGCTAAACGATTTCGAAAGCTAGCCGTTGCATGGATGACTCCCTCGGTCGATTCCAAAATGTCTTGAACCGCCAACGAGCATGCTTGGCAATCGAGGCCAACGATCGTGAACGAAACTTGTTTTAGTGAGGAGCGATCGGTGTCGCCAACGGGCCTGACAGAAAACAAGCCAGCAGACAATTGGCGAATTTGATTGTTCATGCGTTCGACGATTTGCGCAGTGTTGGCGTTCCGAAACAGATCGCAATGCGAGGCGAACTGAATGGAGGCGACGGCGGTCTCGAAATCGACTGCGGTTAGTTTCACTTCGGGGAAACGTCTAATGATTTCTTCGAACGCAGGAATTCGCTCAGAGCTGAATAGTCCTAAAACACGCAATTGGACTTCGTGCTCTGGATCGAAGAGGTAGTCCGTCATTGGATTTACCGTGGACTCGATCGAGGGAGCTCTCTGTGCGGGTGATTGAACGGGCTCGACGGGGGTAGCCAGCAAGAACCGCTGCGAATCGGCATCGGATGCTGCTCGTTGAATCATCGATGATCGCCAAAGATCTCGCCATGCGTTTGCTTCGGAAGCGGGAGTTGGTGCGATTTTTTTGCCGATGAATAAAGGGCTTGCGATCAATTCGTGAAGGAGTGTGCGGACTCCACCTCCTTGTTCCTCGGTCCGCTTCACGATCGCGTCGATGGCTGGACGGTCACTGAAACGAAGTGTTTTTCCTGTTGCGTAGACTGCGAGTTGCCGTGTGAGGTTTGCGAGGATCTTCGTGGAATTGACCGCGATCAGGTTTTGGTAATCGCGAATGTTCTCAAATGACCGTCCATCGATCCATTGGCCAGAACTATCCACAGCGGGACCAATTTTAAATCCGATGCCGATCATTGGATCGATTGCACCCCGCTCGGCGGGTTCACCCTCACCGATCGATCGATAGCGTGTTCGGAAGCCACCGATCACATCGAAGGCCTCCAAGGCAAACCCCGGTGGATCGATTTTTTGATGGCATGAAGCGCATTGGGGTTCATGCCGGTGTTTCGCCAATTGTTCACGAATGGAGGTTGTACCCCGTACATCAGGCTCGATGGCAGCGACATTTGCAGGTGGCGGGGATGGCGGTTCGCCGAGCAATCGGTCCATGACGAATGCGCCGCGGGGGACAGGAGAAGTCGTTGTTCCGTTCGAAGTGATCTTCAGAATAGACGCCTGGGTAAGAAAACCCCCTCTTGGGCAACCTTCTGGCAGTTGCACGCGTCGGAATTGCGTCCCGAAAACGCCGGGAATCCCATAATGCACTGCAAGCTTTTCGTTGACCATGACAAATTCGGATTTCAATAAATGCGATGCATTGAGATCACGATCGATCAGTTCCTGGAAATAGGCGCGTGTTTCTGCAACCATCGCATCCTGCAGGTACGGACTGAACTCTGGATAAAGTTTTTTATCCGGATCCGTTGCGCCGATTTGGTTGAGTTTCAACCACTGGCCTATAAAGTCATTGATAAACCGGTTGGAACGGGGATCCGCAAGCATGCGTTCGACCTCGCGGTGAAGCGTTGCCGGTTGCGCCAATTCTCCCTGGGATGCGAGTTCCGAAAGTCGCTCGTCGGGGAGTGAATTCCAGAGGAAATAGGATAATCGTGATGCCAACGAAAACTCTGTTCTTTCGTCGGGGGCGTCTTCGATATGAAAGAGGAAATCCGGGGACACGAGGGCGGATCGAAAAGCTGTCCGCATGGCATCCTCGAAGCAATCGCCTAACTCGATACGCTGGTTGACGATGGTGAGATAATCGGCTGTCACATCGCGTGGAACAGGTTTGCGGAAGAGTCGAGGAAGAAAACTGGATAGTAATCGTTCTGCGTCTTGGAGCGGCGATTCGCTTTGAACGGTCCAAAGGCCTGGTTCCGGATCCGGGCGATTCATACCAGCACCTAGTTGGGGTGGCCGATAGCGGCTTGGAGGACGTGCATGGCCCGGTTCCTTCGCGGGAAACAGAGCGATCGGTAAATCCCCGAAAAGCACTCGATGGCTGGTTGGTGGCCACGCTTCATAAAGAGGTCCCTCAACATCTAGCCAATCGACAACGATTCCTGGGCCAGTGAACTCCAATGCCCGTTTCTTTTTGTAATAGTTCGCTGCCGGTGCGAGCGAGGCAGCGTTGAAACCGATAATTTCGTTTCGGTTCATCCAAACAACTAGTTCATGTTCTAGCGGTTTGTTGTTGGGGGCATTGAAATAACCGAGGACGTAACTTGGGTGTTGGCCTCCTCTGCCGTCACCGGTGAGTTGAACCACCGATAGTCTTGCAGCCTCCGTTCCACGGCCCGGTAGGATTTTGCCTTGGTCCCATTGGAACCCCCAGAGGGACGTTCTTATTCTGTACCGCGCAGGGTAAATGGTAACGTGCTCGATGAAGTACGGACTGACGGACTCGTCTTCGTGGCGGAATAGACCTACGCTAGCCCCATTGTTAAACGAGCCGAACCGTTCGTGGGCCCCTTGGTCTAAGTGGTTCTGCTCACCGGCAGGTGGGAATGTGGGGTCCAAATTCCCGTCCTTGAGGAGGACACCATCACCGTTCATAACGATGTGTGCCACAAAGCCACCACGATTGACGAGCGATATTCTGCGATGGTAAATCGTGGGTGGCTCTGGACGCGTCGCGATGGCATCATCGAGGATGCGGTCGGCCACCTCAAGATATTTTGCGATGTTCACGTGGGAGATATCGAGCGCCTCGGCATGTTTATCAAAACCATGTGACTGGCCATCGGCTGGAAGATAATTGGCGAGTGCGAGTCCCGGCATGTCCAACAAATCGCGAATGGTGTTCTCATACTCCGAGCGAGTCAGACGCCGCAGTGTCGGAGTCGATTGAGCTGTTTTAGAATCCCAACCGAGGATCAGCCGCTTGATCGATTCGATGGCAATCGCTCGATCTTGCGGGGGCGGTTGCAGGGAATCGCGAGGTGGCATCTCACCAGCGGAGATGCGGTCCAAGACTTGTTCCCAGCGTCTTGCATTTTCTTCGGTAATTCCAACACCGAGTGTGTTGAGATCGAGTCCGGCTTCGATGTTGCCCGTGGAATGGCAGTCGTGGCAGTATTTTTTCAGAAAGTTATCGGGTAGTTGCCCATGGGCAATTTGGCCGAGTAACCAGAAACACCCCAACAAAGTTGAATGGGCAATCAAGCAACGCGAGAGAACCATGGCTAGGAAAACTCCAAACCTCTCAATGTCCCTTTTCCGGACGAAAAGGTGTCGATCTCCATGCCCATGCGCTGCAGCATCGATACGTACAGATTGGTCAGCGGGTAATTGTTGTTCTGGTCGAAGGCGAGGTGCTGACCATGCCGGAAACCACCACCCGCGAGCAATACGGGAAGGTTGTCATTGGAATGCGAATTCGCACTCCCCATGCAGGTTCCGTACAGGACCATCGTGCGATCCAACAGCGAAACCCCTGCTTCACTTGAAGAGTTAAGATTGGTCAAGAACCGATTCAAGGCATCGAACTGACGTTGCTCGTGACCTTGTAATTCAGCAAGGACTTCAGGCCGGTTTCCATGGTGGGTAATATTGTGGATGACCGTCGTATCGATCATTAGCGAAATGATACGCGTAGAATCAGTTTCGAGAGCGAGTTTCATCACGTCGAACATCATGCCCGTGCGCTCGACGAATTGATGAGGATCCATATTCTCTTCCGGCGCCTTGGCATCGACCTTAGGCTTTTCTCGATACTCCCACTCCTGGGCGGAATGAAGTCGTCGCTCTAGGTCCCGCACGGATGTTTGGTACTGTTCCATACGCTGTTGATCGCTTTTCGACAATCTTCGATGCAAGCGGCTGGATTGTTCCGCAACAAAGTCGAGGGTACTTCTGCCTAGTCTCAGCTGCTGCACACGCGTCTCAACTTCGTCTGGCTTGCCCTGGATAAACAGCTTTTCAAAAAGCTGTCGAGGACTTTTATCCGAAGGAATCGATGCACCGCTTCGTGTAAAACTCAGGGTCGAGTTTTCATTGGTGATCGCAAGCACCAATGATGGGAATCGAGTCGCGTTTCCCACATATTCAGCTGCATACTGGTCAAGTGATACTCCGTTTCGGAAACCCCCTCGTTCCGGATGCGGAGTGCCTGTGAGAAAACACCGTTCGGCCGCATGCCCTCCCGTGACACCCGGCAAACTGACTCCTGAGAATACGGTGATCTGTTGTCGGTGAGACGATAAACGCTCTAAATAAGGACTCGGTCGGTAGTCAAAGCCTTTGCCGTCAGGAAAAAAATTCTTGGGAAGGATTCCCATGTTGGTTTCGATGCAAACCATTCGACGGGGTGATTCGGAGCTATTGGTTGCAAGGGTATTCTCCATAGCATCGAGCCATGGCAAGGCCATGGCGATCCCGGACCCCTTGAGAATAGCCCGCCTCGATAGTGTTTTTGATCGCCCCAAAAATGGCATACTTGATCCGATACTAGTAGGGATTTGAGGTTGAGCGGATTGATTGTGCAGCTATTTCAACTGTTTTAGCCAAGCCAAAGACTGCTCTTGCCAAGCGTCCCACATGGGGCCTTTGTACCCATTGAGTCCATGTCCTCCCGAGGGAAGTTCAAGGTATTTAGAGGGAATGCCTTTGGCTTGCAGGGCTGCGAATAGCGCTCGACTATTTTCTGGGGGGACGGGAGCATCATCGAGAGCGTGCGCCAAAAACGCGGGAGGCGTATCTTCGGTTACTTGCAATTCATTGGAGTAGTACTGGACTAACTCAGGCGATGGGTCTTTTCCTAAAAGGTTGTGCTTGGATCCCGAGTGAGTTTTGTCGCCGAAAGTTACAACGGGATAGACAAGGATTGCGAAATCGGGTCGGCAACTCATCCTACCCACAACCGTCGTTGCCCTCGCGTTGCCGCGATCAAAGTGGGTTAAGGCGGTGGACGCAAGATGTCCTCCGGCTGAGAATCCCATAATTCCAACTTTGTCTGGGTTGATGTTCCATTCCTCGGCGTGAGCGCGGACGGTCCTGATCGCCCGTTGAGCGTCCATCAATGGGACTGCGTGACGGCCTGCGGGGAGTCGGTATTCCAGAACCACACCGGTGATCCCATGTTGATTCAGCCATGCCGCGATTCCATGCCCTTCCGGTCCAACAACCAAACCGCCATATCCGCCCCCCGGACAGATAATGATGGCGGTGCCGTCTCCCTTCGAGGCCGGTGAATGCACGGTGATCCATGCGTCGGCGTCTTCCGTAGTGCCATCACCAATCGGTGCTTGACCCGCCCACAAGCTAATGCGATGGGCCTCGTTTGGTTTAGCATCCGAAGCGTCTTTAGGAGTCGGTTTCTCCTGAGCGAACACCAGTGTTGGAATCAGAACGATGATTAGCAGGAAGGGCAACTTCATGAATGCAAAAACCTGTGCTCACGAGGAACGGGGAAGGCGCTCAAAACCAGATATTAGCATGCCAGATGATAGCATGACTTAATGTCCGTTACCTAAGATTGTAGCTATGTAATAATTGGGGTTTACCCCAGCCATTGCAGTGATCGCCGATGCACTTCACTTAGGGAAAGACTAAACTGAGCGATCCTGCCTGCCATTCCGCCGTTATTCCCTGCCGTAATCCCCCGCGGCAATCCCCCGCCGCCATTACCTGCCGTCATTCCCCATGACTCCATCCAATGACTCACCCCAATGACTTCATGGAAGCTGAAAACAAAAACAGTCAATGTAGCCCTTGTGAGTCAACCGACATGAAACTCGTCGAGGGTGCGCAGGTTGCGGGACGGTGCAATGCGCACACGCCTAAACCGTTCGTGAAATTCGGAACGCGGCTTTTGTTGATTGGGTTCATCTCGATCGCAGCCCTCGGGCAAAGTCGTCGGATCTGCAACGCTGACGACTTCGTTGGCAACGTTTCGCCATTCCTGGAAACGTACTGCGTTGAGTGCCACAACGGACAAGTCCACAAAGGGGATTTGGATTTGACTCGTTACACGACCGATCGCGATATTACTGGAGCGTTTCGGCGATGGTTGAATGTTGTTGAGTTTGTCAAAAACGGCGAGATGCCTCCTCAGGATTCGAAGCAACCGAGCCTCGAGGAGCGGAATGCCTTGATCGCGAGTGTGGAGCGGATTTTACTTACCGAGGCAGCAAAGAACGCAGGTGATCCGGGTATTGTGCTTCCTCGTCGGCTTTCCAACACGGAATACGATGCAGCGATTCGTGACTTGACGGGAGTTGAAATTCAAGCCACTCGCGATTTTCCAACGGACCCAGCCGGAGGGGAAGGGTTCAACAACACAGGAGAGGCTCTTGGGACGTCCCCGAACCTGGTGAAAAAATATCTGGCTGCAGCCCAATTGGTATCTGAGCATTTAGTGCTCAAAACCGACGGTATTTCTTTTGCGCCGTTTCCGGTAACCTCGTACAACGAACGTAAAAAGCTGACCGAGATGGAGATTATTCGGTTTTACGAACGCCATCACGTTCTTGTTGAGAAATACCTCGATGCGGCATGGCGTTACCGTCATCGTACAACTGAGGTAACAAGTGAATCGATCGAAGATTATGCGGAATCGATAGGGCTGAGCGGTAAGTACCTTGCGCTAGTTTCGCGGACGTTGTCGGAAGCTTCGAGTAAAACAGGGTATATGAAGCAATTGGGGGAAGCATGGGATGCATTGCCAGCACCCAGCGACGGTATGACCGTTCCTTCCGAGTTGCACCAACTGCAGAAGTTCGTTGCCGTGGGACGACGAATCTTTGCAGCGCCTGAAGGGCAATTGATCCATGCGAGTGCCGGCAATTGGCCGATTGGTCACCTTGATATGCGAGCCAAGGTTGCGAGCGGTCGAGACCGATTTGATCGCAAGGTGTTGAAGGGTGAAGTTCTGTTGGACCCTGTCAGGATCGATGAACCAAAAAAGGATGGGGTAGCGAAAGCCTACTCTGCATTTTTGAGAGTGGAGCCTGCATTTTCGGAAGGCGAAAGCTGGGTCGTCATCAAAAGGCCGTTATTCAGCAAGGCCAATCATCTGCCTAACAATGCGGCTGAGGAGAGGCAGCACGAGATTCAATCGCTCCGAAGTGTTCTCGAACGAACTAATCCTTCGCTGGCCGAGTCGCTGGGTTTTGGGAAGCATCCGGCCGGCGGCGATCTTGATCCGGATTCGTTTGTGGTTCGGGCGCCAACGCTCATCGAATTCCCTTTCACACCGGAGTTGCAGCGAGAGCTAAATGGCAAGCATCTGCTTTTCAAATGCGAGCTTGATCGCGAATCTAACCCAAACGGCAGCGCGTTTGTCCTATCTGCGAAGGGAGAGTTGCCGAAGGAACGATTCGACGGAAACGCAAGACTGCTCATGCTGGACACTGGGCCTCTTGCGGATGCATTCGATGATTCCAATCGCTCGTTTTGCGAAGCTTTTCCCAGCCGATTTTTTTACGTCGATGAGGTTCGAGGGCTTGCTGCTGGTTTCCACCTTGTGGAAGGTTTCTTTCGCGATGACCAACCGCTCGTACAAAAGGTACTGTCTCAGCGTGAGATCGCCGAGTTAGACGGACTGTGGCGGGAACTCGATTTCGTCACCGAGAGCGCCGAAAACTTATTGAGAGGGTTCGTTTGGTTTGAACGGTCTGAGAGGGAGGTTCTGCTCGACAAGCGTTTTGATTTCCTGAGGTCTGAGGATCCCGAGCTGATCGAAGACGCGCTGCTAACTCGATTTGAACGCGAGTATCTAGAGAAGCTTGGGGTCAAGTTAAAGGATGGTTCGTTGGAAGCGATTGCTCCAGATGCAAAGTACGCGATGATCCATGGTTTTTTCCAATCGATCCGAGAAGGGCTCTCGCGTCAAAAGGAGTTGCTTCGAATCGCTGAAGAAAAAGCCTTGAACGATATTCGATCGATAGCGAGCCGAGCGTATCGACGACCGGTTTCCGACACTGAATACAACGCCTTGATCACCCTTTATGGGAAACTGAGGAAGGACGGGCAGTCGGTGGAGGCATCCCTTCGCGGGTTGCTCATCGCAATTCTCATGTCTCCGAATTACTGCTACCTTCAGTTCACCCCTCCTGTTTCGGACGGCATAGTCCCACTGGGCGATCACGACTTGGCAAGTCGTTTGAGTTTTTTCCTTTGGTCGTCGATTCCCGATGCGGAGTTGCTTGAGGTCGCAAATTCGGACCTGCTCGATAGTGACGCGGCGCTTCGGGTTCAGGTGCGTCGCATGTTGAAGGACGCCAAGGTCGAGGCGTTCGCGCGCGAGTTCGTCGGGCAGTGGCTTCGATATCGAGATTACCTCGAAAAGGATCCGATCCTTGCCGATGCATTTCCGGGGTACGATGATGAACTTCGCAAGGCCATTTTTGAAGAACCAACGCATCTGGTGAAGCATTTGATCCAGACTGATCAACCAATATCGGAGTTGATAGCGAGCGATGTTACGTTTCTCAACCGTCCCCTAGCTAAGCACTATGGTGGGGAACTTGAACGAAGCTACCGCCGGGCGGCTAAAGGTGAGGGTGATTTGAACTGGTATCCGATCGCGGGTTTACGCAATGAAGGGCGCGGTGGGTTGCTGGGAATGGCAGTAACATTGACGAAGAACTCAGCCGGCGAGCGGACCAGCCCTGTCAAACGCGGGTTTTGGAGCGTGCATCATCTTCTCGGACAGCACTTCCCACCACCGCCGGCGGATGTGCCCGAATTACCGCGAAGTGAAAAATTGGCATCGGCAACCATTCGGGAGTTGTTGGCGGCGCACGTTGCGCAGCCGCAGTGTGCCTTGTGCCATTCCCACTTTGATGGGCTAGGGGTCGCGATGGAAGGATTTGATGCTATCGGTCGTGCGCGAACGACGGATAACGCTGGACGGCCTATCGACCCTGTTGCGATCATGCGAGACGGAGAGACAGTTGCTGGTGTTCCAGGGCTGGTGGATTACATCGTTCAAAAGAGGAAAGAAGATTTTGTCAGAACCCTCTGCCGCAAATTCCTTGGTTACGCGCTCGGGCGATCGGTTGAACTTTCCGATCAGCCCTTGCTACAAAAAATGGAAAAGTCGCTTTTGGAAAATCAGCTAAAGTTTTCAGTCTTGTTCGAGGAAGTCGTATTGAGTCCGCAATTCCGGAACCAACGCGGTTTGGGGAAGGCTGCCGGGGGTTCGTGACAATAAACTCATGCTGTTGGTTTGCGGTGCGAAACCGCGACTGGAATATGCGAGTTGGTAAACTCGAAGTATCGAAAGGTTGGATGAAAGAAAATGGCAAAATCCATTTCCAGACGTGTCGTGCTCAAGGCATCCTCGGTGAGCCTTGCGTTGCCTTGGTTGGAATCCGCAAAGCTATTCGGTGTGGATGACATTGCGGCAGTGCCAAAGCGGTTTGCATTTCTCTTTTTTGGAGATGGGATCCACCCGCCCGAATGGTGGAGCAAAGGGAGTGGGCATGATTTAGAGTTGGGGCCAGCGTTTCAGTCGCTGGATTCGGTCAAGCAGAAAGTGAATTTTATTCATGGGCTTCGACATCCGGATAACGTCGTCGGTGGGCACGCAAAAGGTGCGGCGGGAATTTTAACGGGCGTTCCTCCTTTGGGTGGGCGTAAAATCCAAGCTGCGACGAGCATGGATCAGGTGCTTGCGAAATCGCTTGAGGACGAAACCTTGTTGCCGAGTTTGGTGCTCGCATGCGAGCGACCGGTAAGCGGGTTTCACGAATCGAGTTTTTCGATGATGTATTCATCGCACGTATCGTGGAGTTCGCCTGTTTCCCCTGTACCCTCCGAACTGTACCCGTCGCTCGCCTTCGATAGTTTGTTCGAGAGCAAAAGCAGTCGAACGCATGTCAGCATCCTGGACCATGTGCTCGATCAATTACAGGATGTTTCCTCCAAAGTTTCTCATTCCGATAGTGCGAAGCTTGACGAGTACACCACGTCGATTCGAGAGGTCGAGCAACGCTTGGTACGCATGCAGGATCGGGGGATCGATCAAAATTCGGGAGTGGTATCGCTTGGTGCGAGTAGACCGCCTGAAGGGTTGCCTCATCAAATCGATGAGCATTCCAGGCTGATGTGTGACATTATAGCCTTGGGGTTCCAAGCCGATCGAACACGAGTCGCGACGTTGCTTTTGACGAACAACCTGTCTGGGCAAGTCTACCCGTTCTTGGGCTTGACCGTGGATCACCACAATTACTCCCATAATTGGCAAGACAAAGAGTTTGCTTCAATCACCCGTTTCTGGGTGCGACAGTATGCCTACCTGGTAGGCAAGTTGGATGCGATGCAGGAGGGGGAGCGAACGGTATTGGACAACTCGTGTATCATGTTGGCCAATGAACAATGGACTGCGCATAACAGCCCTCGAATCCCGATGATCATGGCGGGGGGACTTGCTGGCGTATTGCCTACGGGTCGAACCTTGGATTATGAGAATGCCTCGAATCGTAAAATGTCGTCGCTGCTTTTGAGCATCATGGATTGCATGGGGGTCGTGTTGCCAGCGTTCGGGGACGCGACCGATCGGCTCGACGGACTTGCATAGTATCCGTGTCCGAGAGATTTTTTGTGGGTTTTCTGAGATTGAACCGTCAGCTCCATTCGGATTAGAAAAGGGTGCGAGAAATGTTGCAGCGATTGAAATTTGAGCGTCGTCGGCGGTGGAGCTTTGTCGGTGGCGAGTGGATCATTCGGAGTTTTTCCTATGCATTGGTCGGCATGACCGCTTTGCTACTCCAGGCCTTGGTACCGGCATTGGCTTTCGGGGGGGATCCCGAACGGATCGTGCTTTGGCCAAATGGAGCTGCCGGATCTGAATCGAGGAAAAACGAGCCAGAGAAGGTGGATCGTGCGAATGGCGCGTGCAACGTAACCAACATTCATGCGCCCTCGGTTACTCCATATTTGCCCAAACCGGAAGTTGCAACAGGGACGGCGATCATTATTGCGCCAGGTGGTGGGCACAGGATGTTGTGTTTGGGGCATGAAGGGGACTCGCTGGCGGAATGGTTCGCCGAGCATGGAATTGCGGCGTTTGTACTGCGGTATCGATTAGCGAGGGAGGAAGGCTCGCAGTACACGGTGGACGATCATGCCATGGCGGATACACGCCGTGCGCTGCGATTGGTGCGCAGCCGAGCAAGCGAATGGAAGATCGACCAGGCTCGCATTGGGATCCTTGGTTTCTCGGCGGGAGGGGAACTAGCGGCGTTGGCAGCGATGGACAATGATGCAGGCAAATCAGATGACGCGGATGCGGTGGAGCGGGTGAGTTGCAGGCCTGATTTTCAGGTTCTTATTTATCCGGGGAGTTCCCATAGATTCACCGTTACCAAGGGGATGCCACCAGCATTTATTGCATTGGGTGCTAAGGATCGCGATGACATTTCACTGGGCATGGCCAAGTTGTATCTGCAGTACAAAGAAGTGGGAGTGCCGTGTGAGCTGCACATCTATTCCAATGCCGGGCATGGTTTTGGGTACCGGGCCGACGCAAAGCACGCGGCAGCTCAATGGCCACTAAGACTTCGCGAATGGCTGGTCGATAGCAAGCTACTTGATTAAGCAAACTGCTTGATTCATCGATAGTCTTGGTCAGGGTAAAACCTTGGTGACGGTTGCGCCGCCGTCCGCGGAATGGTAGAGCCCATCGGTGTGTAGGAAGTACCATATCTTGCCCTCGGCCGTATCGCACGCAACTGCGATCAATCCTTCCGTCGATGGCGTAGTCTCGGGGAGAGTTCCTTTCGGAGTTAGCCACGACCATTCAAAGGCCCAGCGTTCGCTGACCGAATACCTGCCGGGTCGACTCGGGACGAGCGATCCCGTGATGAATCGGCCAAACTTTTCATCTCCCTTGGCCGCAGCAGCGACTGCGGTACAGGGACGAAACCAATCCAGATTCTTTTGGGGTGGGTACAACGCCATATGCCAACCTTCGAAGACTTGGGTTTGGTACCCATGGCTGGTTGCATAACGCATTTCGTTCGTCGACTGCATCGCCTTGTCAAAAGCAACGTTGTAAAACCCGCAGTCTTCGCGCTCTTCCGAAACCACAATCGATTCCGCATCGTCCCGCGTGATGTAGGACTTGGAGGTGTTCGCTGGCGTGGAGGTTTTCGGACGCCCACGTCCGAGATACTCCATCCATGCATCCGAGCAAGTTGTAACACATAGATGGGTCTTGCCACGCGCCGGAGCGGGATAGTGCTTTTCCCATGGCCAAACCACTACCGAGGTGATGCGTTCGCCGTGGCATCCAAGCGATGAAAACGTTTTGCCCCCATCGTTGCTCCTAAAAAGTCCCTTCGATTCGCATCCTACGAAGATTCGTTCTCGGTTTCGAAGATCGATCCCGAGGATCTCGCCACATAATGCCGATGGGCCATCGCCATCGAAGTCACCGGGGAAGGGCAACTGTTCCCAGTTCGCCCCGCTGTCGGCCGTCTTCCAGAGCTTTCCATCCGGTCCGTTCCCTGTGGCTCGATAGATAATATTCGGGTCCACGGGATCGATTGCCACGCTTCGAACGCAGAGGTCTTTTCCAGCGAGCGTTCCATTGATGCTTTTCCAATTCTCGCCGCTGTCTCGACTCAGGAGCAAGCCTCGATGGTTCGAGCGGACGACGACGATGCGAGGATCGGATGGAGCCGTAACAACACCGGTCCATCGATCGCCTGAGGTGTCGGTTGCCGTTGAGAGTTGAGGTAGCTCGGGCAGGAACTCCACGCCGCGATGGATTGAAACGGACGAGACCGATGCAAAGTAGTGAGCCCTGGCGTCTTGAGGGAGCGCGCTGAAAAAGAGTCCTACATCGAGTTCCTCAGCCATCTTTTTATATTGCAGCGCACCGAGTTTCCAATCGATTCCATCGGCGCTTGACCACGCGGTCCATGTGTCTCCTTTTCGAGCAATTTTTAAATAGCGGTGATTGCGAGGCAGTTCATACGACGAAATTCTTCCTGCACCAAAGTCGGTGAAGTCGGCTGAGCTGCGGAGCCCATCTCCTGCGGTTTGCACAAGATGGAAATCGCGTCCCCATTCCCAGTTCCTTTTTTCGCCAAGCTCTCTCGCGGTGAGTCCAACCCAGGCGCGTCGATTCACAGGCTCACCGTTGACGCCGTTGTAGTGCTGCACTTGGCATTCAGCCACAAAGTCCCCTGAGACCCGTTGGGTGACGGTATGCATACCGTTCCCAAAGAACTGGAATTGGTCCACGCCTGTCTGCCAGATTCCAGACGATGACTTGAGATCCCCCACATTTCGAACGGTCCAGGGTTCATCAACCTCAGGCCCCTCGTTAAGTATTGTGTGGGCGTTGGTGTCGATGGTTTGTCCATCTTCGAGGGTTGTGCGAGCCCATATGGATGACGTTCCACGCGGTAGGGGCCCACGAAATAGAAGGTGGTCTGAGGCACCGGACGCCAATTTCCATCGATCCATGTACAGTTGGATTTGGCGGATCGGCAGCGTGCCGGCATGACCGGTTACCGTGATCGAAGCCGTGCCATCGCCGTGCGACTGAGTCTCCAATTCGACAGTGGGAAAGCTTTCAAGGGATGGGGTGCAAAGTTCTTCCAAGGTGATCGGGTGCTTTGGAATGTCGGGCCCTTCGAGGCATATCTGAAAGTTTGTGGCAGGGAGTTGATCGACCATGTATGCCACGGAGATCGGGTGTTCACCGGATGCGAGTGGGATTGCGATCGCTTTTTCAGTGGTCCCGTGCTGCCCATCCCATTCGAGGGCAGGATGATTATCGAGTTCGATTCGATAGGCTCCATCGATCTGCGCGCTGAGGATATAGGGACCATCGCTGGGGATGCGAATGTACCCCGAATAACGAATCGCAAACCCTTGGTCGCGATCTTCGCGAATGCTGGTATCGAAGCCTCTTGCAATTCCCTCTCGGCGTTTTTTCCCCGTGTTCAACTCATCCAAAGTGATCCAAGCGTGCTGTTCATCGGGCTGTTGGGATGGCGGATTGAAGTAGTTCAACCTCCGTTTCTCGTCTTTGGTCCAGAGTTCATATCGGAGTCCGGGAATGGTAGGCTTTGCGATAGGTTCCGTGGCGCGGAGTTTGATCATGGCGATAGGAGAGATCGACGATTCCGCGGTTTGGTCAAAGATATCGGTCATGCGCACCCGCACTGCTACAGCCAATCCCTTCGCTGCGACCAAGGCGTGTCTCGCGGTAGGCATCAACACCGAGTGGGTCCCAATTGGCTCACCATGGCAATCGGGATTGTCAAAGACCTCAACTTGAAAGGAAAGCGGAGGGGACGATTGCGAAGGGATATC
The DNA here is from genome assembly GCA_046318275.1 of Pirellula sp. Classification (GTDB taxonomy): domain Bacteria; phylum Planctomycetota; class Planctomycetia; order Pirellulales; family Pirellulaceae; genus JBKCUI01. Next base: position 168,056 of record JBKCUW010000083.1, on the reverse strand, counting down.
CCATGAGACGGCGACGGATCCACCTGAAGCAATCGCACGTACGTTCTCGAATGCGGGTGCATCAAGTTTTGGTCGCGGGGGTTGCTTCGCCGTAAATGAATGAGATTTGTTCCCATCGAGCGGCCTCCCTGAAAGCTTAAGTGGTAGATTGTCCGGGCGCTGTGCGTATTCGATGGCCGTGTACTCGTGGTCCCCTTCGGGCACTGTGTTCACCACGACGTACTCGGTTTTGTCGATCGAGATGGTGTCTGACGATCGCCAGGAGCCTTGTTTGCGGTAATAGCCGAATCGGCGATGCAGAGATCGCACCGCTTTTTCGCTGGTGAGAGGTTCGAGGAATCCGCTGTTTCCGGTGAACGAAGTCGCGGGGATGGGGAGTTGAGCGATACCGATCAAGTGCCAATCTCCGGAACGTTGGTCTTTGATCCATCGCCCGATGAGTGCGTTCGATTTCGGGGCGGGTTGCCAAACGCGAGAGACCATTGTGTACCAAGTATTCCTCTGCACGAATGGCCAGACGTGAGCACCGGTCGTCCCGCTGCTCCCTTCCCCGCCATAATCGTTTTTGATGAATAGGTTGGGGGCGACATCGACGAATCGTACGGGAGTTCCCGCGGAGTCACTTCCCCAAAACGTCCATACGGAACCAGGGCGAAACGCGTCTTGCATCGAGGCGTCTGGATTGGGCGATTGGTTTTTTCCGTCGGCGAGATAACTAGTGAATCCAGCGTAAAAGGAAAGATTGTTCGGCTTTGGATTGAAACTGGAGTTCCAATTGGCAAAGTACGAACCCGAGGGCCAGAATGGCCATCTCAGATCCATCATGATGATGTCCGCGCCATCTTCGATATTTTCGCGGTACCAGGTCGCATGAATGGGCGTCAGCGATAGCACGAAAAAAACGACCGCCATGAAGGCGAGTCGGTTGGTATTGCGAAATGGAGAGAATCGGTGTTTCGGATGAGCCATGGAGCAATTCTGACGGCGGTCGCGTGTTGGGCAGATCGTTTGGTGGGTGAATGGTCGGCGTAGCGTGCTATTGCTTACCGCATTCTGCGGGGTTGTGTACCGCATTCTGCGGAGTTGTGTATCGCATTCTGCGGCGTCCATTTTAACCTCGCAAGACGAGGTTGCGTTGGAGGAAAGCTGGATCGTATTGGTACCGAAGTTCCATCGGTACCACCAAAACCATGGTAGAGCGATGTTTGATAATTGCTGCGCACATCCGTGTCGGTTATCTTGGGCTCTGGTATTTGGACCATTCCACCCAAGAGGCGACGCACCTCTCCCACCTATTTTGCGGATACACATTTCGGGATAGATCATCACATGAAACGATTTTTTTGCTGCGTGGCTGTACTAGTGTCGAGTTCCTGGACCATGGCTCAGGATACGGTTGATCCATGGATCAAGAAAAAAACGGATAGCTTTCGGCCACTTTCCGCGGAGCAAAAGGCTGCTGTAGAGAATGCGGTTCCTGCGGAATCGACAGCGAAACCGAAAAAGGCTCGTCGCATTCTCGTCTTCTATCGATGCGAGGGATTCATCCATGGTTCTATCCCGTATGCCAATCTTGCATTGGAGACCATGGGTAAAAAGACCGGAGCATTCACGGTGGATCTGGCGGATACGTACGATGTATTCAACGCTGAGAACCTGAAGAAGTACGATGGGATTCTGTTGAACAATACCACCGGGATGACCTTTGCAAAACCGGAACAGCAAAACGCTTTCCTCGATTTCATCATGAGTGGCAAAGGCCTCGCTGGAATCCATGCGGCCAGCGATAACTTTGGACGGCATCCCGAGTGCCGTGCGATTGTCGGCGGTGAGTTCGGCGGTCACCCGTGGAATGCCGGGGGGACGTGGGCATTCAAGTTGGACGATCCCGATCACGTTCTCAACAAGGCGTTTGGAGGAAAGGGTTTCTGGCATACCGACGAGATCTATCAGTACCAGCCTGCGACGTTCGTCGGAACGAAGACGTTACGAGTTCTCGTTAGTTTGGACATGAAGCAAGAGGAAGTTTCCAAGCTCATCAACGATGGTCCTCGCGAAGTCCCGGTATCGTGGTTGCGCAAGGCAGGTGATGGCCGAGTTTTCTACACCAACTTTGGACATCGCGAAGATACATTCACCAAACCGATGATCCTAAAGCACATGCTCGATGGGATTCAGTACTCGCTGGGTGATCTTGATGCAGATGCGACCCCTACCGATACTGCGCCGAAGAAAGAACCAGCGTATTCGCCGGCAAAGCCTTAGTGGGTTCCCTGGCCTAAGGTCTAAGCTTTAGGGGATGATGTCCATCATCAAGGGGACCGGTAACCGTGGAGCGATGTTAACCCCATTCTTTGGGGTTACCGTGGTTTGTGGTGGCGGTCAGCTTGACTCATGATGGTCGTCTTGACTCATGGCTCGTCACTCCAGGTAATCGTAAAGTGGTCCTGTCACCACATCAAAAGCCTTCAATTCAAAAGACATCTTTAGCTCTATGTTTATGCTTTCCAGAAAAACGATGGTAGTGTTGAAATTGTTTCAATCGGCATTGGCGCTTGGATGCGTCTGTGTCCCGTTATCGATCGCCAATGCTCAGTACGACGGGGCAGTACCACCCCCGGAAGCACTTCAACCAGGATTTAATTCGATTTCGGCGAATCAATGCGAGGAGTGGCTGAATATCTTGGCCGGGCCAGGTTTTGAGGGGCGGGGGACGGGGCAAGAGGGGTACGTTAAAGCTGCATCGTGGGTTTCAGGAAAGCTTGCGGAGTTTGGGCTGAAGCCCATGGGAGATGCGGGCACCTATTTTCAAATGTTGCCTATGAGTCGACTCCATGTCGATGCGGCTCAATCCAAGATTACCGCAGGGAGCGGGTTCTCGCTCGAATTCGATAAAGCGATTGGATTGGATCGGTTCGCCAATCAACCAGAGTACTCTGGGAAGGTCGTGTTTTTGCAGGTGGCGGGCGAAGGAGCGAAGCTTGCGGATGATTTGTCACTGGAAGACAAAGTGGTGATTCTCGTCGCGGATGACAAAGGAGCGGGTGCTATCGCGTTTCCACTGAACCGCAAGCGACCTGCGGTTGTGCTTCGCGCGGTGGACACCGTGACTGCGTCGACATCGCAATTGGAGCGACCTGAAGGTCGGCAAAGGGCGAGTGGGATCAGCGGTAGCATTACCAAGGATGCGGCGAAACAGATCCTAGTTGCGGTGGGGGGGAATGAAGAGTGGCTGACAATACCCGAGGATAATGCGGTCGACTCGCATGCCACCGATGTCGAGCTCAAGGTCGAATTGAGAGTGCGCAAGGAGCCGATGGCGGTTCCCAATGTCCTGGCATGGCAGGAAGGTTCCGATCCAGCGCTTCGCGATGAGTACGTGGTGATCGGAGCGCACTTGGACCACCTCGGCGTACGAGGTAACGAATACTTTCCGGGCGCAGATGACAATGGCTCCGGGTCGACGGCTTTATTGGGAATCGCCAAAGCGATCGCCTCGAACCCAACCAAGCCCAAACGCAGCATCCTCTTTATGTGGTTTGCAGCGGAAGAGATGGGTTTGATCGGATCTGCTCACTATGTGAACAATCCGCTTTTACCCCTTGAGAAGATGGTTTGTATGCTCAACGTCGATATGGTTGGGCGGAATGAAGAAAAACAGAACGAACCCGCCAGCGAAAACGTTCGATCCTTGCACTTGGTCGGGAGCGAAAAAGGGGACAAGTCCCTCCATGCGATGATTCTCGATGCCAACAAATCAGTGAATTTTGAATTTGAGTTTGACGAGGAGGGGGTTTTTGGAAGAAGCGATCAGATCAATTTCTTTCGCAAAGGGACTTCGGTTGCATTTCTGTTTGGTGGGTTTCATCCCGACTATCATCGAACAACAGACACGCCGGCGAAGATCAACTATTTCAAAATTGCTTCTGCAGCCAAGCTCTATTTTCTTGCCGCGCACATGGCCGCGGAGCACGGACCCTTTCCTGCTCCTAAAGAGGAACCGACTGCCGCGAAATAATCTTGCTGTTTCGAGCTAAGCAATCACTTCCTCGATCACCTTCGATGGTTGGACTCCGGTCAGCTTTTGATCGAGTCCGCCGTAATAGTAGGTGAGCAGATTGTGATCCAATCCCATAAGCCGCAGGATCGTCGCGTGCAAATCGCGGACGTGGCGACGGTTGATGACGGCTTCGGCCCCTAGATCATCGGTCTCCCCGTAGCTGCAACCCCCCTTTGCACCGCCACCGGCCAGCCAATAGGTAAAGCCTTTGGGATTGTGATCTCGGCCTCCTTGGTCTCCTTGGGATACCGGTTGGCGACCAAACTCTCCTCCCCACACGATCAGTGTTTCCTCGAGAAGGCCGCGCTGCTCGAGGTCAGTAAGCAACGCTGCGATGGGCCGGTCGACTTCGGGGCAATGGATCGCAAGATTCTCTTCGACGCCGAAATGAGCATCCCAGTTTTGTTGCTGATGTCCGCCGCCGCTGTAGATTTGAACGAAGCGTACGCCCCGTTCGATGAGACGTCTCGCGATCAAGCATTGGCGGCCGAAGACCGATGGTCCGAGTGACAATTTATGATTGCCTGCGGGTTCCGTGAGACCGTACATTTCATGGGTCGCGAGGGTTTCCTGAGACAGGTCCAAGGCCTCTGGTGCGCTGCTTTGCAGTTGGAATGCCAACTCATAACTGGCGATCCGAGCTTCCAATTCCGAGTGGCCCTCTCGCTCGTCAAAATGCTTGGAGTTGATCGCCTGCATGGCATCAATCTGGGCTCGTTGCATTTCAGGAGTCATATTTCCGAACGGAGTCAGGTCCAAGATCGGTTGGTTGCTGGTGCGGAAAACAGTACCTTGGTGGGTGGCTTCCATGAATCCTGAACCCCAATTTGGAGCTCCAGGGATCGGACCACCTCGAGGGTCAAGCATGACAACAAAGCTCGGCAAGTTTTGATTTTCGGAACCCAAGCCGTAGCTCAACCATGATCCCACCGACGGGAAGCCTTGAGTGATCCGACCGCAATTCATTTGTAGGTTGGCCGAGCCGTGGGCAAATGAATCTTGGTACAGGCTTTTGATCACCGCGAGTTTATCCATGTGCTTGGCAATATGCGGGAACGCATCGCTGCACCAAAGTCCGCTTTCGCCGTGCTGTTGGAACTTTCGTTTGGAGCCGAGGAGTTTTCCGTCGGAGACGGAACGTCGCCTCAGTTCGATTTTGACCGACTCACCGTCGCGTTTTTGAAGCTCTGGCTTGTAGTCGAACAAGTCCATTTGAGATGGACCGCCGTACATGTAGAGGAAGATGCAATACTTCGCTTTGTGGGGGAGTACGGCACCGAGTTCATCGGCTTTGCCACCAGGCAGTTGAATTCCCTCAGCCGCTAAAGCGGGATTGCCGCTTAAAAAACCATCCCGCGCGAGCATCGAGGATAAGGCCAGCCCGGTGAATCCGGCCCCTGTATCCCACAAGAAATTGCGGCGACTCGTTCGAGGGCGAATAGGAAAATGATCGGATTCATGCTCAATCGACATAGACAAACTCGTTCAGATTGAAGACGGACCGGCAAAATGCCTCGATCGCTTGTTGCGTGGCCCACTCGTCGACTGGAATCGATTGGGATTCGGACTGGGTATCCCTTTCCCAGGATGCAGCGATGTTCTTTTCACCGAGTTGGATTTTCATGTTGCGATATTCAATCTCCGATCCCCAGGTTCGAAGTCCCAGCAGGTTCCCTGTCAGTGGCGACTCAAGTTTTCGATCGATGGTCGGAGAAACTGCAGCATCGATGAAGATCTGGATGCGATCTTGGGATAATCGGACGCGTAGCTGATGCCAGTCGTGGAAATCGATCGAAAGAGGAACTTCTTCCAAGGGAGTCCAGTTGTTGCGATGCTCACCGAAGAGGAGCGATTTATTGGTCGCGTTCAAACTGATCTCATAACCTAGCCAGTTGTCGGCACCGATTTTTGGGTCGCTGACGCGAGCGATCAGTCCTCCTATATTCGAGCTCTGCCGGTTCAGTCTCATCTCCACAGAGATCTCTCCGTCCACCATGGGTTGGTCTGTCCAAAGGATTTTGGCACCGTTGTTCAGTGACACCTTGAGCCGACCATCATCGAGCGGTTTCCAATCGCCATCGTAGGGTGTCCAGCCGGCAAGGGATTCCGGCGATGTTGCGGCTGGGCGCATCCGGGCGAGTGAATGCTGAACCCCATCCACCGACAGAACCAATGCATCGAGGGTCAAAGCCCCACCCCAGACTGCAAAACCGAGTCGTCCCGATTTGGGGACACGCCCAGATAGCTTCTTTTCGATCAGGGGCGTTCCTTCGAGGTTTTCCCCAGTCCAGACTCGCAACCATTCGCCTTGGGTTTGGACTCGAACGGGAATCCATGTCTCCACAGGCGCTGGATGCGCGATGCGGATTTCCTGATAGCCGCTCGGATCGCTGTTTTCGCCGATGCCTTCATGAAAGACCCACCGTCCACGAGTCGGTTCCAGACGAAGGCTAGCGCCTCGCCAAGCGTTAGAATCGGCTTCGCCTCTCAGGATGATCGTAGCGATTTCGGTGGTGCGATCGAGCCACAGTCGGCCTCGGAACTCGCCGTCGGAAAAAGTGTGGTTGTTCCAAAAGGCGTGAGGCCCAAAGTTTTTGTCGACAACATCAATACCTTCGTACCCACCTCCCCAGACCCCCGATCGGTACTCCCATTGCTCGCGAGGTCCGATCAGGAAGTCCGTGCCCCGCAGTTGGGTTCGGTATCCTGAGAAAAGAGACACCGGGACATCCGGTCGGAAAACAATCCGTTCCGACATGTTTTCGTATGCTTTCTTAAGTTGCTGGACTGTTTTGATGCTGATGGCCAGTTCTTCGTTCGTGGGGGATCGCTGCAAGGTCCGTTGGTAGATATCCGTTATGATCGCTGAGCCCTTCTTCTCGAAGTCGATGGCTGAGCCAAGGACGCTATGTTTTTCGAGGACTCGGTCGGTAAGGTGTTGGGCCCGTTCGGCAGTAAAGCGTCCATTGAGCAGGAGCAGCGCTTGTGGAGCCACGGTGGTGGTCGCGCGTTCGCTGAGTGGTGAAGTCGTATTTGAATAGTCGAGCGACTCCAGTAAAGGATCCCGGACGCTTCGTTTCACGATTGCATAGATGCTGCGTCGGTTTTGTTGTTCGGGAGAGGATATTTGCCAATCGAGGCCTGGTTTCGATTGTCCTGCGAGTACTTCTCCACTCAGCTTTGGATACATCTCGCGACCGCCGACGTTGGTATTCAGTTCACCACTTGTTGCGAGCATGCTGTCTCGGATCGACTCCGCCTCCATGCGGCGTAAGTTCTGTCGCCACAGGTATTGGTTGCCTGGGTCTTTTTCAAGGGCCAGTTCACGGGCTTTGGGATCTAACGGCAAGCGGGATGAGCGGCGGTAGGCTTCCGACCGCAGGATCAAGCGGTGAATGTGCTTCATGGACCATCCGTGTTCGATAAACTCCGACGCGAGGAAGTCGAGCAATTCGGGATGGCTAGGTAGAGAGCCCGTCTTTCCGAAGTCTGAAGTGGACGCCACTATCCCGCGACCGAAATGGTAGTGCCAGATGCGATTGACCATAACGCGAGCGGTCAACGGATGGGTCGGATCGACAAACCATTTCGCCAACTGCAGTCGACGACCGCTGGTTGGGAATAGGTCTCGAAGAGGTGCGTTGGATTCTGATTGTGGAGGTGGGGTGTGCGGGCCCGGGCTAGCTGCTGCAACTTCGTTCGCTGCTGTCCCTTTGTTCGCCACTGCTCCCTCGATCGCAACAACTCCCTCGATCGAGTCATTGGACTTGGTAGGGGAAAGGACCGATAGAAAACCCGGTTGGACTTCCAGCCCAGGGGTGGCCGCAGAGCCTCGAACGAGGATATGTGTCGCCGGAGGTTGATTGCCCGATTCACGAACGGTTAATCCCCACTCCATCGACCTAAGATTCGCATCGATGGCTTCCTTTTGAAGCGATTGCTTGGCTGCGTCATCGGACGCTTCTGCGATCGCTTGAGCGAGTGCTTTTCTTCTTGCCAAAAACGACTCCACTTCTCGCCGAATCGTTTCATTATCTCCGATGGGGAATGCTGAGGCTGAGTCCAGGTTGGTATCGGGGTTGCTGTAGGTCTTGATGTTTCTAATGTAGGAAAGCATCCGGTAGTAATCCGACTGCGGGATCGGATCGAATTTATGATCGTGGCAACGGGCGCAACCGGTGGTCAAGCCGAGGAATGCGGAGCCAATCGTGACCATGATGTCATCGAGTTCATCGAATTGAGCTTGGCGTTTATCATCTGGTTCGTCGTCCCAGACTCCTAGATGGTAAAACCCCGTCGCGATTCGCGAGGTTGCATCGGCGTCTTCCAGTTCGTCGCCCGCCAATTGTTCCAAGATGAACCGGTCGTAGGGTTTGTCTTGGTGGAAGGCGTCGATGACATAATCGCGATAACGCCACGCATAGGGTTTGTAACCATCCCGTTCATAGCCATTGCTTTGAGCAAATCGAACCACATCCAACCAATGGCGAGCCCAGTGTTCTGCGTAGGCCGGGCGTTCGAGGAGTGAGTCGATCAAGGCATCGTAGGCGGCTAAGTCAAAGGTACCCGAATTCGTGCGTAGGCGCTCCAGCCAATGGGTAAGCTCCTCGATACTGGGTGGCATGCCTGTCAGATCGACGAACACTCGTCGTACCAATTCGCGATCGGAGGCTTGTGGATTGGCTGAGAGACCGATGCGTGATAGCTGCGAGTTGATCCACGAGTCGATAGGAGACAGTAGGGTGGGAGGCTTGTCCTCGTTTGGCGGGGAGACTTTTCGAAGGGGTACAAAGGACCAATGGGAACGATCCTCGGGGGTGATAATGTGGGATTGCCTTGGTTTCATCACTGAGGTATTCGTCTCAGCGGGGTTCGTCTCAGCGGTATTCGTCTCCGCGGGCCACGGAGCACCGGCGAGAATCCACTGTTCGATGGGTTGGAGTTTGGACGGCGCGAGTTTGCCGGATGGAGGCATCTCGAGACCTTCATACCTTAATGCTTGAAGGATCAAGCTGTTTTGCGGGGCCCCTGGTACGAGGGCTGGACCGCTATCGCCACCGACGAGCATATGCGGCAGGCTGTCGAGCCGAAGATTTCCTTTTTGTTCGTCGGGTCCATGGCAACGGCAACAGTTTTCCAGAAAGAAAGGTCGGATCTTGGACTCGACCAATTGCAACTGTTCTGATGTGAGGCTGGCTTGAGCGAACGCAAACGCTGCAAAGGTGTTGGAACACGCCACCGCGATGAATCCGAGATGGAAAATGCATCGCCCCAAAGAAGCAATGTCGAACATGGGCATCGCCATTAATGAGACTCTGGTATTGAACAATCGGTGACGCAGCGGACTATTCCAAGCTGGCTGCCCCATTTTAGCTTGCCGGGAATCCAAATGGGAGGCTCGACATTGGAACCTAGTTGTGTCTGTGGTTTGTCAACTCGGATTGTCCGCGTTTGGATTTCAGAAAGACCAGTAGCAGGATGGAACCGAGGATAGTGCTGATGAGAGATCCGAGCAATGTTCCGAACTTGCCTGCAGCTTCAAGCTCCGGGAATTCGTCGGTGGGGAAGGAGAGAGCATTTAAAAAGAGAGACATCGTGAAACCGATACCTCCCAAGCACGCACCCCCTAGGAATACAGGCCAACTCACCCCAGCCGGGAGACGCGTAAACCGCAAGGCAATAGCCGTGTAACAAAAGAGCAAAATACCGAGGGGTTTTCCTACGAATAGGGCGACAGCGACGGCGATCGCGACGGAGTTCGATAGAGACGACGTTTCCAGTTCGACGCCTGCGTTGGCGAGCGCGAAGATGGGCATGACTAAATAAGCGACCCAGGGATGCAAGCCCATCTCCAATCGATGCAATGGAGAATGCGATTCTCGCGCGATGAATTGCAATTGTTCTAGGTTGACCGGGAGGTGTTCCGTCTCTGGATCGGCGCCCCTCAGGTCGTCCCAAGTGTCGGCGAGGATTTCTACAAACGTGCGGTTACCAATCCAAGGTCTGGATGGCGTCATCAGGCCGAGCAGTACGCCGGCGATGGTGGGATGGATCCCCGCATGATGGAAGGCGATCCAAATCCCAATCCCGACCATGATGTAGATCGCGATGGAGCGAACACCGATCTTGTTCAATAAATACACCAGTGCGAATCCTGCGAGTGCGGCCAGAATGTAACCCCAGGAAATGGTTTCTGTGAAAACGATTGCGATGACGAGAACCGCGATGATGTCATCAACGATGGCCAAGGTCAGCAAGAATATCTTCAGGCCAAAGGGGACCCGCGACCCGAACAACGCCAGAATACCGACCACGAACGCGATGTCGGTTGCCATGGGAATCGCCCATCCTCGCTGGCCTGGTTGTCCCCACTGCATCGCCGTGTAGATTGCTGCTGGCGTTACCACACCGCCGATGGCTCCGAACACGGGAAGCAATGCCTTGCGAGGATCCCGAAGTTCACCCGCTACAACTTCGCGTTTGACCTCGAGTCCTACCACGAAAAAGAAGATGGTCATCAGAATGTCGTTGATGACCAAATGCCCCAAGTCTCCTTCGATTTTGAAGTGCCCGAATTCGATGGATACCGGGGTATGCCAAAAGGCCTCCATGGCGTGGGACCAAGGAGAATTGGCGATCAGCAGCGCCAGGACGGTGCATGCGACGAGAACCAGTCCGCTGGTAGCTTCGATATGTAGGAAATGCTTGACCGGTACCAACCATCTCTCGACCGGTGGGACGGGAATCTTTGCGTTCTTACGCGGGGGTTCATGGTGCGACATGCGAGCGGTTTTACAGGCTCAGGCGAGTTAGCTCTAGGGGACTCTGCCCAGCAAATTAAAAGGGGCGTTGTTGAAAAGTCACTATCGCCGCTTGGGGGATTGCTAAGTCTGGGGAAGTTTTGACGAAATTGACGGTTATTCTGATTGCCAAAACCCTGATGGTCGATAACCGACGATACAAGGTTATCGATTTAGAAATGATAGCATTCGTTCAACAATAGAGCCCGAGTGATTTCCGTGAACAGAGTCCCCTTAGAAAGCTTGAATGCCGGTGCCACGCGGTGGTCGTCAAGCCGGCGCAGGGATACGTTTGGGGAACGCGCATCCAAAACCATCCGGCAATTTCTAAGTACTGCGTCGATTGCGGCATGGATGCTCATGATCGTGTTTGGGACCGTGACGAGGGTGTACGCACAGCAGACGGGGTTCGTCCCGCCAGCGCCTTCGCAGGGAGTGGGTGCTATGCCAATCCCTCCGGAGCTCGAACGTGCGATTTCAGCGCAGCTTCAGTCGACCGATGCGGTGAATCTCGATTTGGGTGGCAATACTCTTTCTCAAGAAGCATGGGATGCGCTCCAACGATCGAACGTAGCGCCATTGCCTGCACCCAGATCGATGGGTGGTCCTTCGGGGGGGGACGTGATCCCCTTGGCGAATGCGCCGCGACCGGCGGGCCAAGTCCAACTTCAGGTGCAAAACAATCTGGTGCATTTGACGAGTCGCGGGGCGACGGTCGCGGAAGTTTTGGCCTTGATTTCGGAGCAGATGGGTTTGAATGTGGTGACCGCCGAGGATCTGAACCAGCGGGTCAATGTGACGCTCAACGGTGTGTTGCTCGAAGATGCTCTCAACTCCATTTTGAATGTCAATGGATTGGTTTGGGCGCGTCAAAACAACATTGTCACTATCTCTACCGTGGATCCTGAAAAGCTGTTGGCACCCAATGTCCAAGGGAAAGCGATTCAAGTCTACTCGCTCAACTACGCGATGGGTGAAGACCTCAACCAGGTGATTTTGGGGCTACTGTCTCCGATCGGAAAATCGTATGTCATTAAAATCAATCAAGAGGAGCAGCGAGCCGCGCGAGAGCAGTTGATCGTTGAGGATATGCCCCCCTACATCGATAGGATTTCTCAGTACATTGCCCAAGTCGACGTGGCGCCACGGCAGGTGGTCGTCGAGGCGAACATATTGCAAGTGGCTCTCAAAGATAGCAATAAGAATGGTGTCAATTTCAATCATTTGGCCCGAATCAGCAACTCGACCGTGAACTTTCAAACGTTGGGGTTTGCGACGCGCGGGAATCCAGTCGGTGCGATGGAAATTAATGGATCCGATTTGACGGGTTGGATCGAATGCTTGAAATCCACGAGCGATACGAAGACGCTGGCATCTCCTAAGGTAGCAGTACTCAACGGGCAAGAAGCAAAGATATCCGTTGGAGGAAAGCTCGGCTATTTGATGACTACCGCAACCCAAACGAGCACACTTCAGAGTGTGAGTTTTCTCGATTACGGAGTCGTACTGACGGTGCTCCCGATCATTACGGAGGATGGTCGAGTGTTGATGAAGGTTGCGCCGCAGGTGTCGACCGCTCGCATCAACTCGACCTCCAAGCTGCCTGAAAGCGAGGCGACCGAAGTTTCCACCAACGTGATGCTCAATAATGGGCAAGCCATTGTGATAGGGGGACTCATCAAGGAAGAGAAGGATGATGGGCAGGCGAAGGTCCCATTTTTTGGTGACATTCCACTCCTGGGGCGTTTGTTCCAAAGCCGATCGCTGGTGAAAGAGCGGAGCGAGATTATTGTCACGCTGTTGCCTCGCATAGCGATGCCTGGTGAATGCGAATGTGTGGATTACGACAGCCAAATCGTCCAGGCGAGCACGCCTATTATGGATCGTAGCCTGAATCCGGTCGACCGTTCGGCGTGGGAAGGCCAGGTGATTGGTGCCGCAGATAAACGAAACCGGTGGTGGAGATTTTGGGCAAAGAAAGAGCCGGTGCAACCAGCAGTCGCTCGGGTTTATGCGCAACCACCGTCGCTCCCGATGAGTGAGCAGCAATCGGCGTACAATGCCCCATGGGGGAACTCTCCAGCGAACCCAATTCCCGGAGCGCCTGCCATGATGCAGGAGTTGCCTATTTCGACCAATCGCATACAGCCTGCTATCCAGTTCGTCCCTCAGGTGAACAGCAATAGTTTGCAGGGCAGCACTCCCGCGGTTCAACCTGCCCCGCAGCAATCTTTCTATGATGTTCCAGTGGGCTTTGCACCCGTGCAGTCGCCTGGGTTCCCTGGTCCCTAGCGTTCCCTCTCAAAGGTTAGGGGACAGTCTGGATTTGATTCGGTGGCGCGGGCGCTTCATCGATGGAACTCGGTATCAACCGCATCGGCGTAAACGCCGGATAAAACCCTGGCGGAGGATTCAGAATCATGTCCGAGGGGAAAGTAATATCTTTTGTGGTGTTGGTGATGAGGAGTTGATTTTTCGATAGGATCGGCCCCGTAAGGTTTCGAATGGTTCCTTGACTTGCAGCCGCATTTCCTAACGTGATGGTGTTCGTCGCCAGTATTGCACCTCCGATGGTGCACGGAAATATATCCGAGAAATCATTGTCAGCGATGCCTCCAAAGGGAGTGTGCGATGGGTTGAAGTTGTACGACAAATCAGATTCACGCAGGTTGTTGGTTAAAGACGAGTCCAGGCGGGTTTTGTCCACCACAGACCCATCTACAATCATGGCTGGATAATTTCTTCCGACCGTTTCCCAACAGATGCCTCGCACGAGCTCCACCATTGGGCAATTTTTGAAAACGAGCGTCGATCGGATTCGGGAATTTCTGATTTGGACAGGTTTATTTTGGCAATCGACGATGTAGATGCCTGAACTCGCGGGTGAGCTGTTGTTGAGGGAGAAAGGATTGAACGTATCGCTTAAGACAGTGCTGTCGATGTACGTATAGGCAAGGGATTGATCTATGCGATAAAGTTTAAACGCATCAAACTTGAAACCAGTCAACCCATCGCTAACAATCGACAACTCGATTTTCGAGGGTGGGCTTGGTAGGCTTGGGAAAGTGAATGGAGGGATGTTGACTCTGGTCCAGCTTCCCGCGCTTGGAGAAATAGGTGTAGAACTGATCGAATAAATAGTGGGACCTCCTTGTGCATATGCAGTGATTTGCAATCTGTATTGGCTCGATGCATTATCGGGCTTCATATAGCACTCGGCTTGATACTGGCCACCAGTAACCATAAGGTTTGTGATGTCTTGTACTGGAGAATCTGTTACTGCTGTCCGGTTGGAGATCTGGCCGGAGGCTGGTGGGTTGTGCGATTCGGATGTAATTCGGGTCACCGTCGCCGCTTGATTATTGCAGTACCAGCCGGATAAATCGGAGCTGAAATCCGGGTTCGAAAGCAATTGTGAGTTGCCGATCCTCGGAAAGATCGTGATGGCGTTGGCGTTAGGGCTCAGATAATAAGTTCCTGGATAAGAACTCTGGTTCGACACGAAACTCGGTAGGTTGCTGAACGGTGGGTTACTAAACCATGGGATTGAGTCGATTTTCCGCTGCATAAGGTTAGAAGGAGCGCCGGTGAACGTATTCCCTGTCATTGCGTCTAGATGGATTGTCGAAACTAGTGATGTGTAGGTGTCTTGACGAGCGATGGACCAGTGGTTGGCTTTAACGCTTGATGAGGTAAACCAGACACTAGCTGCATCCGAGTAGAGGGAGCAACGGAAGTTTTCATAGAGTGTTGGGCGAGCCTCGTAGCGGGCGGTTAGTCGCTGGACCGCACTTCCAAACCTACCAACGGAGGTGACTTGTGCAGCCCCATTCGGAGCGGCACCGGCCGACGAGTAAGTCGCCGTCACCGAGAATCCCGATCGGGGGGAAGTATCTTGTTGCAAGGTTGCGGCAGGATCGGTGATCGCACCGGCGTTGTACTGACGTTGCCAGAATTCGAGGCCCGCCTGTGCCATTCTTCGCGCTTCCAGTTGCTCGCGAAGCTCCTGATTTGCTTTGCCAGCCACACGGGACATCTCGAGTCCCGCAACGGCTAGGCATGCGATGACCGCGCTCATCCCCATCACCATAGGATAGAGACTTCCGGTGCGCCGTGTAGCAAGTGTCCGAGCGTTGTCGTGTTTGGTCGGGCTCATGGAATGTTGAAATCGGACGTGGAAATGGGGTTAAGCGATATTAGGGGCCCTGGAGCGGGCCGTGGGTTGGCGTGTCACCGTTTTTGAAGGCGGTAACGGTGGTGATCGATTGGCCGCTACGAGAGAGCGACACGGTGATCCTGTAGGAAAACGCATAAGTCGCATTCGTCTGTGTCCAGTCGTTGCTTTTCAGACGCTCGATGACCGTGGAACGGGTCCATGATGAGAAGCCTGGTATGTCGGTACCCGATCGGCTTTTGGGTGGGGACTCGGTGAGGTTGTGGTAGTCGTCGACGTCGTCCCAATTGGTGCGGATATTGCCATTGGTTTCACCTGATTCTCGTCCCGGGGTCGCGGGTGGTACGGACTGTGGATCGCAGGCGGGCAACGATAAAATCTCGGAAAGAAGTTCGGTTGCCAGCAATTGACCTTGCAAGCGGTTCATTTCGTCGGTTGTGCGTTTCCGCGATGCTGCGATCGAAGCCATCGTTGCAATCATGAGAACACTCATCAACGCCGTCGAGGCAGCGACCTCGATCTGCGAAAAGCCACGGGTTGAGCGGGATCGCCATGGTGTTGGACGACGTCTCACTACAGGCTGGGAAAGCATCACGGTGCGTTTACCTCCGGTTGAGCCAGCAACCTAGCGCTGGCAACGATGTTCGGATCGAGACCAGGCAGACTGGAGATCAGGATGTCGACCGAGGCAAGATTTCGTCGGCTCGTAACAGTATTGCTGGTGCCATAGACATAGCCCATCGCTAAAAAACGAGGGGACGCACTCGATAGTGTAAGCCAACTGCTACCTCCGTTGGAACTCGTATGCATCCTGACGTTGGACGGGAGGTTGGAAAGCGCCGACAGTCCCTGTACCCGAATAGGCGGATTCTCGTTGGTGGTCGAGAGGATGACGGCAATCCAAGGGTTGACTGTCAATCGATCGATAGGTGCGAGTGGAAACTCGACATACTGATATTTGGAACTCAAGTCCTGGTTGTTGATCTGGATATCTGCATAGACAGTGTTGAGAATCGGTCTTTGGCCTGCATCGACGTCGGTCACTCTGAGACGCAATGAGCCAACCGCCGTGGCGTCTGCGCTTCGCACCATCATCTCCACGGATCCCAAATCCCAAGTTTGAAGGGGGGCTGGGCGAAACACAACCGCGATGTGCTGCGTGGAGCTAATGCTGTATTCTTGGTAGGTGACCGATGGCAATGAGTCTACTTTTTGGATCAATACACTTTCCGAACGGAAGCGATTGGGGATCGAGGAGGCGCCAACGAAGCCATACTGCAATTCCAACGATGGGATATCTCGCAGGATCGGTACATCCGTTCCACCATTCATCTGCCGGTAGAGATGCTTCGATGAGGAGGTTCCATCGGTTTTCCACTCGTAACGGATTTGCTCGGGTAGGAAATCTCCATTGCGATCTGGAACGCAAAACTCGATCGCAGTCGAAGTTGATTCAGCGATCGCACTCGCCATTTCAATCTCCATCGCCATCTGGATGGAAGCGTCTGCGACCTGCTGGACATTGCGATAAAATCGTTCGTCTAGGGACTTTGATCGGAGCATCAGCATCATGCAGGCGGCAAGGCCGGCGAAGATCATTGCAGCGCTCGGGATCGAGACGAGCAAATCGAGGGAAGCGATGCCGCGGCGAGAATTGGAATGTTGGAGGGGCTTCGAAGACGTTCTCATTGCAAAGTGACCTGTCCTTCCGCCGACAGTTGCACCTGGCCTGAGGATTGTCCACAACAAATTCCAACCGAAGCAGATGCATCCGGCACCCCAAAGCGATCAAAGGTGATAGTAAGGTCGGATTGGGTACTTTTGGAAATTGGGCTGGGTAAACCGTTGATGATCGGGCAAAGAAGGGTGTCGTCTAGAATTACTTGATAGGTGCTCGAAGGACGCAGAGGAGAATCGAGAGGATCGATTCGATAGAAGTTTTTATTGAACGAGACGAACAGAGTAACGGTTTGAGCCGTGAACCTCGCGTGCCTGCGTGCTAGCTCGATATCTTGGACCAATCGCTGGCATGCGACTTGAGTGCGGTACCGATTGAGGCTGGCTGTGTATTTGGGAATCGCAACGGCAGCTACGATGCCCAGCACGAATAACGTTACTACCATTTCTTGAAGCAAGTAACCCGCAGTGGCTCTCTTGTGGTGCTTTATCCGTCTAGGAACTCCTCGCATGATTAGATGCTGCTTCCCAAACATGTGGACGCATCGGTTGGAAAGCTGAGTTGCGGCGCTCCGAGTGCGGGAGGTTTTAGGGGGCATGAGATCAGATCCGGAACATCGATCGGATCAGAAATCGGTTCCCGATCGAGCATATTCGCCCACGCGACTTTGCCTGGTGTGATGATTCCCGCTCGAATGCATTCGAATAGGACCTCGACGATTTCACCATCCCACGCTTTGTAGGAGTCGGTGCGTAGGATGAAGGCAGCTTTTTCAAGTGGAAGTGCTTTTCGGTACGGACGCGTGCTGGTCATAGCATCGAACGCATCGCTAACGGCGAGAATTCTCGCCATCAAAGGAATGTCGCGACCTTTGAGGCCTTGAGGGTAACCGGATCCATCGAATGCCTCGTGGTGGAGCAAAACTCCGGGGAGGACGTAGTCGATGTTGGTCAAGTGCCTAAGGATCGAGTACCCGATGAACGGGTGCGATTTGATGATCTCGAATTCTTCGTTCGTGAGTTTGTCTGGCTTTTTCAGGACGTGGTCTGGAATACCGATTTTCCCAACATCATGGAGAAGACCCGCCATGTGGATACGGTCGCATTCCTTTGCGGATAATCCCATGCGTTTGGCGATGCATTGAGCGAAGGATGCGACGCGCTCGCTGTGACCTGCTGTGTAGCAATCTTTGGCATCAATCGCGTTGATGATGGCTAGCACCAGCCCTTTGGTGAGTGCTTCTTGAGCGGCGAAAAGTTCCGAGTTGCTCGCTTGGGACGCCAACATGTTCGCAGCGGTGGTTAGCAAGCCCGCTTCGAACGTCCCGAATCTTAAGCGGTTCCAGTCTTCACTAGGTGCCTCTGCTCGGCTCGGTTTGCTGGTTGAGGAGTACTTGTTTATCGCTATCAACCAGCCATAGATGCGTTCCCCCTTGGCCACGACGGTCAACATGCAGTTTTGGATGAAGGGGAATCGATCGAGGATGAGTTTGTCGCGCGATCGATCGAGCAAGATCGGGCTGGTGCGGCCTTGGGCGGTCAGATTCTGAGTCAATTGATCCAGTTGCCATGCCGAGAACTCGACTTCGGGTCCTGCGAGCAGATGCAATCTCGAGGGCTCGAGGGAATTCGGTGCGTTCGCTCCGAACACCTCCAAGAATAGGAGACTTTCCGCTTGG
Source organism: Pirellula sp. (assembly GCA_046318275.1). Lineage (GTDB taxonomy): Bacteria > Planctomycetota > Planctomycetia > Pirellulales > Pirellulaceae > JBKCUI01. The sequence continues at coordinate 149,666 of JBKCUW010000083.1, read as the reverse complement.
ATCACTTGTGCCATCGGCGCGACGCAAGTGTGAGCTACCTCGACGGAGGATGCGTTGACGGTGTACAGGTCTGCGAATTGATGGGATTGGCGAAACCAGGTTAGTTCTTCAAAATCCTGGGTGACTTGTTCAATGAACGATTCTGCGTATTCCTCGTGCGGCGGCGCGGCCGGCGAAGCCACTTCGCTATTGCCTTTCCATTCCGCTTCTAACTGACCGCGCACGGACGAAATCAGTGTCCGGAGCAGACCGCTTGATACGTTTGGTTTTGGTGTGAACAACGCCACGGAGGCGTCTCGGCGTTCGGATGCATCGATTACGAGGACTGTTAGGTTGGGCTCGTGAGTAATTTCCCCAATTCCGTCGATGAGCTGATCCGGGCGGAATTCGATTTTCGCGAGTTCTGTTTGTAGCGATTGTGCCTTGGATTCCTCCGAGCAAACGATGTTGAGGATATCGAGGCCTGGTCGTCCTAATACGACAGGAAACGATGCAATCGCGATCGCCGACTCCAGTGCGGGTGCGAGCTTGGATGCGAATTGCTTTGCAAAATCGATGGATTTGTTGGAGTTGAACAGCATTTTTAGTTCCCAAAGCGTGGGATGGGGACATCGTAATCTTGGCCAAAAAAGCCACCTGTATGTAGCACAGGAAAAGTCTTCGGGAGCGGAATATTTTTCCCAAACCGATTTGCATGGCCACTTTTCAAGTCCTACGTTTTTACGCCGCGACAGGTAACTCTGGACCGAGTGTTGAGTCTGGGACGAGCGGCAAAGAGTCCTAATGTATGAATGGGAGACATGCGAATGTCCGGAATGAAATCGAGCGGTTCCAAGTTGCGTCGTGCGTTTAGCTTGGTCGAATTGGTAGTTGTCGTTTTGATCGTCGGAATCTTGGCAGCCGTCGCGGCTCCAAAGATGTTCGACACCAGCACCAAAGCACGGGAATCGGCGACCAAAGCGTCGCTGAGTGTTGTGCGCAATGCAATTGAGCTGTATTACTCCGAGCACAATGTGTACCCTACCGCAGCGCAGTTGGTAGAGGTGACAAAGGTGTCTCCGGACGGTATGAAAAACTTCATCAAAGGCCCATTCCCAGTTAGTTCTTACGGGAAGAAAGATGCTTCGGTCCTCGCAGGTACTGCTGCAGACTCAGGAACCACCGGTTGGGTTTATGACGCTGCGACTGGTAGCTTTTGGGTCAACGACACCACGAACTTCAGCAAGTGGTAGTCGTTTTAAGTCTGTTCCTTCAACCCTCCGAAAAGTTCATTTAACAGATCGATCATCATGAGCAAACGATCCCTTGGAAGAATCCTCGTCGCCGAAGACAACAAGGTGCTCGGCGACGTTCTCCGGTTCAATCTGGAACGGAGTGGATTTGAGGTCACGTTGGCTCGCAGTGGTGACGCTGCAGCGAAGCTGCTTTCGGATGGGACGTACGATCTGCTGATCACCGATGTTGAAATGCCTGGAATGAGCGGTGTGGATTTGTGTCGGTTCGTTCGAGATGAACTCGGTAACTCGGACTTGCCTATCGCTATCTGCTCCGCGCGGGGACTCGAACTCGATGATCAAGCGTTGAAAGCGAAGTACGCTGTAGCCGAAATTGTTTTCAAGCCTTTCAGCGTGCGTGACTTGGTTGCCTTGGCGAGCCGTTTGTTGTCTCCCGCAGACGCTCCCAAGACGCAACCGTTCCCTTTTCCTATTGCCAAGTAAAAGCATAGCGATGTCCGAAGCACCCACGTCCAATCCTTTGGCGCGCCGACTGTGCAACCAGTACCTCCTCTTTTCGATGGTGGGACTGCTGACGTTCTTTGCCATCGTCGTCTACATCTGCGTACAAGTCCCACGTGTGGATCTGGTCGCAGCCTCGATGATGATTCCCTGTTTGGTCTTCTTCGTTGGGTCGATCGTATTCAAGCGGTCTGTTTACTGGCTGAGCGAATTGGAAGACCAGTTAACTCGCTTTGCTGACCCAACGGTCGGTGTTGAGGGATTGAAGCCAATTCCGTCGACGTCGAATTTGGCGAGTGGCTGGAACCAGTTACTGGCCAAAGTACAACAGCAGGAAGTTTGGAACGGCGTAGAGCGACGACTATCCGAGTCATTTAATGCACAGCAAGTCAAACGTTGGGAGGCTATCTTCCAGCAATTGTCCGATGGTGTCGTCCTGTGCGACGAATCAGGGGTGATCGTCGAGACCAACCGAGCCTTTTCCAATTTGGTCGGTGAAACGGATTCGTCGCGATTGGTGGGTCAACCTTTGGTGGATTCGATCAAACCGATGATTCACGACACAGAATCGATCAATGTTGTAGAACAAATGGTGGTTGGCCCTGCGAGTCAAGTCGGCGAGGTCCGGGTAAGCGATCGCATTGAGGATGGGGTTTATCGCGTTAGCATGCGGCGTTCCAATCAGGAATCCTTGGGGCATGGTGCGATGGTATGGACTGTCCGAGACATCACCCAGCCGCGGCTCGCGGAACGTGCTCGAGAGCAGTTCGTGGTGACGGCAACTCATGAATTGAGAACTCCGCTCGCGAATATCCGTGCGTACGCTGAAACGCTGAGTACTGCGAAGGACATTGATGTCGAGCAGCAGCAAGACTTTTTCAATGTGATCAACAATGAAGCAACCCGTCTGGCTCGGTTTGTCGACGAATTGCTCAACGTGAGCCAAATGGAAGCTGGCGCAATTACTGTTCAAAAGCATGAGATTTATTTGGATCGTCTCATGTCGGAATTGATCGATCAGCAACGTCCTTTGAGTATCGAAAAATCGCAACGGCTGGAGTACCTTGCCCCGCCGAAGATGCCTCGAGTTCGAGGTGATAAAGACAAGTTGGCGGGAGCGATCAGCAATTTGATCGGAAACGCGATCAAGTACACTCCGAATGGCGGGACGGTCAAGGTACGAGTCGAAAATGACCCGCACCAGGTATACATCCATGTCGAAGATACCGGATATGGTATTTCGAAGGAGGATATCGCCAAACTGGGTAGCAAGTTCTACCGAAGCAGCGATGAGCGAGTTCAGAATCTATCTGGTAATGGGCTAGGACTAGCGTTCGCGCAAGAAGTCGCGAGGCTGCATGGTGGCCGCCTGAACATTCGGTCGGAAATCAACGTCGGTTCATCGTTCACACTCGAATTACCGATTGAATAGCGGATTGGCAGGGGTTCCATGATCGAAGCGAAGCGGACGGGAGCGGTCGATATCCTGGAGTGCAGTGTTCCTCTCACACGAGAAAACACCTCGGTGTTTCGCGCATGTTGGGAACGACTTTCTTCTTCTGGACAACCAAAGATCGTCGTCGACATGCGGAGCACCCCTCTGATTGATAGCGCAGGATTGGAGGCCCTTTTGGACCTCAAGGATCGTTGTGAGGAGGTTGGCGGTTCGGCGATTCTGGCGCGACCAACACCACTTTGCCACGATATCCTGCGAGTCAACGGTCTGAATCGGGAATTTCAAATCTATAGCGATTATGTGCAGGCACTGGGGAGTTTCTCGAAATGACGATCGACGCTTCCAAAATCGCAGATCCTCTAGATCCGCTAGCTGACAACGCCTTCGGTCGAAAGAGTTCTCGCAGCGCGCTCAGCCCGATCCGAAGCACAAGGAATCTCCTTCGCAAGCCCGCCAAGCTCGGGGAATCGCTGGTCGGTGCTGGGATCATCAGCAACGAGGAACTCGAGACCGCATTGCGGACTCATGCGCAGAACAGGAACCAACTCGGCGAGACCTTGCTGGAGATGGGGGTTGTCGATGAGGATTCCTTGTTGCTATTCCTCGGTCAACAAGCCGGTATTCCCGCGATTCGATTGCGAAGTGGATTGGTGGATCCTATCGCGGTCAAACTGATTCCGCGTTCGAAAGCGGAGAGCTTGTGTGCACTGGGAATGTTCCAAGTGCGGGGCACGCTCACGGTGGCGATGGCAGAACCGGGTAATCTTCGGCATATCGACGAATTGAGTCGCATCACGGGTTTGACCATCAAGCCTGTATTGTCGATGCGTGGGTCGATCGAACGGATGTTGAAGAACTGCTATGAAGACAATTTTTCAGTCGACGAAGTGACTGCGGATTTGGATGAAGATGCAGTATCGATCGAGACCGATGCGATCGACGTGTCCCTTGCGGACGTTGAATCGCTGACGGAAGGTAGTCCCGTCATCAATTTGGTCAATTACATCATCGTTCAAGCGATCCGCCAAAAAGCTAGCGACATTCACTTTGAGCCATCGCAAGCATCGTCGACGGTCCGTTATCGTGTCGACGGTTACCTGCGCGAGATCCTCCGTCCACGTCGTGAGTTTCACGCGGCCATGGTGTCCCGTTTGAAGGTGCTTGCAAAGCTCGATATCTCCGAGCATCGGATGCCGCAAGACGGCCGTATCCATTTGCGAGTCGACGGTCGAGAGATCGACTTGCGAATTTCAACACTCCCAACCATCTTAGGTGAAAAGGTGGTGATGCGGGTATTGGACAAAAAGAATGTGACGTTTTACCTCGATAAGCTCGGCATGAGAAACGAGGTGTTAGGGACCATCAAGGAACTTTTGCATCGGCCGTATGGGCTCCTTTTAACAACCGGGCCGACGGGAAGCGGCAAGACGACGACCCTGTATTCGGCCGTGGAGTTGATCAAGTCGGTCCAACGAAACATTGTTACGGTTGAAGATCCTGTCGAATATCAACTTGACCAGATCAATCAAGTTCAGGTCAGCAGTGCCAAGTCGATGCAGTTTAGCGATGCATTGCGATCGATTTTGCGCCAGGATCCGGATGTGATCATGGTGGGGGAAATCCGTGATGCGGAGACAGCCTCGATCGCTATTCAAGCTGCATTGACCGGTCACTTGGTTTTGAGCACCCTTCACACCAACGATAGTTTCGGTGCTGTCACGCGTTTGCGAGATATGGGGATTGAGCCGTTTAAGATTGCAGCATCCCTCCTCGGGGTGATCGCCCAACGGCTGGTTCGAACGATATGTCCGGCTTGCGATATCGCTTACTACCCAGAGCCGGAACAGTTGGACGCGATCCGATACCAAGGAGATCGCCGTCGGCAGTTCCACCGTGGTCAAGGTTGCCGGGAGTGTTTTGATACTGGGTATCGAGGCCGTACAGGCATTTATGAGATATTTTCCCTCGATCGCACGGCGAGAGAGATCATTACACGGAACGGGACTACCGACGAACTTCGCATCAATCACCGGAAGTTGGGCCGAAGCTTGCTCCTCGATGAAGGTATCTACCTTGCGGAGCAAGGGAGGACCACGGTTGAAGAGGTTCTCGAAGTGGCTTACTGCGACGAGTAAAAAGGCCTCCTTTTTCTATCATGAAATTCCAATATCAAGCTACGAACAAGCAGGGAGCGGTGGTCCAGGGGACCGTCGATGGGGCCTCGGCCATGGCGGCTCGCAGTTCGTTGCGATTTGCTGGATTGAACATTCAGAGCATCGAGCCCGTCACCATGGGCTCATCCGATGCATCCGTTTCTGTCTCTCGAAATCCATTGATCAAACCCCTAACCTCGAAGTCGACGGGGCTGTTCGGCAAGGGATTCCTTGGAGGCAAGCGGGTCAAATACAATGATCTTGTGGTTGCGCTCTCTCAGCTATCGATCATGATTCAGTCGGGAGATGACTTGGCCGGGGCGATCCGAGTGGTTGCCGATCAATGCGTCCATCCGACGCTTCGACAGGTGTTGCAGTCGGTGAAGCGGGATGTGGAAGAGGGGCTGAAGTTTTCCGTCGCAATGTCGAAGCATCCGAAGGTCTTCGATGTCTCCATGGTCGCTGCGGTCGACGCCGGGGAACATTCCGGAAAATTGATCGATGTTTTGGAACGGATGACGACGCTCCTACAACGGGACCAGCAACTTAAGAGTAGCGTACTGTCGATGCTGACTTACCCGGCCGTGCTGCTGTTTATCACCTGCTCCGTCGTATCATCCATGTTCTTTTTTGTGTTGCCTCAGTTCGCGAAGGTGTTCAAGGAGATGGAGCGACCAGTACCTCCGTTGACATCATTTCTGCTTTCGGTTGGCACAACCCTTCAGAACTATTGGTTCGTCATAATCGGTTTTCTAGGAGTGTTGATCGCAGCTGCACTTTACGCGCGAAGATTTCCGCAGTGGCGATATACGATCGACTACATCATCCTTAATGGTTTCGGTGTGCGGGAAGCGAGTCGACCGCTCATGGCCGGTCGAATCTTTCGCTTGATGGGTACCATGCTTGAAAACGGAGTTCCGTTGTTGGACACCGTCAAGCTGAGTCAACGCGCGACGAAAAATGTCTACTACCGCGATATGTTTCGACGGATGGAGAAGGACATTCTGGAAGGTAAAGGGATCGGTCCGACGGTTGCGGCCGTGACCTTTTTCCCGGTTGGTGCCGGTCATATGCTCGAGACGGGGGAACGCTCTGCGAAAATCGCGTTCGTCCTTCAAACCATCGGGGAATACTACGAAAAAGAGGGTGAACAGAAGCTTCGTTGGTTCGTGAAGTTGCTCGAGCCTGTCATGATTATGGGTTTAGGTGGGGTTGTGGGCACCGTCGTGATGTCGATTGTGCTGCCTATGCTGGATATAACGACAGCCACCTAATCGGCATCGGTGCTTTGTCTCGCTTAGGCTCCTACTGTGACCGAATCGAGAACTACGGTTTTCTACTATGCTCACAGCACCGATCCGACGCATCAAAAACCTGTTCCTAAACCCTAGTCGGGGTTGGGTGGGGATGGATATCCATCAAAGCGCAATCCACATGGCTCAAGTGGAACGCATTGGGGCGGAATACACGCTCGGCGCGATATGGACAGCCTTTCAGCCTGCAACGCGGGCCGCCGTCTCCGAGAGCCTCGCTCCTTCGGCAGACAATCCACAAATCGCTCTTGAGAGCATGATCGAGCAAGCGAAGCGGGCTAGAACACTTTTCAGTAGTTCTTTGGCCGGAATCGCCGTCGGCGGAGGGATGGTCGAGTATCGGGAGTTTGAACTAGATATCGAGAAACCCTCGGAATTGGACGGAGCGGTACGCAGCGAACTGGAGAAGGAGCATGGATACGATTTCGACCAAACGGTGGTCAAGGCCTGGGAATTGCCGACCGGACGACGGTTGCGCAGTCGCAAACAGAGCGCTGCGGTCGTAACCGCGGATTATGATTTTTCGATGTGGTTGGGCGAAATGATTTCTCGGGCGGGTTATGCACCCGAGGCGCTCGATGCACTTCCGTGCGCACTGGCGCGAGCCTCTGAAATGTTTCTTAGGGGAGGGGATCATCCGTGCCTCATGGTTCATATCGGGGATGATTGCACCACGGTGACTCTCGTGCACCAAGGGTTGCCGATTCTAACCCGAGTCTTGAATCAACACGGTTTCGAAAAAATGCTGGTACCACTCGCTAGCGAGTTCGCTATCAGTCTTTCCGAGGTGAATCTTTTACTGATGAAGGCAGCGACGGAAGGGAGTCGGCAGCTTGAGACTCCGAACGAGTTGATCGAGATCGTTTCGGAGTTCCAGCTTCGCTTTGTTCAGTCGCTCGCAGGCGAGGTCTACCGAACCCTCGAATACATTCGCGCTGAGCACGGCGATAGCGAACCCAGCGGCATACTCTTGTGCGGGAATGGTTCCGTGATGCCGATGCTTTCGCTTCAATTTGAGCAATTGCTGGAGATCCCGACCGAAGCGTGGTCGCTGGCAGGTAGCGAACAAGTCAATCGCGGGATGCCCATGAGTCTCTATGCAGTTGCTGCTGGACTATCAGCGATCGCTTGGGAGGAGAACTAGATGCACGTCAACTTACTCCCACCGGAATTGGTAGCCAAAAGCCGATTGAAGGGTGCGATTCAAAGCTGGGTGGCGCTGATCACGCTATCCATCGTCACCTTGGCTGCTATCGGTGCGCCATTCGTTTGGAAAGCCTGGAAACTGTACGGCCACCTTCAGCAATTGCAAAGCGAAGTCGGTCCGGTGCGATTGAAGGAAAAAAAGATACAGGGGCTGCGGAAAATTACATTGGATCTGAAAAAGCGGACCCAACGTATCGAATCGATTTTGGCTCCGAACCGAATCCCTTCCTTGTTGGGCATTTTAGGAAAAACCTTTCAATCCAAAGATGGTCCGATCGCAATGCAGGATTTGCAGATCAACGTACAGGCTGTTGCGAAACAACCCGAGTCAGCTCAACGGATGGCTGGTGCAGTTAGCAAATCCACAGGGTCGCACGCAACCCAGGTCGTGGTGCGCGGATTTACTGGCCTGCAGCCGACGGTCGCAGAAGTCATCCAACGCCTCGATGGGTACGGGGTTTTTCAAAACGTCCATTTGCGGTCCACTCGCGATTCGGTGGTGGCGGAGCAATTGGTAGACGAGTTTGAGTTGGAGTGCAGTTATGCAGAGTAATACGCGATTTTCGTGCTCGACGTTAAAAAAGCTCCGATGGTCTGTCCATGTCGCCGGAACTCTGATCATGGTTGGAGCGGTCCTCGCCGCGTGGAAATCTCATTCCTTGACGAAAGACTGGTATACGAGCATCGAGGAAGAAATTCAGGGGCATGCTCAAGCTCTACGGGACGTTGATAAGATTGAATCGCAGCTTCAAGAGTCGTTGCAGTCTCGAGATCATGTGGCCACCTCATTCCGATCGATGCGAGATCGAGTTCCTGTGCGATTGATTGACTCTGATATTTTGGGCCAGTTGGAAAAGGTCGTCGAGGCATGCAATTGCACACTCAACGACTTTCGACCCGCTGGAAACGAGATGATCAATACACCGGACTTGAAATGTAAAGTCCGTTCCTTCCAATTGAGTATGAATGGCACTTACGCAAGCCTTTTCGAGCTTGTATCGGAATTGGAAGCGTTCCCATTCCTTCTCGAAGTGAAGAAATTGCACGTGTTGGCCCCAAGTGATGGCAAACGAGATAGCCGGATCGAGTTGGAGATCGGGATACTCTATTCGCCGGAGTGGGGGGAGAGTGTTGCCGGTGCAGAAGATCGAGCTTGATGGCCTGGTCCGTCGTAACAACGACTAGCGCATCAGGTTTTATCCTGGCCGAACGCTCTAGGCATGGGAGCACTATTGAAAGGGATCTGCCAAATGATGATCATGAAATCACTCAAGGTTAAGTACGCTCTCATTCCTGTTCTGGCTGCGATTCTCGGTTACGTTTTGATCCGTGAGGATGGAGATTTCGCGGAGTCGACTTCTTTGAGTAACAACCCAAAGCAGCACGTTGGAGCGACGATTGCTCCCGTTGAATGGCCCCAGTTTTCGGTGGAGGAAATCGCACTGCTTCAGCCGTTTCAAACGCTGAAGCAACTTGATTCGTTGGGAGTCGGCGATAGCGCCACGGGCAACGAATCGATTCCACAGGAGGCTTTGGGTGGGGGCGAGGCAATCGGTCCCGTTGAGGTCCGCGCGATTTTTCAAACCCCCAACGGTGCGGCGGCACTCCTCGGGAATCGCGTGGTGCGCGTCGGTGACGTTCTCGACGATGGGCGACGGGTTACCGCCATTCACCCGCAGGGTATCCAAGTCTCTGATGAATAATCTCCTGAACAATTTCCTGGACAATCTCCGACCAATAATCGCTTCGTTGTAGCGATCGACGTTGTAGCGATCGACGACCGGATACGGAACTCAAGCCGAATTGCTAGCATCATGATCACAGGTATACCGGGACATGGTGTCCAACGCGTAGTTGTCGTTGATGCGGGCACCTTATCCAGCTAGAATGCTATCGCTTTAGGCTTCCGGTAGATCCGATTTTCGCTGCGTGGCGTGACGGTGATTTCCGTCGGAAGCATTTGATCGACCCAAACGGATTTGAGTTCGGACATGACCCGAAATACCTTGAGCGAAGCCAGGACCAAGATTGTCGCTACGGTGGGACCAGCTTGTGAGGACGAAGCCATCCTCGCCGAATTGATCAGCCATGGTGTCGATATTTTTCGAATCAATGCGGCGCACGGCACCCAAGAGGATTACGCTAGAGTCTTGCAGAAGATCAAAAATGTCCGCGAGAGAAGTGGCTTTCCGGTCGGGGTTCTCCTCGACTTAGCTGGTCCCAAGATTCGTCTCGGGAAACTATTGCAGGATCCATTGGAAGTCGATGTTGGGCAGGAGTTGTTTTTTGTCCGTGGGAATGAGCCCGGGGCCTCCAACGAGCTGACCAGCAATTATTCGAAGTTGATCGACGAGGTCGCGGTGGGCGATCGTGTGATGCTCGCCGATGGAACAATTTCGATGCAAGTCGTCGACAAATCTCGGGATCGAATCCGCTGTTCGGTGACGGTACGAGGCACGATTCGATCGCGTCAAGGAATCAATTTGCCGGGCGTCTCACTGTCGGTTTCGTCGATGCGTCCAGAGGATATCGACAACGCATTATGGGCAGCTCGTAACGAGGTCGATTTTATTAGTCTCTCGTTTGTTCGCAGCGCTCAAGACGTCTCGTCACTCAAAAATCTGTTGGCATCCATGGACGCTAACGCATTGGTAATCGCGAAGATTGAGAAGCGAGAAGCTTTGGAGTGCCTTGAAGAGATCGTCGATGCAGCGGACGGAGTCATGGTTGCCCGAGGGGATCTCGGCGTCGAGATCGACGTTGCTGAAACTCCGGTGGCTCAAAAGCGAATAATCCAGGTCTGTCGGGAGAAGCTGAAGCCGGTGATCGTTGCGACGCAGATGCTCGAGAGTATGCATCACAATCGGCGTCCAACGCGTGCGGAAGCGAGCGACGTGGCGAATGCGATCCTCGATGGTGCCGATGCGTGCATGCTCAGCGGTGAAACAGCCATCGGTGAGTTTCCGGTCATCGCAGTCGAAACGATGAACCGAATCATGCTGAGTACCGAGCGGATGCTGAAGGATCAACCGCAGGAGCCGAAGACCCGATTTTCTTCGCGCGTCCATCCGGTAACCTCGGCCGTAACTCATAACGCAGCGAATATAGCTGAAGCCATCAACGCGAAGATGGTCGTAGTCGCATCGCGGACCGGCGGCACCGCGTGGGTTAAGGCGAAGCAGCGGAACTATATCCCGACTCTAGGTGTCAGTGATTCCGATCAAACGCTCCGGCGGATGTGCTTGTTTTGGGGAATCATGCCCCATAAAGTCCAAAATATGGACAACCCCGAGATGCTGTTTGACGAAGTGACTCGTTGGGGAAGGGACTCCGGCATCCTTTCCGCAGGGGATCGAGTCGTTTACGTGACCGGAACTGGGTTGCTCAACAACACGCATAATTTGTTGGTGGTCCATGAAGTTCCGCAAGCTTAAAGCCCTGAATTTACACAGGCCCCAAGCGTTAACGCGCCTTATCGGGTGATCGATCTGGCCTAGAATGGCGTATCATAGATTTGGTTGGCGATGCTAAGGTTGGTGTCAACTTCTGTAGCATTTGTGCGTGGCTTGTTTCGTCGATGGCTTCATAGCCGGCGATTGGAAATGCGCTCCATTCCTGCCTGGGACTTGCGAATTGTGAATATACCGATGGTTTCACGGATTCTCCTCGTTTGGTTTCTGGTCGCGTTGGGAGGTTTGTTTCCTGCCATCGAGTCGTTCGTCGCAATACGCATCGATCCGGGAATCGCGCTAGGCCAGGACGCAGTCGAAGAGACGCGTAAACCGGCGGAGATGCTCCAGCAGGCTCGTCTGATACGGGTACCCGTACCGACTACGGTGGAAGTGGAAAGCCGAGTGATCAATACCCTTGAGAGCATGACCGCGCGTCAGCAGGGGAATGATCGTCCTATGGCAATTCTCGAATTTGTGGCTGTCGACGATCTTCGTACCGACGATGGAAATACAACAGCGATCGGACAAGGAACCTCTTTCGAGCGAGCATTGGCAATCGCTCGATTTTTGAGTGGTCCGAAGGGCGCGCGAATTCGGACCGTTGCTTATATTCCCGAGTCGATTCGCGGGCATGCGGTGTTGATTGCGCTCGGCTGCGAAGAGATCGCCATGAGTCCTGCCGCGGAGATTGGCCAAGCGGGTATCGATGAGTCACCGGTGGAGGCAACCGTTTTGCAGGCTTACCTCGATATCGCTTCGCGCCGCGGCGTTTTCCCGCCGGCAGCTGTCCGGGCCATGTTGGACCCCAATGAAGGATTGGTCCGCTTTCAGCTGGACGATGGAAGCTTTGCTTACAAGACATCCGCAGAATTGCAGAACGCGTTGCGCCCTGAGAACGTCGTATTGGAAACTTCGCTGGTGCCGATCAACCGGATGGCTACCTTTTCTGGACACGAATTGCGATCGTGGCGTTGGATCACCCATACGGTACCCAGCCGAGAGCAATTAGCCCCCACCTTGAAACTGGAAATGGATGCCCGGGAAAAACCGACCTTTGAGTTGCCTCGGAAAGCGATGCGGACTCACATTCGCGGAATCATTAGTCATCGTCAGGTCAACCGTGTCATACGGGCAATCGAAGAGTCCATCACCAACGATCAATCGAACCTGATCTTGATCGATCTCGATTCCCCAGGCGGGAGTTTCGAGGAGAGCTTGAGGCTGGCGTTTTATCTGAGCAGCATCCCTCCCGAGCAAGCGGAGGTGGTGGTCTATGTCAGCGGGCACGCACGCGCCGATGCGTCGTTGATCGCGATGGCGGCGGACTCCATCAGCATGGGGGAACGGGCAGTCCTGGGAGGATTCGGTGAAGCCAGTATCGAACCAGCAGATGTTGAGGGGCGAAAAGAAAGCTTAATCAAATTCGCGAGCATGGCCGGTCGAATGAATGGCGACATCGCAGGGTGTCTGTGTCCGGATGTGGCTGTTCACGAGTATCGAAGCGCTGATGGGCGGCGATCCCGCCAAGTCGTTGGTTGGCAGGAGGATGACGGTGGAAAACTTCCATTGTGGGTTCAAGGACCCGCGGAAAACTACACGGATGGATTGAGCTCGGAAAAGGCGATGGCAATGGGAATCGCATCCGATCGAAGCGCTTCTCTGGAATCCGTAGGGCGTGGTTTTGGGCTGAATGCCCTTCCTATTGAAAAACAGACGAATCGAGTCGAGCAAGTCGTCGAGTGGGTTGCCTCGCAGCGCTGGTTAACGTTTCTTCTTTTTATGGTGGGGATAATTTGCTTGAGCACTGAGCTCAGCACGCCCGGAGTCGGAGTTCCAGGTGCGATTGCTCTCGTTTGTTTCCTGCTTTTCTTTTGGATCAACATGTTTCAAGGCACCGTGGAGTGGCTTGAGATACTTTTGATCGGTGGCGGTGTCTTGAGTTTGGCGATTGAGATTTTTCTACTGCCCGGTTTCGGTATTTTTGGCGTCGTCGGACTTGGGATGTTAGCTTTAGGTTTGGTACTCGCTGGGCAAACGTTTGTGATACCGACCAATGCCTACCAGCGAGAGCAACTGATCCACGGCTTTGGTCAGTTGGGATTTGGAGTGTTGGTGCTGTTTGGAACGGCAATAGCCTTCCGCAAGCAGTTGGCGAACCTGCCTATGGTTCGATGGTTTGCTCTCCAACCACCAACACAGGATGGTGTTGTATCTCAGGACGAACAAATGCAGGAAGAACGCCGCGCGCTGTTGGGACGTCGCGGAACGACCATGACTCGATGCAATCCCTACGGAAAAGCGATTATCCTCGATCGAGTTGTGGAGGTGACGTCGGGTAGTCAGTGGATTGATGAGGGGGTCGAGGTCGAAGTGGTCGATGTTCATGAAAATCATTTTGTGATCAAGGCGCTCCAGTAATAACGCGTACAACGATAGATCGTTTTTCAAGGACGACGAAGGTGCAAAAGTTACTTCAGAAAATGCTTAGTGGAGTTTTCGCCGGAGCGAGTTGGGGTGCAATCGTGCACGCAACCGTCCTGAGCCAGGAACCCGCGGAATTGGAAGTCGATCCGCTATCGGCAGAGAGTGTTTCAGAGAGCGTCATCGAACGATCAAGCGACGAGGATGTCATGGATAGCCGTTGGAATCTGCCGCTTCCTACTTTAGGTGGCAAGCAGTTTTGGACTGATCATCGGTGGTGGTATGGATGGAGGGTACAGTACAACAAGACGGCAGATTCATGGCGGTTATTGGATCCCTCGTCGGTGCGTCGTGCGTGGGGTACGAAAGAAGCGATGCTTGCGGAGTTGGCAAAGCTCCAATCGGATCATGAAACGACCCATGCAGAACCAACGGAGGTGGTCGTATTGCTTCATGGACTGATGCGCAGTGCATCGAGCATGAAGCCGATTCAAGCGGCGATCGATGAACGTTATGCAACGACTGATTCTGATCGCAAGGCCTCCAAGGCAGCCGAAGTTCCTGCGGTGGTTTTGTTTGCGTATTCAAGTACCCGCGACGCGATAACCTCGCATGCAGACGCGTTGCGAGAGGTTGTTGAGCATCTTCCGGGACGGCCGCGTTTGCGATTCGTCGGTCACAGTTTGGGAAATATCGTGCTGCGAACCGCGATATCGCAGTGGCGTAGCCAGGGCGATCCGACCTCCGCATTGGATCGCATGGAGCGGGTGGTCATGCTCGGCCCACCGAACCAAGGATCCTCGTTCGCGAAGACATTGGGTCAGTTGGGGCTCTTTGAAACCATTACTGGGCATTCCGGAATGCAATTGGGACCAGCATGGAATGAGTTTGCAGATAGTTTAGGCAAACCCCCATGTCCATTCGCGGTGATCGCTGGGGATCTTTCCTCGCTCAGGATTCGAAACCCATTCCTCAAGGGGCCTAGCGATGGGGTGGTGACCATCGAGGAGGCAAAGCTGGAGGGGATGGATGAGTTCATTACGGTCCCCGTCCTGCATTCCTTTTTGATGCGAGATTCCACGTGCGTGCAGACGACGGTGAATTATCTTTTCGAAGACGATGCCGGAGATGATCAAACCGCCAGCCAGCCGGATGCAAATCCGTAGTCCTTGCTAACCGTTGGAACGGTTGCGTTCCATAGACTCATCAACCGAAACTGTTAGTTAGAGGTAGCTCTCAGGCAATACAAACTGGTGCGAGTTCGGACGATCAAGTCTTTTCCGACGGAGACGGGGGAAGCCAAGCACCCCGCATCGAGGGTGTTCTCGCTCAGCACATTCCCTTCTCCGTCGACAACATGCGATTTGCCTTGTTCGTCGAAGCAATAGATTCGGCCTGCTGCAACGATGGGTGAACTGCTGAAGTCGCCTCCCAAGCGTTTCTGCCAAACCAATTCACCTGTTTCCGGGTTCATGGCTGAAAGAACACCTCGATCTTCGAGTGAGCAAAGAAGATTGCCGAGGAAAACCGGAGAGGGTTTGCATCCGATGGCTCGTGTCGATTGCCAACGGACGTTTGTTTGCGTGATATCGCCATTGCCATTTGGGTCGATGGCGAGCAATTTGGCTTTGCTAAACCCGGAACTGAGATAAAGGTGCTTCCCATCGAACAGTGGACGGATAGCGCTGGAGTGCTCGTCGTAACGGACTCGCCAAAGTTCTTTGCCGGTGCTGGGTTCGTACGCGATAACCGCTTTCGCTGCTGGGCTGATCAATTGGAGTTTATCGCCGACCTGAATCACGTGTGGCGTGCTGTAGGCTTTTTTCCAGTCGCCATCGTCGGTCCCATACTCGATTGCGCGATCCGTTTTCCAAACCGTATCTCCGGTATGCTTGTTGAGCGCGACAATGTACTGGTAGTCGAATCCATCCATGCTGAAGATAAGCAAGTCCCCGAAGAGGATGGGACTTGAGCCGGCTCCTCGGTAGTGATTGCAGGGTAAATCGCGTCGTTGCCACACGATCGATCCATCGGTGGGGTTCAATGCCGCCGTCCCGTAGGCACCGAAGGTGACGTAGATATGTTGGCTATCGCAGATTGGAGTCGGAGATCCGTAGGAATTGAATTCGTGATAGTCCTTCTGGGTTTTCTCGTTGGTGAATAGGGGGCGATCGATCAAGATTTTGCCGCTTTCGCGATCGACTGCGAGGACGGACATGGTAAGCCCGTCCGTTGTAGCGTTGGTGATCCAAATTTTGTCTCCCCAAACAATTGGTGAGGACCACGCTTTTCCGGGGACGCTGAGCCTCCATCGGACATTCTCGGTCTCGCTCCAACGGATTGGAGGTTCTGCATCTGGCGCGGCAACTCCGTCTCCATGGGGACCCCGGTACTGAGGCCAAAGTCCTTGTCCAGCTTGTTGAATCTCCTGCTTCGTCCAAGCCCACTCGACGAGTTGATTGTCGCGTGTGGTTTTGACAGAGAAAGATCGCGCGGTGTCGATCGACTGCTGAGCGATCGCATTGGTTGGCGCGATGCAGGAAATCGAAGTCGAGAGAGCCAGGAACCCAAATCGCGCCATCATGCGTCCGCGGTTCACAAACAAGGAGTGAAAAAAACGCGGCATCGCGAGAGTGGGGGATCGCATGGCGGGGGTTCTCGTGTTGGAGGGAGGGGGCTCGTGCGGAGCCAATCTTGGACGTGCCTATTATAGAATAAAACGGCCGATCACAAGTTGTCGATTCGCTTCCTGGTCCAAGTTCCCCACGGGATGGCTTTAGCGTGAAAGAATCGCGATTCGATGGCGATTAGCCAATGCAAGGGTTCGTGTGCGATCGATAACGATCGTTTTTCCGGCCTCGATCGCGATCGCTCGACCGCCGGCTTTCGCCATGCGGTCGATCGTCTGAGGGCCGATGGTAGGCAGGTCGAAACGCATGTCTTGCTGAGGCTTGGCAACCTTGACGAGCGACCAATGCCCCATGGGGCATAAGATGCCTGTCCGTTCGATGCATGCGTCGGTGCCTTCGACGGCTTCGACCGAGAGCACGGTTCTGTTCTTCACGGTGATCGATTGTCCGATATCCAGCCCTCCCATTCGCTTTGCGATATCCCAACCGAATTCGATATCGGACATCACCGAACGGGTAGGCCGGCATTGAGTGAGTAGCCCCGTTTGCGCGATCAAGTCGGTCGCGTAGTCAGTTCCTGGGACCACGCTCATACCTCGTCGTTCAAACGATGCGACGACGGCGCCGAGCAACGTGTCGTCAGTGGTGGAGCCATGCTTGGAAAACAGTGGGCGAACCATGGTCCGAACGCATTCCAGGTCGGGTGCATGCTGAACCCATCCCAATCCATGAAAGAGGATCCTGTCCTTAAAAAGTTTTCCTGCCAAACAGACTTGATCGACATTGTGTTCAGCAAAGAAACGTTGCATCGCTCCAAGTTTGCAAACGCCGAACCATTTCATTTGATCGGCGAGTGAATGTAGTTCCTCGGACGCGTGATCGCGAATAGCAGCGATCGTGACCGAGCCTCCGCGAGCTCGTACGGCGCTCGCGACTTTGCCGGGATACTCACCCCAACCGGCAACGATGCCTACACGCAGGTTTTCAGCATGTGGCTCTGCAGCATTTGTCTCTGCAGCATTTGTCTCTGCAGAATGCGTCTCTGCAGAATGCGAGTTGGTGGCTGGTCGAAAAATGGCCAAGCTTGGACGGGAGCGTGAAGCTTCCGTGGAGGATGGTTTGGGGACCGATGCCATGGTTGGTAAATCTAGAGGGATGCGTTGTTTTTGGCTTGATGCAACTGCTGCAACTCTTTCTCGAGTCGTTTAACGGTGCGTCGCATTTCAGGAAGTTTGTTGATGGCTGCAAAGATGGCCGCTTGTTCAAAGCGAGGGATTGCGGGGCTTCCTAGGACGATCAGGTCTTCGGCGATATCGGAGGCAACTCCAGACTGTGCGCCAACCATGGTGCGGCTCCCAATGTGGATGTGATCCCGCATGCCGACCTGCCCTGCTAAAACGACATAATCTCCTGTGCTGCAGCTGCCAGCGATGCCGACTTGGGAGCAGATCAAGTTGTGTTGACCGATGTTGCAGTTGTGCGCGATTTGGACCAGGTTGTCGATTTTGGTTCCTCGGCCGATGCGTGTTGCACCATAGGTCCCTCGATCCACGGTACTATTAGCACCGATTTCTACATCATCTTCGATTTCGACCCAACCGAGTTGCGATGTGGGTTGATGAGAGCCTTCGACCATGCGGTAGCCGAAGCCGTGGGCGCCCAGGACGGCACCTGCGTGTAAGGTCACGCGATCCCCTAAAATGGTTCCCGGGTACAACACGACTCCGGGGTAGAGTTGGCAATCGCGTCCGACGCGACAACCCGGCATCAAGGTTACGCCTCGATGGAGGTGTGTTCCTGCTCCCACCACGCAATCATCGTCCACGGATACAAAGGCATCGATGAAGCAATCGGAATGGATTTCTGCGGATGGGTGAATGCAAGCGGAAGGGTGGACTCCAAACGAACGCTGCACCACATGGGTAGGACGAAAAATTTGACAGATCTTCGCAAACGCGTCGTGAGGGTTCTTGACCACGATTTGTGGAAGTTCCAACGCGTCGAAGGACTTTGGGGTTACAACAGCAGAAGCCGACGAGGACTGGAGTTTTGGAATGTGCTTTTCGTCATCAATAAGCGTGATGTAACCTGGCTTGGCATCCGATAGCGGGGCCGCACCTGTCACTACCGCGTTGCGATTCACTACCGCGTTGCGATGACCTGCAAATAATTCTCCGTGGACTCGCTCGGCGAGACTGGCCAGATCCATTGCTGTCATTTGCAGATTCCTTCCTTCGATTGTTCATCTGGGGCACCGATGCCCAGACTGAGAGTTTAGCTAACTTATCTCCGCTAAATCAACGCCGATTGGCGTGGCAATTTGGCTAAGGATTCGCTACCGTACCGCAGACTTTCATCGATAGGGTCGGCGATCGGGCCAAAGACGGTTGTTGATCGCCGCATCGGGCACAGAATGGAGTCGGTGCCTTTTGGAAGACCGTTTTCTACTGGTAATCAGTTTTTAGGTGCAGGATCGCAAGGAGGGAGAGCGGATCGCGAATGGCAACAGCAGATACCAACGCAACCAATTCGACTCAACCTATGTTTTGGAAGCACCTGTGGAATGTGTTTAGTTCGATACCTCGAGCTGCGTTGCTCAGTTTGATCGGCCCATCGGTACTATTGCTGAGCGGGTATCTGGGTTGGCGGTATTACGGTGCAAAAGCGTTGGACAGCACCTACTACGCGATCAAGCCCGAGAATATTCATTTGACCAACACCCCTGCGTGGCTCAAGACCGACATTGTTCAAGAGGTCTATGACGGCAGCGGGTTATCTCGCATGTCGCTTTTAGACGATCAGTCCGCGGCGGTGATCGCGAGGTCGTTTGATGCTCACCCATGGATTCGCAAGACGCACCGCGTTCAGAAGATGGCGGGTGGTCAAATCATGGTGAACGTCGAGTATCGTACGCCGATTGCGATGGTTCATTGTGAGGCGTCGATTGATGAGACGAGTGGCGGGAAGGCAGCGGAGAGTTTTCTGCCGGTAGATACCGACGGGATTCTTTTGCCCACGAAAGATTTTACTCAGAGTGATATCTCGGAATACCTTCTCGTTTACGCAAAGAATATTCGCGCATCGGAGTACCGGCGGGTGGGAACACCGCTTGGGGATTCGCAAATCGAGGATGCGGTTCTACTGTGCCGATTGCTTTCGCCGATTCGCGGCGATGCGCGACTGACGAGCGTCTACGTCTACCCATCTCGAGAAAATGGTGTTGCCAAATGGAAGCTGGAAATCGCCACGCGCGGTGGGCCTCGAATCCTTTGGGGAAGCGCGCCGGGCCGAGAGAATTTCGGTGAACCCAGCGCTAATTCGAAACTAAAGCGGCTTCTCGAAATCGCGGCGACCAAGGACTTGTGGTCGAAGCCGGAGATCGATCTATCTCAAGGGGTGCCGTTGACCCCGAAACCTAATCCTTTGCCCAATAATCGATGACTTGGACTTTGTCCAAGTGCGGTTTGAGCACGTCGACGAATGCCTTGTGCGCGGGATGCGGCAGGTAGGCAGCGCGGTCCGCTTCCGTTTTGAACGTGATCAAAAAGCAGTGGGTGAATCCGTTAGCAAGTCCTTCTGGGCTGTTGTCGGTTCCGTATTCGAATGCGGCAACCTCTGGAATCTTGCTCTTAAGTCCGCGAAACGCATCGACGACTTTCTGCACATCTTCGGCAGAACTGGAGTCCTTGAACTTAAATAAAACGACGTGGCGCAGCATCTTGGCAGGTTCGTCCTTTGCGGTAATGTTTTCTGAAGAAACGAAAGAAAATGCGAGCGTCGCAAGGAGAGCGAGCGACGATAGAGCAATCGCAGTGCTGGTGAAACCAGAACC
This sequence comes from Pirellula sp., assembly GCA_046318275.1. GTDB lineage: Bacteria > Planctomycetota > Planctomycetia > Pirellulales > Pirellulaceae > JBKCUI01. The sequence continues at coordinate 129,467 of JBKCUW010000083.1, read as the reverse complement.
GGTAATTCGGTTGGGAAAATGGTTCATGATTGCGGGTTGCTTTCCAGTCCCTGGGGGACTTGCAAAAGTTTTTGAAAAAAGCGTTGAACGATGCATGAGAACACCAGCCAGACCGTGTCTTCTACCCATGAAAACCGAATCGTTCCGGCGGTTCCACGCCATCATAATCTAAAACAGACTTCCGCAGGGAACAGCCCGGCGAGGTAGTGCAAAGGGGATAGAATCGAGTTATCATCGTGCCATGAGTTCGTGTGGTTTTTGAAGGTACATACGGTACTTGCACACGGCGATGAGCCGATAAGGGCTGGGCGAGAGGTTGTGGATGCGATGCATAGGCTGATGCGAAACCTCTACCGATGAAAAATGTCTCAATGAGGATTACGTCGATGAAACCGAATCAAACAAATACAACTCGCAACTCGGCTCGCCGCAGTTTTCTGAAGGGGTTAGCAACGACTGGGGCTGCAGCGGTTTTGTACCCTTCTGTATCACGGGCTGCAGGTTATGTCTCCCCCAACGATCGACCTGTTTTCGCGACCATCGGTTTGAGGAACCAAGGCTGGACGATTACTAGTAAGTCTTTCAAGTTCGCGGATTTTGCGGCGCTAGCAGACGTCGATGCGAACGTGCTCGGGGCAAACGTCGAGAAAACAGAAAAGGCTCAAAAGAAGAAGCCGGACGCGTACAAGGATTACCGCAAGATCTTAGACCGAAAAGATATTGACGCGGTGATGATCGCAACACCTGACCACTGGCATACGAAGATCGCGGTCGAAGCGATGTTGGCAGGAAAAGACGTCTACTGTGAAAAGCCTTTGACTCTGACGATCGCCGAAGGCAAGTTGATCGAAAAGGTTGTCAAAGAAACAGGACGGGTATTCCAAGTCGGAACGATGCAACGTACGGAATCGGATCTTCGATTCTTGCAAGCCGTCGCTTTGGTGCAGAATGGACGGATCGGCAAGGTGCAGCGTGTCACTTGTGGGATCAATGGCATGGAAGCTTCGCCTGTGATTCCTGTGGTGCCTGTTCCGGAGGGATTGGATTGGGACTTCTGGCTAGGGCCAGCACCCAAGGTTGACTATCGAGCACTGCCCGAACTGCGCGAAGGGTACGGCGGCGGAGTTCCGCTCTTTAGCAATGCCCACTACTCTTTCCGAAACTGGCACGAATACTCGGGCGGAAAGCTTACGGATTGGGGTGCCCACCACGTCGATATTGCTTGCTGGGCGATCGGAGCCAGCGAAACGGGACCGAGCAAGGTGACGCCGGTCGAATTCAGTTTGCCCGTCGAGTACAAGGATGGGCATCCTGTCGTGCAGGATCAGTACAATGCAGCAACGAGCTTTAAAATCAAGGTCGACATGCCGAACGATGTCGAAATGATTATCACCAGCGAAGGTGACAACGGAATCTTGTTCGAGGGAACCGAAGGACGATTTTTTGTGAATCGAGGTAAAATCGCAGGCAAGCCGGTTGAGGACCTCAAGGAAAAACCATTGCCAGAGGATGCGATCGAAAAGGTTTATGGCGGCAAAGTTAGCGAAAACCATACCGCCAATTTCATCGAAGGAATGAAGGCTCGCAAACAACCGATTTCCGATGTTTGGACCCACAACCGAATGCTCGAGATCTGCCACTTGTCAAACATCGCAATGCGACTGAACCGCTCCCTCGCGTGGGATCCAGTCAAGCGAGAGATCGTGGGTGATGCCCAAGCGAACTCGTTCCTTTCGCGAGAAAGCCGCAAGGAATACAAGATCAATATGTAGTTTGACGGTTATTGTGTCTGATGGATCGCAATGGGAATAATCCATTGCGATCCAAGAGTTTGATCGCAATGAATGTTCATCGTTCTTCGAAGGAAACTATCTTGAGGATTTCAAGGATTCTTTGTTGGCTCGCTTCGTTTTGGCGAGATCCGAGCTGGTTGAACTTGCTTCCGTCGCTGGTTGGTCGTGGGCCTGCGATTGCCATGGGGAGCTTGCTTCTTTTGGTATCCTTCGTCGATGCCTATTCCTTGGGCCAAGAATCTAAGGAGTCGGCTGCAACGCAGAGTGCGTCTCCATCAATCACAACGACTTCTGCCGTTGATTTGCGCAAAGGCGACTTGGTCCCACCCGTCGATGGCGACCCATACGCTCCCGATAAACCACTCACGGGTGAGTTAGAGATTTTTGGCTCCACCCGAATGCAGCAGATGGCCTCGCTCTGGTCGGAGGAGTTTAAGCAAGTCCATGCTGATGTGGTATTCAAGATCAACTGCCAAGGTTCCGAGGAATCCTTTCCCAAGCTGGTATCGGGAAAAAACGTGCTGGGACTGATCAGCCGTGAAGTTGCTGATGAGGAACTCGAAAAATGGAGTAAGGAGCTTGGAACCCCGCTGACGGCGATCACGGTAGGTTACGATGTATTGGCGTTGATCGTGCATCCCCAGAATCCCATCCGAGGGTTGAGTTGGAACTCGAAACTCGGAACACCTCTTAGCTTGAGCGACGACAAGTTGGTTTCGAAATGGGGGGATTTGGGTATCGAATCGCCCATTGCCGAGCAATGGATCTCACACCAAGTGCTTTCAAAGAAACATGGGTTGCGCACTGTAGCTGAAAGGGTCCAATTGCCTGCGAAAGGAAACGAAGGTGCACTTCATGAGCACGAGTCACAGCAGGATATTATTGATGCTGTTGCAAAGGATGTCGCCGCATTGGGGCTGATTAGCGCGGTGCGTTGCCCATTAAACAAGGTGAGACCACTCGCGATTTCCGTGGATGCAGCCAGATTCATCTCGCCCATGGATAACCTCGCAACGGAAAAAGGATATCCTCTGAAGCGCGCGTTAACCCTCGTCGTTGCCAAGTCGGTGGATGCCAAGTCGGTGGATGCCAAGTCGGAGGATGTTGCGGCCAAGCAACCGCTGGTCGATGAGTTTGTTTCCTACGTCCTCAGTCGCCAAGGTCAGGAAGTCCTTAGCAAAGATGGAATATTACCCCTCGGTGGGTCCGAACTGTCGGCTCAAAAAGAGAAACTCGGCTGGACAGTCCTGAAATAAGCATGAAGGGAAACCCGAAAATGAAATACATCTTGCCCCTGTTTTTACGCGGCTCATTGTTCGTAAGCCCATCGCGTCTCCCGTGGCTGCCGTTGGGAACTTTCGGGTTGCTACTAGCATTTTTGTCGCCACTCATGGCTCAAGATGCCCGAGATCGCGATGCTACGGGGAATGATCCTTTTAGCGATCAAGGGTTCAACGGTTCGGAAGTTGGGTATGCGCGCGGAAATCCGCAGGAGCGGTACTTGCCACCCAACCAACGACCACCCACCAACTTCAAATTAGGGATCTACTCGCGCAATACCCCAACCGGTGTGGTTGTTACGAGCGTCGTACCTGGTTCCGTGGCACAGCAGTCTGGGATCGAAGCTCAGGATAATATTATTGCAGTCGGCGGTTACCAAGTTGGCATTGTCGAAGGTCGTACGTTCGATATCGCTGAGGAGTTGGCTCGACGCGTCGATGCGCAAGGTCGGGTGACTCTCTTGGTTCAAAACCATCGCAATGCCCAACTGGTGAATATTCCGGTCCAGTTCTACGGTGCTTACTCCACCAATCGCTCGGTGGTTGGAACGGTGAACACGGGAAGCCGCGAATTGGCTCTCCCAGGTAGTTTGCTAACTGTTCGGCTGATCGATACCAGTTTCCCTCAATGGCAAAACGTGACGATCGCTGAGGCCCAATTGCCGGTTACGGGCAGATGGCCCATTTCCTACCGATTGGACTTTGATTCGTCCAGCATTCGATCCGATCACCGTTACGCGATCGATGCGAAGATCACTCAGCGTGGTGTCCCGGTCGTGGAATCGCAATCGCCGGTCCCCGTGAATGTTACCGTTGGTAATGGGCAAGCGAATTTAACGCTGGTTCCATCGGTTCCGAGCCGACCAAGCCCTACGGTGAATCCAACCCAACCAAATCTCGGTCGCCCGATCGATCAGGTTGCATCGTACTACATGCAACTGCTCGGCCGACCGCTCAATGACCGCGAGCAAGCGGTATGGCAGCGTGAGCTGGCGAAAGGCAAAACCACGGATGAAATCCTCGCAACCGTTCTGTGTAGCTCTGAATATTACGATCGCTATCGCGGCAACGTCGATCTGTATATCACGGAGGTTTATCAGTATGTGCTCGGCCGTAACCCTGCTCCTCAAGAGGTGCGAGCTATCCGTTCGCAGATGGCTCTCTCATCGGATTTGCGATACCCAGTCGTTTTGGGCTTGGTTCGTCAAAGGAATCGCTAGGGACGTCTCGCCCGGGGCAATATGCAAACATCGAATGTCTGGAAAAATCGTCTGGCTTTGGTCAGCGGAGGGACATCGGGCCTCGGTAAACACCTCGTTCTCGAGTTGGCCCGCCAACATAGCCGATTGGCGATCGTAGGCCGGGACATTGGACGGCTTGAGGCGGCGCGTAACGATGCCCTCGATGCTGGTGCGGTGTCAGTTGAGGTTTTCTCCGTCGACGTGACGCGTATCGATCGCGTGCGGGAACCAACGGTCGCCCTATCTGCTGACGGCCATCCAGCATCCTCGGGCGGCCATCCAGCACCATCGGGTAACCAATCGTCCGTTGAAGAATACAAGCGGTTTAGGGATTTCCTCGCGCACGAGCGATGCGAGTTGCTGATCAATGCAGTTGGACGGTCGGATCGAGGTAGTTTGCAGAACTCGTCGTGCATGGATGTGCGAGAGTTGTTTGAAATCAACGTCCTTTCGTCGTTGTCCATGACTCAGGTGAGCTGGGACTCGCTCTGTCGCGGTTCGGGAACCGTTGTCAATATCGCTTCGTTAGCCGGATTGGTGGCGGGTCCAAATATGGGTGGCTATTCAATAGCCAAGCATGGACTGGTTGCGATGCATCGACAATGGCGATCCGAGTCGGCGGGGAGTGGAGTCCATTTCTTACTGGTTTGTCCTGGCCCCATTGATCGACCGGACAGCGACGATCGTTACTCGCATTTGGCTGCCCAACGCGGGCTGGATTCCAGCGCGGCCAAGCCAGGGGGTGGGGTTCGGCTCAAGCGATTAAATCCCGAGAGTTTGAGTCGCCAAATCCTTGCAGCAGCGCATTCGAAGGAGTTGGAATTGGTATTGCCTTCGAAAGCAAAATGGTTGGCGGCACTCATGCCTCTTTGGCCATCCTGGGCAGATCGTCTACTGAGAAGTAGCATGCGAAGTTGAATGGCATCGTATTCAATGCCCCCTGCCTGGCACCTTGAGAGCGAATTCTCCAGCGCGTCATCGCGCGACCTGGCGTCTTTTTACCAAGAGTCAAAGGCTAGCAAGAGAGCCTAATCTGCTGTGGCGAACCTGCTCAATATGCCAAATGGGTTTTACGGCTGACGCACGCTTGAAGCCTGGCTGCGGGCCATTCTCAAGTTGTCGATGGCGTGGAGCAAATCGTCGACTCCCAGTCCATAATTAGACAGCACCGTCGCCATCACTCCACCAACGTGTTCGCATCGGTTCCTTCGATGAGTTGGTTTGTTGAGAGCAGTAGGCGAAGTAGTTGCCGTTGTTGGCTGGCGACGTGCAGCCGCATGCGACGTGGGTTCCATGACAGCTAGCGATGCAGCAGACTCGCTGGTCACTAGATCGTGGCCAACCAAACTGTCGGAATTGCACTCCCAGTCGAAGGTATGCTGGATCATTTTGCTTTTGGGGGTAAGTGTTGCTGCCATGGTTTGAATTGCGAATAGCGGGATTCAATGATCGAGTCGTCGCTGCGTCGGCGACCGTGTTGCTCTAAGAATCGCTAGCCCATGGACACGTTAGGTCACTCCCAAAAAGAATTTCGAAATTTGAGCAACGATTGGCCGTTTTGATGGCCTCGGCAACGCAAGGAGCCGGGCGCACGACCAGCTCGAGGGCAATAAAGCAAGTGGTATTTTGATTGGATTGGGGGGGGGATGAATCCTGATGGGCTGTGCTTACGAAAGCATTTCGAAAGCCTTTCGCTCGTGCGCATCTCTCTCCGAGGGCGGCTAGAATGGGACGCACTAGAATAGGGCGGAATCGCGAGATCGAACCCTGTGGTGTCTCGTTTGCCATTACTACAGAATCGTTTGAATCATCAGGACGAAAAACATGTTTCCATTACTCCCCCGAGATCGCTGGTTGGTTGTATTGTTGGGGACCGTGCTGTTTCAATGCGGGCTCGATGGCGATGCGGCATATGGCCAAGAGATCGACGATCGATTTATCGATGGAAAGATCGCTGCGTGGGTTACCCTCTACGAAGAGCTGCATACATCGCCAGAGTTGTCGTTTCGAGAAGAAAAGACATCGATGAAACTAGCGCAGAGGTTGAAAGGAAAAGAAGTCGACGTTACCACCGGGATCGGTAAGACTGGCTACGTCGGCGTGATCAAAAATGGGAACGGGCCTACCGTGATGTTCCGAACAGATTTGGATGGTCTCCCCATCGTCGAGCAGTCCGGTGTGGAGTATGCCTCCAAAGTTCGCGTCAAAGATGCTCGAGGCGTGGAGGTCGGCGTAATGCACGCATGTGCGCACGACATTCATATGTCATGTCAAATTGCAGCCGCTGAGTACCTTCTCGAGCATCGCTCGCAATGGCAAGGGACATTGGTACTGGTCGGACAACCTGCCGAGGAAATTGGCGGCGGTGCCAAGGCTATGCTGGCCGATGGACTATTGGTCCGATTTCCACTACCCGACTACGCGATTGCGCTGCATGTGGATCCCGAGATGCCTACCGGAATGCTCGGATACCGTGCCGGTAACATGATGGCGAGCGTGGATAGTGTCGATATCGTCGTCAAAGGTAAAGGTGGTCATGGTGCTTTCCCGCAAAAGACGATCGACCCGGTCGTCCAGGCGGCACATTTGATTCTGGACCTGCAATCTTTGGTGAGTCGTGAAAACAATCCTCTCGAACCCGCTGTGCTCACTGTTGGATCGATCCACGCGGGGACCAAGCACAACATCATCGATAGCAGTTGTAAATTGCAATTGACGGTTCGCAGTTACTCACCCGAGGTGCGACAACGTCTGCTTGAAGGTATCGTGCGCAAGGCCAAAGCTGCAGCGATCAGCGCAGGAGCCGAGGAACCCACCATCGAGTTCTCCGACGATACACCAGCGACAATCAACGATGCGGCACTGGTTACCCGGTTAGTTCCAGCATTTCGGAATGTCTTAGGAACAGAGCGTGTGGTCGACGTTCCACCCGTGATGGGAGGCGAGGATTTCTCGCAGTACGGTTTGGCTGGTGTTCCTATCGCCATGTTCCGTATAGGGACCCAACCCCAATCGCGAATCGATGCGATGGCTAAGGAGGGCAAACCTTTACCGTCCCTACACTCCCCGTTCTTCTTCCCTGAGCCAAGAGAAACGATCCGGACAGGGACTAAAGCTCTAGTCGCTTCGGCCCTCAATTTGATGCCCATCAAGAACTGACTCGCTAACCGGTCCAATGATGTTGAGCATACTGCGTCTTTTTTGACTAACCTTAAGTCGGCCCTATCCTCCCACTTGAACTCGGGACTTTCCGTTTATGCGATATCTATGCTCCGTTCGTTTGATGAGGCCGTTCCTAGGACTGCACCCTGGAGGCCTGCACCTTGGAGGCCTGTTCCTTGGAGGCCTGTTCCTTGGATTTCTGGCCAGTGGGGCTTCGTCGAGGGCGGATGGCCCCAGCGATAATATCTCAGAAAATGTACGCCCCATCCCTCCTAAGGGCATCGAACTACCATCGGAGAAACGGTCGGCGATCGAGGTGGAACTTGCGAAATTGAAATCGCTGGTCGCCGAGCTGTCGGAGTCCAAGGATCAAAAGATTCAGGAACTCCTTCCCGATGTCGAGATTTTCTATCGAGCTGTACGATTGGCCCTCGACGAAGATGGTTTTTTTGAGCCTGCGGATTTCGATCGTGCGTTGGAGTTGATCGAGCAAGGGATCGCGCGGGGAGAGGGACTTCGACAGAGCAACGCCTTCTGGCTCGGTTGGGAATTTAAGGTTTCTGCTACGGTTCGAGGTTTTCGCTCCAAAATAGATGGGTCCGTTCAGCCGTACGGTGTGGTCTTTCATCCGCAGACGGTTGCAATGCCTGAGGATGGAGTGCTTACCAATAAATTATCAGGACGCGCTGATGTTTGGTGCCGCGGAAGGAGTGAAAAAGGACTCGAATTGCAGTTCCTTGCGACTCGATTGAAGAACCTCGATCCGGCACCTAGTCCAGGGACGATCATGATTCATCCGTTTGGTCGCTACTGCAACGCGAACAAACTCGCTGGGGAAGTCGATACGTTGGAGGCTCTCGAGCACGCGATGAAAAGTTACCCCATCGACCCCGAGCGCGTTGCGATACGAGGTTTTTCCATGGGTGGTGCGGCAGCATGGCATTTGGCGGTTCACTATCCAGACAAATGGTTTGCAGCAACACCTGGAGCCGGGTTTTCGGAGACCCCGGACTTTCTCAAGGTCTTTCAATCCGAAGAATTGAAACCCTATTGGTTCGAGAAAAAACTTTGGCAGTACTACGATTGCCCGGTTTGGGTCCGCAATCTAATCAACCTTCCGACCATCGCCTACAGCGGTGAAATTGACAAGCAAAAACAAGCCGCCGATATCATGGCCAAGGCGAGTTGGGATCTACCACCGCACGAACGGTTCGAGCTACTGCATATCGTTGCACCCAAGACCGCGCATTCGGTTTCTCCGGAAGCTCGCACTGAGATCGAACGGCGGCTGAAAATGCTCGATGAGCATCGACCAGTTACGACCCCGGATCAACTCGTGTTCACGACAGCAACGCTCCGTTACAACAAACTCCACTGGTTAACCGTCGACGCGCTCCGTGAGCATTGGGTTCCTGCGACCATCTATGCCGGACGGCGAGGCAGCCAGGTAAGCATTCTGCCGGATAGTAACATTGCGGAGTTTACGTTGGACATGGGCATGAATGAGCTTTCGGATACCGCGGATGTCATCGAAGTGAGTATCGAGGGTGAGGCCAAGCGGGATTTTTCGATCCGCCGACGATCGGACCGAAGCTGGGGAGCCACGTTTCAGCTTTTGGACGGCAAATGGGAAATACGATCGCCCATCGCTACTCCGGATGCGGAATTGAAGAAGAGGCACCTTCTCCAAGGGCCAATCGACGACGCTTTCATGGCCCCTTTTCTCTTTGTCCGCCCAACTTTGGATGGAATGCATCCCGAAACACAGCGGTGGGTGGAGCAGGAGTTCGAGCATGCGGTGCGAGAATGGCATCGGCAAATGCGCGGTGATGCCAAGGTGAAATCCTCAGAAGAGATCACTGCGGCCGATTTGCAGAAGTACCACTTAGTGCTATGGGGAGATCCCAAAAGCAATCCGACGATCGCTAAGGTTTTAGAAAGTTTACCGGTAGCATGGAACTCAGAGCGAGTGTCGCTCGGTGGCCGTGACCACGATGCGAAGAATCATGTGCCGGTCCTGATCTATCCGAACCCTCTCGCGCCAGATCATTATGTCGTTCTCAATAGCGGGTTCACATATCGCGAATACGATTATCTGAACAACGCGAGACAAGTGCCCAAGTTGCCGGACTGGGCGATCATCGATGTCAGCACACAACCCAATGCGCGCTGGCCTGGGCGTTTGGTCGATGCAGACTTCTTTGACGAACGATGGCAAGTAAAACCGAACCGACCGGTTTTGGATAAGTGATGCATCATGGCTAGCGTGGGAGAGGACGGGTTCCGGCGTCCAGTTGCCACTTGCTTACACGCGTGGCTCAGATGGGATTCGCTGCGTGATGGATAATAGGTTGATTCGCGAAAGCGAATCTGTCAGAGCCCTAAGCGTTAGCGCCGGGCGGAGGTGCGCCGGGAACCGTGTTTGCCAGTTGTGTTGATGTTCGCGTCGGGAAGTGTTTGATCATGGCTAGCGTGGGAGAGGACGGGTTCCGGCGTCCAGTTGCCACTTGCTTAAACGCGTGGCTCAGATGGGATTCGCGATGCGAATCGTGTAGGAGGTCGCTGGGCGGTGCACCTCTCGCTCGGGCGAGCGAGAGGTGTGCATAAATCACGGCGATTCTAAGCCTAGTAGCGATAATGATCAGGCTTGAATGGGCCGTTGTTGTCGACACCCAAGTATGCCCGTTGCGACTCGGAGAGCTTGGTCAATTTCACGCCGAGCTTTTCCAAGTGCAACCGCGCGACTTCTTCGTCAAGATGCTTTGGAAGCGTGTAGACGCGTTTGTCGTACTTGCCGCTGTTGCGCTCTTGCCATAGTTCCAGTTGCGCGAGAACTTGGTTGGTGAAGCTCGTGCTCATGACAAAGCTTGGGTGGCCGGTAGCGCAACCCAGATTCATCAAGCGGCCTTCGGCCAAGACGAGAATGCTGCGCTTGGTGTCGTGGAAATACCATTGGTCGAATTGAGCCTTGATGTTTCGGCGTTCGGCCTTGCCACCTTTTTGGAGTTTTTCCAAGCCTGCCATGTCGATTTCGTTGTCGAAGTGGCCGATGTTGCAAACGATCGCTTTGTCCTTCATCGCTGCCATGTGTTCGGCGGTGATGATGTCCTTGTTACCGGTCGCAGTCACGAAAATGTCGGCGGTGGCGACGTAGTCTTCGATCGTCTTGACTTCGTATCCTTCCATGGTGGCTTGCAATGCGCAGATCGGATCGATTTCGGTCACGATCACGCGGCAGCCTTGGCCTCGGAGTGCTTGGCAGCAACCCTTACCAACGTCACCGTAACCGCAGACGATAGCTACCTTGCCAGCGAGCATGACGTCAGAGGCGCGATTCAACCCGTCGATCAGCGAGTGGCGGCAACCGTAAAGGTTGTCGAACTTGCTCTTGGTGACCGAGTCATTGACGTTGATCGCTGGGAAGAGGAGTTCTCCCTTGGCGGTCATTTCATAGAGTCGCTTCACGCCGGTGGTGGTTTCTTCGGACACACCGCAAATGGCTTTACCCATGGCAGTGTATTGCCCTGGGTTCTTTACGAGTTCTTTGCGAAGGAGATCGAGAATAACGCCGAACTCTTCGGGTTGGGTCTCGGGATCGAAATCGGGAACCTTTCCGGTGGCTTCGTATTGGGTGCCCAAGTGGATAAGGAGGGTCGCGTCACCACCATCGTCGACGATCATGTCCGGACCGGTTCCGTCTGGCCACACCAATGCTTCCTGGGTGCACCACCAATATTCGGGCAATGTTTCACCCTTCCACGCGAAAACGGGAGTTCCGATCGGGTTGTCGAGCGATCCGCCACGGCCAACGACGACTGCTGCTGCAGCGGTGTCTTGGGTCGAGAAAATGTTGCAGCTGACCCAGCGCACATCCGCACCGAGGTCTACCAAGGTTTCGATCAGAACAGCCGTTTGCACGGTCATGTGGAGTGATCCCATGATCTTCGCACCGGCGAGAGGCTTGGTTTTGCCATAACGAGCACGCAGGGCCATCAAGCCTGGCATTTCGTCTTCGGCAAGTTGGATTTCCTTGCGGCCCAAGCTCGCAATCTCTTCGGCTTCCTTGCGCTTGCCAGCGGCGAGCAGGTCAAAAGCGCGAACTTTGAATTGGGCTCGGGATGGGTCTACCGCCCCAGTGGTTTTCTTCTTATCAGCAACCGTACTCATCAGGTCTCTTACTCCAAAATAGTGAAACAGTAAAACGTATCCATGGAACACCACAGCGTCGGTTCGATCAAACGGATCGAGACGCCGAGGTGACAAAAATTTGAGTTCCTTTTGCCTCAGGGTCTGGTGGCAGGACCATCCAACGCTCCATGGTCCAACCGGATTCAGTTAGCCATGACGCGATTTGTTCCTTGGAAAAGCCCATCCAGCTGTGGCCGAGTTCATCACGGTACTCTGCTCGGTCGTGGGGCATCATGTCCAAAATGATCAACCTGCCATGGCGTTTAGTTACGCGACGAGCTTCGGCGAAGACCTGCTGCGGCGCGGTGAGGTAGGGTAGCACCAGGACAAGCATCGCCGTGGTCAGTGTATCATCATCGATTGGGAGAGATGTTAGCTCCCCTTTCCGTAGATCGACATTGTCGATTTCTCGGAGTCGCTTGCGGGCTGCTTGCAACATCGCTGTCGACGAGTCGACAGCGATGACTTGTTCAACCCAAGGAGCGATGGTGTGGCTGATCATGCCGGTGCCGCAGCCCAAGTCTCCGATCACCGAGTTTGTGTCGAGGGCTGCAGCGATTGCCCAAGCGTCCAGCCGTGGTCCAAACAGGTCACCTCGCAATCGGTCCCATTTACCTGCTGCTGTGGAGAAAAAATTTTGGGATTTCGACCGACGGGCTTCGAGCACTTGTTCTAAGCGTGCATCGTCCTGCTCTGCCGTCGGCTCGGCGATGCTGTGCCCCCGTACGACCGACCAAAGACGCTTCTGCGAGGCCGGCATTTCCTGGGAGTTCATCCGATACCAATTGCTCGCTCCCTCGCGCCTGGCGTAGGCCCAACCATCGTCTACCAACACTTTCAAATGTCGGCTTACGGTACTTTGAGGAAGTTGAAGCGTGGTGCACATTTCGGCGACGGACAATTCTGAGCGTTCGAGCAAACGCAGCAATCGGGATCGGGTCGGATCCGAGAGGCTCTGCATCCAAAAAATCATAGGAGCCACTGCGCTCATCGTGGCAACTCCGGGTGGAAACAATTCCAAGGGGCTAGTCAATCATCCGCTTATCCGGATGGAAGAATAACAGCTTAAGGCTGTTTTTTCAAGGCAAAGCGCTGAAAAAGCGGTTTTAGCAAGAGATTGCGGCTTCGGAGACGGTCCGGATGGGTGGTATTGTAGGCATTTCGCCGGGAGCAGAATGGCGAGTTACCGATCAGGCCAGAGGATCTGATCGAGCAATGAAGGGACGGTTTTCAGTCCAAACTGTCGCATCCACTCGATTTTTTGCTCGTCCAATCGCTCGTCTGCTTCGTTCCTTGGTTTGTCGGGGGCCGGTGTCTCTCGGTTGCTCCAACCGTTGCGCCGAGCGATCCAAAAAAGGTGGCTTCCCGAAGAGGTTTGGTACGCACCGTCGACCTGATGAGGCGTTGCTGCGAGCGGTTTAACGTCGTGCGAGGCAAGCCATGAATCCCAGATGGGGTCTTTGGCATCTGCAACTTCCGTGGGGTCTCCTAGAACAATAACAGAACGGTCGGGTTTTGCGAGGAAGTCACTAACGGTACGGCTTGCAGTGGATTGAGCGAGCATCGATGTCGATGGAACGATCAGCCATGAGGCTTGGTCTAGCGGGCGATTGGTGGCGCGAGCGTCACCATGTTTATTGAGAAATGCAAACATGTGAAACAAGCCTTCGTCGGAAGCTTGTCCCCAGTAATATCGATGTTCATCGAGCGGTTCCAAGCACCAAATGAGAGTTCGATCCGGTTCGTTGCCAAGTCCGAGTCGCAGTGCTTCTTGGAGCTTTTCATCTGGTTGAATCGCCCGAGCAGCCCAAAGTGCGGCTTGAATCCATAATCGACGATTGTCTGCGTAATTCAAAAAAATACTGCCGATGCAGTTTTGGTCTCCGAGCACCACCACTCGGCCTTGTTCGATCTGTTTGGCGGCTAGAACCGGAATAGCGCCACTCCATTCGCCGGGTTGTCGTTTGTTGTCACCATAAAACCCCATGGATGTCCCTTCGCCATAGGGTGGATTGCGTCCTTCGTCCGCCCAACCATCGGGACTGGTCCAAGCGATCGCCCCTTTAGGATCAACACTACCACCGGCTAAGAAGCCGACGTTTTGGAGGCCGTGCACGACCGGATGGTCGGAAAAAGACTCGATATTGATCCATGAGTTGGTCGCCGAAAGGGTATGTGGAGGGCGATCGCAAGCCATATGGTTGGTGAGTTGCAGATCGAGTTCGTGGAACCAAGCTCCGAGAACATGGTTGTGGAAGTAGCAATTCGTATGGTCCGTGATGACGATGGCACCGCCACCTTGGCGGATAAAGGCCATCAACGCTTGAATTTCCTCGACCAGAAACGGTGGGCGATCTGCAGAAACGAGATTGATAACGATGAGGTCAACCGATGCCAAGCTTTCCGCAGTCCATGGTCCCAGTTGCACATCGCAATCCCAGCCCATCGCGCGAAGCGACTGCACAGCCCGAGCCGGTCCATTGAGCAAGTGGTAATTCGTCTGTCCAGGAGTCGCCAGGGTATCGATCCATGTGTGAGCATGGTATGCATCGATCAGAACTCGAACGGGCTCATTGATTTCCGCAGATTTGGCTTGTCCCGCCCCTGAATCTGCAAGTGGCTGGTTCGCCGATGCGAGCGTCCCCAGCGAGATCGACACACCGAGAAGCAACCATTGAAATTGCAGACACACCGCTATCAACGCTCCCTTGAAACGGTCGAGCGAATCAAAAGTTTGATTCGCTCGCGCCATCGCAGAGGGCATCAACGCGATTCTCGAACCGAGAATACTCAATCGGGCTTGGTTACAGATGAGCCGTTTCAAACCGAGTTCTGTTTCCTTTTCAACTCAACCGTGCCAGGTTCCCGCGCGAGAGGATTTTTGATGTACGCTTGGAAGCAACATTTGCACAAATCAAATTGCTTGATCTGGTAGATCGCGTCGTCAAACACCGACGCGCATGCTGCGTCGGCAGAGTCGATCAAATCCTGCAACTCATCGAGCGTGGATGCGGTATCTGAGTCATCAACGATCTCTACTTCATCCCCCTCGCCAGCCGCTTCCAGTTCGATAGTCAATGTGTACCGGAGGTCCGTTGTTGGATGAATTGTTTGTTTGCATCGATCGCAGGTATACACCATACCGAGACAACTTTCTGTGACGTAAAAAGGGTGAGAGGAGGTCTGGGGATTGGCACCATGACGGCTAACCCCTCAATCGTACCTCGCTCTGCGTGCGCACAGCGAGGAAGTTCAAGATCGCCAGGCAAGTTGTTCCCGAGATATCGATTGGGGGATGGTAAGACGTATCGATCGACCGACTTGGAGGGGTTCTAGAATATTTTGCGGTCGAGCCCGTAGAGGATCGCGGGAAGGAGACAGAGGTTTCCGACGAGTCCCCCAACCATGGTCCAAGCAGCCAATGTCCCGAAGGCGAACGTGGGGAGGAAATTGCTGAAAGCCATGGTTCCGAAACCCAATACCAGTGCCAGTGTCGCCATTAATACGGCCAACCCCGTCTCGGATTGAGCGACTTTCAAAGCATCGATCGAGGATTTTCCGGCCAGGCGTTCGCATCGATATCGGTAGAGGTAATGAAGGGAGGAGTCGACCCCTAGGCCCATCGAAACAGCGGCGATCATCGCTGCTCCGAGGTTGACGTGGACATCGTTCCAGCCGAGGCTACCAAGGACCACCATGTTGGGAAGTGCGGAGGGCAAAATGGCGATCAAGGCCAATTTAAGTGAGCGAAGAGCGACGGCCATCGCGATTCCTATACCAAGAGTCGCACACAGAAACGATACCCATTGGTCCGCAACGACATTTTCCACCAGACGCGTAAGAAGAACGTAGTACCCTGAGACTAAGAATGGAGTACGTCCACTCGGTGGCGATTGTGAAGGGGCTGATGGAGCGTTGTTGGATTCAGGCGTTTTTTCCTGTGCGAAGAATCGTTGCCAAGCTGGGTCTGCAACATGTTGTGCAACTGTTTGGTTCACCATCGCGATGAGTTTGTCTTTTTGATTCGCCCCGGAACGCTCTCGCGAACGAAGCATAATGCGAAGATAGCGTTGAGTTCCTTTTTCGCTGCCAGGAGCCCAGCCGCTGAGGAGTGTGTCAAAGAAAGAGCCCATCACCTGCCGCATTCCGAGGAGTCTGGCTTCGATCGGTACCATTTTCAGAACGGAGGCATCGCGAGCGATATGGTCTGTATCTGCCAAGCTCATGGCGCTGGTGAGTTGAAGCGGCGTTTCGTCGTGGTCGCTAGCCGCAATTTCGATGGCCAGCAACTTCTTTTCGAGAGCTTCGACCGAATCAAAGTAAGCCTCCTCGATACGATCGGGGGCAGGAAGCATCACATCCCAAATTCCAGCCCCTCCCAGTTCGGTTTCCACCGCTCGATACGCGTGTGCAATGGGAGAGTCGGACTGAAAGTTTTTCAGAAAATCAGTCTCAACCTTGAGCCTCGCTGAACCGAGGATCGACCAAACCAGGACTGCAAAGGCGCCGATATAAATACTGCGACGGTGGTTGCAAACGAATTCGAGGATTCGAGTCAGCATGGTCTGTACGGCTTCTTCGCCGGGAACCATTCCCAATCGATACGAATCCCATCGAGACTGCTTGGTGGAGCTTTTGTTAGGACCGATCAATGCCAAGGTGGGTACGATCATGAAGATACCGGCGAGGACCACGCTGCATGCGATCGCCATCATGCTGCCGTAGTCTTGTACCGGTCCCACGCGCGAAAGAAGAAGGGATCCGAATCCGATCGCGTCCGTCACGCATGCACCTACGATCGGTATCCATAACCGATTCATCGATGTTCGCAGTGCGGTTTCGGCAATTTTGCGAGATTGACCCCCTACAGTGTTCGCGTTCGCGGAGTTTCCGTTAATGGAGTCCTTGTTTCCGGCATTTTCTTCGTACGCGGATTGATAACCGAACATCCAATGCATCGTTGTAGCAACACCGACGACCATTACGATCGAGGAAAGCATCGACGAGACCATGGTCAACTCCCAGTCGAGCAGAACCAGGATTGCGCGGGTCACGACGAGCGACCATTGGACAACAGCGATCGTGATCAATGCCCACCGCCAAGACCGGAAGCCGATAAGGATGAGCACGATTAAACAGATGGTTGAGTAAATCGCCAGTCGATTCCCGTCTTGTTCGATCTCACGAAATCCTTCGTCGACCATGGCCAAATGGCCGACCAAAAGGCCTCCTGGGATACTTTGTGAAAGCGACCGGATTTCCTCGAGTGTTCGTGATGTTTCGACGCTCGGGTCGAGCAGCACACCGATGGCGACGAGGTCGGTGTCTTTCGCGTGGGTTTGTCCGGTGAACAAGTCCCGATACCGACCTGCGAGTTGGTTCTTGGGATCGACTAGGGGGTGTTGAGCCCGTTTTCCAGCAAGCTGGCTGAGCAGAGCGCTCGGCCCGCGAAGGGTTGAAAGCATCTCGTCGACACGGGAAAGATCGAGTGCGTAGCTGACGCCATGGATCGACTCGATCGATTTACGCACTTCAGCAGCTCGGTCGATTCCCGCTCCATCGGATATCCACAGGTCCTTATCGCGATATGCAAAGACGAGAAAGTGCGAGACTCCAAATTCGGCTTCGAGTCTTTCAAAGGCTAACCGATCTGGGTCTCCTTCGGGGAACATTCTCTCGAGGGAGCGGTCTAGATGCAGCGACTGCGAGTATGGTAATGACCCTAGCAAAAGGATTGCTGCGATGGAGAACCAGATCCAGCGATACCCGATAATCACGATGGGATTGGTATCCGTTTTGATTCAAAGTAATCGCGCACATCGATCCAAGCCATGCCTGCGCGACGAGCCGCTTCGATGCCCAAGTCGGCGTCTTCGAAGACCAAGCAATCTTCAGGAGGGATGCCTAAGCGTTTGGCTGTTTCGAGGAATACATCCGGTTCAGGTTTATGTTTTGACGTGTCTTCGGCGGATACCAACACCTCGAACCAGTCGACGATACCTACATGGGACAATTGTTTCCGTATGATGTCCCGAAATCCGCCACTAGCTACGGCGATTGGTTTTTTTCCTCGAAGGCGCTCTGCGACTTCGATCACCATATGGATCGGCTCGAGCAAATGGATCAGCTCGAGGAACGCTTCTTCTTTTCTTAGTGCTGTCGCGTGCGGATCGACGAGAACTTGCTGTTCGTGGGCCAGCATCTCGATAATTCGATGGGTCGGCATTCCCCCGAGCGAATAAAAGCGATCTTCTTCGAAGACGAGTCCGACTTCGGACATGGTTCGATGCCAAGCTAGATAGTGGATCGGCATGGAGTCCACCAATGTTCCATCGCAGTCGAAGATCACGGCTTTTGCAGCGTCGATTTTTTCCCAGGGAATCATTCGCCAGATCCTAGAGTTACAGGGATTTGAACGGGTTTCCCTTCGCGAATTACGTTGAGCGTGACCGTATCGCCTGCTTTCTTGGTTTCGATAACACTCAGCAAATCGTCCGCTTGTTTGACCTTTTGACCATCGATCGAGATGATGAGGTCGGCTTGGCTGTGGTCCACGGTTTCTTGTTCGAAAACCCCGAAGCCCCGACGCACCTTGCGACGTTCGACCCGAGAGCCTTGCAATCCCGCTTTTTCAGCAGGCCCATTAGGGGTCATGTTCACGATCAGCAGGCCACGCTCGGTTTCAAAGACTTGTAGGATTCCGATTGTTGGACGAGCGACGCGGCCGGTGGCAATCAGTTGCGGAACGACGCGACTCATGGTGTTGACTGGGATTGCGAATCCGATGCCTGCGTTATCGCCACTTCGGGTTGCGATCGCGGTGTTCATTCCGATCAATTCCCCCCGCGCGTTGACCAATGGCCCCCCCGAGTTACCTTGATTGAGTGCCGCGTCGATCTGGATGATCGATCGGATCGAACGCCGCGTTTTTGAGGTGATTTGGCGGTTGAGGCTGGAGATAATGCCTGTGCTCATGGTCCGTTCGAGGCCAAATGGATTTCCGATCGCGATGATGTGCTGTCCGACACGCAGGTTGCTCGAGTCTCCCCAAGTGATGGGGAAAAGAAGTTCTACCGGAGCTGAAATCTTTAGTACGGCGATATCGTTGTCGGGGTCTTGGCCGACCAATTCGGCGGGAAATGATTCCCCGTTGAAGAGTGTGACATTGATGTCGCGGGCACCTTCGATCACGTGATAGTTCGTCAGCACGTGACCTTGATGATCGATGATGGAGCCGCTGCCGTTCCCCTCGATCTCAGCAACGAGCAGAAAAGCTTCGGGACGAACGGCCCGTGTGGAGATATTGACGACCCCCCGATTGACCGCTTCGTAGACCGCCACATGGACCGCTTCCTCGGTCGTGGTCGGAATGAATCCTTCGGGAAGCTGGAGAGCGGGCGGCGATACGCTCGGAGCACCGTTGGCCGCGCCGAGCACTAGCCCTCCCTGCTGGCCGCCTCCAACGGCAATTTGTCCGGGTGCGATTTGTCCGGGTGCGATTTGGCCCGGGGGGATTTGGCCCTGAGCAAGTTGGCCCTGAGCAACGGCGGGGGCTTGGATGACTGGGGCTTGGATGACAGGTGGAGCGACCGCAGGTCTGTTTCCCGCCGGTTCCCGTGCGGGGGCATCGCGCTGTGGTAAAGGCAAAGCCAGCGGTAAAGGCAAAGCCAGCGGTGAAGCCAAAGCTACGGGTGTTTCCAGATTGGAGTGAAGGATCCAACCCGCGAAGAGCCCTGCACCCAGGATCAAGCCTGCCGTAATCGCTTTCCGAATCATGTCCTTTGCCTTCGGTCGGGGATGGTGTACTCAAGTATACTGCTACACCAGTGTATCGTGCCCCGCTCGATCGGCTAGATAGCTCGATCGGCTCGATTGTGGCTGAGTCGTTGGCTTCTATGGGAGCAAGCCAATACGGCTTGGTTGAGGCTCCATGATGACGCTCCATTAAAGGATAAATGACCATGTTGGGTGAAGTGAACGAATGTGCGCAAGAAGTTTCGCCGAAGCGAGTTACCTTGAAAACGCCATGCGGATTGGTCCGGCTTCTTCGGATGTTTTGCTGTTCGCTTTCAGTCGCTGCGAACGCCAGCATATTTGGCACGGCTTGCACCATGGGCAGCGAGGTAACCGTAAATGCTAGCAGTGACGCTCCGAACCGCCCGAATATCGTTTTGATTTTTGCGGACGATCTCGGGTACGGGGATTTAGGGTGTTTCGGAGAAACCCGATGGAAGACACCGCATTTGGACTCGATTGCGGCTCGCGGGGTTCGCTTTACGGATTTCCATTCCTCTCAGCCAGTATGTTCTGCGTCGCGTGCGAGTTTGCTAACGGGTTGTTACGCGAATCGAATCGGGATTCACGGTGCTTTATTTCCTTCCAGCAAAAACGGAATCCACGAAGACGAAACGCTGCTTCCAGAGTTGCTCAAGCCGTTGGGGTATCGTACCGGCATGGTTGGTAAATGGCATTTGGGCCACCATGAGAAATTCCTGCCGCTGCAACATGGGTTTGATGAGTATCTCGGACTTCCGTACTCCAACGATATGTGGCCACACGGACTTGTTTCGAAGCCCGGTGCTGCGTCGAAGCCCGGTGCTGCCTCGAAGCCCAGTACGCATCCGCCCTTGCCGTTGTTTCATGGGAACCAGGTTATTGACGAGGACGTGGATGCGGAAGATCAAAAACTGTTGACGCAGAGTTATACGGACTTTGCAATCGACTTCATTCGTCGCGCTCCGAAGGATCCTTTTTTTCTATACTACGCGCACACGTTTCCTCATGTGCCGTTGTTCGTCGGAGCTGAGCATGCCGGCAGGTCGAAAGCGGGACTTTACGGAGATGTGCTGGAAGAGTTTGATGACTCTGTCGGTCGGATTTTGAAGGAGTTAGATGCGCATGGGCTTACAGAGAACACCTTGGTGATCTTTACCAGCGACAACGGGCCGTGGCTGACCTATGGGGATCACGCTGGAACCGCGAGGGGGTTGCGCGAGGGTAAAGGAACGGTTTACGAGGGAGGTGTCCGCGTTCCGATGGTTGCTCAGTGGCCAGGCAAGATTCCCGCGGGTAGCGTTCAAACCGAAACAGCGATGTCGATCGATCTTTTGCCGACGATTGCGAGGATTGTTGGATCGCCGCTGCCAAATCGCAAAATCGACGGCTTGGATATCTTCGATTTGATGACGTGTCAGCCGGAGGCGAAATGTCCCCACGAGGTTTTTTACCATTATTACCGAGTGAATGAGTTGCAGGCGATTCGTAGCGGCGTGTGGAAGTTGATGCTGCCACACGAGGTGTTGTGCGTCGATCCGAAAGACGCGGGGTCCGGTGGTAAGCCTGGCAAGTCCGTTGCTCGCAAGATCACGGAGCCTGAACTGTATCGCTTGGACATGGATTTGGCCGAAACGAACAATTTGGCGGATAAGGAACCGGAGGTAATGGCAAGATTGCTTCGTTATCGCGACGAGGCTCGCAAGGACTTGGGGGATTCATTGGTCAAAGTTCAGGGGGCAGGGGTAAGGGAGCCTGGAAAGGTTTCTCCCTGAGCTCATGGAAGCTTCGATGAAGGGAGAGTCATGAACGGTGAGAGGTGGTTTTCTCCTCTCACCAATCGCTGAAGGCTTGGTCCATTTGATCGTGCAACGCATTGATCGCATGCATCAATTGGATCCATTTGAGAAAAGCTTCCTTGGTCGGGATCTTGGTTCGATCCTTTCGGTTGAAGCCCCGTTCGCTGATTCCGATCGAATCGCCCAGCCGAAAGAGTCCCACGTCGGCTTGTTCGCGCAGCTCGTTTTCAATAGCGCTGGTGCCATCGAACACTGGATCGATCAGCGGATCGAAGGGAGTGGTCGATTCTGGTGTTTTTGAGTCTGATGGTGGGCAAGGCGATTTGGTTTGCTCGTTAGAGAGCATTTTGGTTGGCGAGTGATCCATAACACGGTGGATCGCCCAAACGGCTGCTGACTCTTCATCGTAGCTGTCGACAATGCCTCGAAACGAACCGCTTTGAACATAGAATTTAGCCATCGTTTTCCTCTCGGATCTGCTCTCTGGTGTTGCCGCTGGTTCCGGCCAGAAAAATTCTGGACGCGACATGCGGTGTGTGGAAAAGCTGCCTCGTGGAGGCCTGTTTGTCCCACGCAAATAGGATCGGCACAGCCTGGGACACGTTAGGTCATCTCCATGCGAAAACTCCTTCCCAGTTGGAAGAAAATTCATTAGTCTACGTCTGAGCGATTCGGCATTCATTTATTCGTTTTCTGGATAGTTGCCGTCGTAATCGCAGCATCGATGCGGTGCTAGCGTGCTAGCGAAATTGGAGAGGGGGCTCATGGGTATGGCGACAGAAGTGGGTTTGCAGCAATCGATCGCAATTCCCGAAACGTGGGGGCACCGGCATCTATTGGGTCTGGAGCATCTATCTGCCGATGAGATCACGTTGATTCTCGATTACGCTGATAGGTTGCAAGCTTCTACCGAGCATGGTCGACGCAAGCTTGATTTGCTCAAAGGGAAAACCGTAGCAAATCTCTTTTTTGAGAACAGCACTCGAACTCGCAATAGCTTTTCGCTCGCGGCCAAGCGACTGGGGGCGGATACCGTGGAGTTTTCTTCGTCGGGATCAAGCGTATCCAAGGGCGAGACCTTGATTGACACCGCGAAAACGATCGAGGCCATGATGGTGGATGCGGTGGTGGTACGGCACAGTTCGCCCGGGACTCCCCATCTCCTCGCTCGAAGTCTCGACTGCAGCGTCATCAACGCGGGGGATGGGCCGCATGAGCATCCGACGCAAGGTCTTCTCGATATTTTGACCATTCGACAAAACCGAGGTACGCTCCGTGGTTTAACCGTAGCATTGGTAGGGGATATCGCTCACTCCCGCACGGCTCGTTCCAATATTTGGGGATTACTGAAGCTCGGGGCTCACGTCATCGTTTGTGGACCGGCAACCTTGGTCTCGAAGAACTGGGAAAAACTCGGAGTCGAAGTGGCCTATGATTTGGACAAAATCCTTCCGCGTTGCGATGTGTTGAATCTGCTCCGTATCCAGTTTGAGCGGCAAGCGATCCGGCCATTTCCTTCGGTGCACGAGTACACACTGCTTTACGCGATGAACCA
This sequence comes from Pirellula sp., assembly GCA_046318275.1. Classification (GTDB taxonomy): domain Bacteria; phylum Planctomycetota; class Planctomycetia; order Pirellulales; family Pirellulaceae; genus JBKCUI01. Next base: position 106,676 of record JBKCUW010000083.1, on the reverse strand, counting down.
AGAGAGACTGCGCCGCAGCAAACCAGAGATCATGATCATGGCTCCTGGTCCGATCAATCGCGGAGTGGAATTGACTCCTGAAGTGGCCGATGGACCTCAGTCGGTGATTCTCGATCAAGTCACAAATGGGATTGCGATTCGGATGGCAACGCTGTGGCTACTTCTAGGTCGAACGCAAGCGACATCACCCGCGCTTTGCTGATGGGCCTTCACCTGGCGTTCCTGGTTGTAACGAATTCGCAGAGTCTTTGTCGGGGGTTTGGTTCGTTGGAGAGGGTGTGATTTACTATCCCCGATCGAACAACTGATGATAACGAATAGCGATGTCGATCGCTTCTCGGGACTGTTCCTCGCAACAGGCTGGCTTGTGCTTGGAAAGAACTGCTATACAAGCCGGACGTCGAGGCGGGTGCAGGTTATTGCACCCGCAAAGCACATAGCAACGTCGCGGTGGTCGGAGCGAGGTCTCATTTGGTAGTTGCTGCGGTAGATGATCTTCTCAAGTGCGAGGCCTTGGTCGGGCTGCGTGAACCGCTCAATGTGTTCATATTCGAAGTGGAGCATGTCGGGTTCTGGATCGCAGTGTGCTAACTCCAATGCGATTTCTTTGTGGTCTACCACCGGTAGGTTGATGTTCCAGAAAGTAGCCGGATCGAGCGTTTTCTGGCTTAGGGATTCGAATGCGAATCGTGCTCGTCGGCCACTCAGCTTCCAGTCCCGCTCGCGGTCTCGTCTCAGATACTGAGAGATCGCCATGGACCGGTAGCCTAGCAGTGTAGCTTCCCGTGCGCCGGCCACCGTGCCACTGTAATGGATATCGACTCCTAAATTGCCACCTTCGTTGACTCCGGAGAGAACCCAATCGGGTCGGATGCCAAGCCACCGTACGGCGACTCGAACGCAATCCGTGGGGGTGCCGGAGACGGACCAATCTTGCGGAGCCATTTGTTGGAGGTGCAATTCCTCAGCCGTGGTTACGGAGTGAGAACAGCAACTCCGAACGGAGTCGGGGGCCACCACATAGACATCTCCGATCTCACGCATCGCGGCTGCAAATTCCTGCAATCCCCGAGCCTCGTAGCCATCATCATTGGTTATCAGAAAGATCACGGTAATTCCTAATCAGCTGATCGCCAAACTGCAGAGCAGGTCGCGTGAAGCGGATAAAAGTTGCTCGTAGTCGTACTCCTCGACATCTTCGCCCAGCAATTCGACTTCGTAGTAGCCATCATACCCATATTGTTCGATCGTACGAATGATCTCAACGATCGGGACGCTACCATGCCCGAGCATGCATCGGTTTTGCAAGCCGAGGGGGGCGGATTTCGAATCGGCGCACTGCACCAAGCGAATAAAGGGCACGACGCTCGGGAGCCAATCGAATGCTTGGGTGTCTTGGGCGAGGTGGTAGCAATCAAACACGATACCGAGATTGCTGCGACCGACCGACGAGATGATCTCAAGCGTGTCCGGTATGTTGGTTAAGAACGTAAAGTCATGAGCGCAACCCGAATGCATGGGCTCGACAGCCAACTGGACCCCGAGTGCTTGTGCGCATTCTGCTAGTTCCTTGAGGGCTGTCGAAAAAAGTCGCTTCGCATGGCTGCGAGTATGCCCTGCTCTGGAGCCAGCGAGTACCGTTAGGCAATCGGCCTCGAGATCGGCTGCGATTTGGACTGCATCGAGCGCATCGTGGAGAGATTCTCGAAAGGTACGCCCATCGTGGCCGGTAAAGCCACCTGCCCAGTGAAGGCTCGAGACGGACATGCCCAACTCGTGGAGGAGTTCACGGCCTTTGGCTTCACCGCAATCGGACAGTTTTGGCCGCCAAACCCCGATCGCTTCGTAACCATGCTCCTTGTACCTCATCACATCGTCCTCGAAACTCCAACGCAGGGTGGAGAGTTCGAGCACCGATAAACGCGAGGTCCAAGGCTTTCGCATCAATGGCTCCAAAATGAATAAGCGTACGACGGTTCAAGGCCTGCTGGAAAAGTTAGGCGGGGCAGTATGCCGTTGCTTCAACGCCAAGTAAAGCGGAGTTTCCCGATTCGGAGATAGCGTCAAGATACCGGACCTGCCGAGAAAAGGAATCTTCGTGCCGATCCAAGAGATTTCGGCAAACCACGGTTGCCAAGAAACTCGACGCAGTGGCCTCGAAACTGCTTAGAAAGTTGGCAGCCCAAGAACCGAACGCATGAGTCCACGGAAATGTTGTTGGAATTTGCTGTCTTTTTTTTACGCAGTCTCTGGCGTCCGGATGCCACTTACTTTGAGCTCTTTGGCGTTAAATCCCCCGTTAATGGACGTCGATTCTGTCTGACGGGAGCTTGGCTGAGTTTTCCGGGGGATAGTTTGTCCCGAACAAGAAAGTCTTTGGCACATGCCGTGCAATGATTGGAGAGCGTCGGAGCAGGGGCGAGCGACCGGGTGCGTCTGATCTAACTCGATCCAAACCGTACATGAAACTAAGACGTCGCGTTGATTGCGGGATCGGCTGGAAGAGGGAGAGGACTTACAGCTGGTTTTGTTCAGCGCGACGTCTTTTTTTTCGGATCTATCTTCAGGCCGAGCGGTTTTCCGTCTACGATCCCAGGCATGAAGAACTCTTCCACCGACAAGCTGGTCCTCGCGAGCCCGGGTTGCCCACCTGAGGCTGGCCAGAACATGCAACAGAAGGACGCTGCGTCCGCGTCAGGCTTAGGGGCACGGCTTGGTGTTGTTTTCTCATGGCCATGGTTGCCATGGGCTTTATGTTTGGCCTACTACGTTGCTCAGCCTCCATTGCAATGGCCCCTCGGAGCTTGGATCAGCTGTGTCCTTTTCGCGATTGGTGTCCATCAGCGAGACCATTTGCATTCTGGTGGTTTTACAAGGCGTGAATTGCTCGCGACTTGGTTGGCTGCGAGTGCGATGTGGCTTGCGATGTTGCAGGGCATCCGATTGGCGTTTTGGCCTTTGACGGCGGGATGGATCGCGTTGTCGTTGTACTTAGCGATTTATATTCCCATCGCTTTTGTAATCGCATCCAGTCTTCGCCGACGGTATCGCTTTCCACTCCCGTTATCATGCGCTATTGCATGGACAACATGCGAGCTTATTCGATCCTACATGCTGACCGGCTTTGCAGGCTGTACGTTGGCACATTCTCAGACTCCATGGCCAGTGGTGCTGCCGTTGGCTTCTCACTTCGGAGGCTATGGCGTCGGCTTCATGATGATGCTCACTGGTGGTTGGTTGGTGGAACGGATCGTTGAGTTCCGTGCGCAGGTGCGAGGCGAAGACTGCCGTGTCGAAGAAGACTGCCGTGTCGAAGAAGACTGCCGCGTAGAAGTGGAGAAGGATCGTACTACCGAGGACGCATTTGCGATCGCAAAGAATTCCGACGGCAAGCGTCGTGCTCCGTCGAAATTATCGAGGTGGGATCGATTCTTCCATAGTGCGACATCGTTTACGATCGCACTTTGGTTGAGTTCCAGTATCCTCGGTGTTCGCGCTAGGGATGCTTACATCGAGGGGCAGAAACCGATCAAACCACTAGGCAGGTTTGTTTTGGTCCAGGATATGATGCCGACGATGTTTGAGGCGACACAGGAACTGGTGGAGCGGGGGTGGGCTCAGTACGAGCGGACTACACGCAGCGCAGCTCAAGACGCACTACGGAGTGGCCCGGTCGATCTGGTGATCTGGCCAGAAAGTGTCTTTGCGGGGACGGCACCCTACATGATATGGGACCGTGGTCCGAGTGTTCCGTCGCAATTGAACATGGATCGAGAGAGGTTGGATGTTGTCTACCGGAACTTGAGCCTGACCCATCTCGCGAAACTGCAAAGGCTGACCAAGATTTTCGATGGTCGTCCGCCGAAGTTTTTGATGGGGACTGATGTTTGGAATGTTCATGACGGGGAATTGGAACGTTACAACGCGGCCCTTTGGATCGATCCTGAAAAACGATTTTCAGCGGATACCGAAACCGGTTCGGTTGGAAACGGTTTGGTCGGTAAGTCTGATGCTTCGCGGGCGTATGATGCATCGGAGTCCGAGTTCTATGCAAAGAATCATTTGGTGATGTTTGGTGAGTACATCCCGATCTTGTCTTGGATCCCAGGGGCGATGCAAGCGTTGGGGCTAGGGGAGTTGGCAAGTGGGAAATCGCCAAAGGCTTGGCGACTAGCCAACGGCACGCGGGTCGCGCCGAGTGTTTGCTTTGAGGATTTTGTGCCGCATCTCATGCGGTCCCATGTGCAGCGGTTGATCCGTTCGGGGAGTTCTCCGGATGTACTGGTCAACATCTCCAATGATGGCTGGTTCCGCGGGTCGAGCATTCTCGATCACCATTTCAATAGCGCTATTTTGACAGCCGTTGAAAATCGTATGCCTCTTTTGGTTGCATCCAACACGGGCATCACCGCTTGGGTGGATGGGGATGGTCGCGTTGTCAAGCGATTGCCGAAAATGGAGGCAGGTTGGATTGTCGCGGAACCGATCCCGGACGGTCGTGTTGGTTGGTGGGCTTGGTGGGGAGATATGCCCGCTCGAGGGGTGGCTGCCGTCGGATTGTTCCCATGTATCTCTTGGTGTATCCGTCGCCTACGGTCTCGAGGGAATGGGGCGTCGCAAAGTCGGTTGGGGGATTGATCCACTCGAGTCGATCCAGGAAATTAACGAGGAACTGACATTTCGTCGGCGATGGTCACCCTAGCAGCAGACCCTATTCTCGTGTTCCAGCAATTCTTTAATCGCGTCTCTCAGGCTCCCACTAATCCCAGCCAACGTTCGGTAGAGCCTCCGTTCGATGTGGCGGAGTTGTACAAGGGGCCCGCAGATTCGGGGCAGAGCGTGACGGCGGGAGCATTGCCTCTGGATGAAAAACTGCGGCAGGCTTACTTCTGGATTGTAAATCACGCGATCATCAGTCCATTTTACGATATCGAGTACAACGATGGACCGCCCCAATCGTATCCGATCGGTGATCGACGCGATCAAGTAGTTCTCCCCTCGGGGCAGAGTTACTGCAGTTTCGTATTGCTCCCTTTGTTGACGTTCGCCGTGCGTGCAAAGTGCTTGCTGGTCGGTGGCCCTGGGCGCGGAAAGACGTCGAGCGCGCTGCTGATGGGGATCTTGGCTGGGTACCCTATCCGCGAAGTTCGACGAGCGATTCAAAAGGGGCAGCCGCAAATGACCATTTCGGATCTTTTAGGCAGCCCGCTTCCTGCGGATTTGATCAAAGCCCAAAGCATCGACCAGATTGGAATCGCTTGGCGAAAGTGGCTGACCATGCGTGTCAAGATTATCGATGAGTACAACCGGATCCCAACGCGGACTCAATCGGCACTTCTGACGTTGATGTCCGATAACTATGCGGAGCTCTATGACCAAACATTGGAATGTCCCGACTCTGCTTGGTATTTAACCGCGAATGACGACGCAGGGGGTGGAACTTACCAAGTCATCGAGGCATTGCGTGACCGCATCGATATCGTGGTCAAGGCGCTTCACTTCAATAGCCGATTTCTGGGTGAGTTGCTCGAACGGATTGAGGCCGGAGTGCGACCGGAGGAAAAGGTTCCAGCCGAAATTATCTTCAGTGAAGAAGAGTCGAACCGATTGTTCAAAGAGATCCGGTCTATTCCGATCCCACAAGGCATTCTGCGCCGATTGGAGTTCTTCGCAAGCCAACTTGAGTACCTCGAGTCGGGGGCGTTGCAGTTCGAATACAAGACCAAAGATACCGTTAAATTATCGGCAATCGACTGGCGTCAAGCGATTGCCAGCGAGACCGGTAAGGATCGGGTAAAAGACATCGGCGCACAGACAAAGAACGGCATGAGTGTTCGCGCCGTGATGACAACCCTGATTTTTGTAAAGGCTCTTTCGTATTTTCGCGGGGCGTCCCAGGTCTCGATGGAGGATATGCGTCAGATTCTCCCGTTCGTGCTCCACGATAAGTTAACCCAAGACCCCGATTGTCCTTTTTTTGAACTCTCCGAAAACGTCTCGCTGCGCAGTGACAAGGTAGCTTGGATTCGCAAGATGTTCGATATGGCCTGCGCCGAGTACGATCGCTTGCAAATGGACCAAGACGACCCGGTTAAAAAATTTAGCGAGCAGTTTGATGCAGGGCTCGAAGGGGTCGACGAAAAAGAAGTCCGAAAGCGTTTGGTTGCGATCGAAAAGCAAATCAAGCTCTGGAGCGATACGCGAAAGTTCTACGGTCACATGTTCGATGATGTGCTGAAACTAAAGTACCTGCATCAACGTTACACCAACTATTTGCGTTGGTTGCAATGGAAGGGTAAATGAGTTACATCTCGGACCATCCCGAATTGAAGGAATTGATTTCAAATCATCGCGAATCGCTCAATCAAAGCGTCCGTGAGAGGCTTCACGCCGGGGCAAAATTCGATCCTTCCGATTTCCTGCTGCAGTTGGATCAGGGAATCGGCCCGATACTCAACGAGGTCCTGAAGCGATTTCCGGAACGAGCCGGGATGGCTTTAACGGGGTTATGCGATGTGGCTTTGGATTTGCTGGTTGCCGGTCAATTGCGAGCTTCGGCAACGACCAGTACATCGCTGTTGTTGATGGATCTTTGGAGCCGATTGTTACCGAAACTCACAACGCCTATTGCGATCGATCCCAAACGAGTTGCGGCCAGTTTGAGCAATGCGTTGATTCAAATCGCTCAAGAGTCGCCGAAGGTCGCAGCGCGTTGGCTGCAGAATCTGATTAGGATTGCCGACGATCTGCGGACGGTCGATTCCGTGTTGCACGCCGGTCGGTTTCTCGCGTGGACCAGCGGATTGGCCCAATACCGCAATTCGGTATTGGATTATGCAGGAACGATGCCTTTGGAGTTGGTCCAATTGTGCTTGGCCGGATCCGTCCCTGCACCTGAAAACGTCGGGCTTGAATGGATCGAGAGGCTCAAGACGGATCCATGGGGGGCCTCTGTCGTTTCGGGGGAGGTTCCGAAATGGAAAAAGGTTGGGCGAGTTGGCGCGTTTCGCGGCTTCGGAGGAAGTTTTTTAGCTCCTCCTTTGGTTTGGGGCGACAATGCCGGCTTGCTCGCGAGCGATGGTCGACGGATTTGGAGAATTCATACCGACCGTTTTGGGGCGATCATGACGCGGTTTGATGGCGTTAGCGTCGAAGATCAGCCATGGAAAAATGCGAAAAAGCCATCGCGTGGCAAATGGCTCTCCGCGATACCAGAATTGGGGAGAGCAAGCAGCTTTGCGAACGAAGGAAACACCTTGGTTTGGACGGAGCCGACATCGTTCCATGTATTCATTGGTGCCAACGTTCAGCCCATCGACACCATTGAGATCGCTGGTGATTAGTGTGACGAGAGTTCCTGCCGAGTACCGATCGATCCTTGAGCAGTGGACAGCCGCTTGGCCAGCGGCGATCGCCCACTGGAGTTCCTACGTGCAATTGCGGGAACCGATTTGGTGCATGAGCGTTGCAGCGGAGAAGCGAGAGTCGTTGACCGGAAGCTTCGCCATGATTCGGCTTGTCGATCATGCCGTAGTGATCAGTCTGCGACAAATTTCGGAACTCGGATTGCAAAGTTTCTCTGAGGAGATTTTAGCTCACGAGATAGGTCATCATGTTTATTGCCCAGCGGATCTCAACGATAATGCGAGAATGCTGGCCCGCATGCGACGGGGGCTTCCAGGTTGCGAAGCATACGCACCGATGGTCGGCAATTTGTATGCTGACTTGCTGATCAACGATCGGCTCGAGCGTTCTCGCTCCCTACGGATGTCCCAAGTCTACCAAAGATTGAATCGACCCGACCAAAAATCACGGCTTTGGCGCATGTACATGCGAACTTATGAGATCCTATGGAGTTTGACTCGCGGGACATTGTCCTCCGGGGAAATCGATTCTCGGATCGAAGGGGATGCGGTTTTAGCATCGCGATTGATACGTAGTTATGCCAAAGATTGGTTGGGTGGCGCAGGTCGTTATGCTTGCTTGTTATTACCCTATGTTTCCGAGGAACAAGAAGCTGCGCGTGAAGCGATGAAAGTGTGGGGAGATGCGATTCAATGCGGGAACGGTGGCGAGCCGGATGGTCTTGCGGAAATCGATCAGGAGGAATTGGATGGCAGTATTCATCCAGCCGAGGATCCCCTGTTAAGCGGATTGGACCCAGTCGATCTGGGTGAGCGATCCGCGGATGGAGCGGGGCGTATCGATTCCCGGTTTTCGGGTCGGAAATCGATCAAGAGCTTTCGGGAGCCTGTGGAGTATGCAGAGATTTTGAAAGCCTCGGGATCGACGCTTTCCGAGCGTGAAATAGCTGCGAAATACTATCGCGAACGCGCGATCCCCTTTTTGATTCCTTTTCCGGAACGGATCATGGCCGTTGCGAGTGATCCATTACCAGAAGGGCTCGATGCCTGGGATCCATCCAGCGAGCTTGATCGGATCGATTGGCTTGGGACATTGTTGGCCAGTCCCGAGGTGATTCCCGGAGTGACGACCAAGGAACGCATGTACGGAAATAGTCCGGGAAGCGATCCGTTGCGTGAGCCAATCGATCTTTATTTAGGGGTAGATTGTTCCGGTTCGATGAGCGATCCGGCATACACATTCTCCTACCCGATATTGGCTGGTACCGTGATCGCATTGTCAGCCCTTCGCGCGGGTGCGCGGGTCAAGGTGGTATTGTCGGGCGAGCCAGGTCGGACGGTTTCGACTGAAGGGTTTCTGAGAGATTCCAAGCTCGTCATGATGACGCTGGTCAATTATTTGGGAACCGGATACTCCTTTGGCATCCATCGACTCGGAGAAACCTTTAGCGAGGCCCAGAAGGTGGCAAAGCCGACACATGTGCTGGTGCTGAGCGATTACGACATGTTTGCGATGCTCGACGAGGACTCCGAAGGAGTCAGTGGGTGGAGTGTTGCGAAGATGGCTGCGAGTGCGTGTGAAGGTGGCGCGACTTATGTTTTGCAGTTGCCTGGCTTTGATCAAGGTCGTGGAGCGCAGTTTCAACCCAAAATCGATCGGATGCGGGACGAGGGTTGGCACGTGCATTTGATCAATTCGATGGAGGAGTTGGTAGGATTCGCACGCTCATTTAGTCGGCAACGTTATCATGGATGATAGTAACTCTATTCCTTTCCAGTCCTCGAGCTCGTAACACAACCGTTTCGGCATGAACATTTCCGGTCCATCCCTCGATTCCCTAGTGCACCGATTGGGTGAATGCCCACCGGAGTTTTTGGAGCTGTCGATGGAAGAAACGCGAGGAGCGGAGATACTAATCGCCATCTTAGGCGATACGTTCATGGAGTACGGGGAGCATAATCCGTGGCAGGCAGAAGATCCCTTCCTCGATCGATTGCGACGCAAACCAACCGATGTATCTGCCAGTCGCCATCGAGGCTTGCTAGGGGTTGTGGCCTGGTTGCTATTCGACGAGTGGTTCCAGGAGCACGCGTCGATTGCATGTCGAGCCTGGCGATGGATGCGTGGAGACGAGGTGCGTGAATTGTCTCGATTGGTCAGTCCGGAGCTATTCACATCGGATATGGATCGACGCGAGGAACTGGTCCGTGTGCTTTTGGCGAGTATCGATGTTCGCCCCGCAGGTGAAACCATCGAACAGGCCTCCGATCGCAAGTCGACTCTGGACAGTGTGGAGCGTTCAAAGGTATTGCAAGCAACGATCGCGGCTGAAAAACGTGCGAGAGAAATTCGCGAAGCGATGGCCCGTAAAGCTGCGTTGGAATCTGCAAGTCGTTACGGGGAGTAATCCGTTATCCCGTTGATACTGCTTCAACCCTATTAGTTGTTGTCGGGTCTGCGCAATCGATCGATCCGACGGAGTAGCAAGGGTGCATCAACGCTTGGGATCGAACAGGTGCTTGACGAAAGAATTACACAGGATAGTGTAATAGTTAACTCGGCGATCGGTTCTTTGGAAGAAGAGGGTTTGATGGACACGGAACTCACGCAGCTGTTCGAAACCCCTACGCGTTTGATGTTTTTCACTGGCAAGGGCGGAGTGGGAAAAACATCCTTGGCCTGCGCGGCGGCGGTAAAACTTGCGGGATTAGGAAAACGCGTGCTTCTGGTGAGTACGGACCCAGCGTCGAATCTCGGACAAGTCTTCCAGCAGGCGATAGGCGAGCAGGTGCCGACGGCGATTGTTGGAGTGCATGGATTAGACGCATTGAACATCAATCCTGAATCTGCGGCACAGGCCTACCGAGATCGGATCATTGGTCCCGTGCGTGGGTTGTTGCCGGAGGCCGTGGTTAAAGGAATGGAGGAACAGCTTTCGGGCGGTTGTACGACAGAGATCGCGGCGTTCGATGAGTTCACCGGATTGCTTTCGAACGAAAGTGCAACCGAGCAATACGACCATATCCTCTTCGACACTGCTCCCACGGGACACACGTTGCGACTTCTTCAATTGCCGACGGCTTGGAGTCAATTTTTAGATTCCAATACGAGTGGAGCCTCGTGCCTGGGGCCACTCTCTGGACTGGAGAAGCATCGCGAGCAATACTCGCATGCCGTCGCTCAATTGGCGGATGGTTCCAAGACGACGCTCGTATTGGTGGCACGCCCCCTGCCGTCCGCTTTGGCCGAAGCCTCGCGAACGAGTCACGAATTAGCGGCGATTGGAATCGCAAATCAACGACTGGTTATCAATGGATTGTTTCCCGATCACAAAGGAAACGATCCCATTGCCATAGCCCTCCGCCAGCGGCATCTTCGAGCACTTGACGAGCTGCCCCGTGAGTTGGCTTCGTTGCCGGTAAGCTACGTAGAATTAAAACCAAACAACATGGTCGGGACAAATGCGCTGAAGGCTTTGCTTTCACCGAATCCGGTATCGATTCCCATGCTCGCTGAATGCCCGAGGGTTTCCCGCGTCGAATTTCCACCTTTATCATCGTTGATCGAGCAGTTAGCCTTGGAGAGTCATGGAATGATCATGATTCTCGGGAAAGGTGGTGTCGGCAAGACGACGATTGCTGCTGCGATCGCCGTTGGCTTAGCGAGTCGTGGACACGACGTGCATCTGACGACGACGGATCCAGCCGCTCACTTGAATATCTCGGTGGAGTCTAACTACCCGAATCTTTACGTTGATCGTATTGATCCTCAGATCGAGCGAGAGAGATACCGGAAGCATGTGCTGCAGACCAAAGGGAAGGATCTTGATGCTTCCGGCTTGGCCTTGTTGGAGGAGGATCTGCGTTCGCCGTGTACGGAGGAGATCGCGGTATTCCAAGCCTTTTCGCGGGTCCTTTTGGAGTCTAGGAAAAAGTTCGTGGTGGTGGATACGGCTCCTACTGGACACACGTTGCTCTTGCTCGATGCCACTGGGGCGTATCACCGCGAGGTCGTTCGGCATCAAGAGTCTAGCGGTCATGTCGTAACACCGATGATGCGATTGCAGGATCCTGGGCAAACGAAAATGCTCATCGTTACACTACCGGAGACTACACCGGTGCTCGAGGCGGAATCGCTTCAGAGCGATTTGCGACGAGCAGGCATTGAGCCTTGGGCATGGGTGATCAACTCCTCGCTCGCTGCGGCGATTCCTAGCGACCCATTGTTAGTAGCCAGGGCTCGTTCGGAGATCGAACACATCGATCGGGTAAGACAGGTCTCTCAACGGTTGGCATTAGTACCATTTCTGCCTACGGACCCATCTGGAAGCAAGCAGTTGTTGAAGCTTTCCGCGAGCTAGGATTCCATCCATCGCGGTAGAAGGTTTCGTCCTGGTTTTAATGAGAGGTGATTGTTGAGCATGAGTTGCAAGCCAAAGCGTAAAATAGAGGATCGCAAATTGCTTTCTCCGATCCAAGCGGGTGGTTTGGCGTCTGTGTTCAAGGTTTTGGCAAATGACACCCGATTGCGGATCCTGCATGCGTTGATTCGGTCCGATGAATTGTGCGTGACCGATTTGGCGAAGTCGATTGGGATGAAACCGCAAGCGGTTTCCAACCAAATCCAGCGTCTTGCGGATTTGGGGATCGTAGCCTCAAGGCGGGACGGAAACAGTATCCATTACCGCGTCGTGGATCTTTGTGTGCGCTCGTTGCTCGATCAAGCTCTTTGCTTGATGGAGGAAGTCGATGGGCGTTATCAGAAAGGAACTTGGAGAGGGTGCTGTACATGAGGACTCTGGGAATGGATCGTGAGGATACGCGTCGTTTGGCGGCTGAGGTTTTCGGAACCTTTGCGTTGGTCTTTGCGGGAACGGGTGCCATTGTTATCAACGACATAAGCGATCATGCGATTACGCACGTGGGGATAGCTATGACTTTTGGTTGGATCGTTTTGGCGATGATCTACGCGATCGGTGATATATCCGGCTGTCACTTGAACCCTGCGGTCACGTTGGGATTCCTGGGCGCAGGCAGGATGGAAAAGAGGCTTGTGATCCCGTACATCCTCAGCCAACTCGCAGGTGCGATCCTCGCGAGTATCGTCCTGAAAATTCTCTTTCCTGAGCATAAAACGCTCGGTGCGACTTTGCCGCATGGGAGCGAATGGCAATCCTTTATTCTCGAAGTCGTACTGACGATGATTTTGATGGTGGTGATCTTGTGTGTGTCGAGCGGTTCCAAGGAGAAAGGGATCCTCGCTGGGGTTGCCATAGGGTCGGTCATCGCTCTTGAGGCGATGTTTGCCGGTCCAATTAGTGGGGCGTCGATGAATCCTGCACGTTCTCTAGCGCCGGCGCTCCTGTCGTGGCATTTGCCAAGTCTTTGGATCTATTTGGCGGCTCCGGTGATTGGAGCGCTTTTCGCGATTCCGATATTTCGTACCCTTTACATTTCAGAACAAAGAGGAGTAGGGTCATGAGAAGTATTCAGGTTTATGACAAACCGATGTGCTGTTCAACAGGCATTTGCGGTACCGATGTCGATTCGGCGTTGGTCCAATTCGCTAGTGATTTGGAATGGCTGAAGGGCAGCGGGTATCAGGTGGAACGATTCAACCTGGCGCAGCAACCAACCGCATTTATCGAAAACAAATTGGTGCATGGACTACTGAGTACCGAAGGGACAAACTGCCTACCTCTCGTGTTGATCGATGGAGCTATCATGAGCCAAAAGTCATATCCGACGCGAGAATCTTTTTCCGTTTGGTTGGGAATTGATCGGACAAAGTCTAGCTTGCCGTTGGCCAAGCCTTCGGGTGGATGCTGTGGGCCGACTGGATGTTGTTAACGAGCGGAAGATGGGATTCGGCGTCGTTGCTCGTTGATAGGGCTGTTTATGGGTTGGCCAATGAATTGGGGGTTGTGATGTTTGAGAATTTGGGAGCGTACATCGAGCAGCGTCTAGGAGAGTACGATTCGATTTCCGAGGATAGGAAAAAGGAACTCGAACGGGTGAGTGAATATGTGAGGAATCGACTGGGACAAGGCAAGAAAGCTCGGTTGACGTTCATCTGCACCCACAATTCGCGTCGTAGTCACTTGTCCCAGATTTGGGCGAAGATTGCAGCGGAGTATTATGGGCTCAAAGGGGTCGAAACCTATTCCGGAGGTACGGAGGGGACCGCGTTTAACCCTCGGGCTGTAGAAGCCCTTCGTCGTTGCGGGTTATTGATTGTGGCTCGTAATCCTGAGTCGACTAACCCGGTCTACCAAGTTCAATCGTCGGTATCGCAGCCGGTGCAGGAGTGTTTTTCCAAGGTGTATGATGCTCCTCCTAATCCGGTCACCGAATACTGTGCGGTGATGACATGTACACAAGCGGATGAAGCCTGTCCGGTTGTTACGGGGTGCGAATTGCGAGTGCCGATTCGCTATGAAGACCCAAAAGTGGCCGACGATACACCTGAAGAGTCAGCGCGTTACGATGAGCGATCGCGGCAAATATGCCGTGAGATGTTCTACATGATGTCGATGGTGCAACGCTAAGGGTTAAGTCCAGAGGTCTCGATCGAGCATCCGATAGTTGATTGCTTCTTCGATGTGGTGTGGTTCGATCTCAGATGCATTCTCAAGATCCGCGATCGTACGGGCAACTCGAATAATCTTGTCGTGAGCCCGGGCAGAAAGTCCCATTTCGGAAACGGCAGCGCGCATGCGTTGGGTTTGGATTTTTCCCAAGGGGCACCATTGTCTCAATTCGCGGCTACTCATTTGTGCGTTGGTTAACGTTTTGGAGTTGGCAAAGCGACTGCGTTGGATTTCGCGAGCCGCAGTGACTTGTTCGCGAATCTGTGCGCTGCTTGTTCCCGGAGGTCCATTGGCGAGTTCTTCGAAGGGAACCGCGGGAACTTCGATGTGGATATCTACCCGATCAAGGAGCGGGCCAGAAATTCTGCCCATATATTTCTCGATCTGAGGCGGTGTGCAGTTACAACTTCGTCTTGGGTCGGTTCGGTAGCCGCACGGGCATGGATTGAGTGCCGCGACCAGCATGAATCCGGCTGGGAATGTGGTGCTTCGCATCGCGCGTGAAATTGTTACCACGCGATCTTCGAGCGGCTGACGCATGACTTCGAGAGTTTTGCGGTTGAACTCGGGGAGTTCATCGAGAAAGAGGACGCCGTTATGAGCGAGGGAGACTTCGCCAGGAGCCGGTGGGCTGCCTCCTCCGACGAGGCCTGCATCGGAGATCGTATGATGGGGTGAGCGGAATGGACGTTGGACCATGAGTGGTTGGCCGGTTTGCAACCTGCCCAACGCGGAGTAAACACGAGTGGTTTCAATCGATTCACCAGGGGTTAATGTCGGAAGGATCGATGAGAGTCGCTTGGCAAGCATCGTCTTGCCCGAGCCAGGCGGACCTAGCATCAATAGGTTATGATTTCCTGCAGCGGCGATCATGAGGGCACGCTTGGCCATTTCCTGGCCTCGCACGTCGCTGAAGTCGACATCGTAATGGGCGAACGAAGCGTAGATTTCTTGAAGCCGCGATGGCACGGGGTCGATGTCGAGGGTCCCGGCGAGGAACGCGGCTGCTTCGGTCAACGACGAAACCGGGATGACTTCGATATCTTCAACGACGGCTGCTTCTTGTGCGTTCTCGGTGGGAACGATCAAGCCGCGGATTCCATCTTGTTTTGCGGCAGCGATGGCCATGGAGAGTGCTCCTTTGACGCCGCGTGTGAGTCCTTCGAGCGAGAGTTCTCCGACGACGGCGTATTCATTGAGCCGCGAGGATTGAAGCTGGGTCGAGCCGACGAGCATTCCGAGCGAAATGGGCAGATCGAAACTAGCAGCTTGTTTTGGCAGTTCCGCAGGAGCCAGATTGATGACGATGCGGTCGTGGGGTCGTAAGAAACCAGCATTTACCAGCGCGCGTTCCACACGGTGCGTGCTTTCTCGCACCGCTTGTTCCGGCAATCCAACCAATACCGTCTTTGGGAGTGGAGATGGAGACAAGTCGACTTCGACGTCTACCGGAACGGCTTCGATTCCAACCAAGGAATAGGTTTTGAGTTTGGCAAGCATGTGCGCGCGAGCATAGATGAGATCTCAAGGATGCGCATCCCGCGCGAACTGTTTTCCGGCCAAACCGAATTGGCGGAATCAGTGTAGCCGATCGGCCATGAGGCGTGTCGATTCTGGACGAAAATTACCCACTAGAGTTTTTGAAAAACGCTAGGGGGTTTTAAGCCCCTTCGATTTGGCTGAGTCGGATCAGCGAGATCAATTCGTCGGTGCTCATGCGGCCAGCACGATCGGCACCGTCGAGGACACCGCTGATGAGTTCCCGTTTGTCTTCGTGGAGAGCCAGGATCTGCTGTTCGATAGTATCCCGTGCCACCAGACGGTAGACCGTGACGGCTCGTTGTTGACCGAGACGGTGCGCGCGGTCGGTAGCTTGGTCTTCGACCGCTGGATTCCACCATGGATCCATGTGGATTACGTAGTCCGCCGCGGTGAGGTTAAGTCCCGTCCCACCCGCTTTGAGGGAAATCAGGAATAGATCCCCTTCGCCCGCTTGGAACCGATCGACGGCTTCTTGGCGTTTTGCTGCTGGGGTTGCGCCGTCGAGGTACTGGTATGTGATGCCTTGTTTATCGAGTGCTTCACGCAGCAGGCTTAGGTGTTGGACGAACTGGCTGAAGACCAATGCGCGGTGTTCACCCTCACGCAACTCAGCGACGATTTCCATGAAAAGGTCAAGCTTCGCGGAGGATTTATCCCAACGTTTATCGACGAGTCTTGGGTGGCAGGAGAGTTGTCGTAGTCGGGTCAACCACGAGAGGACACGGATGCGCATTTGCTGGTCGGTTTCACCACCCGTGGTCGGTTTGGTCAACTCCGTAAGGGCTGCGAGCCTTGCTGCATCGTACTTTTTCCGTTCCGGTTCGGAGAGTTCGGCGAGTCGAACAATTTCGGTCCGTTCTGGAAGTTCGGAGAGCACTTCTTTCTTTGTCCTGCGGAGAATAAATGGTCGAACAACGCGCCCGAGGGCTTGCAAGCGATCGCGATTATTATGGCGTTCGATCGGTTCTGCAAAGTTCTTACGGAAGCGATCCCAGGAACCGAGCAGGCCGGGGCTGACTGTCCGCATCAGACTCCACAATTCACCGAGGTGATTTTCGAGTGGGGTACCTGAAAGGGCGATATGCCAGTCGGCTTGGATTTGCCGGACGGCTTGTGCTGTTTTCGTTTGAAAGTTTTTGATGAATTGTGCTTCATCGAGAACGATCGTATTCCATGCCCGCGCTGAGAATCGGTCCACATCTCGTTGGAGAAGTTGGTAGCTGGTGATGATAAGGTCACCGGGTCCAGCTGCATCGATCAATGCTTGGCGGTCGTGTTCGCGGTAGAGCAAGGGGCGGAGACTTGGGGCGAAGCGTTCTGTTTCACGCTGCCAGTTGGAACCGACGCTAGTTGGCGCGATGATAAGAGCTGCTCCGTTCTTAGCGCGATCGAGCAAGATGCCGAGGGCTTGAACAGTTTTTCCGAGACCCATGTCATCGGCTAAGACGCCACCGATTCCCCAATGGGCGAGTCGCGCCAACCAGCCATAGCCGGCCGTTTGGTACTCGCGCAGGTCAGCTTGAAGGGTCGATGGAACCACAGGTTGGAGATTCTTTGCGCTCGCGAGTCGGGCTAGCGCATCCTTCCAAGACATATCCGCTTCGACCGAGATGTCGCTTCCGAGAGCTTCTTCGATGACCGCGGTACCAGCCTTAGAGACACGTATTTGTCCAGGATCGCCGATGGATACGTCTTGAATGGCTCCTAAACGTTGGCGAAGCGATTCCGAGATGAGGGCGAATTGGCCATCGCCCAGCGGTACGAAACGCCGACCTTGGCGGAGGGCTGTAAGGAGTTCCGCGAGTGGGATTTCAAGCCCTTCCAGAGTTGCAAAGCCATCTACGCCGAACCAATCACGACCGCTGGTTAGTTTTACTTGCAATCGATGGGGCGTTATCTCGCCGATGACCTGCATCGGTTGGCTCTTCGGCCAGCAGACCGTCGGAGCAGACTCGCCGAGTTGTTCGATCCGTTGAAGCAATTCGAGGGCTTCGTCGGGTGAGCTGGCGAGCCAAGTATATTGCGAGTCGTAGGCGAGGAGATGAAGTTGAAGTTGTTCGGCGATTTCGTCGGCTCTCGATGCTTCTTCGTCGAGTGCTCGCAGCAATTGGAATCGACCCGCAGCTGTAGCGATTCGTAGCCGCTCCGGTTCCATCCCGGGGATCGGTTGGTCTGCGACGGCGTCGCATGCCACACGGAGGCCGACCTGCATCCCCTCTTTGCCGCGAGGCGAAAGATGGAGTTCGATCTTTGGTTCGAGCGGCTGTTCTGGACCGGCGAGCGACTCGGGCAGTTGGACCTCTAAACGTCGAGGTTGTGCAACATGGACGATAAGGTCTGCAAAGTGTTCCGCTGTTTCCCGATCGAGGACAGCTTCGCGTCGCTCTGCGGTACTTAAATCGTTGATAAGTCTCAGGATTCGCTGGTCGAGAGTGCTCATCCAGAGAACGCGTCGTTCTTTGTCCATTCGGAGGAGCAACGATTCGCGATTGTTGATGTTGCCGAGGAACAACGTAGGTTGTTCGTGGATCGCGTCGATAGATGCGTCCGCTTGATAAACGGCAGGCTTGAAAACTTCGCCTTGGGATTCCAACCGAACCTCGACGGGGATTTCTCGGATGCGAAGAGGCGTTTGGATTTGGTCGTCGAGCGTGACGTTGGGATGGTCGATCAGCATCCTCAAGCATTCCCGAATGACACGGGGAGTTTGGCCGCGGTAGGAATCTTCGGCGGATTGCAGTAGGAGTACTAGCATCTTGTCCGAGGGATGCGTGAGAGCCTCCTCAGGCACGCTATCGAGGTTCTCTCGAATGGGGCGGCCTTTGTTCCAACCACCTCGTTTTCTCGACGTTTGCAAAAACGTTTGGATTTGTACGCCGTAACTTGAAAAGGTTAGACGCCACTGCAGGCGTTGGAGTCGCTCTGGCTCGTCATCTTCGTCCACTTCTTCCGCCACCGCTTCGAGATCCGGTTTCAGGTAGTGGAGCGACTCTACGAGCTTCCGACCAGCTTGGCGACCATCTGAGACGCAGCTGAGCATCCATTCAATAGCGGCTTCCGGAGAGCGTTGGCTCAAGTGCCTTCGGATGTAATTCAAGCAGAATACTTGGTGCACGCACGGCTTGACCGTTTCATTGCAAGAACACGTCATCCCGATGTTGCGGATCACGCGACTTGAGTTCACGTCGTCGAGGAACGCCATCTGCTTCGGATCGAGTTCGACCGTAATCGAGGTCGAAAACTGACCTCGAACGGGAGATACTCCCTCCAGTTCAAAACTCCACTGAAGGGCGGCGTCCGATTTTTTCAGGCGGGGGAGATCGTTCGAAGAAAAGTAACGAGACATCAACAGTTGTTGAGGTCGAAACTTCTTTTCGAGCTGTGCAATCGAACTAAGGATGTGAACGACTAAACCACTCGCTTTCGGCGAATCCAATTGTGCCAAACTCGTCATTCCGTGATGCAATCCGTCAGTGGGGTGTGTCGCAAAGTGCAAACCGCCTAGTTTCGCCGAAACAGTCCTGCTTTGGCAAGGCGAAAAAAGGGCTGTTCCAATTACAATTCGTCGCTATCGGCGAACATTATTCATTGCCAGCTATGTTGAGAGGCCTTATTCCTCGGATTCGGACGCTTCTTTTTGAGGAATCGGTTTTGGGGAGATGGCCTTGGAGTAGGCTTCGAGCCCTCCGACGATCGGAAGATCGAGTTGGGTTCCGGAAAGATCGATCTCAAGTCGTGTTCCGGGTTCTGGCCAAAGAGTAAAGTCTCGGTCGCTTGAGAAAATCATCAATCCGATTTGTTCGCCCGCCGCGATGATTTGGTCGTCGGGTTGGAGTTCGAACGTGACGGTACGGAACTCGCCCGGGACCATCGGGGTTTCCTCGGTAAGGGACGCTGCATTCGCAGGATCGGCCCATCCTCGGGTGATTACGTCGTCGGTGATTCGTTCGCTGCCGGTCCACGGCAAAGATACCAGCCAGACCGAAAGACAAGCGGTCGGACGATCGCACGCGACTTTCACCTGGATCTTGGCAATTCCTGAAAGATGGAGAGGCTCGCTTAATTTGGGGGTCGCATAGAGCAATCGGTGATTGCACCACTCTGCTTGCAGCATCTGCGGTCCACTGAACGAGTAATTGTCGATGATCTCCTCGATCGAAGCGTTTGCGGTTGTCAGCGTTGTGGTATCCGAAGTCGTCGGGGCTAATTCTCCGGTTGTGCGACCACCGGGATGGATCGCGAAAGGTACCGATACCGACTCGGGGTTTGGGTATTCAAGATAGGTTTCTGGTTTGCTGTTCCGCTTGCCTTCGCGAACGATCCATGCATTGGGTTCCTGTTCAATTCCGTTTTGGACATCGTAGAGATAACGAGTGAACCAGCGATTTAGAAGTTGCAAAGGTGGTTGCCCGCCATGCCCACCTTGGTGGTAATACGCCTTCGTGGGAATACCGCGTTCTTTCACGGCCTTGTAGATTCGGTAGCTGTGCTCCGGCATGACATTCCAATCGTTAAATGCATGCGCCATGAGCATCGGTGCTTTCATGCGGTCCAGTTGGTTCAAGTAATCACGGTTGGCCCAGAACTCGTTGTAATCGCCTCGCACGCGATCGAAATTCTCCAGCATCCCTTTGTCGCGCACATTGCAATCGCAGTATTCGCGACTGGCGTCGTATCCCGAATGAATAAAGTTGTACAGCACGTCGATGTCTTCACCCATGTAGCCACCTGGGTGACGGATTAGGCCGTTGGAGCGATAGTAGTGGTAGTACGAAGTATTTGGCGCAACAGGAACGATGCATTCCAGTCCATCGACACCGGTGGTCGCCGCCGCGAGCGCGAGGGTTCCGTTGTACGATGTCCCAATCATGCCGACTTTGCCCGTACACCACGTGGCGATTACGGGTTCGTCACCATCGACCGAAGTGTACCCTCTCGCGCGGCCATTCAACCAATCGATCACCGCTTTCGGGGCTAGCGATTCATTGATTCCTCCCACGGTCGGACAGCCTTGGGAAAGACCTGTTCCCGGGGACGAAGAGTGGACAACAGCGAATCCGCGGGGTACCCATTCTCCGATATGTTCACCGGACAATCGAGGTCGCTTGCTTACTTGGGGGATCTGCGGTGGCGTTTCATGTTTTGGTGGAGGGCTATTAAGGTTCTGACGCGGGCTCCACATGTGGGCGGATGACGTGGAACCGATACCAGCATAGTAGGGACTCGACTGGTAGATGACGGGAACTTTCAATCCATCGGTGTCCGTTTGTTTTGGGCGGGTGACGCTCACGTGCATTCGGTCGAGCTTGCCATCGTTATCGGAATCGAATTCGGTTTCCACGAACAAGTCATGTTCGATCCAGTCGGATTTGAACGCAGGAACGACTTGGGATTGCCCCTCTTCAAACACTGGACCGACCTTTTGACTTGCCTGGTTCTGTTGCACAGCCGGCTCCTGTTGCACAGCCGCATGGAGGGGCGTTCCTATGAATGCATGCGAGCAGAGTATCCCTAAGGCCAAGAGGGCTCCGTGGTTTGCGGTCAAGTTCCAATGCGTCGATGTTCTTGATGTGCTGAGCATGAGCGATTTGACGGTTCGGACGAAGCAACTCATAAGTTCGAGGTCCTGGGTTGTAGAGGAAGCTCAAGGGGGGCCATCGAGCCGACCCTCGCTGCGACCGATTGTAATTGATGGGCGTCGTTTGGGTATGTAGAAAAGTGATCACGGAACGACGACATTGGCCGGCCTAAAGAACTGTGATTTCAAGGAACCGAACGGTTATTCGTCAAGCCATTTTTTCCCTGCGAGCGCGATGGCTTCGTCGTTACGTCCTGAGTTTCTCAACGCTGCGAGCATCACCCGATGGATCCACTGATTGCTAATCGAGCGATCCCGTTGTTCGCGTTGCAAATTTGCCGGTTCACCGCCAGCGGCGGATTCCCCTGTTGATCCATTGTCTGCGGCTTCTAATTTGTCTGCGGCTTCTAATTGTGCTGCGGCTTCGACCGATCCGATCTTTCCCTTCGCCGCGAGATCCAGCTTCGTGGAGTTCACCTTCGAGAATTGTAGCCCCCAGGCGTCCGGGGTTCCAACGATGACGCGAACTTTGGCGGGCATGAATAGTGCGCTAAAAATCGAAGGTCCGACAGGAGCACCTTCGATCCAGATCGGGATTATCGGGACACCAGCACGAAGCGCGACCAATGCGGCTCCAGGACGAATGGATAATAGTGGGGAAGTGGTTCGATTGATGCGTCCTTCAGGAAACATGCCGACGAATTTCCCTTGTTTGGCCAGTGCGATGGACCTTTTGGTGGACGCTGTGTCGACACCTCCGCGGTTGGTCGGGATGGCTTGAAAGGCGCGAAGCAAACTTCCCACCAAAGGGGTTTTAAAATATTCGCCAGCGACCATCCAGTGGACACGAGTTCCCGCAATCAATTGGATGAAAAAGGGATCGAGGGAACAGCGATGGTTGGCGACAAGGACGGCGCCTGATTGGATGCGATCGGCGAGCAATCGATTGCGATCGCGTATTGTTCGAACAGACGCGGTGGAGGAATCGCTACCGGGGTCGTTCGCATTCGGATCGGCTTCGATCCATTCCAATTCAACCCGCCAAAGGATTCTGGACAACGTGTAAACAGGGGCGTAGAGGAGCCGTTCCACCAGGGTGTATCGGCCTGGTCCAAACATGGCCCAAACGGCGGCTAGCCCGAAGGCAGCCAGTGATGATATAAGGAATGTTAATGCGAAGATAGTCATTGGATAGCGGTTAGGCAATTGCTGCAACCTTCAGTAGGATCGACGGTTACGGCGAAAAAGGGGGTGTGTCCTAGAGGTGGATTCTGGTTTGGAAAGCTAGCTAATGCTGGAAAACTCCGGGCTTTCGGGGGGTAGTTGGGGAAAAAGAGAGTAGCCAGAGTATGGGCCTTTCGGGTATCGTAGAGGTGTCGCAATTTTGACGATCTCAGCCGGTCGGCGAGTGCGGCGTCTCCACCATCGAAGCGATGTGTGCTCTGGGTGTTGGGTCGTGATTGAGCCTCGCGGCCACGGGTTCAATCCAACAATCGGTCGAGAAGCAGAGATCGGTTGCCCGACGAAACATTGCACACGCAGCTCCTAGGAAGCTGACTTTAGTTTACCACGATTGTGGTTCTGAGGTGCGGCGAAACCAGCACGGCGCATTGAATGGAATATCATGGTGCATGCTGCGATGGGTTTTTTGAGATGTCGCCCCCGACCGGCTTTTTTTCTTTTATGAACGTATCCACAGTCCACATTCCAGTTCTACTCGCTCCGGTTCTCCAAGGGTTGGGCTTAACAGGTGAGGATGCAGACCCGTCCGGAATTTCAAGACCGGAAACGCCTGAGCGGACGCGGTGCATTGTGGATGGCACCCTAGGTGGGGGTGGGCATACGCTTCGGATACTGCAGTGCTTGGCTCCCGGCGATTGCGTGCTCGGGATTGATCGGGATCCATCCGCAGTGAGACGATTCGTCGAGGGGATGGTCCGCGATGGTTGGCAACGATCGGGCTGTGTAGCAATGAACACGGCTGATTCTGGCACGGCTGATTCTGGCACGGCAGGCACTTGGAGTGCGGATACTCGCACGGTCGTCAGCGGCGACCAAGACTCTGATTCGGAACAAGTGATTGAGTTGCGGTTGCCGAGCAAGCCAGGGTATCCTCGGTTGTTGGTCGCGTGTGGTTCGTATTGTGATTTGCCAGATATTTTGATGCAGCAGGGGCTTGGCAAGGTCGACGGGATTTTGCTGGATCTTGGTTTGTCCAGCGATCAGTTGCAGGACCCGTCGCGAGGATTTTCGTTCAAGGCCACAGGCCCCCTGGACTTGAGATTCAATCCGGAGGCAGGAATCAGCGCAGCGGAGTTATTGCAGCGTAGGTCGGAGCAAGAAATCGCCGACTTGATCTATCAGTTCGGCGAGGAGCGTTTTTCTCGGCGAATTGCCCGTGCGATTGTGGAGCGGCGCAGAACCAGTCCGATTGAGACTGCGGAAGAATTAGCGGATTTGGTGCACCGAGTACTACCCGGTCGTATTCATGGTCGTATCGATAGTGCGACCCGCACGTTTCAAGCCCTAAGGATTGCGGTCAACCGCGAATTAGAGCATGTGGAGCATGCCATGGAAACCTTGCCAGCCTGCTTGTCGGAAGGTGGCCGACTCGTCATCATCTCTTTTCATTCCCTAGAGGATCGAATCGTCAAGCATGCGATGCGCGGTGATCCGCGTTTGAAGGTTTTGACCAAAAAACCCATCGAAGCGGATGAAGTGGAGGTGTCGAGCAATCCTCGGAGTCGGTCGGCAAAACTGCGAGTCGCAGAACGCCGCGTTGAAGAGATTGCAAACTGAGGTACTTCGCAGTTATCGATCGCCGACGACTGCCAATGCGTTCTCTCAAGCTATCTTAGTTCAGAGGAAATCAAGGTCCAAAATGCCTAATGCAGTCTATGTCATCGGGACCATGGATACCAAGGGTTCGGAAGTTAGCTTTGTTGCCGATGCGATTCGCAAATGGGGGCTCAGTGTTCGGACCGTCGATGTTGGCACATTGTCCGAGCCCACAATTGCACCGGATATCAATCGTAGTGCGGTGCTCGCAATGGGACCCAATGGCTCGGCGTCGCTGCAAGGACCATCGCTGGAAGGACCATCGCTGGAAGGACTGGACCGCGGGCAAGCGGTCGAGCGGATGAGCCTTGCATTGGTCGAATACTTGAAGAAAGAGTACTTGGATGGAGAACTCGGGGGGGTGATCGGGTTAGGGGGAAGCGGCGGAACATCGCTGATCACTGCCGCCTTGAGAGCGATTCCAATCGGGGTCCCGAAGGTGATGGTTTCTACAGTCGCTAGCGGTAATATCGCCCCATATGTTGGCTGTTCTGATGTGTTTGTATGCCCCTCGGTGGTTGATGTTAGTGGATTGAACGCGGTCTCCACCAAGATTTTGACCAACGCGGCGAACGCATTGGCGGGAATGATGAACGGTGCTGCCTCGAGTCATCCGACCAAGCCAGCGTTGGGGATGACCATGTTCGGTGTGACGACCCCGTGCGTGACGGGTGTTCGACAAGCCCTCGAACAGTTGGGATATGACTGCTTAGTGTTTCATGCGACGGGTGTGGGGGGGCAAGCCATGGAGGGGCTTGTCGAAAGCCGATTCATCGAAGGCTTGCTCGATCTGACCACGACTGAGGTGGCTGACGAAGTTGTAGGTGGTGTCTTTCCGGCAGGCGCGAAGCGATTTGACATTTTGGCAACCCGAGAAATTCCATGTGTGATGAGTGTTGGGGCGATGGACATGGTCAATTTTGGTGCAATGAGCACGGTGCCAGAACCCTTTAGGACTCGAAAGCTACACATTCACAACAGCAACGTGACGTTGATGCGTACCACGCCCGATGAGAACCGCCGTTGTGCTCAGTGGATGGTCGCCAAATTGCAACGGGCGCGAGGACCCATAACGTTGCTACTCCCATCGCACGGTGTTTCGGCACTCGATGCCCCGGGACAACCCTTTCATGACCCTGAAGCCAACGCAGTCTTGTTTGAAGAGCTTGAGCGAGGCCTTGAAGGGCGATCCAATATTCGTGTCGAACGTGTGCCAGCCCATATCAACGATGCCGTCTTTATCGAGCGAGCGATCCAGGCATTCCAGGAATTAAGACCTTCATAATCATCGAAGCGTTTGCTCCGAAACGCAGCCATCGAATCGATGGATGACCAGCGAACGAGTTACCTAGTTTTCGAACGCCACGAGTCCTCCAGTAACACCATTCCTAAAAGCGACTATGAAAACCACTCGAACAGATATTTTGAACCGCTTGCGTGCTAAAGTGGCAAGTGGAGAACCGATCATCGGCGGCGGGGCAGGCACGGGGATCTCGGCCAAATGCGAGGAGGCTGGTGGGATCGATTTGATTGTGATCTACAATTCCGGGCGTTACCGGATGGCTGGACGCGGTTCGCTTTCCGGGATGCTAGCGTATGGAAATGCCAATCAGATCGTCAAGGAGATGGCATACGAGGTTTTGACTGCGGTTCGTCACACGCCGGTGCTTGCTGGTGTCTGCGGCACTGACCCCTTCATGCTGCGTGATCCTTTCTTGAGAGAACTGCGAGAGTTGGGTTTCGCCGGGATCCAGAACTTTCCTACGGTAGGGCTGATCGACGGTATGTTTCGAGCCAATCTGGAGGAAACCGGCATGAGTTATGCGCTAGAGGTTGAGTTGATTGCCGCAGCGAGGCAGATGGATTTGCTGACGACTCCCTATGTTTTTAATACCGATGAAGCTCTCCAGATGGTGGATGCGGGAGCTGACATCATCGTGGCACATATGGGATTGACCACGAGTGGTACCATCGGGGCGAAGAGCGCTAAGACGTTGGACGATTGCGTCCAGGAAGTACAGGCGATTACCGATGTGTCTAAGAATCGTCGGAGTGACGTTTTGGTCCTTTGTCATGGGGGCCCGATCGCTTCCCCGGACGATGCACAGTATGTCTTGAGCCGGTGCAAAAATGTCGATGGCTTCTACGGAGCCAGTTCGATGGAGCGTTTACCGACTGAGATTGCGATCACCGAGCAAGTACGAAGTTTTACGCGTTTGCGAGGGTGAGGGACAATGAATGAGCACGACAAACCATGAAACAAAACCAACTTCTAGCTTTCAGATCCCCGTCGTTCGCAATATCGTCGAATTTGGATTGATCATTGCTTGGTGGTTGTGTGTACTGTTGCTGGTCTCGCAATTCGAGACTGTTGGTATATGGGCGTCGCTGCTGGTGATACTCGGTTGCTGGGGGAAAAGTGTTTTTTTCGGCACCGAGAATTTGAATCAACTTTACGATGCATCGCGCAGCGACTTGTCGCATCATCGCTTCTTGTTGCTGATGGCGATCAACATGATTCAAATGATTTTGTCATTTGCATTCGACTTTCATTTACTCTACACCATCGATAGGCATAGCTTTCTCGGAGTTGCCAGCGAAGCTCCATTCGGTGTGGCCCTGTTCGATTTCTTCTATTTGAGCACGCTGAACTTCTCATTTTTTGGCTACAGT
The DNA here is from genome assembly GCA_046318275.1 of Pirellula sp. Lineage (GTDB taxonomy): Bacteria > Planctomycetota > Planctomycetia > Pirellulales > Pirellulaceae > JBKCUI01. The sequence continues at coordinate 80,091 of JBKCUW010000083.1, read as the reverse complement.
GAGATACTTCCACAGACGGTCGTGGCCAAGATCGTAAACCTAACGGAGATCGTCCTGGCGTTCATCACCGTGATCTTCCTGCTTTCGGACTTCGTCAGCTTGAAGGAGTCCCTACGCAAGAGTTAACCTGTATCCGCTTCGTTTTCTCGAGGGTCCTCTGATGGGCGGATGATCAATTCGGAGTGCTGGATTCGGGCTTATAAAGAAATGCACGGTCGTCGAGCGGTTTGATCCAAACGTTGCGAAAGCGGGTTGGGCTTTCGTGGTCTTGCAAGAAGACCGGACCCACTTGGGTGGCTAATTGCTTTTTCCAGATAGCTTTTAGGTAGTCTGTGGTGCCATAGCGAAATGGATGGTAGACCGAACGAGGTTCTTCGAACTTGGTGTTTTCCTGAACGAGTTGACCATTGAGCCAAGCGGTTACCGTACCTGGGGCAGTGATTTTTCCTGTTGTATCCCGGCGAGGAGCGCGGTAGCGAATATCGTAGACTTGCCAGTCCCCCGGTTTTTTCGACGCGTTGACTAAGGGTTTGGCGAAGCCATACAAAGCACCTTCGTCGTGCTCGGTTGGCGATTCGACTCCGAACGAATTGAAAATTTGCAATTCGTAGTTGCCATGAAGGTAGACACCACTGTTGCCTTCTGCTTTTGGTGAAACGTTGAACTCAACGTGAACATCGGCGTCTTGGAAGTGCCATTGAGAGACGATGTGGTTGACACGGTTTTCGCTCCGGGTCGATACAAGGCAGCCATCTTCGATCGGCCAGTTTACCGGTCCTCCGTTCATGCTTAGGAATTGGTTGGTTGTGCCGTCGAATAAGACGATCGCTCCTTCGGGGGCTGGAACCGGAAGTTTGGACTGATCAGGCTTGAAGATTTCTTTTGAGGTCGCGCCGCTATTGTCTTGGGCACAGGATGGTTGCAAGGAACCATCCAACAGACCCACAGTACAAAAGCCGAGCAACCCAAATTGAAGCCCGTTGCGGAGTGCGGTGGCTAGTTGGGATGCAATTGATCGGTTCATATTGAGTAGTCTCGCAGGGAGGCGAAGAGTAGGTTGAGGCGGGAGTGAATGCTGTCGCCATCGAAAGTGCTATGACGATAGGCGGAAAACGTCTTTACTTGGTAAATTTTAGTGCTGCTAGTATAGCGAAGCGTACTCGCGATCGCATGAAAAACTGACGTTCGATCGGTCTCGAAAGTTGGTCGCCATCGCGAGGATGGGTCAGTCATGAGAGGACGATGGCATCGATGCACCTAGGGGGACCTGAGCATGATCCTCGACGAGGGGTTTTCGCTACTAGCGAGGTGATTAGGTTGCCGGAATCCAAGTCGTAGTGTCGATGTTGCACGTAACCACTTCGATGGAGCCTTGGCGTTCTCCTGGAAGCAGTGCCAGCATACCGACTTCGGAATTGGATTGGCAGAATTGGATTGCTTGATCGACCCCCATGACGTAAAGGGCTGTCGCCAGGGCATCAGCCCATGTCGCCGATGGATGGAGAACCGTAACGCTTAAGGGGCCTTGGGCGGGCCAACCGGTTCTCGGGTCAATGATGTGCCCGTAGCGAACGCCGCGAAAGTAGAAGAACTGGTTTGCGGGGCCGCTGGTCCCTAGCGCGAGATTTTTAAGAATCAGCGAACCGAGAATGCGTTCGGACTGTTCTGGATGTCGAACAGCAATTTTCCAGCCAGGGGCAGATTGTTCGAGCTGTTGCCGACCGTGTGCCCTGACGCTGCTTTTGCCTCCATGGATTGCGAACTCGGACACACCATGATCGAGTAGCAACTGTGCGGCTTGGTCGATCGCGTACCCCTTCCCGATTCCTCCAGGGTTCACCGAAATTGGCCGAGTAAATTGAACTTGGGATTTTTCCTCATCGATCAGTAGGAATTGAGAGCCGACCCGTTGGAGCGCTTCGTGGATTGCGTTTTCATCCGGCATCTTTCCGGCGCGGCTGGAGAAGCCCCAAACGTCGGACAAGCTCGCTGCCGTGATATCGAATGCGCCATCGGTCTTTTGGTGGATAGTTTTGGCGATTCGAAGCAAATCCAAAGTTGGTAGGGCTACATCGACATCGATGTCGTTGCCGCGTAGATTGAGTCGGCTGAGATCGCTGGTGGGGATATAAACGCTGAACAACTGCTCTAGGAAATCGATCAATTCGAGAGCCTGAATCGCGTGCTCTGGTCCATCGATGGGCAAATTAGGATGGAGCAGAACATCGAATTGGCATGCCATGGCCCGGCGTGAAAACTCGAGCCAAATCGGGGGACCGGAACGAGTCATGGCCGAACGCGAGTCCCTGAGCCTATTCGCCGCGAGCGTTCTTTGAGTAGACGCTTCGCCTCTTTGGGATCGACCAAATCGATTTCTTCTCGGGAGTCTCTTCGAAGCCGGTCGTAGGTTTCGAGCAGTCGTTCGTTGTTGATTCCTTCAGGGACCATCCATGCTGAGATCACGATAAGTTGATCGGTTCGATCGATTCCCTCGAGAAGTCGTTTCGGGAAGGAGCTCAATGAATTGGTCAATTCGGTGACCAATTCGTCTTGGTTGTCCAACCGAAAACCGTCTTCGACGGGGCGGTTGGAATAGAGAGACATCAACGCAGTTCGCACATCCGTTTCGCGGCGGAGGAATGGCATGTTCGCGATGAGTACAGGCAGTAGTTGGTTTTTGCCCCATTCTTCTAGAGCGGTAGCATCGGCTGCGTTTAAGTCGGCAGCATAGAACATGGCCGCCTTGAGATACAGTTGTTCCTTGAGAAATCGCGCACGCTGTTCCGCGGTTTGCCCGTCGAGGTCTTGGCGTTTTGTACTGGGCAGTGAGTCGAGTACGGTGCCGGTCACGCGAATAGCTTGATTGATGGAGTCTGCATCGGGGCGTGAATCGATTTGCGATTGGACTGCTTCGAGCCTTACCCGATTATCGACAGGCAATTTCAAGAGCAGCTCCTTCGCGGACTCGAGTTTTGCGATTTGAGTTTGATTGAGGCTTCGCACCCAATTGCGTCGTTGCCATACGGAGGTTGGTAGGGTGGGGATCGCCCGATCAATGTAGCGATCCGAAAGGTACTCGATCAGTTCTTTTTCTTTGGCTAATTCCGTAGCGACCCCGATCTCAGAGGTGTCTTGCAGGCCAGGCATGTTTGAGATCAAGCTGAGTTGCGATAGTTCCGCGCGTACTTGAAGGAGCGCAGCGATGGTTCCAATTGCGGATCCCAGTGCCAACATGGCGAGGATAGGAGCTAGGATTCGCGGCCACTCAAACCAATTCGATTTCGACGGTACCACTTCGGAGGGAGTAACCGCGATTTCCACCGATTGCTTCAGGTCCGCGACGACCATCTCGATCGTGCTCTGCGTGAAATTTCGGTTGTGGGGTGTTTCAGGCAAATCGTCGAGGAGATCATATGCTTTTCGGAGCGACGCGAGTCGATTTCGCAGCGGAAGATCATCCACAAGGCGTCGTTCCAGGTCGGCCGCGTTGCTCGCAGGCAGTTCTCCGTCGAGATATGCCGTCAATTCTTCATCGATGAGTTCGGATTCGTTCGGGTTCATGGTTCCTCCTGGTTCGAGGCCACAGGTGGGACGCTAGGGTCGCTCATGGACGAGGAGTCAGGGCTGGACGTGGTATTTGATGTACTTGATTCTGAGGAAGGGTTTGTTGCAGGAACAGTTCCTTCTTCGAGGTAAGGTTCGAGAAGATTCTTGAGGTTTACCCGAGCCCTCATCAGTAGCGATTTGACGGCTTGGACCGTCAAACCCATGGTGTCACCAATCTCCTGATAGCTCATGCCTTCGAACTTGCTCAGGAGTATCGCGGTGCGCTGTCGTTCGCCGAGAGCTTCGAGTGCATGCAGGATGATTTGTGAGCGTTCTTCGTTGTCCAGTCGACGGATCGGCTGGAATCCACTGGGAGCAATTGCGATATTTTCTAATACCAATCCCGCGGTGGAGCTGTTTTCAGCTTTTGAGAGTTGGTATTCGCGTCGCAGGGCTGAATCGCGAATATGGTTGGACGCGACGTTATGAGCGATGCGGTAGAGCCATGTCGAGAATTTCGCCGTTGGCATGTAGTTCTTACGCGACTTGTAGACTCGCAGAAATACTTCTTGGGCTAAATCTTCAGCTTGTTCGGCACTTCGAGTCCATCCGTTCATGAACCGAACGATTTTCCGTTGAAACCGATCCACGAGCAATTCGAATGCCATGGCATCATCCTCCTTCACCCGGAGCATCAATGCGACATCCGGATCGACTCGAGCATTTTCCAGAGGATTGTTCGAGTGAGTCAAAATATCAACGCCGCCGGAGAAAGGTTAGGATGAACGTTGGAACACGGCAAAAGGTGAAAGGTTCTGTCGGGATCGACTCCCTTCCAGTGCAAACCCAACTTTCTATTCTAAAAACAGGGGTGTCATTCGTCCAAAGGAATCGTGGGACCAAGCTTGGTCGGTCGGAACACAAAACAGCGAACCCGCAAATGGAGAGGCTCCGCGGCGTTCGTCCGGCATGAACTCGACTGCCGTGGTGATGACCAGGACCGCCTTCCCGTCCTTGTTAACCCATTGCGGACAAGTAGCCTGCGGACTGCCTTCGGAAATCCATTCTTCTTCTAACCGTCCGTCTTCAATTGAGACTTGGATCGTCCGACCGACGGGAGCCGGGTTCGGATTGTAGAGGGAAATGATCAAACTTTTGCCGTTGGGTGTCATTGTCATCCCGTCGGGAACACCAGGATCGTTGGTCAAATCGACGACAACTCGGTTTCGTTCCGCCGAACCTGTTTCGACATCGATCCTATACAGGACAACCTGTCGGGTCGGCGAATCGATATCGAACAGGTCGATACCACCGTCTGTTCTGGGGACAACGCATTTCCCGTTGCTGCAAATCTGGTCCGACCTTAGTTGGATCAAACGACGGTCTGACCTCCGCCAAAGGTATAGTCCAGCTTTTTTCGTTTTGAACTCGAGATCCTTGGTTCCAAAGATCAGGTTACCATCCCAAGTAATACCGTCGTTGATAATCGTACCCGACGTGTGTCCATCGACGCCATGTACGAAGGGCTTCCACGATCGATCGGTCGGGGAATAGATCCCGACTTCGCGTTCGCAACCGACCACGAAATTTCCTCGGTCGGTTGGAAAGGCAAAGCCTGGTCGACCAGGGAGTTCATGGGTGGTGTTCGATTTCGTATTCCAATCGTAGATGTTGATAGAACCGTGCTTGGCGTTTGGACCATGCTGGATCGCCACCCACGAAAACCGATTCGGGCCGCAAGGATACGGACCTTCGGGAAGAAACCTCAGGGCAACCGAATCGGGTTGGAACAGTAATTCTGCGTTGTGACGGCTCACGCTGATTCCTTATCGAATGCCGAATCGAAGGCGCGATTGCTCGGTGCGAAATCGAGTCCTTTGACAAAGCTGGCTGCTTCGCGGGCGCCGAACTCGCGATCCATGCCGCTATCTTCCCATTCCACGCTAAGCGGGCCGGAGTAACCGATATCGTTGAGAGCGCGAATGATTTCTTCAAAGTTTACGCTACCGCGACCTGGGCTGCGGAAGTCCCAGCCTCGACGAGGGTCGCCGAAATTGAGATGGCTGCACAAAATCCCGGACTTGCCGTTGAGTTTTGTCGTGGCATCCTTGATGTGGACGTGATAGATGCGATCGGGGAACTCCCGGATGAACTCGACCGGATCAACACTTTGCCACAAAAGGTGGCTGGGGTCAAAATTGAAACCGAACTCGGGTCGATGATTGACTGCTTCGAGGGCTTTCTTTGCGGAATAGATGTCAAACGCAATTTCGGTCGGATGGACCTCTAGTGCGAATTTTACACCGCATGCTTTGAACTCGTCGAGGATCGGATTGAAACGATCCGCGAAGAGCTTGTACCCATCATCGATCATCGATTGAGGCACAGGTGGGAAGGAGTAGTTCAAGTGCCAGATGCTTGAACCAGTGAAGCCGTTAACCACCTTGACCCCGAAATTCTTCGCTGCGTGCGCCGTCTTTTTCAATTCGTCGATCGCGCGCTGATTCACACCCGCTGGGTTGCCATCGCCCCAAACGTAACCCGGAAGGATCGCCTTGTGGCGGGAATCGATCGGATCGAGGACCGCTTGACCGACCAAGTGGGCGCTGATCGCATGGCACTGGAGTCCGAGTTTGTCCAGTAACTCCCTCTTCGCTTTGCAATAACCAGGATCCGAGTGGGCCTTGTCCACTTCAAAGTGATCCCCCCAGCAAGCCAATTCAATGCCATCGTAGCCTGCATCTTTGGTGAATTGAGCCATCTTGGTAATAGGCAGATCGGCCCATTGGCCGGTGAACAAGGTAACGGGTCTGGCCATGTGGAAAAACTCCAGAAAGTTTAAGTGGGAAGGAAAACGCTTGTGTTTCGAAGGTCGCTGGATCGATCGTGAATCCGGCCCATAGGGGCAACGACATCATCGGCGACCTGCTAGGATAGCATTCTTCGCCGGTTCTTTGCACTAGGCCAATCGGGCTTAAGTCCCTACTTTTCCACTCCTTCGCGGTTGATTGAACCCATTTCTTTCGGTTGCCCACGCCATCTTCTCGCGGTACCTATCGCCAACTTGTTTTCGTTGGCAAAGTAGACGTTTTGCAGCTGTAGGGTGGGCCCTTCGCGCTGCCGAACCCGTTTGGAAAATACCTTCGAAGAGACCTGGAACAAGGGACCTCGAAACGATTCAACACGTGGATCCTCAGCATCGGCTACAATCGAACGTTTTCTAGCAGTGAATTGCCTAGACCCACATCGACCAACTACTCTTCAATAGATCAGATTCCAGTCAATAGATCGGATTCCATTCCGTAGAGTGGATTCAATTTCATTAGAGTAGATTCCAGGGGAGGAAACACGAACTCCATTTGGGGGCTTGATGTTCCAGAAATCTTTCACTTCCGTTATGCCAAGAACTTCCGTCATGCCAGACATCATCCTTGAGCCTCAATATCGTTTCGGTCTTGGAGAACGCTTCCGTCTCGGAAGTTGCAGTTTCGTGCGTCGATCCACGATTGCTCGCGAAATAGTGCTCGCCCTCGATAGAGGGCTTGCATGCCGGAAGGTGAGTTTGTTTTTGGTTGTTCTTTTTTTCGCCGTTTCCGTGTTGAACGCGAGTATGGGTTTGGCCGATGAGCCACAACGAATCTCAGCAAAAGAAGGGGCGATTGAATATGGAGATGTAAAACCTTTGCTGGTGAAGTACTGCGTGGGGTGCCACAATGAAACCGAGCATGAGTCTGGATTGCGTTTGAATACGCTGTCTGCCATTCGACGAGGTGGAGATGCTGGTACAGCGTTGGTTGGTGGGAAGCCCGATGAATCTTTGATTTGGAGACGCATTTCCGGATTGGATGAGCCGAAGATGCCTCCTGAAGAGTCGGTGCAGCCATCAGCGGAAGAAATCGAATTGATCCGCAGATGGATCGAGATGGGTGCAGCCGGCATCGATCATGAGGTGCCGCTTAAGGATCGATTGCGCACCAGCAAGCCTCAACATGGATATCGGGGGCCGTCGCCGATTACAGCAATGTCGGCAGTTGGTGGCTCCCGTCTTCGTTCAGGAGGAGCTGCGATTCCGGGAGCACCGACAATTCCGGGGATCGATCAACCTCGCAAAGAAGTAAATACGATCCAAGATTCGTCATTGATCTTGCTCGGGCATCACGGGTATCTGGAATCGCTTCAAGGGCAATGGCGATCTCGATTGGGGTTAGAGGTCATCGGCAAAGTGACTCAGATTCGCCCAACCTTGGATGGGCGATTGGTGGTGGTATCAAGTGGTATTCCGGGAGTTGGAGGCAGAGTACAGGTCATTGAGGTGAGCAGTTTGCGCGATTCGCAAGGAGTTCCACGGGTGATTCGCGAGTTGGAGGGGCACTCGGATATCATCTACAGTGCGGTCCTGAGTCCCAACAGCATGATTCTTGCGACGGGTGGCTATGATCGAGTGATTCGGCTTTGGGATATGGAGAACGGGGGATTGATCCGAGCCTTGGAAGGTCACAATGGTGCTGTTTATGATCTCGATTTTGATGGTAGCGGCCGTGTTCTTGCCAGTGCGAGTGCGGATGAGACGATCAAGGTCTGGAATGTTGCGACGGGCGAGCGTCTGGATACGTTGGGGCAAGGGGAAGCCGAGCAGTACACCGTTCGATTTTCCTCAAGCGTTAGTGACTCTCAGGTTGGTAGCGACACCCAACCGGATGGCGTACCCCACGTTTCCGACACGGTGATCGCGTCGGGTGCGGATCGTCGTGTTCGGGTTTGGCGATTGTTGTCAAAGGAAAAACCGACCGTCAGTCCAATGCTGCACTCGGTTTTCGCCCATGAATCTCCAGTAAATCAACTGGTCCTCTCGTCGGATCAGCGATGGGCGCTTACCTCTGGCGAGGACCTGCTGGTCAAGCTTTGGCGAACGAGCGATTGGAGACCGATCGCATCTTTGGGCAAGTTACCGGATATTGCTAGCGGCTTGGTGTGGCTCGAGAGTGAAAACGGCGATGGACGTGGCAAGGTGCTCGCGTCGACACTACAAGGCGACATCGTGCGGTTGGAACTGCCTCGCGCTACGGAGTTGGCTCGTTGGGCTGAGGTTCCCAGCAAACTCTCTTCCAACGACGTAGAAGTAGGGCGAAGCAGTGTTGCGCCCGGAGCGGACTCGGTGGGCGTAACGAATGTACCTGAGGTAGCTGAACTAGAAGGTGAGCATCGAACGCCGAGCGATGCACAACTGTTGTCGGTACCTGTGCGTGTGCGTGGCAAGCTGACCTCGCAGGATGCTGCTGCACGGAATGCGGGGGATTGGTATGCCTTTGAAGCGAAGCAAGGGGATGAGTTGGTGATCTCCGTCGATGCGGCTCGTAGCGGCTCTCCTCTCGACAGCGTTCTCGATCTCGCCGACGCGAATGGCAAGCCCCTGCTCCGTACGAGACTCCAGGCGGTCCGGGAGTCCTATTTCACCTTCCGAGGCAAAGACTCCACCACCATCGATGATTTTCGATTGCATCGATGGGAGGATATGGAATTGAACCAGTGGTTGTACGCGGGGGGCGAGGTCGTGAAGTTATGGCTTTATCCAAGAGGCCCAGATTCAGGATTCAAAGTCTATCCGGGGTTCGGGCAACGGTTCACGTTTTTTGGAACGTCGGCGAGCACCCACGCGCTCAACGAGCCCGCATGGATTGTTGAGGAGATCGCTCCGGGCGAAACACCGTCTCCAAATGGCCTGCCGGTCTTCTCCATTTACCACTCGAATGACGATGATCCCGAACGCCATGCGGGTAAGGATTCGGTGATTCGATTTTCGCCCCCCCAGGACGGACGATATTTGATTCGATTGCGAGATTCCAGGGGGGCAGGAGGCGAAAACTATGCGTACACACTGAGCATTCAAGCACCTCAGCCACGTTTTCAATTGCGAATCGACCAAGCAGAAATCACATTGCGACCTGAGGTGGGAACCGAGTTCAACGTTTCAGTCTCTAGGTTCGATGGGCTTGATGAGGCCATTGAATTGGAGTTCGACGAGTTGCCGCAAGGGGTTCGTGTGGCGCCGTCGATGGCTATCGAACCCAATCAACTGCGAGCTATCGGACAACTCTCGTATGATTTGTCGGCCGTGGCGGATTTACCCAAGGAGTTCGAATTGACGTTGAGGGCTAAATCGATTCATCGAGGGGGACGTGTTGTCGCCGACCAGATGGCCAAGCTCAAGGTGAAGATCAGCGATAAGCCTGCGATGAAACTGAAACTGATCGCCAAGGATAGCGCTGACGATTCGAATCCCTTAACGGAGATACGGATACACCCTGGGCAGACCGTTTCCGCAAAGCTAGTCATCCAACGAGGTGATTTGCAAGGTGATATTTCGTTCGGAGGTGATGATAGCGGACGCAATTTGCCGCACGGGTGCTATGTCGATAACATCGGGCTCAGCGGTCTATTGATTCCAGCAGGGCAATCCACGCGAGAAGTATTCATTACGGCGGCCCCAATTGCCAAGAAACAGGAGCGGTTTTTTCACCTCCGCTGCCAAGTCGATGGTAATCCTACGACGATCCCCGTAAAGTTGATCGTTGAGTGAGTGCAGGTCTGTTTATTGGTTTCCCGGGGAGGATGCGAGTTGCATTTCTTGCTGTTTTATGATGTATCCGAGGACTACTTAGAGCGTCGCTCGCAGTTTCGGGCGGAGCACCTGGCGCTCGCTTGGGAGTTTGTCGATCGAGGAAAACTTCTCCTGGGTGGTGCACTTGCAGAGCCAGTCGATCAAGCAGTGCTGCTGTTCCTTGCAGATAGCCCATCGGAGGTCGAAGAGTTCGTGCGCCGGGACCCGTATGTGATCCATGGGTTGGTAACGCGTTGGCGATTGCGTGAGTGGAAAACCGTTGCAGGCGCCCACGCTTCAAATCCGATTCGACCTTAGAAACCCAAGCATTCAGTGCGCACTGCTGTGGAGGCGTTAGGTGTGGTGTTGCAAGCTGTAGCGTCGCAAGCCGTGGATTCTCGGCCGGTCGGCAATCAGGCGGGTGCGCTGCGAGTCGATGGGGCTGGAATCGAGTTCGGGTTGCTCTGAGGTAGCTGAAAATTAGATTCTACAACTGGCGGCGTGCTCGTTGGTTCTTCGATCTTTTTTGGCGTTTTTTCGAGGGCGAAATCATCGACCATATTCTCGATGTCGACTTGCATGGTTTCAAGTAGTTCCGTCAATCGACCCATTACGACCAACGTTTCGCCATCGCGATGCCGTCCGATAAATTCCAACCGACCATAGACTTTGCCGGAGTGGATCAAGGGCAGTTTCACGCTCCATCGCTCGGAGTATTCAGGCATTTTGTTGCGATGCCAATCGGCGTGGAAGCCTTCGTGGAGCCATGGCATATTCAGGTCCAGGCTCACTCGGGCCAGATTGTGTTTTTCGCAAAACTCGACCAAAGTCTGCCATACCGTCTCCCAGTTGCGATTTCCTTGGAGCTTGACGACTTGTTGCATCGCTGATTGGTCCGCGGTGCCTCGATGCGTTACCAAACTCGACAAAAAGGTCCAGATCTTTTTACCGAGCAGTTCCAGTTCTGCGAAACCGAAGAGTCGCGAAACGACCAGCGTTCCAATCGCGAAAATCGTCGTCGCCAGCGAGATCAAGTCCGACCGGAGGAGGACTCCAGCGACGGCACCGCCCGCGGTGATCATCGAGAGCAGCGTAATGACACCCACAAGAGCTCTATTGCGTATTCCGTGTCGCATCAGGTTGTGGTGCAAGTGCCCACGGTCGACGGTGAAAACGCTTCGACCCGTAAGTTTTCGGCGAAGAATAGCCATCGACGAATCGAATAAGGGGATCGACATCAGAACCAACGGGGTCGTCAACGACATCGATGAATTATTGGTGAACCATGATCGCATGGTTAGGACGCCGAGGATCAGCCCGATAAGCATGCTGCCAGAGTCACCCAAAAACACTTTCGCGGGGGGCAAATTGAAGAACAGGAACCCGAGTAAAGCACCCGCCATTGCACCTGCGATGATCGCTTCTACGGTGTTCCCCGTGTAGGCACTAATAGCGGAAACTGCCGCGAACGCGATCCATCCAACCGAGGAGCAAAGTCCATCGGCTCCGTCGATCAAGTTGATGGAGTTGATGCAGAGCAGCAGCCAAACCAACGTTGCTGGCCAAGCGATTAAGCCCAACTCGATCGAGTAGCCGAAGATCTGAACGCTGGTGATCGAAAACCCAAATGCGATGATCGACAGACAAATCAGGATCTGCCCGGCGAGCTTTTGTCGTCCGCGAAGTCCAAAACGGTCGTCGAGCAACCCTAAGCCGACGATCGCGATCGAACCGATACCCAACGAGATGGCTTGGTACGAATCCTTGTACAAGTGATTGGTTAATTCTGGGAAAACGACCAACGCCAAGATGACGCTGATAAGCATGCTGAAAAGAACCGACAATCCGCCGCACAAGGCTATCGGTTCATTGTGGAGTTTTCGATGGTTGTCTGGGTAGTCCACTAAACCAAGGCGGATCGCTACCCACCGCGCAACGGGCGTGGTTAGCAATGAAACGCCTAGGCCGACAGCGAGGGCTACTAGAGGGAATGTCAAGGTGTTGAACATCTCGATGCTTGGGGCGTGGCCGAATCGAACTTGTCTATCCAGGAACGTCTGGACCAGCCAACTCCCTCATGGTCTTCGCAATCCGATCCATTGTCTAGATCCGGAATCGCGAAGTCTTGGAGAAACTTTTTGCGACCGTTACAGGGTGAACCTACAATTGGAAAAGTCGTCACCGGAGCCACATTCAGGGGCAGTAGGATCCCTACAATCGGTACCCTCGACGCAGGTTGTGCTGATCCGCTAAATTACCCCTCCAACTTTGCAGCGAGTGGCCCTCGTTTTCTCCCGCTTCCCCAGGGATCTCTCCATGGATTCAAACTGCATCAGCAGCACTTTCACCAGGAAAAATTACTCAGGCAGCCAAGGTTGTCGCATGCCATGGAGGGGTGGATGCGAAGCATTTCAAGCAAGACGCAAAGAATTTCAAGCAAGTGGTGCTTTGGTTTTCAACGTGTGCCATGTCGTCTCACGCTGTCCGACTGCTGCTCGGAATATCGTCTGGTGCTGGTGGGTGATTGCCGTTGTCGTGGGTCTCGTGAACCCCAGCAAGGTTTATTCCCAAGCCCCATCGCGGGCTGCGGCGTCCAAGTTGCGATTGCAACCGCATTGGATTGATGACAACGTGTTTTGGTACTCGGTGGAGACCGAGCCAAAACGGGTGGGAACCGAGCCGAAGCGGTTGGAGACGGAGCCGAAGCGGGTGGAGACCGAGCCGAAGCGGGTGGAATACGTGTTGGTTGATGCGGAGGCAAAAACCGTGTTTCGAGCCGATTCGATCGAAGCGATCGAAGAAAGGCTTGGGCGGTCCGTGCTCAATACCTCCGGACCAGTTCGTGTGGAGCCTTCAGCAACGTTGTCCGACGAACGGATCGAAATACAAATTCGCAACGATACCCAAGAAACGGTGCAGCTGTATTGGATGGACTTCGAGTGCCGACCGCAGCCCTATGGAAACTTGGAACCGGGCGAATCGAAGTCTCAGTCAACCTTCCGAGGGCATTCGTGGCTCGCGACTCAATCGGACCGCAAGCCGCTATGGACCGCGCGAGTAGCAACGGCGGGTGAGGTGCTTTCGATTCATTTGATGGAGATTCAGCCGTCACCGATCTTGGATCGACGTGGGCGAGGGCGCCGGCGCAATCCCTCTGCCGACGCTCCGCCAGCCAATGTCGCGTGGCAGGTGAAGCGGGAGGGTGGAAATCTCCGCTTCGAGACTGCAGATGGCGAAGTGGTTTTCGATTCGGCAAAGGTGGAAGCGTGCGTTGGGAGCGATGCCTGCCGTTACGATCAAGGCATCGTGTGGTCACCCAATCAGCGGTATGCATTCACGTTGCAAATGCGACAAGGAGACCATCGCGAGGTCACGCTGGTCGAGTCGTCGCCTCGAGATCAATTGCAACCGAGATTGAAAAAGATCCGCTATGACAAGCCTGGCGATAATTTGGACCAACCTATTCCTCGTCTCTTCGATATGGAGACGAAGCGGCTTGTCCCGCTCGACGATTCTCTGTTCGCAAACCCATGGTCGATCGAGGATGTGCGATGGGACGCGGATAGTTCTAGGGTAACATTCATCTATAACCAGCGAGGTCATCAGGTTATTCGCTGGATTTCAATCGTTCCTGAGACGGGGGAAACTCGCGTGTTGATCGATGAGTCGAGTCCGACTTACATCGATTACGCGGCCAAGGCTTACCGGGAATTTTTAGACGATTCCCAGGAAGTTCTCTGGGGCAGCGAGCGGAGCGGCTGGTACCATCTTTACCGTTTTGATGCCAGAACCGGTGAATTGCGAAATGCGATTACCCGAGGGGACTGGGTGATTCGATCGATCGAGAATGTGGATCGCGAGAATCGGCATATTTGGTTTTATGCGGGTGGGATTGACCCTAACCAAGACCCCTACTATCGGCATTTGTGCCGAGTCGATTTTGACGGTGGTAATTTGGTGCAGATGACGCGAGGGGACGGTGACCATCAAGTTCAGTACTCGCCGACGCGAAAATGGTTGATCGATACGTATTCACGTGTTGATATGCCTCCTGTTCATGAACTGCGTTCCGCGCAAAGCGGAGAAATCGTGTTGGAACTCGAGCGGTCCAGCGATGATGGGCTTTGGGTTGGAACTGAACGGCCTGAACGGTTCGTCGCCAAAGGACGGGATGGACTTACGGATATTTACGGAATCATTGTGCGGCCTAGCAAAATGGAGCCTGGCAAAAAGTATCCTGTGATCGAGGATATTTACGCAGGACCGCAAGACTCCTTTGTTCCCAAAGCGTATTCAGGACTCACGGAATACCATGCACTGGCCGAAAAAGGCTTTATCGTTGTGAAGATCGATGGGATGGGAACATCGAATCGCAGCAAGGCCTTTCATGATGTCAGTTATCGAAAGTTGGCCGATGGGGGTTTTCCCGATCGCAAGCTCTGGATGCAGAGCGCTGCGGCCAAATATCCCGAGATCGATATCGATCGTGTTGGTGTTTATGGTGGATCCGCAGGTGGTCAAAACGCGCTAGCAGCTCTTCTGTTCCACGGAGACTTTTACGATGCGGCAGTTGCTGATTGCGGATGCCACGATAATCGGATGGATAAAGTTTGGTGGAACGAACTGTACATGGGATGGCCGATAGGTCCGCATTACGAGGAAAATTCCAACGTGGTTAACGCACATCGTTTGCAAGGAAGACTGATGTTGGTAGTTGGCGAGTTGGATACCAATGTCGATCCCGCATCGACAATGCAAGTTGTCGACGCGCTGATTCGTGCGGACAAGGATTTCGAATTGATCTATGTTCCTGGCGGTGGGCACGGGATTGGATCGTCTGCCTACTGCAAACGTCGCCGCGATGCATTTTTCATGGAGCATCTTCAGAAGTGATCGCCCCAAGATCGAGGCTGATTTGGGCGACAGTATAACCCAGCAAATTTCTAGCCCATTAAAATGGCTAGTCAAAAAGGCCTGATAGCTAATCAGGCAGGCTAGCTGGGTAGTGTCGTGGGATCGAAGTTCTTGCTTTGGGAAAAGAATTGGCGAGGGTTTTCAAAAACCACACGACGAATCAGTTCTCTGCTGTGGCCTCGACGCTTGAGCTCCATGATCAAGTCGGGTATGGCAGTGGGTTTACTGGGGCCCCAATCCCCTGCGGAGTTTGCCATCAACCTCTCGGGGCCGTACTTCTCGATCATGTCGGCCGCTCGTTGAGGGGTGCATTTGGTGACTGGGTAGAGGGTCATTCCAGCCCAGAATCCATTTTCGAGGACCGCTTCGATGGTGTGCTCTTCGACGTGGTCGACCAGCACACGGGAGCGATTGATACGCGAGTCTCCCATTAGCATATCGAGGATCATCCGCGTTCCTTGAAATTTATCCTCGAGGTGCGGGGTGTGGATCAGGATTTGTTGATCGTATTGGACCGCGAGCTCAAGGTGTTCGAGAAAGATCGTCGATTCGTTTTTGGTGTTTTTATTGAGCCCGATTTCACCGATCCCGAGAACATTTTTTGCGGAAAGAAACTCGGGGATCATAGCGATGACTTCGCGGGACAGCGAAACGTTTTCCGCTTCCTTGGCGTTGATGCATAACCATGTGAAGTGCCGAATGCCGTACTGAGCAGCTCGTTTGGGTTCGAATTCGGTAAGTTGACGAAAGTAGTCGCGAAAGCTTTCTACGCTTCCTCGGTCGAAGCCTGCCCAGAATGCGGGTTCGCTCATCGCGACACACCCCATGCGAGCTAGAGTCTCGTAGTCATCGGTGGTGCGTGACACCATGTGGATATGTGGATCAATGTAGTCCATACGTTTTTCGCCAATCTGGATCGTATTGTCGACTCATCAGCAATTGCACTCGTCGGGCTTTGTCGAACTCATCATCGCACAGGATTTTTAAGCCTTGGCTGAGGAGTTGCATTTGGGCTGCGTTCTCCACGGAGCCCGTAGCCCGTTCGAGGCGATCTAAGGTTGCTGCGAGATCTAGGATTTTCGAGCGAGCAGAGAGGAACTCCTCGGCCAGGACTTTCTCGGCCGTGCGTTGAGTTGCGTTCGGATCAGTACTCATGGCTGGTGGTTTCCGAGGGAATCTCAGGTTCTGAGGTTTTGCGTTCGACGGTTTGGCGAAGCCGTCGCTGTGCGACTTCTTCGGAAAGCATCTTGATCACTTCATCCACCGGCTTGGTTCCTAACTCGCCAGCGATTCGGTCTCGAAGTGCAATCGATTGCGTTTCTGCTTCTTTGGGGCCGATGACGGCCATGTACGGAATCAATTCTAATTGCGCATCCCGAATTTTGGCTTGAACTTTTGCGCCGCGAAGGTCGGTAGTTACCCGGAAACCTGCGTCGGTGAATTTGCGTTCGAGCTCCATCGCGTATTCATTGGTCTTTTCACTCAATGGGCAAATTCGGATCTGCTCGGGGGCGAGCCACATTGGAAAGGCACCGGCAAAGTGTTCGGTGAGCATGCCGACAAAACGTTCCATGGAACCGAAAGGAGCGCGATGGATCATCACCGGTCGATGCGCTTTATTATCCGCACCGGTATATTCCAGTTGGAACCGCTCGGGAAGATTGTAATCGAGTTGAACCGTACCGAGTTGCCATTGGCGACCGATGCAATCCCGCACCATAAAGTCCGCCTTGGGACCATAGAATGCAGCTTCGCCCTCAGCCGCGGTGAAGTTGAGTCCTGATTCCTCAAGTACCCGGCGGAGTGCCGCTTCGGCTTTTTGCCAATTTTCCTCGCTACCTACATACTTGTCGCTCTTAGGATCTCGCAGCGAGAGCTGGACTCGGTAGTCCTCAAGTCCGACCGATTCCAAAACGAACCGGGTCAGCTCAATCGTGTTTCGGAACTCCTGTTCGACTTGATCCGCGGTGCAGAAAATATGCGCGTCGTCTTGTGTCAAACCTCGGACTCTCAGCATTCCGTTCAGTTCCCCGGTTTGCTCGTACCGGTACACGGTCCCGAACTCGAAAAGTCGTAGCGGGAGGTTTCGATAGGATCGGGGTTGGGCTTTGAAGATCTGCGCGTGGTGAGGGCAGTTCATGGGTTTGACCAAGAAACGCTCCTGCTGGCGTTGCCAGTGATCGAGGGCTTCGATCTTCTCTTCGTGGGTTTTGGCTTTGTGATAAGCCGAACTATCGAACCCGAGAATTTCGGCTGCGTGCACGAACGAGGTTTCCTGGGTCGAGGAAAAATCTGGATCCTCCTTCATTTTCCGGACCCAGCCATCGACCAAGGCGCCGGCATCGTGAACGAACAATGGGGGAAACTGGCTATCGCGGTAGTATGGGAAGTGACCGCTGGTTTCGTAGAGCTCTACTCGACCGAGGTGGGGGCTATAAACAGGTTCGTATCCGCGTCGAAGCATTTCGCGACGAAGAAAGTCCTCGAGCAAACTTCGGATGCGCGCACCTTTGGGCATCCACAAGCACATTCCTTGGCCGACCTCAGGAGTGATCTGGAACAATCCCAACTTTTTCCCGATGACCCGGTGATCCCGTTTCTTGGCTTCTTCGAGTTGATCCAGATAGCTCTGCATATCTTTTGGATTGAACCACGCGGTTCCATAGAGCCTCTGAAGTTGAGGGCCATCCATGTTCCCTTTCCAATGAGAGCCAGCGACGCTCATCAATTTGAAGGCCTTGATTCGGCCCGCATCTGGAATGTGTGGACCCCGGCACAAATCGACGAACTCACCTTGGCGGTAGAACCCTAGAGACTCGTGTGAGCTCAACCCGGTTTCGATATGTTCGACTTTGAGAGTTTGCTTCATGTCCCGGCACAGGGCGGTAGCACTGGTTCGATCGAGCGAGAACTGTTCGAACGGCTCTCCCTTTTCGATGATCGAGGCCATTTCCTCTTCGATCTTTTGAAAGTCGTCTTCGGACAGCTTATGGTCGAGTTGAAAATCGTAGTAAAAACCGTTGGCAATCGTTGGGCCGAAAGCGAGCGAGACGTTTGGGAATACCCGCATGACTGCGCGTGCCATCACGTGGGCGCAAGAATGCCGAAGCACATCGAGGGATTCGGGGTCTCGGTCGGTGAGCAAGCGGAGCGGGATTGGGCCGTTGCCCGCAAAGGCTTTCAAGCTGCGGTTGGCGTCAATGACCGAATCGCCGACTTTTGCGGCGACAACCGCTTTGGCCAATCGCGCCCCGATGGAGTTCGCGACACTGAGGGGGGTAGCATCCTCGGGATGAGAAACGACAGTCCCATCCGGCAACAAGATTTCCAGCATTTGCATCCACTTCCTTTGGGGTTGAAATCGTCACGACAAACGACGAATTTCTGTTTCGATCCATGGTCGCGTGAGTTGCCTGAGTTTGCAAGTAGGGGATCGCAACCGGGGACGGGACACTGGGGAGCGATTTGGGGTTCACTTTCGGGGCGAAATTAGGACTCTCCTTCAATTTTGCAATGCGACGTGACGATGCGTCAATTTGGTCCTGCGTCTCAGGTTGCCGATGTGCTAAACTTCCGGCGAAATGATGCGTTGTGGTGATCGAGTCCAAGCGATGCTCGAAACCGTGAATGGGCGATCTAAAACCATCGCAAGATCCACACGCTACTTGTCGTACGAACCCGTAGAGAGTTAGACCCTTATTCATGAGCATACTTGTTTTTGGCCATCGCAATCCAGACACGGATGCCATTTGCTCGGCACTCGCGTACGCGGACTACCTCCAGCAAACACATCGGCCGGAGGCGATCGCTGCGTGTTGTGGAACTCCGAATAAGCGAACTGAATATGTGCTCAAGCGGGCTCGCATCGCTCCACCTCGCATCGTGATGGATGTAAGGCCTGAGCTATCGGATTTGTGCCAGCGTGATCCGATCACCGCCTTGCACGGTGAGGTGTTTTACGAGGTGTACCAGCGTATGAAGGACCACGACATCCGCGCGATTCCGATCGTGGACTCGCAGAATAAGGTCGTCGGTGTTCTTTCCCTGTTGCAGTTGATGGACCTTATTTTCAGAGATGATGCGGATCCATTGCTTACTCGGACGGTCAAGACCAGTCTGGGGAAGGTTTGCGAGATACTCGCGGGCAAATTTCAGCACTCTTTGCGTCCGAACCAAACGGATGAGCTGCTGGTAATGGTGGGCGCGATGAGTGCTGGTGGGTTTACGGAACGGATGCAACGGTTTCCCGCGGAGCGTTTGATCGTGGTCAGCGGTGATCGTCCGACCATCCAATTGCCGGCTATCGAGCATGGCGTACGAGCTCTTGTAGTGACAGGTGGGTATTCCCTTTCATCGGGGTTAGTGGAATTGGCCAAATCACGCGGTGTCGCGGTGATTCAGAGTCCGTACGACACAGCTACCACCACGATGCGGATCAAGTCATCTCAGTTCATTGATTCCGCAATCGATGAATCCTTTGTTTCGTTGCCGGCCAAGCTGCCTGTCGACGAAGCTCGATCGCAGGTTGAGAAGTTGAACGAGTCGATCTTTCCGGTCGTCAACGACGCTGGGATACTCGTTGGCGTGATCTCGAAATCCGATTTGGTGAATCCACCGAAGGCCAAGTTAATACTGGTCGACCACAATGAGTTGAGCCAAGCGGTCAATGGTGCTGAGGATGCGGAGATCCTCGAAGTTCTCGACCACCATCGCATCGGGGGTAGTCTCAAGTCGACGCAGCCGATTCGATTCATCAATGAACCTGTCGGTTCAACGTGCACGTTGGTTGCTCGTCAATTCCGCGCGTCCGGGATTACTCCCAAGCCCGGGATCGCCTTGTGCATGGCTTCTGGGATCATTTCCGATACGCTTTATTTGAGATCGCCGACGACGACCGATACCGACCGCGAGGTCTTGAAGTGGCTCGAAGGTTTGTGCGAAATCGACTTGGAACAGTACGCCAAGGAATTTTTTGAGATCGGGTCCGCGCTTCGGAATTGCACTCCGGCGGAGGTCGTTCGCGAGGACTGCAAGGAGTTCTCGGAGCATGGAGTTCGTTTTTCGATTTCACAGATCGAGGAGACGGGCTTTGATCTGTTTTGGGATCGCAAGGAGGATTTGCGAACGGCGTTGGAGCAACTCGCGACCAAGAACGGATTGCAGTTCTCAGCCCTCCTGGTGACCGACGTGGTGAGTAATGGTTCGTTGCTGCTGCTGTCGCATGAGTCGGAAGCGTGGGATGAGATCAACTATCCGTGTCTCGATCGAAGTTTGTATTCGCTGCCAGATGTGGTCAGTCGAAAGAAGCAGCTGCTGCCTTTGGTGTCTCAGATTCTAGCCGCGAGTAAGAATGCTTAGGTCGATTCGGGGGATGGGTCTGTGGAGGCTTGATCTACTGAACTCTCGCTCGCTTCGAGTTGTGCCCTATCGGACGGTTCCGTAGGTTCCGGGGTAGGGTTTGATTGGGACTTCCACGAAGGTTTTCGCCGTCTGGCCTTCGGGTGGTGGGCTGCTCGGAACTCAGGAACGATTTCTTCTTCCAATTTGTAGGAAAGAGGTTTTGCGGGTTCCTGGACTAGGATTGCTTCGAGTTGTTGTTTATTGATTCGAAGCAGTTCATCCAGTTCGAATTCGACGTCTTGACCGATCCGAAGTCGTTTCGGATTGATGTTTTTCAACGTGGAAAAATGGAAGAAAACGTCTTCACGAAAGTGCTCTGTCCGTATGAACCCGAACTTTCGATCTGCAACGATAGTGATGATTTGGCCGATTCGCATCGCTCTATTCTAACTCGCGATCCGAGCGATTACTCGGGAAAATGTCGGACACGACCAACACTGCTTTGAAAGATTCTCTGCCGGCGGGCGTGAGTCACGTTCTCGGGCTGATTGCTTCGAAGATCCTCTAAGTTGGCTTGGCAGTAGCGGCAACCGATCGATTCGAGGTGGAATTGGATGTATTGTGCTGCATCATCCATCGTTGCTCCCAGCAGGAAACTACCGAGTTCTTCCCGCGATGGGCAACTGAGCCGATTGCGTCGCCAGATATCGCCGAGGGTATGAACACCGCTGTCTCGGCG
Organism: Pirellula sp.; assembly: GCA_046318275.1. Lineage (GTDB taxonomy): Bacteria > Planctomycetota > Planctomycetia > Pirellulales > Pirellulaceae > JBKCUI01. The sequence goes on along the minus strand of JBKCUW010000083.1, from coordinate 58,954 downwards.
GGATATGAGTTGGGCAAGTCGATCGCGAAGCTCCGCGTCACCGCGGAGCAAGCCTTCAATCTCCGCCATTTTTTCACCGGCGAGAGATTCATCGAGGTATGCGAGCAACGCTTGATCGCTGATCATACCCCGGGTCCATTTCGAAGGGTACCGACGGCCAACGTGACGTTTTGTCCGCCGAAACCAAAGCTGTTGTTGAGAGCGACGCGAATCTTGGACGGCCTTGCGACGTTGGGGACGTAGTCGAGGTCGCAATTCGGGTCCGGGGTCTCTTGATTGATCGTCGGAGGAAGGACTCCGTCGCGAATGGCTAGCAGGCAGCAAATCATTTCCGTGGCACCTGCCGCAGCGATCAAGTGCCCCATCATGCTCTTGGTGCTCGAAACGGGTGTCGATTTGGCGCGATCACCGAAGACGCCTTTGCAAGCGAGGGTCTCGGTCCGGTCATTGACGGCGGTACTTGTCCCGTGCGCATTGACGTAACCGATTTCATCGAGATTCAGTTTTGCATCAGCGATGGCTTGTTTCATGCATCCGATAGCCCCTCGACCTTCCGGATGGATGTCGGTGATTCGATAAGCATCGGCAGTGCTGCCGTATCCGAGGACTTCGCCGTAAATGGTCGCTCCTCTCTGACGAGCGCGTTCGTACTCTTCGAGGATAACGATCGCTGCGCCTTCACCGAGGACGAATCCGTCGCGATCTTTATCGAAGGGACGCGAGGCTCTCGTTGGATCGGAATTACGTTCGGAAAGGGTGGTAAGCAGACTGAACCCGGTGAGCCCGAAAGGGTGGATCATGCTATGGCAACCACCTGCGATCATCACATCCGCGTCTCCGCAGCGAATCAACTCGGTGGCTTCGCCGACGGCTTGGCTACTCGCGGCGCACGCGGTCAAGCAATTGGAGTTGGGGCCTTGGGCGTTGAATAACGCTGCTAAGTGGGCTGCGGGCATATTGGGTTCTTGTTCCATTTCCGCGGCCATGTCCATGATGTCGAAACCCTTTTGAAGGAATTTAGACAAGTCGAAAGGGCCTCCTTGCACGCCGGCGGTCACCATATTGGTGAAGCTTTGGAAGTTTTGGTTGCCTTCGCCCGCTCCGAGATAAACGCCGATACGGGTTGGATCGAACGAGGAATCGAGGATCCCCGATTGCTGGACAGCTTGTTTGGCGGCACCGACAGCAAAACGGGTATGGCGGCCTCGTTTGTCCCAATAGGATCGGTCTTCACCGACCAGGGAAACATCCCAATCTTTGACTTCAGCGGCGATTGTGGTCGGGTAACCTGTGGCATCAAAGATGGTGATTGGGCCAACACCGCTGCGGCTTTCAATCAATGCCTTCCACATGGTTTCGACGTTATGTCCGAGCGGGTTCACGACTCCCATTCCCGTGACTACTACTCGCCGGCGCATCAATGCATTAACTCCAAGAAAAGGATCTTGTTCAGGCTACCGATCCAGGCAAACTGGCGGTGAGTTCGCGGTAGATGCGAACTTTACGAGCCAATTGATTCGGATGGTTTCGGGCTAGGGTTGTTCTGCAATGCGGCTCGGATAGCCGCTGCTGCTTGGTGCTCGGCTTCGAGCATATGGGCAGGAGCGTGTATTCTATTCCCGTTTTGATCCACAGCAACGTCGAAGAGTCGCAATACCCTAAGGGTCCGGAGCAAATCCTCGGGTGGAAAGAGTGCGGTTTCGCCGAACCGTTCGTCGAGGAAGGCGAACCAAAGTTCCAGATCTGCGATGGGCCGCCCATCGATTTCGATATGGCCTTGAACCACAGCCCCTGTTGGCTGTTTGTCTTGGACGATTGCCGTCAGACGAATGCAATCTCCCGGGACCACCAAATCATGAAATGTCGCCTTGGAGACTTTGGCCAAGACCGTTTTCCGCGTAAACCCTTCGGCTTCGGAAACCAGCAATCCGCCGGTTTGAGCCATGCCCTCGATCATCAACGAGTGAGGGTAATGGGGGTGACCTGGTAGATAATCGTCAAGGGATTCTTCGCCGAAGCAAATATTCTTGATGGTTACCGCGCGTGTGTCTCGCACGAACTCGAGGAATCGATCGATCCAAAACCAACGCACCTGAAGCCACCCAACTCCCTAACGGAAAACCATGAGATCGCAAGTGTCGCGGGATTGCGATACTTGCGAGACCAACCTGCAAACTCGGCCCGATTAACTCGGCCCGATTCACTCAATACTCACACCCGGCCTTTCCTGATTGAAAACCTAGGAAATTAAGCCCCGGTGTGATGGTTTCACTACGCCAATTTCGACTGAACGTAACGACAAAGATCGCTGACGGTGAGCAAGTCGCCGAAGTCTTGGACTCGGGGATTTGCCTCGAATTTGGAAAGGTTTGCCCAAGGCATCCGCTTCTTCAACTCAGCGAGGCCGTTTGCGTTCACCTTGCCATCCTGGACATAGGAGCTTTCTGTCAGGATATCTTTTGGAAAGAGGTCTTCGGTTTGGATTTTGATTCCGAAAGCTTTTTCCAGTTTAAAAACGATATCCAGGAAATCGATCGACTCGGCACCCAAGTCACCGACCATGGTGGCTTCCTGAGTCACTTCATCGTCGTCCACCCCAAGGGCGTCCACGAGAGCCGATTGAACCTTGGAAAAAACCTCTTCATTTACTGACATATCAACATTCCTCGAACAAAAACGAATCTTCGTTTCCTGTACAGAAGTCCCAAAAAAGCGAATTTGATTTCCCTCACGGGGCATCTTAAATAACGTTTTCTTCCGTATTTTACCAGCCCCGCTGGTCAATATTACCAGCAACCGTGCACTCGCGGAATATCGGACGCATCGACTCAGGAATCCTCGATTACTTTGCGTTTGTGGCAATTTCTTCGATTTGAAGCCAAGATTTCCAGCGAGCCTCCTGTTCAGGGGTGGGGTTCTCTACCCGGACCAAATTCCAGGATTCTGTCGGTTGGCCCTTAAGTTCTACCGGAATTTCCAGAAGTTTACCGCGGCGGGTGACCAAAGCGGTCACAGTGGCCCCCACTTTGTAGAGCCCTAGGCGTTCTGGCCAGTTTTCTGGAGTAACGCGGTATCCGTCCCATCCCACAAGTTCATCGCCAGCCTGAATCCCCGCAGCACTCGCCGCCCCGCTGCGAGAAACCTTTTCGATCATTCCCTTTCCGGATTGGTTAACCAGTTCGATACCTACCATCGCCGGGGTTGCTGCCGGAGCATCTCCGTTGTCTCCATCCCCCTCGGCCGATTTTTTCTCCCCATCCTTGTTGTTCTTTTCCGGGTCCTTCGGCTTCCACCTGAGCCCGTAGCAGTCGAGAAGTGGGCCGAAATTCATCTCGTCGGTACTTGCCAGCATTCTCTGAAACCATTCCTGCATCGGTGTTCCCGTTGTCTCGGAGACGATATTGATGAAATCTTGGTTTTCGTATCCGGTTCCCCGATGCCGTTGCCAGAGTGTTCGCATGCAGTCATCGAGTGACTTTTGATTGGCTGTTTTGGTCCGTATTTCCGCATCGAGAATCAATCCGACGATCGCCCCTTTTCCGTAATAGCTAATACGGCTGTTCGCTGCATTCTCGTCAGGCCGGTAGAACTTGATCCACGTATCAAAGCTGCTCTCCTCGAGGCTCTGGATATTTCGTCCAGGTGTGGTTTGCACCGATTGAATCTGCTTGCTGATTCGTTCCAGGTATTCCTTCGGCGTGCTTAGCCCGGCGCGAACCACGAAGAGTTCGTCGTAGTAACTGGTTAATCCTTCAGCGATCCAAAGCTCGCGCATGTACTGTTCCGAGTTGTAGTCGTACGTCTTCAATACTTTGGGGCGCAGGCGACGCACGTTCCACGCATGAAAGAACTCATGAGAGACTAGAGCGAGCCAGTCAATGTATTTTGAGCGTTGCTTTTGGGCCCAGCGACTCGTCATCAAAACGCAGCTGTTGTCGTGCTCGAGACCTCCACCAGATTCCGTCGCAAGATTGAGAAACCAGTAGTCGTCATAGGGTATATCTCCCCAAAATTTTTGTTCCAACTCGATGATCTTCGCTGCATCTTTCATCGCTTTCCGCGTGTCCCAAAGTTGGTCGGTCCCCAACGTAGCTAGATGGTGCTGAGCCGATCCGACTTTCATCGACTGCACATCGATATCGCCGAGGACAATCGGGCTATCGACCAAAGTGTCGTAGTTGTTGGCGACCCGCGTCCATGGGGTGCGGGAATCTTGAGCCGGTAGCGAAGTGGCGATCTGCGGCCACTGAGGAAGCGCATCCAAGCGGACGATGTGAGGACGATCGAGTGCGTCTTCACGCGTGATGAATGTCGCTGCACCGGTCAAGAATGTGAAATCGCTTTCGATCCAATTGGTCCGCACGCCCATCTCGCGTCCGTACAGAACGTACCGCACCGTGACTTCCTGAGCGCCCGCCGTCTCGACGCTCCAGTGGTTCTTGTCGAGTTTGTTGAGTTTCAGCGAAGCGTTTGTGACGGCGTTGTGAGCCGAAATACTTTCGACCTGCCTGGCGTATTCGCGAACCAAGTAACTTCCTGGGGTCCATACCGGCATCATCAAACGGAGCAAAGGAGCACCGTCGGTCGGTACTGACACTTCGATATCCACCCGATGATTTGCCGCTTGGCGGAAGGATACACGGTATTGGATCGGGCTTTTGGCGGCATCCTGTGGTTCTAACGCGTGAATGGTGGGTACCCTTCCGGTAGCGAGTGCAAGGAGCATTGCGATAGTTGCGATCGCATTTTTCATAGCGGATGAATCCATCATAGCGAAGTGAGTCTAAATGGGGGCTACCGACCATCGAGGTGAGGGTGGTACGGCGTCTGCCACGCCGACACTCTATCGACGGTAGTAGCGAACAGCCTGCCGAGCAAGACTTCCGAGGGAAAACTTGGAGCAAACAACGGGTCCCGAGTCGCGATCGCTCCTGAAGATACGTAACCGAGCCTCCGGAGGCCCTTACGCCGACTTTCGCCCTAGCATCCGCCGCAGGTTGCGGAGCCATTGTTCGGCAACCAAGGAGAACTTCATCCTGCGTTTGGCCCGTTTCAATTGTTGGAAGGAGCAACCGGCAAATAGTGCCTCCGATGCGTCTGCTTGGGCATCTGTAAAGCTATCCCGGTCTGGATCGATGATCGCGCCCACGAACTCACCTCGCTCCCTGGGGATTGGGAATGGCTTGACCAGTTCTCCTCGGTATTGATAGAGATCGCTGTGTACCAGCAAGTCGTCTTTAAACCGCGGATAGATTGCATCGCGGAGAAAATCTTGGTCTTGGCCTTTTTTCGCCCATAGTTTCCATGAATCGACCATGGCTTCCATGTCTGGAATTGCGTTACCGCGGCATCCCCACATCCCTCCCAGAATAACAACCTTGTGGTGGGGGTGATCACGCATGATATGCAATGATTTGCCGCTCGCGAGCCATTCCTGGACGGCAGCATATTCGCGTCGAGTTGGTCGCGAATCGACATCTCGAACCACCATGGCGTCGATCCCAGTTTCACCTGCTGGAAGGAATCTCCAAAACATGCCGTCGATTTCCCCGGTGCGATGTTTGCGAACGACCTCGGCACCGCCGGCGATGAGTTGCTTTACCAACTCTTCTGGTATTTCTTGGGACACGTAAATGCGAGGCGTCCATCCTGGATAGATCTCAGGAATCATCGCAACGTTGCGCAATGCACCTTGCAAGTAGAGGGGCTTGGTCCCGAAAAGTGCGAAAGAAACGAGCCTTTTCATTTGGTGGCGACAGTTCCGGTTCCGGTGGTTTCCCAGCGATCGATCGACGTCCAGGATTGGCGGGTCGCGTTTCCTAGCGGTCGATCGGGATACCGAAAGTTGTGGTAGAAGAGTTTGCAGTTATCCATATCGAGCGATTCTAACATGCATCGGATCGAGCTTTCCATGCAGTGCACTTCCGCTGCCCTCTCCAGCAACAATCCTAGATGGAAAATACTTTCTGTAATGTCATTGCGGACAACGGCCATTCCGATCGTCGATGTATCGATGGAGAATCCGCGACTTGCATCGTCGTGAACGAACGCATACGGCGCATCCGGAGCGAGCTTTTCATAAACACGTTCTTCCTCAGTCAAGTCGCGTTGCCAATAACACCAGTCGTATCGAATGCTGTAAGGCAATCCGACCTGGCGATAGAAAAGCTCATCATAGAACGCCTTGGGATAAGCTCGTTCGAGAGACCGTAGAGCGCGATGCCCTACTGCGAGAAAATTTCTGCTGCGATGATTTCTCAGGGTTCGCTGCACAAAGGTTAGTTCCCGGACCCCGTCTTCGATCGGCAGTAGACGGATGCGAGGTTCGTCTCGGTACATCCACTGAGTCATCCCGAGATTTCTCACCTTGCAGAATACATTCACCGTTCGGTCTGCGTTGAGGCGGTCAAGTAGATACCGGACCATTCCATTGCAATGAATCATGTCCCCGAGCCCGAGATGGTGGTAAACGAAAAGGTCTTCGTCCACCACCAGTTCTTCAAGACTTCGACTGGGAATTTCGAACACTCTGTGCAGCGAGAACTGAACCATTGCTACCAAGCCTTTGATTGAGTTTTTTATGGACCGCTTGAAGCCGAGCTAATCCTAGGCCGCCTTGTTTGTTGCCACCCGTTTTGGGCGGAAGCGGTATAGGCATAGTCCGACGGAATCAAACGAGCCTTTGGTCCACCATGCGTTCTTTTGATGGCCGCTGAGAAGTTGCTCTTGGACCCAATCGGACGAATTTTCCATGTAAGGTCGGATCAACTTTGCTTTGACGGAAACGATTTTTCGATTCGCGCCACCGGCTTGTTCCCAATCATGCATTGCAAAACAGCAGCCTGGCTCGATCCATTCCTCTAAGGATTGAATATCGTCGAGTGCCAGTTCTGGAATCTCGGGGCCATCGAAGAAAATGAAATCCGGAGCGATCCCATTGTGCCGCATCCATGAGATCAATTCGTCAGAGCGAAGCGGGTGGTAGCAAAGAGTGTTCTCAAAGCGTTTCAGGAAGTGTTCGGGTGGGCGGCGAAGTGGATCGCACGTGTGCAGGACTCCACCATGTTCCCGAATTGCCTCGGAAATGTAGAAGGTGGATCCCCCGACCCCACTCCCTACCTCGAGTACGACCTTCGGAGAGCAATGGCGAACCCACTGGTAGAGCCGAAGCCGCTCGATAGGCAGCATTTCTCCTGGGTAAGGGTTCTTTGGGAGGTAGGTCGTTGTTACGGCTTTGGTAAGTATTTTGCGCAGCATGCGGAACTCCTGTAAGACTCGGTCGTACGCGGGTTCTTAGCAAATTCGAGGCAGAGGAAGCAAGTGAGGAAAGCTGGGTAATGCATGGGTTCTCGCGAGAAGCGAAAAACTGCACTGGTATTTCATTCGCGTTTTTCGGTATAGGCAATCGTTCCCGATTTCCGCTCCGGAGGCTCAGTTGCCTGATCCATTGGATTGCATGGTCGAAGGAACCGATGGAATCGAACAACAGCGGGGGTACTCCCCAAGGATGAATCACGATGAGCACATCCGCTCGACGCAAACGTTCGAGACGTTTTTATTGGGCTGAAATTGGGTTTCTCGTTTTGGGGCTTATCGCGCTCAAGCCAGAGATTCTCACCGAACTGATTCCTACCGGGCGAACTTCATCGCAGTTGGCCTCCCAATCTGCGTGGAATCAAGCCGCATTGAACAATGCTTTTTTAAGCAATGCTGCGCTAGCGGCTGGTGGAAACGCAGTGTTTGTTCCTGTTCCAGGAACACTGCTGTATCCGGCAAGTTACACAACGCAGGGAGCGTTTGCATCAACTCCGACCGCTATGCAAACGCCTCTGCCGGCAAGCTATACGACGGCGAGTTACAGTACTCCGTATTTGGCCTCCAATGGAGCTGGACTGAACTACAACTATTCATCTCAGGGGAATCCTGCCCCGCTGCAGACCGCGGGATGGGGGCAGCATGGGGCACCTAGTGATTGGTCGACAATGTACACTCACTCCTCGCACGCCCTCGCCTCGAGCCAACCATCGAATCCCAGTCAGAATGTCACGTCGATGATGGCGTCAACGTCGCCGTCGGGGCTACAGGTTGTTTGGCCGGATTCCTACCGTCCGATCACACCGCAGCCGGCACAAAACTATATCGCTAGCAATGCATCCTACCTTAGTCCCCAATCTGGAAGTCTTCCGTACGGAAGTCCGTATGGAAGTGCGCCGTATAGCGGCACCCAGAACGTTCAGTATCGAGGTGCAACATCGGCGGGGGGGAATGCAGCGAGCAGCTACGTCGGTGCAGTATCAACTCCGGTCGTTTCGGGAGCCTATCCTCAATATACTTATCCCCAAAGCGCTGCGACGCAGGGAACGTATCCTACGAGCGCATACCCTTCTAGCGGTTATGCTCCAAATACGTATTCAACGGTGAACAATACGACGAATACGATCGGTGGATATCGTAATACAGTGCCAACAAACACGCCCCCCGTCGTGGGGAGGTACTGATCGGGAAGTGCACGAACACCAGTGGAATCCGGTACGGACGAGTTCGTGCGTCCATTCGATCTGCTTGATCTAGTTTGCTACCTGCCTACTTATCCGAGTGATTAATTATGTCTAAGGTCAATACAACAACTTCAACCAATTTCTCAAACTCAACCAGCACGACTTCCGCTGCGAACTCGCTTCAAGGGGGTGGGTTGAACGACGTCGACGTGTCTCAGTTCCTCAACTTGATGATTACTGAATTGCAGAATCAGGATCCATTAAATCCGACAGACAATGCTGCCTTGATGGAGCAAGTCGGGCAGTTGCGATCGATTTCGGCGAACGATACTTTGATCAAGACCTTGACCAGTTTCTCGACTACCCAGGAGTTGACAACCGCGAGTGGTCTCATTGGGAAGAAGGTCAAGGGATTGGATAGCGATGCGAAAGAGGTAAATGGGGCAGTCTCGAGTGTCTCGGTAAAGATTGACGAAAAAGATCGTAACAAGCGTCAGGTACAAGTGCATGTCGGTGCTCAGATTGTCGATATGAACAATATTCGCGAGATCGTGGAAGAGTAATTGCACTTGGAATGTGAGTTCGCTAGCAAGAGATGAATCGAGCTAGCAATGATCGCGTCGGGTAAATCGTTCCCGATCGAGCGAATCCTGGTTCGGCTGCCGGCTAGACAGTATTGCAACGGCAGTCGCGACAAGCGTGGATTCACCCGGTTATCTTTGACGCGTGGAGTAACGAACTCATGGGTTTGGCATCAGCGCTCAGTACTGCCCTGACGGGCATGAATGCAGCGGAAACACAAATCGACGTTCTGGGTAATAACCTTGCGAACTCGCAAACGGTTGGGTTCAAGGCGTCGGACGTGGTATTCGCGTCACAGTTCCTTCAGACGCTATCGTTAGGTGCGGCACCGAATGCGGATAGTGGTGGTGCGAACCCCAGGCAAACGGGTCTTGGTGTTCAAGTTGCCGCGATCAATCCGAACTTTAAGCAAGGTACGATTGAGATCAGTTCGGCATCGTCCGACTTGGCTATCCAAGGGGATGGTTTCTTTCAGGTTGCGGGAGCTTCGGGCGAGAAGCTCTACACGCGAAACGGCGTGTTCCGGCTTAACAGTACCAATGAGTTGGTGACATCGACCGGAAACCGATTGCTTGGGTATGGAATCGACAGCGAGTTTAACATTCAGACAACGGCCTTGGTTCCGTTGACGATTCCCGTCGGTACCGAGTCCGTTGCCAAGCAGACCACGACCGTAACGTTGGAAGGTACGTTAACCTCCCTGGGCGATGTTGCGAATCAATCGCAGATCGTTCAAAGCGCGGTCTTGGGGAATGGGTTGATACCTCGCCCTGTATCCTCGGGTACGACCGTGATGGGGTCCAACGGTCCGCAGTTGTCCGGCGTGAATTTTACGACCGTCGAAGGTGCAGGTGGGAACATCTCGGAAAGCTCGACGTTTGGGTACAAGTTCACCTTCGTAGACAGCCAAGGCAAAGAAACAATGCCGACCAGCGAGTCAACCTATACGGTTCCCGTTGGTAATGGCAACGCGGACAACACCGTCCGAATCACCTTGCCAGCTGCCAACTCTCAGTACAACCAAGTTCGTGTGTATCGTACGGCGCCTGGGGGTTCGGATTACTTCTTGGTGGGTACGGGTGCGGCAGGGAGCACTTTCGATGATACAACCGCCGCATCTTCGTCGACCGCTCTCAACAGTACTGGCTTGACTGGGAACTATTCCTACATGGTCACCTATTACAAGGCGGGCGAGCCGGAGTCGAGACCATCGCCCTTGATCGGTCCTGTCAACGTAATCAACGGTAGACCTGTTTTGACCGGTTTCCCGACGCCACCGGTGCCTCCACCCGAAGGAGGATTCCCTGCCTACGATCAAATTCGTTTGTATCGAAACATGGCAAACGACCCTACGGCTTTTTACCTAGTGGACACGATTGCACCTACGGGATCCTATACCGATTCTAAGACAGACGCGGACATTAGCAATCTCGCATTGCCCGGCCGCAAAGCTGTGAATCTGGATGGTCCTACGGTGGATGGTACGACCAAACTCGTCAACGTCACCACGCGTGACGGCCTGGACTACTTGCAGCCGTTCAAAGCTGGTGAGTTATCCTTCCGCGGTAAGAAGGGTGGACGGACTTTGGACGAAAAGTCTTTCCAAATCACGAACAACACTACTGTCCAAGAGTTGATGACGTTCATGAAGGACTCGCTCGGGATCGTGAGTGATTCCGGAGATGCATCCAACCCGATTGCAGGGTCGGTTAATAAAATTCTCGGTGAGTCGGGAACGATTCAGCCTAACGTCTATATCACCAACGGCGCTATTCGGTTCGTCGGAAACACTGGTGTGGACAATGCAGTTGCGATCGATTTGACCGGTTTTCGATTGACCGAAGCGAACGGCAACGTGACCAACCCAGCGTTGAATTTTACCGTCCAACAGGAAGCTGCGGGCACGAGTGCGGTGACGGACTTCATTTCGTATGACTCGCTGGGCTTCCCTGTCCGGGTACGATTGACCGCGGTGCTGGAAAGTCGGACCGACCAAAATACGACCTATCGTTGGTACGCAGACAGCCCCGAAAACGTAAGTCGAACTGGAAGCCCGATCGATGTCGGGACAGGTTTGGTTCGATTTGACGGGAATGGAAACTTTGTTTCAGCGACGAACTCCACCGTAGCCATCAACCGGGTCGGGTTTCCGAGTGAAAAGCCGATGCAGTTCGATTTCAATTTCGGTGCTCTGTCAGGTTTGGCAGCGGCTAAGGCGACGGTTGCTGCCTCGCGTCAGGATGGTTCACCTCCAGGGGTTTTGACCAGTTACGTTATCGGTGAAGACGGCACGATCCGAGGGGTATTCAGCAACGGTATCTCCCGAGACTTAGGAAGATTGCGTTTGGCTCGTTTCTCCAACCCAGGTGGTTTGGAACAACGTGGTCAGAACTTGTATGCCCAAGGTATCAATACCGGTTTGCCCATCGAAGGAAGTCCCTCGGAAAACGGGATCGGTACAGTTACCGCGGGTGCTCTCGAATTGTCCAATACCGACGTCGGTGGTGACTTGGTGACGCTGGTGCTCGCCAGCACTCAGTACCGAAGTAATGCTCGGGTCATCACGGCTACGCAGCAATTGTTCGACGAGTTGCTAAACCTGCGTCGTTAGTTCTGAAGCGTTCCTAGGCTTGCACATGTGTCGGCTGAAGCCGTACTAGCGGCTATTGGCGTCGTGGGAGACTTGCGTCGCGGTGGGCGATCCAATTCTTGTTCAATGGTACCCTTGGGAGTATCCTTGGGCGGATGCAAAACCAACCTACCCCCAGCAGCTTTTCAGCCGCACCTTTGGAGAATCTTCGGCGTCGGGCGGATCTTGCGCGACGATTGCGAGCGTTCTTCGATTCCCGAGGCTTCACGGAAGTCCACACGCCGATACTGTCGACCCGTTCGATTATTGATCGGCATCTCGATCCGATCCGGGTCCCGGGTAGCCATGTTGGGCTTCCTGGGGTTGATGGAGATTGGTATTTGCAGACGTCTCCAGAACAATCGATGAAACGATTGCTTGCGTCTGGGATCGGGAGTATCTACCAGTTGGGACCGGTTTTTCGAGCAGGTGAATCAGGCCAGTACCACAATCCTGAGTTCACGATGGCGGAGTGGTACGATCTCGACGCAGGGTTCGAACAAGGCCTTTCGCTCCTCGATCAGCTCTGCGGATGCTTGTTGGATACTCCACCCGCAACTCGTCAGCGTTTTTCGGATGCATTCCAACAATCTACGGGATTGGAGCTTTTCGAGACTGATGCAAGTCAATTGGGCCGCTGGTGTGTGGAGAATGCAATGATCGATTCCGCGGATTGGACGTCCGATTGGGACGATTGGGTCAATCTCATCTTTTCGATGCGGGTTCAGCCAAGTTTGGGCATGGATCGGCCGGTGCTCATCACACACTTCCCTGCGTCCCAAGCGGCTTTGGCCAAGCTTGACCGGGATGACCCTCGCACTGCGGAGCGATACGAGTTGTTCTACCGCGGAGTTGAATTGGCCAATGGCTACCATGAGTTACTCGATGGTGATGTCCTTCGGCAGAGAGCTGAATTGGCTGCCCAGCAACGATTGCATGATGGTAAATTCGCGATCCCGGTCGATAACCCGTTGTTGGATGCAATGGCTGTTGGGATACCGGCATCATGCGGTTGCGCCTTGGGATTTGACCGGGTTGTGATGCTGGCATGCGGCGCGGAACGGCTTGATCAAGTCGTAGCGTTTACGGCGGATAGAGCGTAACCGCCCACTTCCTTCTTTTCTAAACCCAAACGCTGTTGGTCCATGCAGTTGGGAAAAATTTCAGGGGGGAATTACTCGCCCTCGACCCTGTAGCCGAATTACTGGATTAGCCGTCGAGGTAGCTGGATTAGCCGTCGAGCAATTCCGGGAAATTCTCCTGGCTTGCTTGGCGTGCGATTAAATTTCGGGTTCGAGTCACGAAGTCGGACTTGTAGTTTGCAACTTGCTGTTCGCTCAAATTTAACGCAGCGGAGACATCTTTGTTGCTTGCACCGACAACGAAGAGCAACTCGATGCACTGGAGTTTTTGGTAATCGGATTTCGATTTCCACTTTGAAATTTGATCTGCGATGGCAACAGCGAGAGCTTCTTCTTCGAGATCCCGCCGTTCCACGGATCTTGCAAGGCTGCTTGCCGCTCGACCCTTCGAGGGTACGTTTTGGGCGGCATCGCTCGATCCTTCCCGAGCGACCCATTGGGTTGTATGTCGGCGTCCCTCGCGTCTCAAATGATCAGTTAATTTGTAGGCGGCAATAGAGAACAGGTAGCTTTCAAGAGGTCGCGATGCATCGTAGTTAGGAAGACTGTTAAGAAATCCGATGAAGGTTTCTTGGACGATGTCCTCAGCGTGCGATCGATCGAGTAGTCGTGTTCCTACATAAGCCAACAGGCGGCCTTCGAATCGTTCGATGAATTGCTGCCATGCTTGAGTGTCACCGGTTTGGATACCTTCGATAAGAAGGTAGTCTAAGTTCGTTTCATTCATCATTTGTCACAGCTTTGGTTAAACCAAGGCCGGTTGTCACCGTGTTGTTGCGTACAATCCAATACCTAATTCAGAGGCGCTGCTCATTCATGCTAGCTTTTTCTCGCGATAGGCAATAAAGCCTACGATAGCAGAAAACGATGCGATCGTTGCGACGATACTGATCATGGTCAACCCGACGAGCATGGCTCGTTCTTCACCGACAAACTGGCGTTCCCAATGCTTAAGGTACGAAAGTTGTGTTTCGTCGATATCCAATAGGACCCAAAGTTGGTGGTAGGTGCCACTGGGCAATTCCTGGACATTGTCGAATTCGGAATCAGCGAGGAAATGCTCGCGGATGTAAGATTCGGTGAGGGCTCCCTCGGGCCACGATGTGCTCATTTCGCCGAAGCCGTTTTGAACGAGAATGATTCGAACTTCTTCTAGCAATCGCTGATCGATATCCTTCCGGCACTCTTCAAGAGATTCAAACAGCGAGCTAGCGATCGGAGCTCGCAATCTGGTCGTTGAGACAATCCGTTCTCGGACCCAGGATGGCGCGTTATCCCCCAAGAGTGGCTTATTGAACGATTCGTCATCGATTTTGTTACTTTCGGATGCATCGCCCGACCTTGCTGGGCCGCCATCGCTATTGAGTATTTGGAATGCGCTGCTGTTGGGTCCTGCGACTTCGGCTTGCTTGCGTCCCAACCCCCCAATTGTCCCAGTACGCGCTTTCGGGATACTGGGAATGTTTTTCTTTTCGAAAATCGTGTCCGAAGTATTGGGGGCCAGTGCAGGGCTTAATTCAGAGAATGCTTCTCGCACTGCTTTTTTGAGTTCTCGTTCGATTTCCTCTTGGGATGCAGACGGATCCATTTTTTTCGACATCGAATCCAATTTGTCGGTGACTCGTTGCATCGATTTTGAGAGCCAGTCGAGGGAGCGTTGCGCTGCCTCGTAGGCGTTTCCGTCCGACTCTGTACCAGAAGGAGTTTGTTCGTTGGAATTCTGTGTTTGTCCCTCCGAATCGATCGTTGGGTCTTGTCGAAACCCCAGCGACTGGCCGGCAAGAATTCCGAACAGGGCGATCCCGCAAAGGAGGAGTTGGGGCGAAGAGCATTCCATCGCAATGGAACGAAGGATGGAATACCCTGAGTTCGAGTCTTCGGTGCGCTTCGGTGTGTGCATAGTGCTGTAGGTGGTTATTGGTTTGATAACGTATTGGACTAAGAGAGTGTGGTCTCTGGGATGCGGGACGAATCAATCCAAGGGGAAGCTAGTTGAACGACGAACGATGTGGTTCCTGCCAGGATGAAGCACCAGGGGGTAGGGAAGTAGAAAATTCCTTGGATCAACGCAGCGACCAGAACGCTCCAAAGGATGGTCAAGATCGAGAATCGCTTGCGCCTCAGGATATCCGATTGACGCCACCATCGAACGGCCCAGAACAAGGTCGCAAAGTAGGCCATATGCCCGGCGAGAAGCGGGAAACCCGCTTCGTCATAGAATCCTCTCCACTGCTGATTGAGTTGGCGGTCCTCGATCGAAATATCGATAGGAGAACGGGTCAAAATGTCTGCCCAAGGAACCAGGAGGTACTCGCTCAATTGGTAGCTTAGGACCCCGAGGATTATGCCAGCGACCATCAGTACGAATCGGAAGGCTATCGAGTCCTCATCACGAGTTTCCCAGCGTCTGCTGAGCGTGAGGATGGCCCAACTGCTCGCCGTGGTCATGATTGCAACCCACGCGACGGCTCCAACGTTGATATTCTCTTTGAGTGCAGGATGGGAGTAAGCCAGAACTCCTCCTACGACTGCGAGCGTGGATGCAATGAAGCCGGAAAAGGTGATGGATCTGGTGGTCGCGTGCAGGGACGTCCAGAAGCCCCTTGTTCTAAGATTCGCGCGCTGGGAATCCTGCCACCGCCGCCACGCTTCCTTGCTCGAGGAAGGTTTGACGTAAGCGACTGGTTGGCTAGGTTTGGTCCCAACGCCTGGCGATGAAGCCTTCGCGTCGGTTTCTCGGGCTTGGTAGTGAACCGTTTCTTGGAGTCCCACTGCCGGTCTTAATTTGGGTGCGGTTCTCGCTGGTTTCCCCCTGTTTTCAGAGGCGGCGGAAGATCTCGCGGGAATCGGCTCTTTCCCGAACAAAAACCAGACCAAGTACCAGACCACATATCCGGCCAAGAATGGCACGCCAAGCGGAATGATCCAAGAAGCATTGATCAATACCACGAGGATGATGCAAATGTAAGCGAAATCGCGACTGGATTTCGGGAGGGCTTGCAGTCGATCGCTGATTTCCTTGAAGGGGGTGTAGAAGATCTTGTTGACGATCGGCTCTTTCGTTAACAACTCTTGGTGCTGTTCCCAGTTTAGCGTTAGCAACTTGTCAAAACGATGGAAAAATCCCTGCTTGGCAACGGTGTTCTTGTCCTCCGTTTGCCATGTATGTTGATTCAATGGTGTCGCCTCAGAGGTCGTTCCTGAGGTGTTCACATAAACAGGGCGGGATTTTGACTCGTCAGCTGATGGACTTGAAGTTGGGGAGATCTGGCTGCCTTGAAGGTTCAGACGTTTGGAGGCAAGTCCCGTCGCGTCTAGGTCGTAGCCGAGTGCGCTCAGTAATTCGCGACCGTCCCGAAAACGCAACGAGGGATTTTTGGCAAGCGAACGCTGGATGACGTTCGCAAAGGGTTCCGGTACGTCTCGAAGATCGGGGTCCGCGGTCAAGTGTTTTAGAATGATCTCTTGGGTACTCTCACCGTCGAAGGGGACGTTGCCGGTGAGCATTTCAAAGAGGATGATCCCCAAAGAGTAAACGTCGATTTCCTTGCCATACTCCCCCTTGCCAATCTCAGGAGCCATGTAGTGGAAGGTACCTACACTTTCTGTTTGGCCACCTCGTCTCGATGCGCTGATGTATTTGGAAAGTCCGTAGTCCCCAATTTTTGCAAAGCTGCTGTCGATGAAAATGTTGGCGGGCTTAAGGTCTCGATGCACGATGCCTTGATCGTGCAAGTAAGTAACCCCCGCGCAAATCTGAGCGAATAGCGGGACGGCTTGCTCGGAAGGCATTCCATTTGGGAAGCGATCGAGGGTTTCCCGCAAGGACTCCCCTTCGATGAACTCCATCACGATCCAGCCCTGCTGGTCCTTGTCAAACCGGATGTCGTAGATGGCGACTAGATTGGGGTGACGCAAATTCAAACAGTGCCGGACGCCGCGCATTTCGACGTCCATGTTCTTCTGAATCCGCTTCAAAGCGACTTCTTTTCCGGAATCGCTTTCTGCGAAGTAAACCTCACCGAAACCGCCGATTCCGATCCCTCGCATGATGGTGTAGCCGTCCAATGGGCTATCGCCGCTTGCGTATTGAAATTTCATTGGGGCACCGGAAGCATCAGTCGGTTTGGGACGCGCGGAAAAGGGCTTGTTATCAGAAAAGTTTTGATGCGTTTTTTTGAAATGGTTTGGCGACTCACCGGGAGCATCAGGGTTGTTTTTACCAGTCTCGTTCCGAGTCCCTTTTGAAGGAGGTGGACGCTTGAGGATATTGAACATGTCTCGCAGGTCGCTCCGTAGTAGTGTTAATTGTGGCTGATATCGAGGGAGTGTCGAGTTGTCCCGTGTTAATTTGCTTGTGCTTATTTCCATGCCCAAGCGTTTTCGTTGGCGTTTCTTTGGGGGCGTTTCTTTGGGGGCGTCCCCTGGGGCGAATCGCCAACAGGTTTATCAAGCTCTTCGTTGTAGGCCGGGAAAGCTTGGGAAAAATCGCTTTGGATCCTCCCACCGGCGTTCGTTAGCGGGTGGCGAGAGTCATTGAAAAGTCATCCCCGTGGACCCTTTGGCCCAAGGGAATAGGGAATGGGGCGCTGATCGGCTCGGGATTGTTCCCGACAAAAACTGGCGAGCCGCTAAAGACTCGGACCATCCAGTCTCCGTGGTGCCTGAAAAGAACAATTTTTGCCCCCCAATTCGGGCAGTGGACGTGGGATGATGGATCCGCTCCCAAAATGCATGATTCGCCCAAAAGTAAAGCGCCGGACAAGCTTGGTTGCCATCGATGCTGACTTGCGATTTCAAGCCTGCCGGTTCCGCTAAGCTTGGTTGGGCGTTTGTAGCAGAGCAGAAGACGGTTCCCAAAATCCAAAAGATCGCCGTCGGAGAGAAGTGTGGCCCGTTCGATTTGGGCCCCCCCTAGAGAAACTGCTTGGAATGGCTGAATCCAATGGCCATCGCCGGAGCGTCGAAAGATAGCAGCACGTCGGCTTAAATCGCCACGTATTGCTAAGTCGACCTCGTTGTTAGGGAACGATTGTCCCAACGAGATTTCGGTAGCATCGCACATTGCAAAGCCCCCCACACCGTCGATCCATAGGATTTTGGGTTTTTGCATCATGCGGTCTGGTTTGGGAGGGGCGATCCTACGACTGAAAGAACTCAGCATAATGTAAATCCTTTCCGACGATTTCGCATCTCCATGCTCTGTGGTTCAGAAATCACCGTGTTGGAACTTTGAAGCGGCAACACGGATCGGCGTTGCTTCGGGGCAACGCCGATTCGTATTTGTGATTGGTCAAAAGCGTTTACCAACCGCGTTTATCCGCTTTACAAGTTTTAAGGTTGGGTTGCCAGTGAGCTCATGTCGTCGATTTCAGCCAATCGATTCGAGTCTCGGCCTGAGCCGCCTTGGGCCGGTGCTGCGAAGTACTCGGAGATTTGATCGACGATGTTTTCAGATTCCAGTTCATCTCCGACCGGAACCGAGCCTACCTCGTCAAAGCACTGCACCAATTTTTCAGCAACATCGATGCGGGTTGAGATTTCATCGATGACTTGGCGAACACCGGAAAGGGCGCTGTCGTTGACGGCAAACTGACTACCCGTTTGTGCGACTTCGACCATGGTCAACCGAGCTTGTAAATTCTCGACTTGGACCTCGAGTTCGCGTTTCGCAGAGAGCATTTCATCGAGTTTGCGTCGTGCGGCAACCAAATTTCTTTCACGGGCCTCTAAAATCTTTTCGAGTTTGCTAGAGGTCGCTTCCAACGCTTGATGGTGCTTGAACCTGTCTGCCAAATCCTTGCGGACGTGCTCGATATCGTATTTCTTACCCTTGTAAGTGACAAACTTAGCTCCGCTTTGGACATCGTCTTTTAGCTTCAAGATGCTGTCCTTCGACTTGTTGAGGGACGATTGCTTTCCGGAAACCTCGCGCTGAAGCTTGGCGACTTCCACCTCCTCGCGGGCGATCAATTTCAAGTTATCGGCAATCTCTGGTTTGAGGTCTGCGATCATATCGCGAGCCCGCTTGATCTCGACTTCGATCGGGATTTGTTCTTTGATCGAGTCGCGTACGCTATGGTAGCCAGTCTTGACGTAACTGTACGTGGAAGTACCTGCGAGCAGCGCACCACCTCCAACCAACAACGTCGAACCTAACAGAAATTTTTTGAGCATTGCATGCACCCCTAAACAATGTTTTCCGAAGCGGTGAACCGTGAACGATGAACAGTGGTCGAGGAGCCGTTACAGGCCGCCGACATAAGGTGATTCGACCCACCCCGGCGAATCTTGATCTTTATTGAAAAAACCAGTCGAGGAATTTTTGAGCGAGGATTTTTGAGCTGGCTCGATTTTTCCGCAGTCAAAAGCTTGGAAATATGGGGGTGGTTGGCTGGTTCGTGGGTGCCGGAACCTTTTACCACTTGCGAGGCGGGAATAATTCGGGATGATCCCATTTTCCTCGGGGATACCGGACCGTATTCTTGAGGTCCTGCCAGCCCTCGATGGGAAGTCCTCGAAACCGGGAACCGCATCCCGAAACTTCATCCGGGAGCTGCGGCGATGCTGGTGTTTATAGGTCAGGAAATTCGAAGGTCGTTGGTTCGAAAACGTAGGAATGGAAGATCGGAAGCTAAAATGACGCAACTCATCGCGACGGATCCAAAAAGCCCAGAGACGGAAGACTGGTTCGAAGCTGCCCTGATGACTACGCCCGCGATGCCGCGCACCGTTCGGAACTCGTGGGGAGACGACGAAGACACCGAAGACGAAGTCCCTGAAGAGGACGATGAGTCCGAAGAGGATGACGATCCTGATCCGTTTGAGGATTTCGACGAGGACGATTTCGACGACGACTTCGACGACGACTTTGAAGAAGAACTCGAAGACGAGTATGAAATTGAACCGGCCGACGATGGAATGCTCGAAGGCCACCCCGATGCTGAAGACATCGACGATGAGGAACTCGACGAGGATGCAGACCCCCCGGTCGATTTCACCGAAGAGGAATAATCGTCAAGGTGAATTATCGCAGACGAGGCAATGATACCGAAGAGGAATAACGCTGGCGAATAGGCTGTCGATTGAATTATGTTTCGAGCCGTAAAAACCGATGTCAAATTCCCAAAGCAGGAAGAAGCGATTCTCGATTTTTGGAAATCGAACCGCATCTATGAAAAATCGTTAGAGCAACGGGAAGGGGGGAGGCCATTCGTATTCTTCGAAGGCCCACCCACTGCCAACGGACTCCCGCACCCAGGCCACTGCTTAACACGTGCGATCAAGGACCTTTTCCCGCGTTACCGAACGATGCGGGGGTATTGGTGCAACCGAAAAGCTGGCTGGGATACGCATGGTCTTCCCGTCGAAGTCGAGGTTTGCAAGGAACTGGGGATCCATAGCAAAGAGGAAATCGAGCAGTACGGCGTTGAAAAGTTTATCGCGAAGTGCCAGCAGAGCGTTTGGCGATACATGCAGGAATGGGAGCGCGTCACCGAACGGTTAGGATTTTGGATCGACTTATCCCAAGCCTACGTCACGTACCACCAGAGTTACGTCGAAAGCGTATGGTGGTCGCTGAAAAACCTGTTTGACCGAGGCCTTCTCTACCGCGGTCACAAAATCGTTTGGTGGTGGGCGCAAGGCGGTACTGCGCTGAGCAGCGGCGAGGTTGGGCAAGGATATCGCGAAGTTGCTGATCCGAGCGTCTATGTCCGATTCCCGATATTGGGGGCGGCAAATCCATCGTTGGCTGGCGCATCGTTGATCGTGTGGACGACAACACCGTGGACATTACCATCGAATCAGTTTGCGGCGGTGCACCAAGACATCGAGTATGCAGTTTGCCAAGAGGAACCCGTCGAAGGTGATGTAGCTGGCGAACGGTTCATCGTCGCCGCTTCCTTGGTCGATTTGCTGGCCGAGAAAATCAAACGCAAACTGAGAGTTCTTGCGACCATAAAGGGGGCCGAGTTGGTCGGGTTGCGATACCAGCCACCATTCGACTATTACCATCAAACGCGCGGCAACCAGGTTGGGAAACTCATGACCGGTGGGGAGTCTATCCGGGAGTGGCGCGTGGTGCATGCCGATTTCGTGACCATTGATTCTGGAACAGGCATCGTCCATCTGGCTCCTGCCTTTGGAGAGGTCGATTACGACGTTTTGGTTGCGGAGCGAGAGCGATTCGTTGATGGGGATGGCCCGACCCTTATTTGCGCGGTAGGTCCTGATGGAAAATTTACCGACGAAGCTCCCGATTACTGTGGCGTTTGGGTCAAAGATGCGGACAAGCCCATCACCCGTGCGCTGCGGGACCGAGGCAGGTTGTGGCACCAAGAGCAGTACGTGCACGACTATCCATTCTGCTGGCGGGCCAGCGATGATCCGCTGATCCAATATCCCCGAGAGAGTTGGTTTATCCGAACTACTGCATTTCGGGATGCGATGCTCGAGAACAATCGTCAAATCGGATGGCTGCCCGAGCATATCGGTTCTGGGCGGTTCGGGAACTTCCTAGAGTCCAATGTCGACTGGGCGTTGTCTCGCGAACGCTATTGGGGAACGCCGCTTCCGGTGTGGGTCTGTGAATCGACCGGGAAGAAAGAAGCGATCGCGAGCTACGATGAGTTGTGCGGCAAGCCTGGTGTTCAAGGTTTGGAAGTGTGGCTTGAGGCCAAAGCGAAAAACCCAGAGCTCGCAGAAGATCTCAAGGTGCACAAACCGTACATCGATGCGGTTACGTATGACTCTCCCTTTGCCAAAGGTGCGCGAATGCACCGAGTCCCAGAAGTCATCGATTGCTGGTACGATAGCGGTGCTATGCCCTTTGCTCAGTGGGGCTACCCGCACTCAGGCAAAGAGCTGTTTGAATCGCAGTTTCCCGCGGACTTTATCAGCGAAGCAATCGATCAAACCCGTGGATGGTTCTATAGTCAGTTGGCCATCAGCACCATGCTGTTCGGCGATAAACCAGGACAAACCGCCGTATCTTCGCCGGGGGACGGTTATCCGCATCCCTTCAAGAATTGCATCGTACTCGGTCTGATGCTGGCCGAATGGTATGAAAGCAAGGATGGCAAGCAGAGGTTTTTGACTGAGGAAGACGCGCGGGCTGCGTTGGGTGGCGATTTTGTCCAGAAGACGGGCAAGATGAGCAAGCAGCTTCGCAATTATCGAAGCCCTCAAGAAATCTTTGATCGTTATGGGGCCGATGCCCTGAGATGGTATCTGTTCGCCAATCAAGCTCCATGGAACTCGATTCTCTATTCGGAGCGAGCTATTCGGGATAGCATCCCGGAGTTTATTCTTCGACTATGGAACGTTTTCAGTTTCTTCACGATCTACGCGGAGATCGACGGTTTTGTCGGACCTGCGGACATTTCCGGTCCGCTCGATCAACTCGGTTCGGACGAGTTGAGCCGTTCCAAGACCTATCGACCCGTTGCTCAACGGAGCGAATTGGATCGTTGGATCATGAGCGAACTAGCAGCGACTTGTCGCGATGTGGTCGATCGGATGGATCGTTATGACAGTTATGGGGCTTGCCAATCCCTGCACGGATTCGTGGATGCGCTGAGCAATTGGTATGTGCGACGAAGTCGATCTAGGTATTGGGCTTCCGACAAAACATCGCAGGACAAGATCGACGCGTACTGGACCCTTTACGAATCGTTGGTGGTCGTCACTAAACTGATCGCTCCGTTCACGCCCTTTTTGGCGGAGACCCTTTGGCAGAACTTGACCGGTTCGCTGGTTGGAGTTCGCGAAAGTGTCCACCTTTGCGATTTCCCCACTGGCGATTTCGCTCCGACGGATGCAACCCTCAACGCACGTATGGCGATGCTCCGCGAAATTGCTTCGCTGGGACGGTCGGCTCGGATGGAGTCAAAGCTCAAGGTTCGGCAGCCTCTCGGACGGGTCGAAGTCACTTTGGCCAACGATACCCATGCTGCTTGGCTGGCCGAGCACGATGATATTGTGCGGGAAGAATTGAACGTCAAAGAAATCCATTATACGAGCGGCGCGAGTCCATTCGTTTCTTATTCCGTGCAGCCCAACTTTCGCCGTCTTGGACCTCGCGTGGGAGCCTTGTTGCCCAAACTGAAGCAGTCGCTGGGGGCTCTGTCCGGCGCGCAGTTGATGGAGGAAATGACCCGCAACGGCAAGATTTTGATTTCAATCGATGGCAAGGAAATCGAACTCGACGGAGAAGACATCCAAGTCCGATTGTCGGCTAAAGATGGATGGGCTGCGGCCCAAGGAAGTTCATGCGTGGTTGCGCTCAATACCGAGCTTACCCCGTCGTTGATCCGGGAAGGGATCGTGAAAGACGCGATTCGTTTGGTCCAGGATCTTCGCAAACGCCGTCAATGCAATTTTACAGATCGCATTGTGCTGACCGTTTTTTCTGAGAGCCAGCAGATCCTCGACGCTCTGCAAGAACATCGCGATTTCCTCACCTCGGAAACACTGGCGAACTCACTCCATTTGCAACTTGGAAGTGGTGATACGACCTGTGAGCCGGTCGAACTGGCGGACGAAAAAGTGGCAATCGATTTGAAGATTGTGCCTGAGGCGTAATCTCAAACGAAGACCGCTACCGAACCGCGTTGCGTCGCATGGCTTCGGTGACTTCGTCGAGGATCGTCAACCGGCCCCCGTAGGTCTTCTTGAGATTCTCTGGCGTGAAGGTTTGCTCGATGGGGCCCCATGCGACGGCGCGGACATTGATCAACACTAGAAAATCGAAGTACTGCGGGACGGTGTGCAAATCATGATGCACCACGAGAATTGTTTTGCCCTGGCCTTGTAGTTGTCTCAAGACATCGATGATCGATTGTTCGGTAGCTGCATCGACTGCCGCGAAAGGTTCGTCGAGGAGGAAGACGTCGGCGGATTGTACCAAGGCGCGGGCGAGGAACGTCCTCTGCTGTTGGCCACCAGAGAGTTGGCTGATTTGTCGCTGGGCCAAGTCCGATATGCCGACTTGATCCAATGCAGCCAGAGCGCGTTCGCGGTGTGTTGCTTTCATCGGCCAGAACCAGCCAGCCTCCCGATATAAACCCATCATCACGACATCTAAAACGGAGGCTGGGAAATCCCAGTCAACACTTTCTCGCTGCGGGACATAAGCGATCCTATGCCGTTGCGATGCGACGGAGGCCCCCAGGACCGTTACTTGCCCAGAAACTTTGGGAACCAAGTCGATCATGGCTTTCATCAAGGTGCTTTTTCCAGCGCCGTTAGGTCCGACGATACCCACCAAGCTCCCTTTCGGGATCTTTAGATTGATTTCCCAGAGAACAGGTTTCCGTTGGTAGGCGACCGTCAGATCAGAGATTTCGATCGCGACGTTGTTTTCATCGGAGGTGGAGTGCATCTCGAAGCGAATCCTAGGGGGTAGTTTGTTGGGGAAAAGGTTGACGGTACCGGCTGGGCTCATTCCCACGTGCCGCCGAGTGCTTCGGTAACCGATTTGAAATTATGCAGGATCATTCCTTCGTAGGTTTCCGCACCGGAGCCGTTGGGCCCCAAAGCGTCCGAGTAAAGCTCTTCGCCGATGCCTAGAGTGAAACCACGAGCTGCGGCACCTTCGATGATGGCATCGATCAATTTTCCTGCAACGCTGGATTCCTTGAAGACCGCCGGTACAGGACCGCTGAGGATTAAATCGATCAATTCCGGAATCCGAGAGAGGCTGGCCTCAGACGCCGTTGATATGCCTTGAACTCCCTCGACGCGCAGTCCATAGCGCCTGCCAAAATATTGGAAAGCGTCATGCGACGAAATCAAGACGCGTTGCGGCTGGGGGATGGTTGCGATCGCATTTTTCCCTCGTTCGTCGAGCAACCTCAATCGTTCGCGAAGTTCGTTGCCTCGCGTTGCGAACTCGGTGGATGCCGACGGTATTTTCAATGCCAATGTCCGTTCAACTGCTTGAGAGGCCCTCAGCCATATCGATACATCCATCCAGATATGGGGATCGATTGCGTCCGTGCCAGGTTCTCCAAGCAATTCGTCAGACGGTATCTCGGAAGCGAGCGCGACATGGACTCGACCCTCGTCCGGGTGGAGTTCTAGCAGGTCTGCCATGCGGCCTTCGAGTTTCAACCCGTTGTAGAAGACAATATCAGATGCCATGATGGCAACCACATCGTCTCGGATCGGTTTGTAAAGGTGTGGGTCTACGCCCGCGTTGATGAGTTGGGTGACATGCACATGATCTCCGCCGATTTGCCGAACGAGGTCCGCGATCATTCCCGTTGTAGCGACCACGGGAATACGCGAATCCGATCGCGATGTATCCATGGACCATCGACAACCGGAAAGCGAGGTTATCGCGACTCCGATCACCGGAGCGACGCCGACTGCTCTCAGAAATTCTCTTCGAGTTTGTCCCGCATCGCATTTGGACACTTCGATCGGGGGCTTTGAATGATCAAATGAGAGAGACAAGATCCGACATTCCAAGGGGTTCTTTGGAGGCAAATGGTTCGCCGTAGCGAACGCCGATAGATCGTCCCCAGTGGGCTGCTTCTTCTCTCAATTGTTCGAGGAACGACGGGTTGCGATCCTCTCGACCGGTGATGAACTGGCTTTGGTAAGCCGATACCGATGCGGATTTTTGGTCCCAGGTGTCGCTAATATCCATAATCCACGCGGGTTGCGGAGCGAGCTTTAGGTGGATGCAGAAGTAGTAGAAAATACGTTGCGGATGAAAAGGGGCGCCAGGCAGATCCGATTTGGTCAGCTTGCTCCAAAACCTAGCGCCTTCCACAAGTTCGGTAGCTGCAGTGTGGTCGGGATGTGCATCGTACCAGTAAGGGGCAAAGAGCCAGCGAGGACGGGCGAGCCTAAACAGTCCGGCTAGCCGATGGCGGTTTTCGAGGGAGGCCTCGAGGAAACGATTCTTCATTCCCAAATTGATACGCCAGTGAACGCCGAGTGCCGTCGAGGCGCGCTCCGTTTCCACGGCGCGAATCTCGGGGGTTCCGAAGGGGGTCGGTTCGCCATTGGTCAAATCGACGATGCCAACCTTCCAACCGCGAGCGATCATCTTAGCGATGGTACCTCCCATCCCAAGTTCAGCATCATCAGGATGCGGGGCAACGACGAGAATATCCAGTGGTTCCGTCACATCCGGAAGATCGGGATAGAGAGCATGGTCGTTCATGACGCGGTTCCCTGGTGCGATGGATCGATCAAGTGTGCCTGGATGAGCCCCAAGATGTCATGTGCAACACGCTGCTTGGTGCCGCGGAACTGCCCGACGATTTCGCCATCTTTGAGGATTACTTCGACGGAATTCGAGTCGGAGTTCATGGCGTCAGCGCTGTTGGAAACGATCATGTCGCAGCACTTACGGCTCATTTTGACAATGGCGCGGAAGCGGATGTCTTCGGTTTCGAGCGCGAAGCCGACCACCCATTGAGAGCGTGATTTGGCTGCCCCGAGGGTTGCCACAATGTCTGGGGTCTCGACGAGTTCTAAATGAAGTCCATGCCCTGTCTTGGACATTTTTTGAGACTCGACATGGGTTGGCATGTAATCGCACGGGGCTGCGGCACCGATGAGGCCGTCCGCGGTTTTGAACTCGTGCGAGGTTACCTCCAACATCTCCGTCGTGGTGACCACCTGGATCACTTTTGCAGCGGCGGGGTAATCGACGGATACGGGGCCGCTGATCACTACCACTTCGTGCCCTCGGTGCAAGGCTGCTGTTGCCAATGCTGCTCCCATGCGACCGCTAGAAGCGTTGGTCAGGTAGCGTACGGGATCCAGGTATTGGCGAGTGGGACCGGAGGTGATCAGAATGCGAGCCATCTCGGACTACTCAAGCCATCGGCTGCATGATTGGAGAATGGTTTCGGGTTCTGACATGCGACCGATCCCTTGTCTGCGGCATGAGAGCCATCCTGAATCGGGGCCAACCATGTGAACCCCGTCGTCGACCAACTGCTGGATATGTCGCTGGACCGAGGGTTTGTCCCACATCGGCGTGCTCATTGCAGGAGCCATGACAACAGGGCACTGCATATTGAGATACAGCGTCGAGAGAAGGTCATTGGCGAGACCGAGGGAGCAACTGGCGAGAACCCTAGCCGTTGCGGGTGCGATCAGCAGTAGATCGCACTCCTGAGCCAGTTCGATGTGAGGACCGAGTGGGAACCGTGTATCAAAAGGGTCGACTACAGGTGCCTTTCCACAGAGCGCGGTGAACGTCGCAGGGCCAATAAATCGAGTAGCCCCATCGGTCATCACCACGCTAACCTCGTGTCCCGCTTGGATCCAACGGCTGACAACGGTCGCTGCTTTGTAGGCTGCGATGCCACCGGAAACACCAACGACAATCTTTCGACTGGACATGATGGCACTTCGACCGTTTCAAGGGAATCGGCTCAGACGTCCCCGGAATCGAGATCGAGCAAGTCGCCGAGATCGGGTGTTTCGCCGTAGGTTTTCAATTCGCCGGTAGTGGTCAGGAATATTTTGTCCTGGAGGATTTCTTGGATGACGATTTCCATTTTATCCTCGGTGTTGATATCGACCAACGGACGACCACCACGATTGAGTTGAACCAATCGCTTTTGGATCAAGGTCGACAATTTGAATCGTCCGCCAACCTTGTTAACAATTGCTTCTTCTTTGAGCTCTTCGAGCATTCCAGCCTCACTCTATTGGTACTGTTTTAGCAAACCGCAAAACGACTCGACTGTTTGATCGACATCGATGTTGATCAGTTCGTGACGATACAAATGTCGGTAGGACATTTCTTCTGCGGCAACGTCGAGTCTGCGACGGACCACTTCTTCGGTTTCGGTAGCCCGGTTCCGAAGTCGTCGTTCGAGTTCTTCCATGGAGCCTGGGTGAACAAAAACGGTGATCACGTCGGGTTCTCGTTCCAAAACCGCCATCGCTCCCTGGACATCGATCTCCAAGATTACCCACTTCCCAGCATTTAGGCCAGTCGAAACCGTCGAACGGAGGGTTCCGTACCAGTATCCTCGCCCGAAAACTTCCTTGCACTCTAAAAAGTCCCCGTTTTGACGGCGATTTTCGAAATCGTCAGGACTGAGGAAGTGGTAGTGCACGCCGTTCTGCTCCCCGGTCCTCGGCGGGCGTGTCGTCGCAGAGACACTGAGAAACAGTGGGAGCGAGCAACGCTCAAGGAGTTTCTGGACGACTGTCGATTTTCCGGACCCTGAGGGACCCGAGACGATGATGAGTTTGCCAGCGGACCGGTTCATGGCGGGAAGGGGCAAAAAGAGGTGTTTTGGGACAGCGTTCGAGAGGATTTAGTTATTCGATATTTTGGACCAATTCACGCATCTGTTCGATGATCGTTTTTATCGAAACGACGGAGTGGGCAATCGTCGCGTCATTGGCTTTGGAACCGATCGTATTTGTCTCTCGGAACAGTTCTTGGATCAGGAAATCGAGCCGCCTGCCTTGGGATTCGCTATGCCTCATGGACTGCTGGAACTGCTCGAGGTGGCTTTCGAGACGAACTAATTCCTCCCGGATATCGCAGCGGTCTGAGTGCTGGAGGACTTCGCGGAGAACATCGATTTCGCTGGACGAGTGCCCCAGTTCTGCAAGGCTTGATCGGACTCGCGTTTCCAAGCGACGGCGATATTCATCGATGACTAAGGGAGCGCGTTCGAGAATGTTCTGGCGAAACGAGCGGATTTGGAGAACACCATCGGAAAGCTGCTGTGCCATCGCATCCCCTTCGACGGCACGCATCCGGTTGAGATCCAACAACGCTTGTCGCAGCACCGTTGTCACCGATTCTTCGAGGGCTTCGATATCGTCGAAGGTAGGACTGGCGAGGACTCCCGGGAGTTGGAGCAGGGAGCCGAGTTCCAACTGGATTGCGTGGCCACCCTCGCGAAGTAGCGAAGAAACTTGACTAATGTAACTCTTCAGAGTCTCCAGCTGGACCTGCGGAGCGTTCCCTTGCATTGAGTGCCCAACTCGAATTGAGACGTTCACAGTTCCGCGTCTCAGCGATTCTCGCACCACTCCTTCGATCTTGGGATCCATCGAAGCGACGATGTCTGAAAGTCGCGTAGATACCTTGAGGAAACGGTTGTTGACGGTCCTGATTTCGACGTCGATCGACAATTCGCCATGGCTGCCGGACGCGTGCCCGTGGCCTGTCATGCTCTGCAACACTACGAAAATTCTCCTAGTGGATGAGCCGATAAGCGATGTTGGTCGGCCGAGCGGCGCGAAATTTTGATTACGGTTTGTCTGGTGCCGCTGGCGTGTCCGCCGGTGGTGCGGCATTGGGCTCTGCCGCTGGGGTAGCAGCAGGTGGTTCCGATCCCGTTGAAGCCGGCGGTGCGATGTCCTGGGATGGTGGGGTTAGCGGAGTTTCTGGTGTGGGAGCACCCAAGCCCGACTGGGGAGCGCCAGGAGCCGGTGCGAGCGGTGAAACCGAGTTCAACGGATCGGAGGCGGGAAGGTCACCGAACCCTGCTGGCCCTGAACCGATCGTATTGACCGCCGATGGATTGGCTTCGATGTCGCTCAGGTTTTCCGGGCGATACCATCGGCAAGCCAACGCGCAGGTGAAAATCCACAATAGAACGGCGACCGCCGTGATGCGAGTGAAAATATCGCCGGCTTTCACACCGAACGCGCTTTGGCCACCGGCACCACCCAGAGCGCCAGTCAAACCGCCTCCTCGACCTCTTTGCAGCAGGATAATCCCGATGATGAAGAAGGAGAGGATGAATAGCAAGGAGCCAAAAATGTATTGCGAAAGAACACCCAGGGGCATCAACACGTGAGGATTTCTCCAAGCGAACAAATAAAAAGGTCGGTTAAAACCACGAACTCTAACCACCACCGAAGACCGCATTCGACGGCAGGCGTCGCCCGAACTCGGGCATCTGCCGTACCGGCGGAGGTGCCAAGTCCGAGGCTGTATGCAACTCGGTTCTTGCGTTCCGACTTACCGACCTCGAAATTTACCAAACTCCCGGGAGGCTGTAGAGTCCGTAAACCCTTTCAAATCTTATAAGTCTGAGATTTTTCCGAGGTTTTTGTACCTGAGCTTTGGTGTCCCGAGGGGTGGTACCCGTTGTTGACACTCGAGGGAACTCTGGTACCTTTCCGAAATACCCATATTACGCAAAGCCCCTAATCGGAAAAGTCGGCAGCTGGGCTGAGTTGGCCTGCTGATCGCAAAGCCGCATGGACGGTAGGGCGAGGTACGTTGAAGCTCGATCCATGATTACAGGATGTGCATCGAGGAGTTTTGTGTGGATCACGTTTATTGTTCTCTCGGAGGAATTTCGAATGATTAGAGTACGTATTGCCGCTTTCGCGGTTGCTGCATTTGTTGTCAGCAGTTTTGGTTCGTTCGCAATGGCAGATTGCGGCGGTAGCTCCAACTGCGGTGGTGGACGCACTGGTCTTCTCGCTCGTCTGCACGCAAAGAAGGAATCCTGTGGAGCAGCGAAGAGCTGCAACGGTGGTGGATTGCTCGCTAAGCTCCAAGCAAAGAAGGCTGCTCGATGCTCGGGCGGTGCAGCATCCTGCAGCGCACCAGCACCATCGTGTGATCCAGCTCCAACCGCTGATTGCGGTTGTGGCGAAACCGCTGTTGTTTCGCAAGCAGCTGCTCCATGCAGCAGCTGTGGAACCACTGTCGATTCCGGAAGCATCTCCACCGCATCGGCCGTTCCACCAGCACCCGCTGCTGCTGCTCCAGCTGCTCCTGCCGCTGCTGCACCAGCTGCTCCTGCGGTTCCTGCCGCACCAGCAGCTCCGGCAGCACCTGTCTCGCCGAGCGATGTTCCAAAGGCGTAACTCGGTTGCCTTTGACGCTTGCTCGCTCTCGGCCAGACATCGTTTGAGTCTGTTCGGGGTGTGACAGAGAGCATTTCAATCATGAAAAAAGCCTGAGGAAGCTCCTCAGGCTTTTTTATTTCGACTTCCGCTACGTTGCAGGCGTGGCGCTGACCTACTTCGGTTTGGATCCTTTTACATGCGTTCGAGATACAACTCGATGAGCGCGAGATCAACCATCATCATATCGCTGGTCCGAATGTCTTCGGCCATCTCAAATGTAGAATCGTAATCATCCTTTTTCGAGCCATCGCTCAATGCCGATCCCTGCACTGTTTCGTCCCATGGGTGTAGTCCTTCGTCATCGCTGCTACCCCCATCGTACGAGATAGCCAGGTACGTAACGGTGTCTGTGGCGTCGCTGTCAGTCAACCCAGCGTCGGTGGATCGCGATTCGGTAGTGCCCCATGAGTCTCCAAACCGGTGGTTGACGACTAGAACGGGAGTGTATCCAGGTTCGATAGCATTGGCGGAAACGGGTTTCACGCTGGCCATGGATATCGCGACCGAACCACGTGGGTCAGCAACGCAAAACGAGCTGCAGTTCTGCTGAAGTTCCGTCCATGTCAGCGCGCTGGGTTGAGAGGATCCCCATGGATTATGAAGTGTGAATGCATCCGTGGAAGGATTGTAACTCACCACAGTGTACGCGTGCCCTCCGACCAACCCCTTCAGGCTGGCGGTACCCGAGGTTCCGAGCGTGACCGCTCTACCTGTGTTCAAAGCGGTGATCATGTTCTGCTTGTTGGTACTGACGAACGAATAGTTCGTCGAATTGGTGCCGAGAACGTGGGCATTGGAGTTTGACATCCAGCCACCTGCGATGGCTGCGTACGAGTTGGTAGCACTGCTGCGGCCGGTTTTGCCGGTTTCGTTCCATTGGGCGTAGGCTTTCTCTGCCAAGGCGATCCAGAGAGTGGTTGCCGGATTTGTGACCGATAATCCGAACCCGGAATAGACCAGCATGCCGTTGGAATACGTGGGTAACTTGCGATTGACGGTGACATAATCAGCGACTCCCGCTCCGGTTGCGAAGCCGGCGGTAATCACCCCATTCTGAAGGAATGATCCCATGTTCCCTCCGAAGAACCGAACGGTATAGGTTCCATCGAAGTTGTCGATGAACATGTTGCGGACGGCATCTGGATTTTTATCAGCGATTGAAACGAGGGATGCGATGAAGTAGCAATCTCCAACTTGACCTTGTTTCGCGTCGTTGCGAGATGGGCTGCCATTGAATAGGTTGCCGGTCGAATCGCGATAGGTGAAGCTGGCGTTGGTCACTGTAGGAACGTCCGCCCCGAGGAACCATTTGTCAATCAACTTGTTCAGAAGCAACGCGGAGCTGCCACCTGTAAGATTGCCCGCCGTCTGTCCTTGGAAAAACAAGTTCGCAGAGTTGTCAAAAACAACGTCTCTGGCCAGTTCTCGAACGTACGCTGGCATCGCAAAGTTGGTGCTGGTGACGAGTGCCCTTAGGTCGGTTAGTTCTGTAGCATCGACTTTGGAGTCGGTTCCCACAGATCGGAGTATCTGAATCATTTCGGTTCGGCTGATGGAGTTGTCCACGTAGAGCGAACGGATGAGATCACCGAGGCCTGCAGCAGAAAAGTTTGTTGGTGCATTGGGAGATGTCGGTGCAACCAAACTGATCGAAAGAGACGAACTGACACTTCCTGCCGATGCGCTAATTCGTACAGAACCTGCCGTCGAGGGGGCGGTGAAATCGCCACTAACTGTGATGCCCCCGTCACTGGCGGTCCAGGATATCGACGGCAATGTCGCAAGCTCGCGTTGAAACTGATCGAACCCTCGGACGCTAAACTTCTGCGTGCCACCCGTGGTCATGGAGGTAACGCCCGGAGTGATCTGAAGTGACTTCAAAGTTGATTGGACAGAAAAATCGATGTCGCGAGAAATTCCGGCATAGCTAACCCTCAGTCGGTAAGTGCCGGAATTGCTAAAGGTGATGTTCGCATTGGTTCCGCTCATAGAAACCCGTGCGAGACCCGCATTGGTCGTTGAAATCGTCGTCCAAGAGAGCACCGGAGTGGAGGTGAGTGTGTTCTGAAACTGATCGATTACCCGAACTCCAACCGATGTTGTAGTGCCGGTCACAGGAATAGCGGCAGCACCCGGAGCCACCGTGTTCGTGTTCGGCAGGGTGACTTGGAATGCGGTGGGGCGGGGATTGATGACTACTGCGAAATCGACGTTTTTTCCAGCCATCATCGCTCGCAGCGAGTAGGTACCTACGCGCGAGAAGGTCACTTGGCTCATCAAACCGCTTGTCCCCGAACGGATCGATGCTCCCTGTGGTCCTGACAGCATCGACCATGTGATGTTCGAGCTCGATGATAGCACCGTCCCAAACTGGTCGAGTGTATTCATTCGGAACGACAACGATGTCAGCGAGGTTGTGATAGGGGTTCCCAGCGGAACAGCTCGACCGTCGGCAGTTTGTAATTGAACCGCCGTTGCGACAGACCGAACTGTGAAACGCAGGGATGTCGAGGTACTCATATTCCCTTTGTCTGTCACCATCACTCGGACTTCATAGTCGCCCGCTCGCGTGAACGACAGAGTGTTGTTTTTCGCCATGTTGGTGTTGTTGACGGCGAAATTGATCGTGCTGTTGGTTGGTGCGCGAAGGACCGACCAGTAGTACGTCAAATTCCCTTCGCCGTTATCATCAGCCCCGAGAATGGTCGCGTTGACACTTTTGTTCAGCACCACAGTTCCCGTGCTCAGTGAGAGTGGTGCGACAATGGTTGGGGCTTGGTTGGTGGTGGCGGAGACTTTGGCGGACACCGCTTTCGAGGCGGCTGAAATAACTCCGGATACGATTGGGGACTTCCCCACCAATTGCGTAGAGCCAAGAGTTGCATTGGGCGAAATGAAATGCTGCAAATTCAACTGGATAGAATCGACTGCGTTCATCAGCCGCTGCTCCAGTTGCTCAACGCCCAGCGGCGTTGTTTTTATCACATCTTTGCGTGTGCGATCGCACCGATCGCGCTTTTGCGAAATCATTATCCAGCCTCAAGTTGTGCATCATGGGATGGTACGGCTCCAAGCGACTCTTGGCGAATCGTTGAGGATGGGTACCTTAGAAAGCCTAGGTTGGGAATTTGCGCAATTTGAAAAGTGCAAGACTCAAAACGTAAATCTATACATTGGGATGTGTCGCTATAATCGCTACACTCCGCAATGTTGACGTGATCGCACCTCAGCGAGCGGTCTCCTAGAGAATGAGCCTAACGTGAAGCATCAAAACGACGAATCCAACCCGACGGAACCTTCAGGGCAACGCGAGAAAGTGATCATCTACACCGATGGTGCGGCCGAGCCCAATCCAGGGCCCGGTGGATATGGTGTGGTTTTGATCGCTGGTCAGCACCGCAAAGAGTTGTCCGCGGGATTCTTGAAGACGACGAACAACCGGATGGAGTTGATGGGCGTCATCGCTGCGCTCGAAGCGTTGACTAGGCCATGCCGTGTTGTTCTCTTCAGCGATTCGAAATATGTCGTCGACTCGGTGACTCGGGGGTCGGTGCAGCGATGGCAAAAAAAGAATTGGTTTCGAGCTCCAGGTGAGAGAGCGAAAAACGTCGACTTATGGAAACGGTTTCTGGAGGTTGCAAAGAAGCATGACGTTGAGTTTCGGTGGGTGAAAGGGCATGCTGGAATTGCGGAGAATGAACGCTGCGACGAGTTGGCAGTCGCTGCCGCTCAAGGCTATGAACTTGCACCCGACGTAGGATATATCGAGGAACTGAAGCTAGCGGCGGGAGCGAAAGGACTTCTCGCTCCAGAGGATGCCTCGGCGAACACCAACTTGGGGACGGCATCTGCCCCATCACCCCCGAGCAATCGCGTTGAAGGAGATTCGAATACGAAGCACGAGACCGAAGGGGAACCATGCCGTAAGTGCGGCACTGCGCTCGTCAAAAAGGCGACTAAACAACAAACGAGAAAACCGGGGCAAAGCTACTACTACGAGTGGTATTTGCGTTGTCCTGGCTGCAACACAATGTACATGGTTGATGCTGCCAAACGCATGATTCAGTAAGGGACTAACTAAGCGAGCAAAGGCGGTGTCGGTTTCGCTAGTTTGGATCCCAGCGAAGGATTGGCACATCGAGTTGATTTAAATAACGCTGGCGGAATTTCTCGAATCGGTAGTTCGCTTCTTGTTGCGCATGCATGGTGGAAGCACCTGATTGCAGCGCCCGGTTTAGATTCTCATCGGATGCTAAACCCAAGCCGCCCAGCAAGTTCTTCAGCGACTGTATCTGAGGGTCGTCGTTCAATCGCTGAATGGAGTCGGCTCGAACCTGGGACGCGTTTTCATCGATTTCGGTCCTCCAAATAGCGGACCACGTTCCATCCGGCATCTTCACCACAAATGCGGATCGCACGTTGACGTTACCCGTAGGAAGGTCGGTCGAAACCTCAGTTGTCCTGAAATAATGCTCTTCAGGATCATGGAGTTGTGATCGCGGCGCGTCGTACCATCGCGCGGCGGTTCCTGCGGTCAATGGATTTTGGGATCGTTCGTCTTGCTTGTCTTTTCGGGATGGTTTCTCCCCAAGCAGTTCGCCAAGGATTGAGCTTGTTTGCTGAGAAAGCGCCTTTTGAAGGAGCGACGCGACGTCGGCTTCCTTGCCGGGCTCGATCCGAATCGACATCCCTTGGATTCCTTGGAACTCGATCGCCCGATCTCGCGAGAACTCCACCAACGACATGCGAGCCGTCCACTCGATATCACTTTGGGGAATTGCCTGAAAGCGACGTCCGAGGTCGGGGGTGTCGGCGATCAAATCGGGCCCGATTCCTTGTTTCTGCAATTCCTCGCGAAGGCCTATCGACGTAGCGTGCTCAGGTTCGCCGAGGTGTTTGCTCCAAGCCCAGACAGCCGTGTTGAACAATTCCAGCTGGCGAGAAGTCTCCGGCAACTGCAGGCGTTTCACGTCGCGTTTTGGCAAAATTAGCAAGACCAGTTCACTTTCAGAGTGTGCTTCTGCGTCCAACCAGGTCTGCGCTCGCTCTAACTCCTGTTTCAGGAAGAAAGCATGCTTCGCGTTCGCGTCGGTCTCTACCATGGGTTTCAAACGATCACGCAGTTGCTCGTAAGCTTTGCGTTCCTCGGAAGCGATCGCCGCAGCTCGTTTGGAATACTGCGGATCTTCGGCTCGCATCCACTCTCGGCGACATGCAAAAAAGATTTCCGATGGATTGTCTCCGAGCATGAGCCCGACGAGTCGGGCGCCATCGGCCAATTCGATCGTATGGAAAACAGAATCCCCCTTTTGTGGTTGAACACCTTTGGATGGTGCTGCGCCGTTGGATGGTGCTGCGCCTTTGGCTGGTGCTACCCCTTTGAATGGTGCTGCGCCGTTGGCCGATGGCGGGCGTTTTCTGGGAAGTTCAGACGTCGGGGCGGGTGGGGATTTTTGAAAGCCAAAAAGTTCCGTTCCAGACGCTAGAAAGAAGAGCCAGATTGCAATCGCAATGCACTTTGCGGAGGTCCAATTCCAACTCTGCAAAACGGATGTGGAATGTCCGGAAAACCAATTGTCTAACCTAGAGTCTGATCGGACTTTACGCGGAACGGCTGGCCGGGTTGTACGGCTTCGCGAAAGATGGTCGTTGGATGGGCCTAACGATAGCCTCAGCCAGCGGGCTAGGCTATCGGAAAGGGTGGTGCCTCGGGTCCGATCAACGGCTGGCTTATTGGGCGAGATGATGCCACAGTCGGCTACTGGCGCGGATGCCACGAGAGAAGTCCTCCAAGCAGAATTTTTCGTTGGGGCTATGGGCTCCATCGTCGTCGAGTCCCCATCCGATCAGCAGAACGTCGCATTGGAGTGCATCGACCATTTGCGCCACGATGGGGATGGACCCTCCTTCGCGGATGAGGACGGGTTTTACGCCGAATCCTTCCTCGACCGCGTGGACGGCGCCTTTCATGAACCGAGAGTTGGGGTTTACCACCACTCCGCGACCACCGTGCAAATCGATCACTTCGACGCGGACCCCAGGCGGGGTGTGGGAGGCGATGAACTCGCGAAGCTGATTACCAACTGTTTTGGGGTCTTGATTGGGTACGAGGCGGAAACTGATTTTCGCGCCAGTCCACGAAGGAATCACCGTTTTGCTACCTTCTCCTTGGTAACCTCCGAGAAGTCCATGGACATCGAAAGTTGGGCGGGCCCATCGTCGCTCGAGCGTGCTAAAACCTTCTTCACCGGTCAATTCCTTAACGCCTAACGCTTCTGCGAATTTGGCATCGGAGAAACCTAGGGAACGCCACATCTCTCGCTCGGATTCCTCTAGGGGGACAACGCAGTCGTAGAAACCGGGGAGTTGGATCCGGCCATCGGGTGTCTTGATGTCGGTCAAGATTCGAGCCAATGCTAGCCCTGGATTGGTGACCGCACCTCCAAACGAACCGGAGTGGAGATCTGCCTTGGGACCATGCACCCGCAATTCAAAGTAAGCGATCCCTCGAAGCCCATACGTAATCGCAGGCTGCCCTTTGGCATACTGAGAGGAGTCGCTGATTACGATCACATCGCACGCCAGTTTCTTTGCGATTTCGGGGAGTTTCGCCTCGAGGACTTCGCTCCCCATTTCCTCTTGACCTTCGATCAAAAACTTTACCTGCAGCGGTAGCGGCATGCCAGCTTCATGCCACGCTAGCACGCTCAAGACGTGGGTCAGCATTTGACCTTTGTCGTCCGTAGAGCCACGGGCAACGATGTTTCCATCTCGGATGACGGGTTCGAAGGGGGGGGATTTCCACAGATCGAGTGGGTCGGCCGGTTGGACGTCGTAGTGACCGTAAACGAGCACTACTGGTTTCCCGGGAACCGGTGGCGTTTCCGCGTAGACCAGCGCAGGGCCTTCACCGGGGATCAGTTCCGTTTTAAGGCCGGCCGATTTCAGCCGATTGGCGACCCAGTGCGCGGCGGCTTCCATCTCCCCCTTTTTGGTGCTGTCTGCGGAAATGCTAGGTATCCGAAGAAGCTCGAACAATTGCTCCAGGTGACTTTGACGATTGTTCTCAAGATAACGGTCGATGGGTGTAAATGCGCTCATGGCGGATTGTGCAAATTGTAAGAATTATTCTTGCCAAAACAGGTCACTACGGTTCTACAATATAACGCGTTCGTTCCGGTCGTGCGGACCTGGAGGATCGGATTCGCGATCGGGGCGTGCATGGTTACGGTTTTCGTTGAGGATTTTTAAAATGGCGTCATCCAATTCTGCCGTTGCAGAACCAGAAATTCAGGAACAAGAACAAAAAGCGAAGCCCAAGCAACAGCCTCGGTACCACGTGATTTTGTGGGACGACCCCGAGCACACCTACGGTTATGTGATCGACATGATGCGCGAACTGTTTCACATGACCGAAACAGCTGGTCGCAAACTTGCCGAAGAGGTGGACACGACGGGGCGAGCGATCTGCTTAACGACGACGCTTGAGCATGCTGAACTCAAACGGGATCAGATCAAGGCGTATGGCGCGGATCCCTGTAGCATGAAGTCTAAAGGGAGCATGACAGCATCGATCGAGGCTGCTCGCTAGGCTTACTACAGTTAGGGCTTGGACGATCTTGAATGAACAAGCACTCGGTATTTGCCCAGTGCTCAGCCGAATCGGTGTTCGACGTCCACAGGATACTTGATTGCGTTCTTTCTCATCTTCGCCTGAAGCGCGTTTGCAAGATCGATGTCGAGCACGCTTGCGAGGCGGAGCAAATACGCCAACACGTCTGAGAGTTCTTCTGCGACCTCGGAATGATTCTGTAGTTCCCCACGGTACTTAACCCCCGTGCACCCATTCCCTTTTTCCGGATTCCCGCTAGTTGGGCTCGCTTCGTTCGCAAGGCGCTCACGATTTGGCCCTTCGCTCCATTGGAAGTGTTCCAGGAGTTCTGCTGCCTCGATCGCGATCGAAACGGCTAAGTTCTTAGGGGAATGGTATCGTTCCCAAGATCGTTCATTGGCAAAGGCATCCACCCACGCTTGCATCTGCGCAACGGTTGTTGAATCCGCGGTTGCGTTCGTAGCTGTATCGGTTGTCAGCACAGGTCTTGTCACTTCGCAGTCAAAGGTTCTCGGGGGGGGATGTTGTCCTATAGGGTTGGTCCGATCGACCAAGGGGTGAACTCATCTTCACCATAGCCTAGCAATTCGCTTTTGGTTTTTTTGCCACTTGCTGTTTCAAGAATTGCATCGAGCATCCTCGCACCGGCTTGTTCGATCGATTCGTTTTCGAGGATCGTTCCCATGTTGAGGTCCATATCGTCGTTCATTCGCTCGAACAGCGACGAGTTCGTGGCGACTTTGATACTCGGGACGGGTTTGCAGCCAAAGCAGCTACCACGTCCGGTGGTGAACACAACTACGTTGGCTCCTCCTGCGACCATTCCTGTGACGCAAACTGGATCAAAGCCGGGAGCATCCATGATGACCAGCCCGCGTTGAGAAACCTGTTCGCCATACTCGATGACTGCTTGCAACGCCGTTGAACCACCTTTGCTCGCAGCTCCCAGGGATTTTTCAACAATGGTGGTTAATCCACCTGCTTTGTTGCCTAACGATGGGTTGTTGTCGATGTCTTCGCCGTAGTGAGCTGTGTACTCTTTCCACCACTGCAGCTTATCGAGCAATTGGCGGGCTACTTTTTCCGATTGGGCCCGTTTGGTAAAGAGTTGCTCGGCACCATACAGTTCGGTGGTTTCCGAGAGGATCGAGGTTCCACCGTGGGCGACCAGCAAGTCCGATACGACACCGAGCGCGGGATTTGCGGTGATGCCCGAGTAGCCATCGGACCCGCCGCATTTGGTTGCTAGAACGATTTCACTTGCAGGCACCGTGGTTCGCTGCATCGCGTTAACTTGCGGAAGGAGTTCCTTCACCATCTCGACGGCTCTTCGAATCGTAGCCTTGGTACCCCCGGTGTCCTGAATGGAGAGCACCGGAACGTCTTGTGTCGGCGACATCGAAGCGTTCGGATGCCATTGGACACCTTGGAGTGAAACCAGCTTCTGGCTTTTCTGAAGGTGACCGAGTGTATTCTGCTCGCACCCCAAGCCGATCAATACATACGCAGCGATGTTCGGGTGTTTTGCAATACCGCCGAGTACGCGGCTCAGTGTTCGATGCTTGATACCGTCGAGCGCCATTCCGCAACCACTATCGTGTTTGAACGCGACGACACCATCGACGTTTGGGTAGGCCTTAAGGATTTCCTCATTGAAATGAGTTGCGACCGATCGCGACACACCTGCCGAGCAATTGACGGTGGAAATGACCGCGATGTAATTCCTGGTGCCGACACGTCCGCTGGGACGCACGTAGCCTTGGAAGGTTTTCCCAGAAAGAGGTTGCGGGGGATTGGGAGTCTGGTTGGCCAGTCCGGTGTAATCGAGCGAATGTTCGCATCGCAAGTTGTGATCGTGAATGTGTTCACCAACGTCGATGTCTTGGGTTGCAACACCGATCGACCACCCATACTTATGGATTTCATCGCCTTGAGAACGTCGGACCACACACAACTTGTGTCCGGCGGGAATGTCCCTTTTGAGTTCCACTGGGCCACCGATGGCACCGCAGTCGATGGTCTCTCCTCGTGTGAATCGACGGAGTGCAACGATGCAGTGATCCGATGGGTGGAGGCGAATCCAAGCTTTGCTTGAGGAGGCAGAGGTCACGAATAATTCCTTTGGTATCGCAAATGTTTTGGTGTTTTATAAAACTCGACGGAACAATCGCACTGGTTGACTACGGTTCCTCCGAGATCGACCCGTTTAGAGGGTTTTAGAATCCGTGGGTGGGACGTCCGGGACGAGGGGATCCTCGGCATCAATCGCCAAAAGGGCATCGATCATGACGTGGTCGTCCGATGGGTCGATGGATCGTACAACAAATTCGACATGATCGGAAAGAACGTTGCACCAAATCGGCGCAGGAAGTGCTGCGAGCAGATCGGCGAATTGCGAGGCCGTTCGATTTTTTGGTTTGAGCTTGAGGGTTGCACTGTCCAATTTCACCGATTGCCAATTTCCAGAACCGAGTCGACAAGGTGTTTTCGCCACATCGATCGTTTCGATTGACGGAGCGACTTCGAGTTGGATCGCCATTCGGCGAGCTCGATTCTCGAGGTTTTCGATCGACGTGCATATGGTGCTGCCGATAGGGGATTGTTTCCAGCCATCGAGCGATTCGATACGTCTCAAGGTTTCGCAGAGGACAGCTATGGTGACTCGATCCGCTTGCATGCCGATTTGTTCGGAAAGAACGCGGACTTTGGCGACTGCATCTGCGGTGCCTAGCACAATTCCACATTCGGGGCCGGCGAGGAGAGATTGGCCGGGAATGATCATTAGGTCCGGTCCGTCCTGCCATCGGCGTGTCATGGCGTGTGCAGGAATGCCATATGGCTCCAGATCATGGATGGATGCGTCGAGAGCGATTTCAATCACTGCAGCTTGTTTTTCTCGGGCGATATGGATCCCTTGTTCCTTGCAATCGTCGTGCGCCGTTGGAGAGGATAGGACGAGCAAGGTTCGATTGGTTCCGATAGCACGACGATAGTCGTCAATTTGGCAATCCGTGCTGCTGCCGATTTCGGTCACGCGGGTACCGGCAGCATCGATGATCGATCGGACGTGCACTCCCCCGTGCGAAACGCTCGACGGAATCCGAATGCAGTGGATCCGCGGCAGAACGATTTCATCGATGGCTCCGCTTTGCTGGTACGCTTTCGTCGCCAAAAAAATGGCCGATGAAAGGTTGGGGGTGATCAAGGCATCGGCAGCTCCGGTCGTCGCGAGCAGAAGTTTTTTGAGTTGAGGTTCGACCGCGGAGTCTTGTGTAAAGCTTCCATAGACGAGCGACGGAAGTGAGGAGACATCTTTGAGCAATTGCGGTGCGGTCCATCGCGCATTGAACCACTCGCCCGTCGCATTAATGCCAGGGACCAAGCTAGATCGGTCCAACTGGGACCATGGTTCGACCGATGTTTCAACCCACCGGCCCGCTTGTCGCAAGATTTCCTGGACGTTGGCCATAGGGTTCAATTCATTGAGACCGAGCTTCTGAGCGGCTTCTTTGATCGCATTGGTCAGTGTCGGCTGATTTACCAATTGCGTGAACTGCTTGAGAGCTTCAGCAGCGGAGAAGCCCTTGAATGGGCCTCGGAAGGGCGGAATGGGGGGGAACGGCATACAGATCAACCTCTTCCCGTCAGACGCCATCGGCTACGGAACAGCCAGGAGGTGACTGCAAGCAACACGCCGGTCGCGACAAGGGTAATTCCAAAGTAACTGAAAACCAATGGCCATGAACCGATCTTGGCTCTGGCAGTAGAAACCCCAGATTGTACGGAGGTCATGGGAACGCTGTCCGATGCCATGAGCGGGCTGGTGATTCCGAAATAGCGAAGATGTTCGACATCGCTATCACTAGGTGCAAAGTTCCATACGAGGAAGTAGATAGCCAGAGGCAAGCAGTAGAGGACCAGGAGTGTGATGTAGCAAGCCATTAGGGAGGTGCTGGTGCGTCGCACCAACGTCGAGATAAACAGAGAAAGGACTGAGTTGAACAAGGAGGCGACGATGCAAATCGCAAAAAACGCGAGCATCGCTTTCCAGTTTCGAGACAGCTCGGGGCTGATGCAGCCGAGAACCATGGGAAACATGAGAAACGCAGTCAATACGAACGAGACACGAAACCCTGAGATGAGCTTACCCCACATGATTTGCCACGTGGAGATCGTGGTCGTTAGAAGTAGATCCAACGTTTGACGTTCTCGTTCGCCGGTGATACTTCCAGCGGTAAATACGGGAGCGGTCAGCAGGTTGAATACCAGCACATAGCCAACGTAATACGAAGCGAGATTGGGAAACCAAAAGAGGAGAATGGCCATCAGTGGGATCGCCAGGACCATGCTCAATTGGATCACCAGCCTCAGCATCAAAGTCCCTTGGCTGAAGAGTTCCGCATGCATCTCCTTGTCATAGATGGGATTGGCAGCATCGTCCATCAGTGTTTTTCGACGAGGGGGAGCGAACAAATTGTCCGGGAACTGATCCCTTTGGATTACCAAGCCGACGGCTTCCCTTTGCTCTTTTTCCAGATCGACGACTTCGTTTCCTTGGCTCCCCACATCGGGCGGGTAGAGCAATCTCCTGGCAGTTACCGAGAGTAAGACTGAACTGAACACGGTGCACAGGATGGGAACTGCGGTGGTGGTGAGAATCAATCGCAAGTCACCGCGGCTGGAGAGTGCTAGCCACGCAAATACGCCTAGGAGCAAGATTGGCAAAATGAAAACGTAACTCACGACGAGCGAGGAGGAGGTGCGTTTGAAATAGCTTGAGCAAAAGATACTGATTGAGCCGAAAAGGAAGATAGCAAAAACGAGTCCCATGTATGCCGCGAGGAGTTCGTAAATGGATACACCACCCAAGGGCAAGCAGAGCATGATGATTGGGAGCGAACCGATGATCAGGACCACGAGGTGGGTCAACGCAGCGATGAGTTTCCCAGAGACGATGACCCAGGGTCGCAACGGACTGGCCAAAAGCATCTCATAGGTCTTCCGCTCTTTCTCACCGGTGATCGAACCGGCAGTGAAGCTGGGTGCCATCAGCGAAGCGATAGCGAATTGGCCGACGAAAAAGAAATCAACCAATCGTTGGGCGGAAGCCGACTCGCGGGATAAATCGATCCTGACATCGCGGGGATATGCAATCAGAATCACTGCTGCGAGAGCGATTTGATAGACCAGCATCAGCACGAACGCGCGAGGCGCACGTAAGTTGGTCAAAAGTTCGCGTTGAAGTACGGGATTGTCGACGAGGAGCATAGCTCTTGTAGTTTATCCCAAATGGAATCTCTTGTTACGCGACCAGTATCGTCACAAAACCCAGAAACCACACAAATCTCAGGATCCCCAAAACACCAGAATCCTCAAAACACTGTGGTGATCCTCGATTACTTGGAAACCCATTCCACAGGTTGAGGTTCAATTTCCGGAGTGTAGGGCGAGCCGCAATCTTTGCGGCCGCTTCCTTCGAGACGACTGATCACCCGGACGGTCATGTCGTGATCGCAGGCGATTTGGCAGCTGAGGCGAACACCTGAAACTCCGCGGGCTTCGAGGATCGCTTTTTCGGCAGCGGTGATCTGCTCGGGTTCGCCAGCGAGGAACTCGACACGGCACGTGGTGCATCGGGCTTTTCCGCCGCAAGCGTGGAGTTGGTCGGTACCGGCTTCTTCGCGGAGGGCTGCGATCAGCCGTTTGCCTGGTGGGACGTCGAAGCTGCCGATTCCGTCAACAGTTAGTTTTGGCACGATGGTTTTCCTTGGGGGCGCAGTGGTTGTTTGCAGGAGATTGCGTGTTGCTGGCGTTCGGGCTAGCTGGAGTGAAGGGGGCGGCTGTACTGATTCACTGGCCACAGCCGCTCTTGCTGCAGCAGCTTTGTTCCGCCGCTGGATGGCCAGTGCTCGCGCAGCCATGGTTGTCAGAGCAGCCAGTATTTTCCGAGCACGACGTGGAACAGGAAGCGGGCAGAGAGGCTTGGCCGGTGATCTCGAACCCCATGTCTTGGATCATCCGATAATCTTCCGAAGGTGCTTGACCTTGGGTGGTCAAGTAATCTCCGACGAAAATGCTGTTGGCGACGTAGAGCCCGAGCGGTTGCATGGACCCGAGGTGGCGTTCGCGACCTCCGGCGATGCGAAGTTCGCTTTGAGGATTCACAAAGCGGAACATGGCGAGGGCTCGAAGGCAG
This sequence comes from Pirellula sp., assembly GCA_046318275.1. Lineage (GTDB taxonomy): Bacteria > Planctomycetota > Planctomycetia > Pirellulales > Pirellulaceae > JBKCUI01. The sequence goes on along the minus strand of JBKCUW010000083.1, from coordinate 14,427 downwards.
TCGCGTGGTGTGAGGTATTCCTTTTGCTGCATGGGGGTTCCATCGATCGCATGCAGGAAGTTGAGCGGGATAGATTCCACGTTGAGTTCTCGTAAAGAGAAGGCCATTTCGACGATGTCGCGTTGGCTTTCACCCATCCCGATAATGCCGCCGCTGCAGAGTTGCAGACCTGCTTTGCGGACGTTTTTGAGGGTTTCAACGCGATCGTCGAACGTATGAGTGGTGCAGATCTCTTCGTAGTACTCGCGGCTTGTGTTGAGGTTGTGGTTGACCTTGTCGACCCCTGCTGCCGCCAGCCTCATAGCCTGGGTTTCATTGAGCAGCCCAAGGCACGCGCAAATATTCAAGCCGTACTTTTGCTTGATTTCGGGAACGATGGTTTCGATGGCTTTGATTTCCCGTTCGTTGGGAGCACGGCCGCTGATGACGATGCAATAGGTCTTGCTTTGGCGTTCCGCGGCGATTCGGGCACCATCGAGCAGTTTGTCCCTACTGAGGATCGAGTACTTAGGGATCGGTGCGTCTGAGATTTTCGATTGGCTGCAGTAGTGGCAATCCTCTGGGCAGAGCCCACTTTTTGCGTTCATCAAGAAGTAGAGTTGGACCGTTTTTCCAAAGTGCTCGCGACGTATCCGGAACGCGGCTGAGATCAGGTCCATCAGTTCGTCGTCGGACGATTGAAGGATTTCGAGGGCTTGTTCACGGGAAACATCGCGGCCTTGCAACACGTTGTCCGCCAAGTTGTGCCAGCGATTTCGATCGCAAAGCTCCGCGTTGGATGTGGATTGGCTGGAGGTGTTCGATGGGGCTTGGGAACTGCCAGCGGATAATTCCGGAGCGAGCATAATGCGTTCAGGTGACTCAAGGGAAGTTTGGATTGGGAGATAACCGTTGGATTCGGGGATTCGCATTTCGAGTAGGTTCGGAGAAACGCTCGAAAGTTCATCGGAACGGGTTGTTCCTAGCGAACTGTGTTGTTCCTGGCGAACTGTGGGCGGTGTCCATCGACCGTGCAGCCTGGATCAATCGCTCGGGCCGCAACAACTGCTCGGGCCGCAACAGCTACTCTGGCCAGATCGACAGTAAGGATTGTAAGGCAAAACGCCGCCTCGGACAGAGCAGTGCGCACTCCGCACATCCGCTACAGGCTGGTTCGTACCAGATTTCTTGAGAAATGCATTCATTTCCCGCCGATCCAATCGTGTCCCAGTGTCTCTTCGATCGACCACCCTCGCATGGCTCTCTGGTTTTAAGTCGGGGGAAGTCGGTCGGAGAGATGTTGGGAAGCAACCGGCAACAACCCTTTTTTATTTCCCTCTCGCACGTGAGAAAGACCCTTCGATGGTTCATCCTCGATCGTTTCTCGATGAGGTGGAGGATCCACGAGACGATGAGGCCACTTTGGCTTCCGGTCGTCGACGTCGCAAGGATGGCGACCAGTTACAGTCCCCTCTCGAAACCTATTTGCGAGAGATCAACGAAACCAAACTGCTAACGGCTGAGGACGAGCGTATGCTCGCTCGGCAGATTGCGATGGGGGACGTGCAGGCTCGAGACCGTATGGTTCGGGCCAATTTGCGTTTGGTAGTGAATATCGCCCGGAGTTACGTTGGCAAAGGGCTGGCCCTTCAAGATTTGATCGAGGAAGGGAATTTGGGGTTGCTCCGGGCCGTGGAGGGATTTGATCCCGACATGGGAACGCGGTTCAGCACCTACGCGAGTTACTGGATCAAGCAATCGATCAAACGGGCTCTGATCAACTCCGCGAAGACGATTCGAATTCCAGCATACATGGTGGAGTTGCTGAGCAAATGGCGGCGGGCAACGGCGAGGCTGAGCGATGAGCTCGGGCGGATGCCGACCCAGGAGGAGATCGCGCGGATCTTGGGATTGCCCAAGAAGAAGTTGCCGATCATCAAGAAGGCGATCCAGATTTACAACGCCACTCCGCAAAGCGATCAGTCCGATCAAGGTTGGTCTCTTGGCGAAATGGTGATGGATGAGAGGCTCAAAAGTCCCGATGAGGAGTTGCTTGATCACGACGTGATGAAGACGGCCCTCGAGTTGCTCGGAACGCTTGACGCCCGCGAGTCCACGGTATTGAAAATGCGGTTTGGTCTAGGAGATTCCGCTCCCCACACGCTCAAGGAAATCGGGGCTCAGCTCGGATTGACTCGGGAGCGGGTTCGTCAAATCGAGACCGAAGCGTTGGCTCGCCTGCAACACGCCCTCAAAGATCCGAAAGAACGAATGGGGCTCGCTTAGTGGCGGATGGGGCGTTGGATCCCCAGAACCGCGACGCGGGTGACTTTTTGAAACATGCAAAAGAGGCCTTGGGAAATACCCGAGGCCTTTTTTCGTGGAGCAATCCTTGTTGTATGCACAAAACGGACAGGTTTTTGGTCGCTGGGATTGTTCCGACGCGTTCGGTTCGATGATTTTTTGGATGCCCTTTCGCTGAAGATTTCCCGGGGAATTTGAAGCTGAGGCGTAGACTTCCCGTTGGACAGCGGCATACCATTGCACCGAGTCCTTGCGGGCCCCGATGGGGAACCCTGCGGGACGTGCTCATACGAGAATGACTCTCGGTGCAATTCGGTTAAAATCAGAGCCAGCTGAAACTGTCCTCTAGCCTTCCGATTGCTTTAAGAATGAATACCGCACCCGATCCTCGGTCGTCCATCGCCGCGTTCGCTTCGGACCCAGTTGTTCAATCGGTTTTAGGAGTCTTGGTATTGCTAATCGTCAGCGCGATCGCCGTGTACTACTTGGCAAAGTTGCGCGATTCCAACACCGAAACCCAGCAACTCGATGAATTGATACGGAAGAATTTCGAAGAAATGCGCAGTGAGGGTGACATCGACGAACAGGAATTCCGAAAGATTAAGTCGTTGCTTCGCGAGGGGAATAAACCACCGTCGCCGGCAGCAAACGAAAAGGAATCAGCGCCTCGATCGACGGAGTCTGTTGAGCCACCTGACAGGGGTGCTCCATGACGATGTTTCCGGAGCTTTCCGATGCCGAGTGAACGGTGGGTCTTAACTGACGTTGGATCTGCAAAACGCTCATAAAGCATCGGAAAAGATCAAGCCTCCGGAAAGATCCTCTGGAAAGATATGGTAGACTTCCAACAAACGATCAAAACGCTTTGGCCTGGGAGGCCTTGGTCGCTCGAAGCGACGAAACAACAACCCATCGGCTCGAACCAGTGGTCACGGATGCCCGGTTTGCACAAGGGGATAATGTAATGCATTGTCGCTTTGGTGCTGACGATCGAGCTCCATCACGTGAACCAATCTGATCCAACCGTAACCGCCAAATACTTTGGGTGCTACGGGGGGCAGCTACTAGTTAAGGAGTCGAGAATGCCTTCAGGTAAGGATGTCATGGCCGGTCGTCGAGCTGGCAACGGTGGCACAACGAAAAAGAATGCCTTCTGTTCGTTCTGTCGCAAAAGCTACCGCGATGTAGGGCCGCTGGTCGAAGGTCCGGGCGATGTCTACATCTGTGGTGAATGCATCGAGCTCTGTTCCTCGATTCTCGATCAAGAGCAACGGCGGCGCGGCCCGACCAAGAAACTCTTCAATGAGATCCCGGCTCCCCGAGAAATCGTCTCCCACCTCGATCAGTATGTGATCGGCCAAGTCCAAACGAAGCGCGCGTTGGCAGTTGCCGTGCACAATCACTACAAGCGTCTCAGCGCGGACTGGGAAGGCTCGGACGTGGAGATCGAAAAGTCGAACATCCTCTTGGTCGGTCCGACAGGCAGCGGCAAAACGCTGATGGCTCGCACCCTGGCGAAAATGCTCAACGTTCCTTTCGCTATCGGTGATGCGACCACCTTGACCGAAGCCGGTTACGTGGGTGAAGACGTCGAGAATCTGCTTCTCAAGCTTCTGCACGCTGCCGATTTCGATATCGAAGCAGCTCAACGCGGGATTCTCTATATCGATGAAATCGACAAGATCGGCAAGACAAGCCAAAACGTCTCGATCACCCGCGACGTTTCGGGCGAAGGGGTCCAGCAAGCGTTGCTGAAAATGCTTGAAGGAACCGTTGCAAATGTTCCTCCACAAGGCGGACGCAAGCATCCTGAACAGCAGTACATTCAGATGGATACGACCAATATCCTATTCATCTGCGGTGGAACGTTCGTCGGTGTCGAAGAGATCATCAGCAAGCGTCTCGGGAAGAAGTCGCTCGGCTTCGGGCCAGGGGCTACTGTTCGAGAGGAGAAGGATGTCGCTCAACTCCTCTCCCATATCCATTCGGATGATATTCTCGAGTTTGGGATGATTCCCGAGTTGATCGGTCGCCTTCCCGTTGTCACCGCTCTCGCCCCGCTCGATGTACCTGGTTTGATCAAGGTTCTCACCGAGCCAAAGAACGCCTTGGTCAAACAGTACCAAGCTCTCTTCGGGATGGAGAATTGCGAGTTGCATTTCTCTGAAGCTGCCCTCAGCTACATCGCCAACAAAGCGCATAGCAAGAGTGTCGGTGCTCGCGGTCTCCGAAGTATTGTCGAAGAAATCATGATGGACGTGATGTTCGAACTTCCCGAACAAGAAGAGGGAACATCGTACACCATCGATATCGACGCGACCGATGGCAAGATCCGGCCTTTCAAAACGGTTCCAAAACGCAAAGAGAGCGCGTAATTTAGGTCAATGCCTTGCTGCCATCACTTTCCCTTACGCGGGCAGCATGGTGAATGACAAAGTCTGATTGCTAATCTGAAATCGAACGCAAAAACAGGACTTAATGCCGCGGTGCTTAAGTCCTGTTTTTTTATGGATCGAGAACCAGAAGAGTTGCTTTTCGACGATGCTTCACTACCCTTAAAGTCGTGAAGGGCGGGCTCAAATGTTGTCATGCTGGGAATGCCTGGCGGACCTGGAGCATTGCAAGCTTGTTCGGTTTTTTGAGAAAGACTCGGTTTGTCTTCGTGACGCAGAAAGCGGTAGCGGTAATGCTGCTGCTGTGTTTCGGCTGCGCACTGCTCCCAATTCCTTCGATTCGCTCTTCGGGCACAGCTCGTTTGTTGGGGGCATCGAAAGACTGTTCGGAACCGTTCCCCTGCCAAAATTGCCGTTGCGGTTGTGTGTCTGCGGAACAATGTTGGACGAGCTGTTGCTGCTACTCGCTCCGAGAACGTTTGGCCTGGGCCAGGAAAAACCACGTTGTTCCTCCGGCGTTTGTGTCCTACCTCATGGAGCTTGACACCGATTCGATGCCCTGTTCGCCTCAACAAGAATCGGTATCCGACAGATCGGATGCAAATTCAGGGGCGGTTTCTACGGCGAGAGCAAATGCGTGTTGCAGCAGTAGTGCAAAGTCCTGCTGTACCAAGAACAAAGGCTCTTCAAACGTGAAGTCGCGCGGTTCGAAGGGAACCCTCAGTATTCTCGCATTGAGGTGCCAAGGCAAGATCTCACTTTTCTCAACGCTTCCGTGGTTCAACTTTGATTGGTGCGTTCAAAGTGGTTTTAAGAATGCTCCCGCCTCACCGTCATGGTTGATGGCTCGCGACGATTGGGAGTCGACGGTTTATCCTCCTGATACACCACCCCCTAAATTCTCGATCGCATCGTTGGCAACTGCGGTATCGCAAATGCCCCTGCACTTTCGCGCGTAGAACTTCAAAAAGTCCCTCTAAGCGGTCGCCTGAGCCTGTGTGGTTCTGAAGGCCTTCCGTTATTTGGGCGAGTTCTTTTGCGATGGTGCTTTCTCGACGCTGACTTCATCGAATGCTACACGAGGCACTGAACGCTTCGCAACGACTTCGATGCTACGCGTTGCTAGATGCTTTTCACCACACTGAGTCGATTCGGTATGGCGCACTTGCACGGTTTTCCACCCGCCCTTCACAAGTGGGTCGTTTTTCTGTTCCAAGTGCGCCATTCTGAGTCGACCAAAGTGGTGATGGAGTCTGCTGCTCGACGCGGTGACTGCTTGCTCGCGTCGCCGGGGCCAAACGCCGGGACTTTTTAATTCTTTCATTACCATCAAACAAATCATTCAATCTTAAATGACTATCCATTTTGCTTTTATTACTTCGTTGAATTCAGGCATCGACACAATGCCTAGGCCGTATTCTCGAGCGATCGAAAGAATGAATTTACGGTCTTCGCAACGGTTGATTGCATCAACACGGCGAGTCGCGTTCACTTTGGTTGAACTGCTTGTCGTGATTGCCATTATCGGTGTTCTTGTAGGTTTGCTTCTACCTGCGGTTCAAGCCGCTCGCGAAGCGGCTAGGAGGATGCAATGCAGCAACAATACTCGTCAATTGAGTTTGGCCATGATGAACTATGAGTCGGCCTTCAAAAAATTCCCAATGGGTGGGGGAGTCGATAGCGACTTCTCTGTCCAAGCTCGTCTGCTGCCGTATCTCGAGCAAACGAACATCCATAATCTCTTGGATTATGGTCAGATCGCTTGGCAAGGGCCGTTCAATGCCAAGGTTCCAAACCCGAAATTCATTGCTGCTTTTGGGACGCCTATCGCGACGTTTTTGTGTCCGAGCGATCCTGCGCCGAGCGTTCAGCAAGTGATCGTTAATGGAACTACCTACAATTACGGCGGCGTGAATTACCTGATTAGCTACGGCAGTGCGACCGGTACCAATAACGATCTTCGATGGAATACAGATGGAATCGTATACCAATATTCGCAGCGAAGATTTCGCGATATCCAGGATGGTACCTCGCAGACCGTGATGCTCAGCGAGTCCGTACGGAGCGTAGGAGACGACATTACGTTGCCTGCTGGCAAAACACCTCGTTTTCCCTACCAGTACACACTCAATGGCTCAAGTGGGTTGAGTTCGGGATTGAACGCCACGCCTGGTCTGAAAACAACAGGTTCTCCTTGGAGTATGTTTGCTGACGCGAGCGGAATGGTTTCCAATCCTGCGCTTGAGACGGTTTGGGGAGGGTTTACTGGTTGGCGAGGCGGTTCAAGCCCGGCACTTCGAGGTCGAGGGATTTGCTGGGGTTTCAGTGGAGCGATCAATTCATTAACCAACGGCTATCTGCCACCCAATAGTTGGATTCCGGACTTGGTGACTCACTTTACTGGCTACTTTGGTCCACGAAGCTATCACGGTAGCGGCGCTAATCTAGGGTTTGCGGATGGTTCGGTTCAGTACATCAGCAACAGCATCGATACATCGATCATCCGAGCTCTACACTCGGTAAACGGTGGCGAAGTCATTCGAGATTTCGAATAGTCAACGATTGCAAGCCACCCGGCGTTGCCGCTGGGTGGCTTGTTGGATGTATTGTTGTTTGGATAGTGGACTTAGTTGATGGCCCTTGGATATTCAATGTGGGAAGTGTTCTTATGAGTGATTTGCGTTTCGTGGTTGCCCTTGCGATGGTGATCGGTATTTCCGGGGGTATGTTTGCAGAGACTCCATCGGAACTCTACCAGCGTCGTGTCGTTCCTCTGCTGCGATCGCCAGAGGGGAGCAGTTGTTCGGAGTGCCACATGCAAGGCATGAAGCTCAGTGACTTCATGAACGAAGATCCGAGCGGGTCGTTTGCGTCGTTGCGAGCCCGTGGGTGGATCAATACAGAGTCACCGGGTGAATCCAAGTTGTTGGAGTTCATCGCGAAGACAAACGCGACCTCCGATCCGATCCACGAGCGGGTTCGGCGTGCGGAGTTGGATGCGATCGGAGAGTGGATAAGATCCGCATGCCAGGACCCTGAATCCTTAAACACACAACTTCCGGAACTGCGGGACCTCATGCTCGATGAGGCCTTGATACGGCATGCTCGCAAGGATCAGGTGCTCGGTCGGTTCGTCGACGTCATTTGGTCTCAGTTGGAACGCTGCGCGAACTGCCATTCACCTGATAGGAATGCCAAACAAGTTGAAAAGAACGGTGCGTCGATGAGCTGGATTGTTCCGAAGTCACCGGGCGAAACGTTACAGCTTTTGGAGAATCGAAAACTTATAGATCTCGCGGAACCCGGAAGGAGTTTGATCCGTGCCAAAGCGTTGGGGCATGAAGACCATGGAGGAGGCGTCAAATTCCCAGAGGATGGTCACACGGACCGGCAGTGGTCGAAGTTTATCGAGGATTACGCAGCGATCAAGAACCGGAGTTATGCCGCTTCCGATCAGATTCCTTCGATGGATTCGATTGCGACATGGCGGACCGGTCTGCATTTGAAGATCAAGGGATTATCGCAGGTTCCTTCGGGGCAATTCGGAGTGGTTGCTATTCACCGAATCCACCGTAGCGATGATGGCCATCAAATGGAAATGGTCGATCCGAAACCGGTAGCATTTGGCGAGGGACGCGTCAGCAAGGACGGCAGTTCGTGGGGGACTACCCTTTGCTTGCTGTTATCGGAGGGCGAGGATCCCACGGAATCCGGGGCCAACGAGGTTACTTCCAGAGAGGATGGATCGTTGGATTGGCGAGATATACTCACCGATGGCAAATACCAATTGCGCTGGATATTGGTGGACGATCCGAGCATGTCACTGGAGGAGATGCTCAACCGCAGGCCGGACTCATTTATCGATATCGATAGGCTTTGGGACCCGGGACATGCGAGCGCGAAGAGTTTCCCCTATACCGATTTCCAGCGATGGAAATCGCAATGACCCAAGAAGACGACTTGCGATTTGATGAGTTTCGATCGGCGATGCATGCCAGTATTACGAGTAGAGCTGGATCGCCTTAACGATTGCGTCGATTTCGTTGGGGACAGCGATGGCTCGATTGGCAAAGGAGGCTCGGGAAACACCGCGGCTTCCGAGAACTTCGTTGAACTTTTCTTGGTCGGTGGTGTGATAAGCAACGGTAGCAGTCGGGTCTTTGAGCTGATGGCCGGTCAGAATGCAAACGACGCGGTCGTCCATTCCGATGACTCCTTGCTGGCGAAGTAGTTTTGCACCAGCGACGCTTGCCGCGCTAGCTGGTTCACATCCGATCCCTCCTGCGCCGACTTGGGCTTTCGCATCGAGGATCTCTTGGTCGTTAACTTTTCGGACCACTCCATCGCATACATCGAGGGCTCTGAGGCATTTCTTCAAATTGACCGGGCGATTGATTTCTATAGCGCTCGCGATCGTATCAGCCTTGATTTTGCCTCGATCGAGTTCGTCGTAGTACCAACACGCGGTTTCCATGCGAGGCCGACCGCGGTTCCATTTGAGGTTGCGTTGGTTGTAGAGCACATCGAGCGTATCGGCTCCTGCCGCGTTGATGACGGCCAGCCGAGGGACACGATCGATCAATCCGAGTTCACGTAGTTCGAGGAAGGCTTTGCCAAAGGCGCTGCTGTTCCCGAGGTTGCCACCAGGAACCACAATCCAATCGGGTACTTCCCACCGCAATGCTTCCAGAACGCGGTACATTACCGTTTTTTGGCCTTCGAGTCGGAATGGGTTGACGCTGTTGACTAGATAGATTCCGAGCTCTTTGGAGACTTCTTGGACTCTCGCCATCGCGTCATCGAAGTCCCCGGCGATTTGGACGGTCAAAGCACCGTATTCGAGGGCCTGCGATAGTTTCCCATACGAGATCTTGCCGCTGCCGATAAAAATCACGGCCTTCATGAGTTGGGTCACAGCGCAGTACATCGCGAGTGAGGCGCTGGTATTCCCGGTCGAAGCGCAGGCTGCGCGTTTTGCCCCGATCATGTGTGCGTGCGTGAATGCTGCACACATCCCATTGTCCTTGAACGACCCCGACGGGTTCATCCCTTCGTATTGCAGGTAGAGTTGGCCTGGACGAATCCCGACATAACGAGCCACATTGTCGGCTTGTTGGAGCAGCGTTTGGCCTTCGCCGACCGTGATCACACGGTTTTGCGGTGCATAGGGAAGAAGTTCATGGAATCGCCAAACGCCGGAGAATCGAAGTGGCTCATAGCGTCGCAACCACATTGCCTCAAAATCCGAAAGCCGTCTAGGAACAGGCAAGCGGTCCCAGTCGTAGACGACATCCAACAAATCGCCGCATACTTTGCAGCGTGTCAGGACTTCGTCGACACTGTAGGAGGCAGCGCAGTCCACATTCAGGCAGCGCTGGTGAGCGGTATCGGTTTTTGCGGTGGATGGTGCGGTCAAGGTACTTGCCATGGTCGAGAACCATAGGTCGTGTCGGCGGCTAGTGGGGGGGGGCATTCGAAACCCCACTCAGTTTATACCATCCGCTCAAGAGTCTAACGGCAAAACCGGTACAGCCGGAATAAAACAGCTTTCAGCAGGACCCATCGCGAGGCCTTGTGTTCGCGGTTTCGGTGAACTTTGCAACGGTTTTCTGTGTCGCCCTTTGGCGTGACACTTTACTCCATCTGGATTAGAATACGTTCTGGTGGGGGAGACGCGTTTCGTGTCGCGGGCCGTTCTCTGGCCTTCGCCTATCCACCCGGACCTAGTCCAACCAGACTAGTTTTCTCGTATTCACCTTTTTCCCAATGAGCCTTTCCGAATGACCATCGTAGGAAACGATTCTGTTAGCATCACCACGAATCCTAAGACGGTTGCGGATAGTATCGAATCAGCAAAAATCGCTGCGAGAATCGCGGCGGAAAACAAAGGGCAGGACATTGTCGTGCTTGATTTGTCCCGCCAAACCAGCATTTTTGACTGTTTTGTGATCGCCACCGGGACCAGTCGCCGGCAACTGCATGCGATCGCTGAGGAGATCCATCGTGAACTCAAAAAACGGGGTGAAGTCCGTATCTCCATGTCTGGTTATGATGAAAGCCATTGGATTGCCATCGATTATGGCGGAATCATCGTACACCTGTTCGACGAGGAAAATCGTAAGTTTTACGATCTCGAAGGTTTGTGGGCTGACGGTGTTCGCGTGGATTTGGCCGAGGTGCTTAAAAACACTGGGGCTCGGATCAGCACCCTTTAGGCGATTCGCCAGCTTATTAGCCGTTTAACCAGCCTGACGATGTGTTGGCCAACCTGATTGCGCACTGCCTAGGATGATTAGGCGCTGTCTATGATGATTCAGCACTGTCCAGCGGTCGCGTGGCGTCGCCCAGTTTTCCGAAACGTCGGCAATGTTAACGCTCGCTGTGGGAGCGTCGTAGCAGTATTGGCCTGGTTCGATGTGCTGATAGAATGAAGGCTGGCTGAGGGGAAGCCACTCAGGCTCCCCGCAATACTGTGGGAGTAGAGTCATGTCGATTTCAGTGGAATACCTTCTTTGGGTCCTGCCTGTGCTTGCGGCAGTCTCGCTGGTTATGGCAGCGACCCGGCACGAAAGAACCGATCTGATTCTGAAACAATCCTGGAGCACGGCATTGTGGGCTGTCAGCTTTTTGGGAATTGTTGCTGCCGTGATCGGATTGGCGATTTGGTGGATTGGCTGATCGCGTTTAATGGCCATTAAGTGCCTCTCGTTTCCCGATAGCGACTGCTGCCCCGATAGCGACTGCTGGCCTAATAGCGACGGCCGGCCTAATAGCGACTACAGAATACTCAAAGGGAGATTGTGCGATGCCATTGTACGAGTACCGTTGCGATGATTGCAAAAATGAAGCGGAACTCCTTGTGAAGAACTTGGAATCCAAGCCGGAGTGCCCTAAGTGCGGATCCAAGCATATGTCGAAACTTTTGAGCGTGATCGGTGCGCCGGTCATCGGTGATTCGCAATCCAAGGGTACCCGTTCCGAAGCTGAAACCTGTGGTCGGTCGCAATGTGCCCGAGGCTGCATGTTTGGCAATTGATGAACACGCATGCTTGGCACTTCAATAGGGGGCGTATTGTGCGCAATGATCATGCGTAATAAGGTCCGAAACAAGGGTTGTGATCGTGCGGATGCTCGGTCTAGCGACTTTCTCGCAAGTTCCTTCGCTTGGAAAAGCATTTGGTTGTTATTGCTCGTCTTTCCTTTAGTCGGGTGCCGGGGATGCAATAGCGATTCTGCGTCAGAAGCGAGCAAGGCTGAAGATGCGAAGAAAAAGAAACAACGTTTGGCCGCTGATGAGATGCGAGCTTTGCCGTTTGCTGGGGATTCGGTCGGTAACTTTCTCAAGATGGGGCATTGGTACCAACTTCGGCATAAACTCAAAGCGAATTTCAGCGACGAGTCGTTGACTGCCGGCGTGTCGGTAGTCGATCGAGAAGGTACACCGATCGGGTTTCAACCGGGTTACGCACCGTACCAAATTCGCAGAAACGTTGCGCTCGCAGTCGGTCAAGAAAAAACGATCGAGATGAGGGTATTGCAACCCTTGCTTAAAGCTACCAATGAAGGGTCGCCGGCGGATCCGGGCAAGCCGCCCAACTCTTCGCTCTTTGCAAGTTACACACTCCGTGGAATCGGCACGCCGGTTTTGGAAGAAACCTTTCCGAACAAATATTTGGAAGGGTATCAGTACAATTTTGTCGTGCTCAGTCGCGAACCTGCTCGCTATACGTTCTGGAGAGGGCTTGACTGCATTGTCTGGCCTCGCAATGACGAATTGCAGCAATTGCGGATTTCCCCCCATCGCATCGTGGATATTTCAGAGTCGGAGGTTGCAGGGAATTTTCCCAATCAGCTAGCGACGATGACCTCGATCTCGCACATTGTCATCAACGACCTCTCGCCCAGTCTCATGAGCGAACAGCAGCAGATTGCCATGAAGGATTGGTTGCGGTTCGGTGGAACGCTGATCATCAATGGCCCTGAGGCTATCTCGGCAGTCGAATCGACATTCTTGAAGGATCTAACACCCCTTCAAGGAACCGCAGACTCGTCGTTGACGGAAGATGTGATCGCCGACCTCGATCGGGATTGGAGCATTCGGTTTGCTGGTGGCGACAGGATTCCGTTCAAGCCGAATAAAAGTGTTCCTTGTTTGACTGGCGATTTGGTCGAAGGAGCGAGTTGGGTTCCAAGTTTGCAGGGTTTGGTCGCAGAGCGTTTGATCGGTCAAGGCCGTGTGGTGATGACGACGTTCCCGATGTCCGACGCGGCCTTTCTTAATTGGCCGTCGTACAGTTCGATGATCCACAATGGAATCTTGCGCAAACCGCATCGGCATCCCACATTGGGGGCGGAGGCAACGACGCAGTATGCAGACCAATATTTCGGCACCGAGTTGAATCCGTTTCACACGACGCGCTTGCGGTTGTGGGCCCGAGATTTCGACAGTTCCATGATGCGGTCAGAGTCGGATGTGAAGAGTTTGGCATCGACGGATGTGCAAGCGAAATTTCCTACTGGAAAGTCAACGAGTTTAGGCGCTTGGAACCCATCGTCGCGAGTGATCGAGAACTCGCTGCTGTGCCTTCGTGAATCCTCCGGTATCACCGTTCCGCAGATCAGCACCATTGTTCGTTTGCTGGCATGGTATTTGGTAGTACTTGTACCTGCCAATTGGCTGGTCTTTCGACTGATTGGAAAGGTTGAATTGGCTTGGGTTGCTGCGCCGATCATCGCGTTGGTGGGGGCCGCCGTCGTGGCTCGTAGCGTTCAACTCGACGTCGGTTTTTCGCGCAGCCAAACAACCTATGGATTTTTGGAATGCCATAACGATTATCCTCGAGGTTTGCTCTCGAGTTACAACTCCCTTTACACTTCACTGTCAACCAATTATCAAGCCGTCTTCAAAAAGGGAGATGGGTTGGTTGTACCGATTCCTAGAGCGAGTAACCGAAAAGGGAGTGATGACACGACCTATGTGGAATCGTGGCTTGCCGATGAACGTGGGACTGGCCTGCAACGGTATCCGGTTTTGTCCAACACCACCGGAGTATTGCAGTCCGAAGAAATGGTTGATTTCGGCGGTCCTGTAGCGTGGAAGCTCGACGAAGCACAAGGCGTTTTTGAGGGGGTGAACAAGATCGGTTTTGCGGTTCGAGATATCGGTATTCTCGGGATCACCGGCGATGGAATATTCATGACCGGTTGGGCTGGAACATCCGAAAATGGTGAAAAAGTTCAAGGCCGTTTGCAACCGCTTCCCGAGGGTGCGATTCGTTGGTGTTCGGAATGGGACGAGAATCCGTTGACGGCGATGCCAAAGACGCTCCGCGTGGAGGATGGACTCATGTGGACGGATCAAGTGGATCAAGGGGTGTATTTAGGGCCGATGCTTCAGGATTTCGCGCAACGCTACCCACTCCAACGAGGTGAATGGATTGCCCTTGGCTGGACCGATAACGACCTTTCCGGGCTAGAGATTTCGCCCACCACGATCCAGAAGAAGTCGAGAACGCTGGTGCTGATGCACATTCGCGCAGGGATGTTGGACGATGTTCGGCCCGATACTCGGATTTTTGCAGCGTCCAAAGCGGAAGACGGCCCTGAATAATTCGCTCATCATCCAAATCGTGAATCAGAGTGGATTTCGTCATGCTTGTACTCAGTGCAACGGTACTCAGTGCAACGGTACTCAGTGCAACGGTACTCAGTGCAACGGTACTCAGTGCAAGTGCTCGATGGCTGTTTGAAC
>JBKCUW010000082.1:0-2595 GCA_046318275.1 Pirellula sp. | reverse complement strand
ACATTGTGGACCCATCGTGGCACGACAGTCCCTTGTCGTGAAGGGGTTTGCGATCGCGGGTTTTTAATCTTCGAACAATTTCACACAGAGGCACAAAGACACAGAGTCAGGCTGTACAGAGCGGTCTTCTCCGTGTCTCCGTGCCCCCGTGAGAGCCTGGCTGTTCCTGTTTAGCCGCCCAGTGGCGAGGATTCTACCCCGCGCACCTACAGCAGAAGTGCTAGCGCGCAGGGTGCTTTTGGGGGCGAAAGGGTGCGAAATGGTGCCATGAAAACAGCTTGTAGAGGTGCTAGCACTGACCACGAAAAAACCCCAGATCCTTTGGAAGAACCCGGGGTTTTCGTGGAAAAATCAAGAGTGAGAGCGGAGGGACTCGAACCCTCGACCCAAGGATTAAAAGATGTTTGAAACTCCAAGCAAACACTACAGGATAACGGCATGCTACAGCAGTTGCGCAGCACCAGGTTTTGATGACCAAAACAGGAAAATTCTAGGCCACTGCGACGTTTACCCGTCGCTACTTTCCGCTCTCTAAACTCTTCTTTCTAGCCCCTACCGGCAAATTGAGATCCCTCCCAGACATAAAAGTGCTGAATGTGGTGACGTGGAGCTGGGCCAGCATTCGGCATCAACAATCATTTCTTTGCAAACGGTTTAACCTTGTCTCGCAACGGACCTGGACTTGCAAACGCTTGCCCTAAGCATTTAGAATACGTAGGGACTTGTGGATATATCCCGACGGAATCAAAACGTGGCGACATCGAAAAGAGACCAGATTCTTCGACTATTCAAGGCAATGGAAGTCGTCCGCCCCCGCGACGCCGAAGCGATTGGCATTGCAGGTTCGTATCTGAATGCCCTTCACAACAAGGGGGTTCTCGAACGGCCTAGCCGCGGGCTGTACACACTTCCAAACTCAGAACCAACCGAATTCCGCTCAATTGTCGAAGCCTGCAAGCTTTCCCCCAATGCCACCGTATGTCTCCTAAGCGCTCTTCGAATCCACGATCTAACAACACAGTCCCCATATGAGGTGTGGCTGGCAATTGGCGAGAAGGATCGCAAACCGCAGATGGCGTACCCTCCGATTCGAGTTGTTCGATTCTCGGGAGCATCGAGAGAATTTGGAATTGAGAAACGAAAAATCGAGGGCGTGGCGATCTCTGTTTACTCGGCAGCCAAGACGGTTGCAGATTGTTTCAAGTATCGCAATAAGATCGGACTCGACGTAGCCATTGAAGCGCTAAGAGATTGTCGCAGATCACGAAAAGCTACCATCGATGAGATTTGGGCATCAGCAAAGGTTTGTCGTATGGCAAACGTGATGCGACCTTATCTGGAAGCAACATCATGAGTAAGCAACCACGTGACATGTCCGCTTCCGTCCGTGCACGGTTGATGAACATTTCCAAGATCAACAGCGAAGCCTTCGATTTGGTACTAGTTCGCTTCGCAATAGAAAGGCTGCTATATCGGCTTTCAAAATCGAAGCACCGCGATCGATTCGTAGTCAAGGGTGCGATGATGTTTCAGGTTTGGAGCAATCTGACGCATCGCCCAACTCGCGACCTGGACTTACTAGGATTTGGCGAACCCGACGTCGATCATTTTGTTAATGTATTTCGCGAACTATGCGATCAAGTGGTCGAAGACGACGGATTGATTTTTACTGCGGATTCTGTGTCAGCTACCAAGTTGAAAGAAGACGAAGAATATGAGGGCATTCGAATGAGATTCGATGCCAAACTTGGTTCTGCGCGTATTCCTATCCAAGTGGATATCGGGTTCGGTGATGAAATTACGCCCGAGTCTGTTCTCATTGATTTCCCGACGGTACTCAAGCTACCGGCTCCGTCTCTCCAATCCTATCCACGCGAAACGGTCGTTGCCGAGAAGTTTCAAGCCATGGTGATGCTTGGGATCACCAATAGTCGAATGAAGGACTTTTTTGATCTTTTTATCCTTTGTACGGAATTTGAATTCGACGGGGAAGTTATCCGCCAAGCCATCAAAGCAACCTTCGATCGCCGCAAGACAACAATCCCAGATTCGCGCCCGCTTGCGCTATCCGCCGAGTTCTCGAAGGACAAGCAGAAGTCGACTCAGTGGATCGCGTTTTTGCGCAAGTCTAATATGGACGGTAGGAACATGGATCTGACTCAGATCACAATTCGCCTTGCGGACTTCCTCATGCCGCCCGCCGAAGCGGCAAGGCATGGAAATGGATTTAGCAAATTGTGGAAACCAAGTGTGGGTTGGGTTGAAAAGTGATCATGCACCGACCGTCAGAACGGAATTGCCTCCGACGAGATCGATAGCCAAACGCCCGATGAAATGTACTTCGGTAAAGGAAACGAAATACCAAACCAACTCAACGATGCTCGCACAGTTGCCAGACAAGCAAGATTAGCAGCAAACCGTGCAGTAACTTGCTCCAAGTGTGCACCCACAGACTGCCTTGTGCAGATCGATAACAAACCCAACGAGACAGGATAGGAGATTGGAGACCGAGCTATAAACCGATTCAATTTGTAAGGACAACTGTCTCAGCGTCCGCGCACAGGCCACAAAACGACCATTTTCACAGCATGATCG
>JBKCUW010000081.1:0-2920 GCA_046318275.1 Pirellula sp. | reverse complement strand
GTGATAGCTGGGAGCCGTATGCGTTAACTGCGCACGTACGGTTCTGAGAGGGTGCGGACTATCAATCGAGCATGGCCGAGATATTGTGGCACCGCCAGGAAACTAGGCGGCAAACCGAGAACACGAACATCGTCCTAACCTCGAGAGACTCCAAACTACTCGCCCGAAGCCCGACTTGCACGGTTTTCGAAATGGATGCGTGGTTGGTTCGGGCTCGGTGATGGGTAGCGTTATCTGGCTCAAACTACTCCGGAATGAAGATGCATTCATGTTTACTGTTAAGCACTCATTCACGATCGAGGGACGGGGATTGGTTCTTGTACCTGAACCTTGCATCGAGGGAAATACATTCGATATTCATGACCATCTCAAGATAATGCGACCAGATGGAACGGAGATTCGATCCACAATTCGATCGATCGAGATTCTTTCTTCTCGCACCGAATCGACGTGGGTCGTTATGATTTGGAAATCTTTGACCGCCTCAGATGTTCCGCCGGGATCGACGTTTTGCGCGATTTGATATTTATCCAACATGCTTGCTTTGATTGTCGAGATCGTAAACAATGTCCCACAACGCGTTACTGACCGAAACACTCCGCGGCGACTGTAAACGCCGCGACGCCAGATAACCATCCAATGCACGCGAGTTGCGGATCGCGCGTTTCCCAATGGTAAGATCACTCGCCGCAACCGCGTGATTGGGGTCGTTATCCGAACTGCAACTTTAGGAGCCGACTGATTGTTGACTCGCGACGAATGCCTCGCTTACCTTGAGAACGCCGTAAAGAAACCACCGGCAGTTCCACCATTGCGTGAATGGGTAACCAACAATTTAGATGCACTATCGCTTGCTTTTGACCGTCATGATTTCCTCACATTAAAGTACCGCGGTTTAATTGGAGCCTACGCGGTTTTAGAGCGACTGGGCATAATCGAACATCGGGACAAGACGTTTGATCCACTCGACTTCAATCAGACACATTGTGATTATTGCGGCGCTGAACTTTTTTGGGCGTTGCCCGGAAGAACGACACGCGCGCAGATTGTCGCCTACGCCGAATTGATTGGCGACGAACAACTCAAGGCTGACGAATGGATTCATCCTGGGGTATACTGTCCGAACCGTTGCACATTTCGCATGTTCAACATCGCGCCACGTGAGCCTGGGGATAATCCTCCGCCGTGGATGCAAAACATCGGATAACCATCGCATGCACCGGAGTCGCGGGTCGGCCGGTTTTTTAATGGAGCATCACTCGCCGCGACCGCGGTGATGCGTAGCGTTATCGGACTGGGACAATCGATTTGCATGACGACATAGAACGACTGATTCAAAGTTCAAGCATTGATGGAGCGGAGGGGGTACCAATGAGCATGCGACGGTCCGCCTTTGCCGCTGTTGCCGGGCACACCGATTTCAAGAATGCTCTATCCCATCCTGTATGTCATGCCGTGATCATGATTGAACCCACGTCATTTTTTGACAGGTCGCACTGGCCTAACGAAATCAAGCAGGAGATTTCGAACAAACTTCATGACTCTGATTCCGTCGTTCTGCTATCATTTATGACGTCGGATATTGAACGTACCGAACAATTCACCGGTGGCGGAGTAACCTACGACTTTGTGATTCATCCGAAAACGTTCGCGATTATTCACACTGCGATCGGATCGTGGCGGACATGACACTCTGTCCAATGAATCCAATAGAGTCCGATAACAAACACGTGCACCTAAGTCGCGGACGGTGCGTTTTTTTAATGTAACGTCTCCTTGCCGCGACTGGGTGACGTGTGTCGTTCGTTGGTGAAGAGATCTGATGCCAAATATTGACGATGCGATTGCAAAGATCCGTTCTGTCAGCCATGTGATTTGCGAGAATCAAGGCCATGTGTTTCCAGACTATGACCACATGAACTGTGATGCAACAGCTGTTTGCGAGCGACTTGGCATTCCATTCACGGACGATCTATTTCTCGCATATCCCGCAGAACGAACATTCGATCCGATCAGCGAATCTGAGGTCGTCGAAGAGGAAGACGAACTTGGCATACAGTTGCCTGATGACTACAAAAAACTGTTGATGGTCTTCGGCGAATTCCACTTGCCAGGTAGGGCTGCAATATGTTTCGAACGTCCACTGCGCGCTGCCTATACATCGCAGGGAGCTTGGCAGGTTGATGAGAATTTCAGTGCGTTAGCGATTTCATCGTATAATGTCGACTCCGATGGGAATAGCATCGGCTTTATTCGACGGAACGATCGCTTTGGCAACGAAGTTTTCGAATTCAAACACGAACTTCGGTATCATGGCGACGATCCCGCTTTGTGGACGAACAAACTGGCAGGATCACTGGCTGAATTTATCGTCAATTACCTCAGCCAAATCGAATGAGCCAACGAACAAAGCGATGGACACGAAGTGCTCGATCGGGCGTTTGGACTTGCGTTGAGTCTCCCGCTCGCACTCGGTCATCGCAGCCGTTCGCGGATGAAGCTAATTTGTCGCAAGTGAAAACAGCACTACAAACAATTGAGGAGCTTCCCGCCTTTGATCGTGACCGCGTTCGTTGGATGCTCGCAGGTCTTGCGTCAATAGATCGGCCGTTTGGATGGTACGGATTCGCCTCGGTAGGACTACTTTGGATCGAGCGGCTTCTTAGGGAGAATGAACTCGTTCGCAAAATACGGGTTGGCCAAGAGAATGCATACTTGATTTCGCCTGCGGGGCGCGAGGTACACGCGCGGCTCAAGGCGAAGTACGGTGTACTTGATAGCTACCCGAAAAGCCTCGACGAACACGCCGGGTCGGTAGACGGACCGAAAGAATCCGCGAACAATCCGATGGACCGACGCGGTGGATCGGCCGCTTCCTGATGGAAAATTTACTTGCCACCGCTCGGTCATCGGTGGCGTT
>JBKCUW010000080.1:0-20966 GCA_046318275.1 Pirellula sp. | reverse complement strand
GACGCATTGTCATCGTCGGTGATGGTAAGCTGGATGCTCTCGGTATCAAACGGCGTCCCGGTGGCGTAATCATCGAGATATTTGTAGACGGCAGAGTACGATCGCAGCTGCCGGTTGAGGAGATCCTGTGTCACGACCGCTTGGGTACTCCGCAGATTATTAGCGCTATCGCGCGTGTTGGACCAAACAATCGTGACCGAATGGGTATCGCTCTCGCTCGCATCTTCAAAGTTACCCGAAACGCGCACGTCATCCCCTTCGTTGATTTTTCGGTCGGATAGGGGTAGCGTATTGATATCCACCCATCCGCCAACAGCATCACGGATCTCGAGTTTGGCAGAGGATGTCACCACCGGGGCTGTATTCAGAACGCTGAGTTTTGTGGTAGCGGTTACAAAAACATTGTCCGCCATATCGTTGTCCGCCATCTTGACCGACACCGTAAAGTCGGGATCCGGATCGAGCACTGTAGGACGCTTGTTGTTCAGATAGCGATGCGTCACCGTCAGTTCCGAAATACCTGGAACCGTTTCGTAGGTCTCCGGCTGCGAACCATCGCCCCAGTCCAAAATCACGCGTTGGGTGTCGAGAACTCCCGCGTCGCGGTAGTTGATCCGAAGAGATGCAACACCGTTCTCGGTGATCGAAGCGCTTGATAGAGTCAGACCCTCGATTACGGGCACGGTGTTTAGAACTTTGATGCTCTTGGTCACCGTGACTGGTGTCGTCGGTTCGTCATCATCGACCACGCTAAACGTCGCTGTATAACTCGTGGCAGGAGCGGTTGGATTGTTGCTGTAGACGTGCGATGCGGAGAATGTGCGAGTCGCCGTTTGCCCAACGACAGACGGAAGTGCAACAATATCAATGGGGGACCCATCCCCCCAATCGATCGCCACCTCATGACTATCCCTCAAACCGGGGTCGACGAAGCTACCGGTAAGAGTAAACGCAGTTCCCTCCTCAACCACGGGCGTGCCACTGCTATCGACGGCCAATCCGCCGTTGCCGACAGTGACAGACGCAGGTCTCACGTTCGCCACGTTGGTGATGAAAACACCGGATGGTGACACAGCGAGCCCCCCCTCATCCGACACCACAATCCCGAGGCTGTATGGATCGCTGGGAGTACGCGAGACACCGTCGTCTGGGTATGTGTGCGTCAAAGAGAATTGATAGATACCTGCCGCAAGGTTTTGCACCGATGAGGAACCGTCTCCCCAGTCGATTTGCACCGAGTGAGTCTCCGCCGGGCTAGTGTCGGTAAAAGTGCCGGAGACAATCACTGCACCGGCCTCATCAATGTTCTTGGTGAAAACGATATCGCTGGCGGAAATCACCGGGGTTTGATTGCGCACCGCAATGGTTGCGGTAGTGGTCGACGCCTTCCCACCGTTATCAACAATCGTGACTGTCGCGATAAACGGCGCGTTCGCCGGGCTGGCTTTGCCGTAAAAATGGCTCAAGGTAAATGTTTGTTGCGGGCTCAGCGCGAGGACCTCGCTCGGCGATCCATCTCCGAAACTGACCGTCGCGTTCCATCGGGTGGAATCAAAGTCCTTGAAGGAACCATTCAAATTGAGCGTGTCACCTGCATTGAGGGTTACGCTCGTATTGTCGAGTGTTATTTCCGGTGGATTGTTGTTCGCAACCTCTCCGACCGTGATAAAGTTCCCGAACTCGGACGTCGAGCCTACGGCGATTCCCGTGATGAGATCGCCAAGTTCGATGGGTGCAGGGTTTCCCAATGGAACCTCGAATTTGAAAACATTCGCGTTTGAATCGACTCCAACTCCGTTGTTGTAATTTCCCGTACCCGCATCCAAATCATCCGCGGATCCTTCCACCAAACTCGCCAAACGTTTGGTGCCTTGTCCGCGCCCGTTGCTAGCGGGACTTGCCGTATAGAACTGGAGCGTGCGGCCAGGACGGCTATAGCCAGTCACCACGAGTTTGCCAGCGGTGGAAATCACCGCCGATACGATGATCGGTGCATTGGGAAGTAGATCGGTATCGAGGTCGTCATTGAGCGTTGGCCCTTCTGCACCGATATCCACTCCCAGCACAAGGTTTCCTCGATAGAGGTTTTGATTGAAAGTATTGTCTGAGGAAGTGGTTGCTGTTATACCAGGCAAACGCAAGCCGGAGAGCACGTTGTAATAGATAAGATTTCCGTCGTCGGCATTCGGGCCGCCGACGGTGTTGGAGGTGACGTTATCCCCGTCGAGCAGCACACCGTTGGCGGAGTTCGATATCACCCCTGTACCATCGCGATTGGACCCGATTGCGTTCCCCTTGATGATGTTCCCATACGAAGTTCCGGTCAATTGAACCCCATCGCCATAATTCCCCGAGATGACATTTCGCTCGCTTAATAGCGCACTACCGATCAAATTGCTGGTAGTGCTGCTGAGCAAAATCCCCGCTTTGAGCGAACCACTGGTTCCGTTGCCGAGGGAACGCGTACCGGTTGCATCGGTTCCGACCAGATTGCCTCTCAACGTGTTGGAGCCACCCGTACCGATCAAAATCCCACCGAGCAGGTTCGCCGATACGACGTTGTTGAGGAGGGTGTTGTAGGCCGCCCCATCGACAATTTCGATTCCATATCTCTGGTTCGAGAGCGCTGCCCCACCCGAAGCGTTAACACCGACCCAATTGCTTTGAAGGATGTTGTTGTTGGTTCCAGAATCCTTCAGCCGAATCCCTGACTCCAGGTTTCCACTGATCAGATTCCCCTGCCCCTCTAAAGAACCTCCGATGTAGTTGTCTCGAGCGCCATTGGATAACAAGACCCCCACGGTATTAGGAATGCTCAATACCCCAAGTTTATCGGTTCCAATGTAGTTGCCTAAAACTGCATTTTGTGTTGCATTGGTGCCCGCAATCCACAAGCCCGGGCCGTTATTGCCAGCGAAGACATTTCTGTGGCTTGCATTCGCGCCGCCGATATAGTTACGCCATGCATCTGTTGTGCCTGAGACTCCGATCAGATCGCCATCCCCTACGAACATCCCGAAGTTACTGTTCGGTAACGCTGCGGTGCCGCTCGCATTCAATCCGATAATGTTGCCGCGTACGGTGGAGTCGTAACTGAACCCACCCACGATGGCGATCCCGCCGGCATTGTTTCCTGAGACAGTATTCGAAATGGAGACCATTCTCGAATTTTTCAAGAGAATCCCCTGCTGCTGATTCCCTAACGCAACAGTACCAGTAACGTCGGTCCCGATGTAGTTGAAATAGATGTCCGAGGCTAAGCCTACACCTTCAAGATAGATCCCCGCCCCCATGTTGCCTGAGATATAATTACGATCGGTCGCGATCTTGGTTGGGTCAAAGGTACCGAGCAATGTTAGCTCTGCACCGATCAAACTGACTCCGTTCTGGCTGTTTGGGATCGTTGCATTCCCTGCGCGGTTGAGTCCAATCTTATTTCCAAGGAGTCGACTTTGATGCGTGGGCCCAACCATCGAGACCCCTGACCCGCTGTTGCCAGAAAAAACGTTGCTGATCATCCACTGGTAGGGTGCGTCAACGACTCGGCCTCCATCGCCCCCGTTCCCCATGTCCAAATTTCCTGTAGGATCGGTACCGACTAGGTTTTCGGCAATGTGATAGGAACTCGATGTTCCTGTAAGTAGGAAACCATGGGAAATGTTCCCAGAGATCGTGTTCTTGACGAGATAGCCCCACCGTGCGCTATCGGCTCGAATACCCTCGGCCGCATTTCCGATTGCTCCAGTACCCAAAACGTTAAGCCCAATAATGTTGGATCCAATCCACGTTTTTTCCGCATCGATACTCGTAGCTTGAATTCCAGCGAGTCCATTTCCGGAAATGATGTTGCCGCGACCGGTGCCGTTGTAATCCCATTGTTCCCATTCACTCCCGATACTGGTACGTGGCGACTCTGTAGAAATACCATTTGCAGAATTACCAATGGCACTCATCCCCGTTGCATCGGTCCCGATGAAATTACCAGAGATGGAATTTCGATACGAGTTGGAACCGATGATACGAACGCCATTACCAATGTTGCCGGAGATTACGTTGGCTTCTAGACTATCCCCGTTGCCATCGCCATTCGTTCCAATCCGATTGTAGGATGCATCACCACTGATCAACACGCCAGTCTGATTTGCTAGGGCACCTGTTCCATCGGAGCGTGTGCCGATGTAGTTGCCAGCAACCCAGTTGCCGGTGGAATTGCTATTCTCGATCCACACTCCAGGGCCAGCGTTACCTGAAATGATATTTCTGGAGCCAGCAATGCTTCCACCCAACAAGATATTTGGACTGTTCTTGATTCGCACGCCAGCGGTTGTATTCCCAGACGCCGTAGAGCCACTCGCGTTGACTCCGATGTAGTTGCCTTGAATGGATCCGCCAGCCGAGGTCCCATTCTCGACAAAAACGCCAGCACCTCCATTGTTTGCGAAAACGTTTCGGTCGGAAACGGTGGTACCGCCGATGGTCCATGCACCGCATGCGTTCAAATAAACACTTCCTGAGGTATTAGCTAATGCGGTCAGACCATCAGCTTTTGTCCCAACCAAATTACCCCGAATCGACAATGGACTCGAGCGATCACCAAAAACCCCCGTGCTATTACCAGAGATCGTATTTGCAACGACAAATCCGCTTCCTGACTCACTGAAATGGATCCCTAACGCATTCGGTATTGCCTCATCTCCACTCACATTGGTCCCGATGAAGTTACCTTGTATGCGAGTTCCGGTGGAGTTGCTTCCGTAAACAAAGACACCCTTCTCGTTCCCCGAAATCACATTGCGTTCTTCAGCGTCTCTGACACCGTCCAAATTGCTACCGATGCGAGTATTGGTTGGACCGGCATCCACGTAGACGCCCATCGAATTCCCGAACGTCAAAGCCGTCCCAGCCGCGGAAATACCGATCCAGTTTCCAGCGATGACGGTATCCGTGCAGTCTTTGGACAAAACATCGACCCAAACCCCCTTGGCGTTCCCGGTTAGGATATTTCGTTCGTTGGCATTGAATGCATCGTTGGAGCCATCTGTACCAACCCGTGTTCGCAAGGAGTTTCGAACTGCAACACCCACGCTTTCTGGATTGATGACACTCGGAAGAGTTCCGGTGACGGTCGTCCCCGCGTAGTTGCCCGCGACGATGGTGTCTTCGCTTCCATCAACGTTGATGTTTTTGAAATTTCCTGTCACGACATTGCGTTCAATATCGTCTTGCACTCCATCCCCATTGGTGCCAACGCGCGTCCGAAGTGCGCCATCGACCATGATGCCGAAGTAGGCATTCGATGCAACGGTGCTCCCGTCCCCTCGCAATCCGACGACATTTCCTGTCACCACGCTATCGTTGGAACGATACACGTAGATGCCAAAATGGTTTGCAGCGGCGTAATTATCCGAAATAGTAGCGTTGACACTCCAGGGTACAAAAATGCCGTAGCCCGAATTGGAAAGGTTTCCATTTCGAAGCGCATTAAGCCCCACAGTGTTTTGGGAAATAACTCCGTTGGTCGTCCCAGACAGCGTGATACCGTTGTCAGCATGTCCGCCGACGAGATTCCCTTCGACCCGATGATTGCTACCACCGTTGATAACGACACCGCTTCCTGCGGATCCATTACCTATCGCTGTATTCCCGGCAACGTTTGTTCCAATCTTGTTCGCTTGAACATAGATGCTGTTCGTCCCGGGTCCTTCCACCACAATGCCATGAGCGGCGTTCCCTGAAACCACATTTTCAGCTCCAGCTACAGTGCCACCTATAGTATTGCTGGACGCCCCTGAGGTAATCAAAACCCCCGCGGACGAATTGCCCAACGCAGCGGAACCAGCTTGATTTAGGCCGATGTAATTACCGATGATGGTGTTATTTGCGGCTCCGGACCCGGTGATCTTGATCCCTTGATTGTCATTTCCAGAAATGATGTTGCGCGCGTTGGCGGTCAAGCCGCCGATCGTATGTCCAGGGGATCCGTCGATAAAAACACCACTTTGCAGGTTCCCTCGATCCAGAGCCCCAGTGATGTCTGTACCTACGTAATTTCCTAGGACAGAGACTGAACCAGTACTCGCACCGGAGATGTGAATACCGTTCTGTTGATTACCTGACACCACGTTTCTCAAGCCGATCGATGTACCACCGACGATAACTCCAGACAGCGAACCGGTCACCGAGATTCCATTTCCTGTGTTTCCGAGTGCGTCAAGTCCGTCTACATCGAGCCCCAGGATATTTCCAGAGACAGTGACATCCTTGCTCTGACCGCTAATCACAACCCCCGATCCCGTATTTCCAGAGATGATATTCCGTTCGTCCGAATCGCGCGTACCATCGCCGTTGGATCCGACTCGCACCGTTAAACCTGAGAGGATCGAAAGCCCCCCCTGTCCATTCCCTAGGATGGTCTGACCGTCAGGTTTGAGACCTATCTTGTTGCCAGCCAGCACCGTGCCCGATGCGGAATCAAGGTAGACACCGTAGCCATTGTTGCCTGAGATAACGTTGCTTTCCAAAGCGTCGTAATTTCCATCGCTATTGGTTCCTATGATGGTAGACACGCTGTTTGCCGTTAACGAGATCCCGTGTCCCTGGTTGGATCGATTCTCACCACCAGGGGTTACACCGATATAGTTTCCGGCAATAACAGTTCGCAAATCGGGTGCACTCAAGGTTCCAGTAAGGTGAATTCCATCTCTTGCGAGGCCTCCGATAACGTTGGCCTCGGTCGCGTTGAAAGCATCTGTCGAACCATTTGTACCGATACGTAGATCGGTCGAACTAACCGACAGGATTCCAAGAGGCGCAATCGAGCCGCCCGTAATTCCGCCGATGACAGATTGACCGTTAACCCCCACGCCAATCGAGTTTCCGGCGATTACATTTTGTGCACCAAAGTCAAGCCGGATCTGCTGGTAGCCGTTGCCTGCGATGAAATTTCCATTTGCCGTGGACGCATCCAATCCTCGCGTCCCCACGTAAAGACGGAGGCATTCTTGGGCTGTGATCCCTCCGTAGGTATTCGGGATCGAATTGACGCCATCAGGAGCCAATCCGATGTAGTTACCAGTAATGGACACATCGTTGCTTGAGTAAAGTAGCATCCCAACGCCATTACCTGAGATATTGTTACCGGTTATCAGCGAATTATTGCTGAAATGATTTCGTATTCCGTAATTAGCGTTTCCGATCTGCGCGTCACCGTTGGCGTTCAAGCCTATAAAGTTATTCCTAACAGTGGTTCCATTCGACTCACTAAGTTGAATACCTGAATCACCGTTATTGCCGCTGATGATGTTCCTCTGTGCGAGCAGCGCACCACCAATGAGTCCATTGGAAACCGAAGTGAAGACAATCCCGCTCGATGCATTGGCCGCACGAGCCGTACCGCTAATCGAAGTCCCAATGTAATTACCGGCAATCACGAGATCTTTGACCCCGGCAGAGTCCGCGCTAATGCCATTGCCTGCGTTGCCCGAAATGACGTTCCGTTCAAGATCATCGCTGATACCATTCGCGTTGGTTCCGATGCGAGTCCGAATGGTATTCGTGGCCATCCGAATTCCATCCCCACCGTTCGCAAGTTCATTTCCTGCGACCGTCAGTCCGATCACATTGCCTGCGATGATGGTGTCCTGGGTGATGTACGGCATAGCAGGATCGCTACCGACGATCGAGATTGCAGTCCCCGTGTTTCCTGAAATGTAGTTTCGCTCAGCCTCATTAAACGCATCGTTCGATCCGTTGGTTCCTATCGTAGTCCGGGTCGAATTATTGATGAAAATACCCGCAGTGGTCGCAGAGTTCGCAAATCCACTGGTTCCGTTTGCCTTGAGGCCGATGTAATTCCCGGCGATCGTTGTGTCGAAAGCAAAGTCTAGGTAGAGGTTATAAACTCCGTTACCTGCGACAATATTCCTTTCAGCGGCATCATTGACACCATCCCCGTTGGTACCAATGCGATTGAAATCGCAGGAACCGCCCACCAAACCGATACCGTAGTCCGTATTCCCTTGGGCTGTCGTCCCATCACCCGCCATTCCAACGATGTTTCCAGTGACGACGCTGTACCCTGAGTTTTTGATGAGAATCCCCTTGGTGTTCCCAGAGACGATATTTTTATCGATGGTATTGCCGCTCGAGTAATTCTCAAATTGGATCCCACTCGTGTTGTTCTTGATCGGGGCCGCTGCGTCCTTATCCAACCCGATGACATTGTTGGTGATCGTGTTGCCTTGAGAGCTCATCGTGAAGATCCCAGCTCCGTTATTACCACTGATGATGTTGCGCTGCGCCGGCAATGCTCCACCAATCACCGCATTGAAAACACTTGAGAAACTGATTCCATGGCCTGTATTGGCCAGTTTACTGAGACCATTTGCGGTGGTGCCGATCAAGTTGCCTGCAATGACGAGTGTTTTGGCATTGGCAGAATCCGCATCAATTCCTTGGGCTTGATTCCCAGAAATGAGATTGCTTTCAATCGCATCGCTCTGACCGTCACCGTTGGTACCGATGATGGTGCCTGTTGACGCACTGATTGCAATACCCGTACTACTGTTGCCGAGGGAGACCGTCCCGGTAATATCGGTACCGATCTTGTTCCCTGCGATTCTTGTGTTGGTCGCATTTCCTAGGACTAAAATACCAACCCATCCATTGGAGCTTATGATGTTACCTTCGCTCTCATCACCGACACCATCTCCATCGGTGCCGATGATCGTTCCATTATCGCCGTGGACATGAATCCCTCGCTCGGAATTACCAAGCCTTGCTCCTCCTGTGACAGTCAACCCAATGATATTGCCTTGGATCTTATTACCGGTAGAAACTGCTGTCTCAATTCCATGTCGGTTGTTCCCTGATATCACATTCCCTTTGACGAGATTATTGGTGGCACCTTCAAACCGAATACCCCAAAAGGAATTGCCTAGATCGGCCGTGCCCGTAATATCGGTTCCCACATAATTTCCAGAGATTATTGCGTCGGTTGCGCTAGAATAAACACCGGTGTGGTTGCCGGAGATCACATTGCGCTCGTTCGCCTCGTTGACACCATCGGACAACGCGCCGACGCGAATGTTTTGACCTTGTACGACAACTCCCGTTTGCGAGTTGGAACGGACTGCTGTTCCGCTACTATTGGTACCCACCAAATTACCGGCAATAACAATGCTCGAAGAGGTACTTATTGCGTGAATCCCATGATAGCCATTTCCGGCGACAACGTTTCTCTCAATGCTATCGGCCACATTGTTTCCATCCGTACCGACTCGAATGGACGAGCTTCTATCGATGGTGATGCCTGTGTTCCCATTGGCTAAGACGGTATCGCCATTGCTTTGAAGCCCGATCGTGTTGCCAGCAATAACGGAGTTCGACGTGAAATTGATGTAAATACCTCCGCCGGTATTGCCAGAGATGAGATTACCCTCCGCTGCATTGAAAGCGTCATTGCTCCCATCAGTACCAATAACGACATTGTTCCCCAAGGTAAGTGTGATGCCGTCGATCGCATTTCCGATCGCTAGAGTGCCCGTCGCGTTAGTACCGATGTAGTTTCCGGCGATCACGAGATTACTCACTACGGCGAAATCAGAACTGATACCGCTGCCAGAATTCCCGGAAATCACATTTCGCTCGAGCGCATCGCTAGTTCCATTCCCATCTGTACCGATCAATAAACTAGTCGCTTCCCCCATTCGAATCCCGTCTAGGGTATTTCCGAAAGCGGCGGATCCTGCTTGATTGGTCCCAATTTTGTTTCCCGAGATGCGGGTGTTGCTCGCGCTCGTGTTGACATAAATACCGTATTGACTGTTACCGCTGATCACATTGCCTTCATTGGCATCATTTGTCCCGTTCCCATCGGTTCCGACGATGTTTCCGCTACCACCGCGAATGTCGATGCCGTGGATGCTATTGGCGAGTGGGGACGCTCCGGAGGCGTCCAGCCCAATCGTGTTACCCTGGATCTTGGTCCCCGTAGAGCTAGCAGCATCAATCCCGGAATAATCGTTGCCGGAGATGATGTTGTTGCGAACGGTCGTGTTAGATGCTTGCGAAAGAAAAACACCCCGCTGTTTATTCCCGTTATCGACACTTCCATTCAATCCTGTGCCGATGTAATTGCCCGCGATAACAACATCCGCGGGACCAGGACCGGTAAGTTCGATGCCGGAAAGATTGTTCGCAGAAATAACATTCAACTCGATGCTGTCATAACTTCCATCCAAGTTGCTGCCGATTCGCGTCCGTAACGTCGCCCCGGAAAGAGTAACCCCGTTTCCTTGATTGCGTAAAATCGCACCGGTGGTTGATAAGCCGACGACGTTTCCTGCAAGCACAGTATCGTTCGATGCGACAATCTGCACACCGTCCGAGAGGTTGCCGGAAATGTAATTCCGTTCTGCAGCGTTGTTCGCATCGGTGGAACTGTTAGTGCCAATCACTGTTCGATTGGTCGACACGACGTAAACCCCGACGGCATTTGGAGCGCCGGATACGGCGTCGGTGCCGTTGACGGCTAGACCAACATAGTTGCCTGCGATGATGGTGTCGTCGTTATTCGCAACATAGATGTTATACCCTGTGTTTCCAGAAACGACATTGCGTTCACCTACGTCATTGGTTCCGTCACCATCGGTACCGATTCGGTTTCGGAAACTCGTTTGCGAAATCGCGACGCCGTAACCGGTGTTTGCGATTGTCGTAACCCCATCACTGGCAAGGCCGATAATGTTGCCGGTGATTTTGCTGTCGCTGGTGAAATCAAACCAGATACCGTGGTAATTGCCTGCGATTCGGTTCCCGTGAATGGTGGCGTTGTTCGAGTTGTTGCGCAGCCAAATCCCTCGGTTGTCATTGCGAATCGCCGCGGTCGATGTCGCATTCAATCCGATCACGTTGTTCAAGATCTGGTTATTGGCCGAGAGGATAAAATTGATCCCGCTCCCAGAATTGCCGCTGATAAGGTTGCTTTGAACGGCCACGCTGCCACCGATCGTGCTGTTCGTGGTTTCGCTGGCGAGTACGCCGTCACGCAAATTCCCTAAATCAGTCAAGCCCGTCGTATCGGTTCCGATGTAGTTTCCTGCGATGGTGACCGTCGATGCGTTATACATGGCCACACCTTCCCCGAGGTTCCCAGAAATGATGTTTTGCTCGAGCGTGTCGCTGGTTCCGTTCCCATCGGAACCGATCAGTGTTCCGGTCGATGCCCCGATTCGAATCCCTTCCTGCAGGTTTCCGATGGCGGCAGATCCTGTTTGATTGGTTCCGATTTTGTTCCCCGAGATACGCGTGTTGCTCGCGTTGGTGGTTACAAAAATACCGTATTGACTGTTGCCGCTGATGACATTGCCTTCATGGGCATCATTTGTCCCATTCCCATCGGTTCCGACGATGTTTCCGCTACCACCGCGAATGTTGACGCCTTGGATGCTATTCGCGATTTTAGACGTTCCGGACGCATTCAGCCCAATCGTGTTGCCCTGGATCGTTGTGCTTGTTGAACTTGCAACATCAATCCCGTTCCTGTCGTTTCCAGCGATCGTGTTATTTCGAATCGTTGTGGTGGATGCCCCCAAGACGAAGATCCCATCCTCTTTATTGCCACAGTCTGTGGCCCCGGAAGCATCCGTACCGATGTAATTTCCTGAAATGATTGTCCCGTTGACAATCGTGGAGATACCCGCGCGGTTGTTTCCGGAGATAACGTTCCGTTCGTTGGCCTCATTGATTCCATCGTTTACGCTTCCGATGCGAATTTCGGTGGAGGTTCCTGAAATCTCGACCCCATTCGTACCGTTTCCGCGAGCAGAAATACCTTGACTGTCGGTACCGATGTAGTTGCCGGCTACGACGATGTTCGTCGATGGCCCGTAGATATTGATGCCAGCGTATACGTTACCCGAAATGATATTCCTCTCATCGGAATCGCGGACATTGTTGCCATCAGTCCCAATGACCACAGCGGATCCGCCCCCAATAAGAACTCCATCGGTACTGTTTCCGAGCGCAGTGGTTCCATCCACTTTTAAACCGATAATATTGCCTGCGATGGAGACATTAGTGCCGAAGTCAATCTCCACTCCCGCTTGACCATTGTTCGAAATTACATTGCGTTCCAAATCGTTGAACGCATCGTTGCTACCATCCGTTCCAATCCGCACCTGAGTAGCACTGGCTACGGCGATACCATCCTCGAGGTTACCGAGACCGATGGTTCCGGTTGGGTCTGTTCCGATAAAGTTACCCGCGATTACAGCGCCCGTGGATGCACCACCTTGAATTTGAATACCCCGAGCCAAATTACCCGAAACGGTGTTTCCCTCGGAAGCATCTCCCGCTCCATCGGAATTTGTACCGATGATGGCACTAGAGGATCCAGCGACTAATACGCCAGTCCTGTTGCCTAGTTTTGCGTCTCCCGCACTGGTGGTTCCTATATAGTTACCAGCGATACGATTGCCGGTGCCAAATGAAAACCAAACTCCATTTTCAGTGTTCCCCGAAATGATGTTTCGTTCCAGAGCATCGGAGACGCCATCGCCATTGGTGCCGATCAAGTTGTTGGAACCAGAGACAACGACACCGGAGTGTGTATTGGCAATAGAACTGGTTCCGCTGCTACTCAAACCGATCCAGTTGCCCGCGACCCTGTTGTTCTCGGTGTTGCCGTTTTCGATATTGACACCAAAAACGTTGCCTGAGATCAGGTTTCCTTCGGTCGCATCCGAGGTGCCATCGCCATCGGTGCCGACAATGTTCTGGGACGCACGATCGATGATCGTCACCCCTTGTTTATTGGGCAATGCGACTGTGCCCGTACGATTGGTTCCGATGCGGTTGCCTTGCACACGATTGCCCGTCGCATTGACACCGCCAATCCAAATGCCCGCGCTGCTATTTGTTTCGTCATTGCCAGATATCACATTACCGTCACCCGAGGCGCCGGTACCGATCCGGTTGTTCTTGCCGCTGACAACCACACCGTAGGCATTGGAAAGTTTGTTTGCCTCGAGATCTAAGCCAATGTAATTGCCGATCACTTGATTGGCATTTCCTTGCACCTCGATGCCGTGATCGAATCCACCGACGGCAATCCCTAAGATGACAGAGTCAGAACCTGTGACCAGCAAGCCGGTGGAGAACGTTGCAATAGAACTACCATCGAGCGCAATCCCAGGCACTCGCGCGCCAGATACGATCCTGCCGGCATCGAGCCGAGTTTCTCCGGTAATAGCTGGGAGCGAACTATTGAGACTGATTGTTCTTGAAGAACCATCGGTTAGCGCGGAATAGATTTCATCCGGACCGGAGTAACCGTTTGCCAAAGTGATCGCTTGGCGAAGTGATCCGGCGCCGGAGTCATTCGTGTTGGTCACATATAAAAAGCGTCCGGTGATGTCGAGATAAGTACTTCCCAGGGTCGCAGTCGCTGCGACAGAACCACCGTATTGCGGAAGATTGATGGTCTCGAAAGAACCGGTCTTTGAACCAAACGTGAGTACCCGAAGGGCGTCGCTCTTTTGTATCGGTACGCTGCTGATGACGTTGAGGGTTCCCGCCAACGTTGCGGCACCAATCACCTCGAACCAATCATGCGTACTCCCGGCCATGGTTCCGGCGATGTCCAACGCCATCGACGCAGTGCTCTCCATGTACAAACTCGCGGCGGTAAATTTCCCGATAGGACTTCCCGGGGCGATTGTCCCACCAGCGTAAACCGTGACCGCTCCCACCGAGCCGGTACCAGACAGCGTTGCACCGTTGTGCACATACACAGGCGCGGTCGTCGTGGAATCGAATTGAAGAGTAGCGCTGCCCACGTCGAGCACAAAGGACCCGGTCTGGACCGATCCCCCATTGATCACAATCTTCCCGCCAGAACGAACGTAGAAGTTGAATGGGTTTTGTAGGTTTCCAGAGAGATTAAGCGTGTTACCTGGGGCCGCGACTAAGTAAAAATATGCAGGGGCATTAATGTTTCCCTGGAAGGTGTTGTTCCCAACGCTGGAAATCGTCAATCCGCTGCTAGCCACATCCGAGATGGTTTCGTTCCCGATGGTAACGTTGTTGATAAGCTTCAAATTTCCCTGGGTAAAATTGCCCGACCTACCGAAAGATGTCCCGGTTCCTACTGTTCCATCGCCTACACCGAGTCCCAAGTTATTGCTGACCGTCAACTCACTGACCACAGACTGCAAAGGGTTGTCAAAGGTGTTCGCACCTGCTAATTCCACCTCTCCAATCCCCTGGACAACAATCCGTTGCCGACCCGATGCGCCGGTGTCCGAGATAACGCCACGATACTCGGTTTTACTGCCACCGAGGGTGGACAAACTCAGACGATTTGAGTTCGCATCGATTGCGCTGTGGACGTAAAAACTTCCAGCTCGACTGAGAATGTTCGCTTTACCGGAAAGAACGATATTCGAATAAAAGCTGTTCCCTGATCCAAAAGAGTCCAACTGACCTTTTAAGCGGATCGATGAACCCTGGATCGTATAGTTACTTCCAGCAAGAATGATCGAGGCGAACTGTGTGTCGGCAGGAAAGTTGTTGATCGTGTTTTTTTGGCTAGCGCTGTCAGGAAATACGATTGGATACAACGGTGATGGCACCACGTCGCCAACCCAATTCGTCGCAGTGGTCCAGTTGGAATCCGCGCTGCTTCCTCCTCCGTCTGGCACACCATCCCAAACGACAACTGGGATTCGCGTTAACGATATGTCGTTTCCATCCCCTCCTTCGTAGCTGACACGGAAATACTCGTTACTACCTGCATAAGTTGCAACAAGAGTCGCACCCTCGCCAAGCCCCGCAAATTCTCCCAAGATCGCATCGTTCGAGTCGTTGTCGACGATGACCACCGATTGATTTAGTCCGATCGAAGAACCCAGTATCAAATCTAGATTGGACTGCAACGATGCGGTGCCAATGACTCGCAATTGGTCGAATTGCCCTTGTCCAGTACCATTAACTTGGATCACAATCCGATCCCCCGCATACTGTTCGACGTTGCCGAGCGTCAATGTACCAATCTGCGAAGGAGCACCAGGTGCAATTGTGGTACCGTTGTAATAGAAGCCGCCACCCGAGTTGAGCAACTGACCAGTTCCACCTATGTTAGCGTTGGTTACTTCGACCAATTCGGTGAGGTTGAGGGTGCCGTCGATTTGGAGGTTCGTTTGACTCGCGTAGAGCTTGGTGGCAGTACCATTTGTACAGTTGAACACAACGTTGCTCCAGCCGATAACGCTGATGCCCGTATTTACATTGAACGAACCGTTGATGCTCAACGTCGCGTTTTCCCCAGATACGAAACGCAAGGAGTACCCTCCGGTCGCAGGCGAACTGATGGGACCATTCCAAGCAACAACCTGGTTCGCTACCGTCGCGAGCGTTCCATGCGAGTTCGGAATACTGTTCGAACCAAACTGAAGTGGCTCGCTGGCTATCGTAACGTTGTTCTCCAGTATTAATCTTGCGTTTTCGAGAATCGTTCCGGCATCTCGCAAACCAGGATTGGTCTCCGCGATTCCCAACGCTTCGACATTACGCACGACAAGAATCGAATTCGACACGGTCAAGGTGTCGCGAAACGTATTCGCGCCGGAAAAAACCACTTGCGACGAAGGACCATTTGCATCGCTCGAGGATACCACGATGCGACCATTGCCTGTAATTGGAGCAGAGAACGTCGCCTGTGAACCGTTAACAACGGAAATACCCAGTCCTGCTGCGGAGGTATTGCCCATTGCGACCTGTCCCTCGAAAACAATATTCGAAAGCGCGTTCGAACCGCCACTGCCTACATAAATCCCCATGGCGTAATTTTGCGAACCATTACCCAAATTCGTGCTGACAGTTAAGTCGTTCTGATTGACGTAGAAGTTTCGAAAAAGAAGAGGGTTTGGTCCTTGGATGGTATATCCTTGACCGTCAACGGTAATGTCATCGTAAGCAACGAGGGACTCGTCGTAGAGAATCGTCTTCTGGCTGGCCGCTGCGGGAAGAACAATGTCGTCGTTGGCCAGTGGCGCTACGTCGCCTACCCAATTGGCAGCAGTCGACCACTTGTTGTCCGCCCCACCTCCATCCCATGTTACTACCGCGAGGAGGGCTCGCTCCTCCAGTCCTTCATAACGAAGCTTGCGACGCCATTCCGTTTTTGGCGCACTCTGATTGCTGATGCGATGCTCTCGAGAATCTCTCGATGTTGATGAGGCTTGATTCCATCCGCAGTAGACCAAGCATTCGCCAACGCCTTGCTCCAGCAGATCCAACGCATCGCCGAGCACTGATCGCAGGCTCCCCAACTCCAAAGTGCGTCCGACGACCGGTGCACGACTAGACCGTCGCGGTGAACTCATCTCGTCCAGCACAAACTTGTCCTGAAGCCACGGAGCCGTCCTAAGGGCGTACCCCTTGCAGAGAGACCGCAGTGATTGCAGGATACCACTCCTCCTTCGCGCGTTCCAAGCAGAGCGCAGCTTTCGCGTCCTCTTACCAATTGCGGACTTTTTCATGAGAGACGCTAACCAAGATTGCGAGCGATTAGGTGCCATAGTCTGGTCTGTACTAATAGGTTCGGGCTCAAGTATCACGGATGAAAAATCGATCGTCCTCGCCAGAAACACTGAGTGAATTGCGATGGCATCGCATTAACTGCAATGAAAGGCGCCGATGCTTAATTTTTACAGAGCGAACGCTCCCCCAATTCACCAGGTGCCGAGCGATTCGGATGTCCAATATCTCCAGAATCTTGCAACAAGTCCACTCATCGAATGCCGTTTTCCGCCGAGTTTTCGCCCACGCTTTCAAGTGAACCACACAGGCATTCCACTACCCAATGAGTCCATCTCCTGCCCACGCGATACTATTTTCTAAAAATTCTATGATTGCCTGTTCGGTTTCCAATTCTCTTACGTAAGTGGTTGGCGTGAGAGATTGAATCGATGCTACCCTGATTCATCAAAACTCCCGAATCGCGGTAGCCCAACAAACCGAGATTCGGCTCTAGCACGACGCGACAGGGCCACGTTATCATTGTCTCTCCGCTCATCCGACTGATCGTTCTTCCCTTCTTTTGCTCGCCCAAGCTATACGATGAAGAATCAGCACGTACCTAAGCCATCGCCTAGCCCCGACGAAACCGTTCACTTCGATGGAACGGCTTCTGAATCGACACTCCAGGCCCCTGTTTCGCGGCAACAGAATGACGATGCGAACGCCACCGTCAGTTTCTCAACCAACCAGACCGTTGGGACCGATGATGAGGTCACTATGCCGGTGGATGCGACCGGCCTGTACACTCCAAGTTCCGACTCCGTCGGCGACAACTCCGACAGCACGCTTGCCACGATGGAGCATCAGCCAACTAAGCCGAGCACGACCGCTGGAACGCATAAGAAACCCACTCCCTCGAACAACGGCGATTTTTCATTCACACCTGCTTCTTCCGCGGGATCGGTGAGATCCGTATCGGATCCGAAACTTGCTTCGGAAAAGGATCGAATTCCGAAGTCGATAGGAGCCTACACAATCGAGCGAGTACTCGGTCGCGGCGGGATGGGCATTGTCTACAAGGCGTTTCAGACGAAACTCGGGCGCCCCGTCGCACTTAAAATGGTATTATCGGGGTCCCATGTCTCGGACCAAGTCCTCACGCGGTTTATCGCCGAAGCAAAAGCGGTAGCGCATCTGCAACACCCGAACATTGTGCAGATTTTCGAAGTGGGTGAGCATGATGGCTTACCTTACTTCTCGCTCGAGTACGTCAACGGTCCTCCGTTGGATAAAAAACTCGAAGGCAAACCGATCCCCTCTGACGAAGCCGCCAAACTGACGATGGTTCTTTGCGAAGCCATGCAGTATGCGCACGACAACGGTGTCCTTCACCGAGACTTGAAGCCCGCCAACGTGATGACAACTTCCGACGGCGTGCTCAAGGTCACAGACTTTGGACTCGCGAAACGACTCGAAGAAGAGACCGACTCCTCGAGCACACGCGAAGGCACCATCATGGGGACGCCTAGTTATATGTCTCCAGAACAAGCTCGCGGATCAATCCATGAACTCGGACCAGCTACCGATCAATATTCTCTCGGCGCGATGCTGTACGAGTTTTTGACTGGGCGACCACCTTTCGCGGCTCCGAAGCCATTCGAAACGATCATGCAAGTGATCAAAAACGAACCCATCGCCCCCAAGCAACTCCAGTCCAAGATCCCGGATGATCTTGAGACGATCTGCCTAAAAGCACTGCAAAAAGATATCTCGAAACGCTATTCCTCGTGCGCCGACATGGCGGCTGATTTGCGGCGTTTCCTGAACGGCGAACCGATCCATGCCCGCCCCGTAGGGAACGCTGAGCGCGTCTATAGGTGGTACCGACGTAATCCAGTTGTTGGAAACCTATCCGCGGCAGCCCTACTGGGCTTGATCGGTGTCGCTGGCGTCTCAACATATTCGGCGATCACGCTCCGCGAAAAGAATACACAACTCGAAAAATCGAAGTCGCAAACGGAAGAGCAGGCCAAGATCGCCCGAGAGAATGAAGCACTTGCTCGCACGCACGAATCCCAAGCCAAGGCGAACGAAGCCAAGGCACGCGAGCAGGAGAAAATCGCTCAACGCCGCGCTGATAGCATCGTCGATACCGTGCAAAAATTCTTTCGAGAGGTCGAAGATGTCGACGTCAATGCGCTGCCGAGGATCAAGGAGAAACGCGATCTGATGATGAAGCTCCTGCTGCCAATCCTGGAAAAGGAAGTGCTGAAGGAGTTGCCGACAGACGACAAAGCGGTTTTGACCGCGGCGGCACTTCGCAAAACCCTTGCGGATAACATGGCAGCACAGAACATGAAGGAGTCCGCGGAAAATTATTATGTCGAATTGGAAAAGTTTTTTCGCGATCGCGCCGCAGTGAAAAAATCAGACGCGGCCCGCAGCAACTACGCATCCATAGTTCGGTCGCTTGCGGAATTGAAGCGGGAACTCGATCGGAACATGGATGGAAGCCTTACGCTGTACAAAAAGCAATTGGAAATCGCTGAAGATGTTTTTGCAAATTCGCGAGGAGACGAAAACGGCGAAGGCAAATACAACCCGTTCCTAAAATTGCAACTGCTGGCCCGCGCCCACCACGAGTTGGGCACGACCTATTTCCGGATAGGCATGCTTCAAGAAGCGATTCAGCATGCGAACAAAGGTGTCCTTTGCAATCGAGAAGCGATCGCGGCGTACGATGTCGATGAAACAACCTCAGCTCTTCCAGAGGTGGTTCGGCAGGGGAAACGGAAGATATTGCAGGATCAACTCGATCTTATCGAACTCGCAGAGACAATGGTCACTGCACAACTCGGAGATAATGAAACTGCGGAACAAGGTCTTCGAAAGGCTGTAGCTGCTGCGAAACTGGCGAAGGAAGCCGACATCACTAATGCCAGTATTCTCAGAGACTATTGTGGGAAACTTGGTCTGCTGGCGGAGTTTCTAGCACGAAATGGGAAAACCGAGGAAGCCCTAGGAATGTTCCAAGATGCGGCCAAGGAAGGAGACCGACTGCTGACCTTCGCACCTGATCACACGGAGTTTCTTCGAACCTGCGCGATGGCCCACTATCGCTTGGCTCAATGGAATCACGAACTCGGAAATGCCGACTGGGATAAAAGCGCCCAACGCGCCCTCTCGATTCGCCGCAAGAAACAAGCTTTGGATGAGAACAATGACCGATTCAAAATCGAGCTCATGCTTTCCGAAGCTCAAATTGGGGATGCGGCCAAAGCCGGCCTACTCGCGAGTGAATTGCTTGAGCTTCCCTACGTCGATAATGAACTCCTGGTCGAAATCGCTCGTAGCTATGCCATGATTGCAAGCCGAGATTCAAACGCGGATGAAAAACAGGCTCACCTTGAAAAAGCGAGATCCTTGCTAAAACGAGCCATCGACCAGAATTATCGAGACCGTTTGTATCTGACCAAAGAGATTGATTTGCGGCCAATGCGGGATTCAGGCATGATGGCTGAAGTCGTCGCCGGGATGCCGTCGGCGTGAACCCATCAGAGCCCTTAGCGTTAGCGCCGGGTGGAGACACGCTAAGGATTGCCAGTTCTGATGTTGCGATCGTAGCTAGTGGCGGAGGATGCCGGGTTCCAGCGCCCAGTTGCCACTTGCTCACACGCGTGGCTCTGATTTGGCGTCGCGAAGCGAAACGCGACAAACTGTTGTTCGCAACGCGAACCCATCAGAGCCCTCAGCGTTAGCGCCGGGTGGAGACACGCTGAGAATCGCCAGTTCCGATGTGTTGATCCAAGCTAGCGCCGGCGCATACAGGGTACCAACGCCCAGTTGCCACTTGCTCACACGCGAGGCTCTGATTTGGCGTCGCGAAGCGAAACGCGTCGGGTTCTCGTTCGCAAAGCGAACCCATCAGAGCCCTTAGCGTTAGCGCCGGGTGGAGACACGCTAAGGATTGCCAGTTCTGATGTTGCGATCGTAGCTAGTGGCGGAGGATGCCGGGTTCCATCGCCCAGTTGCCACTTGCTCACACGCGTGGCTCTGATTTGGCGTCGCGAAGCGAAACGCGCCAAACTGTTGTTCGCAATGCGAACCCATCAGAGCCCTCAGCGTTAGCGCCGGGTGGAGACACGCTGAGAATCGTCAGTTCTGATGTTTCGATCGTAGCTAGTGGCGGGGGATGCCGGGTTCCAACGCCCAGTTGCCACTTGCTCACACGCGCGGCTCTGATTTGGCGTCGCGAAGCGAAACGCGTCGAATTATTGTTCGCAAAGCGAACCCATCAGAGCCCTCAGCGGTAGCGCCGGGTGGAGACACGCTGAGAATCGTCAGTTCTGATGTTTCGATCGTAGCTAGTGGCGGCGGATGCCGGGTTCCAACGCCCAGTAGCCACTTGCTCACACGCGCGGCTCTGATTTGGCGTCGCGAAGCGA
>JBKCUW010000079.1:0-2546 GCA_046318275.1 Pirellula sp. | reverse complement strand
TCCCCGAACGGAATGAGTCGCAACTGGGCCGTAGGTCCGAGCAGCAGGGCAAGTTCATTCGTGCTGCTGTTGATCAGGTTCGCGTCGATCGTCAGCCAGCTCGTACCGCCGTTGAGGCTGTACTGCCAGGTACCCAGGCTGGTGTTGAGGCCAGTAATGGCGATCGCTTCCACCGCGGTGCCATCCGGGTCGGTAATGCTGCCATCGACAATCATCGCCGCGAC
This sequence comes from Pirellula sp., assembly GCA_046318275.1. Classification (GTDB taxonomy): domain Bacteria; phylum Planctomycetota; class Planctomycetia; order Pirellulales; family Pirellulaceae; genus JBKCUI01. Next base: position 2,322 of record JBKCUW010000079.1, on the reverse strand, counting down.
CGTCACACCACTCGGATTGGTCGCTCCTTCGAGGACAATGCCCAGCGTCGGGCTGGCATTCGCGTTCAGCACCGGAGCGTCGTTGAGACTGCTGACAATGATCTGGGCAGAGGCATTGTTGGTCGAGAAGGCGGCGGTGCCACCGGAGCTGGCCGTAGTGGCATAGCTCGGGGTGGCATTGGTGGAGGCGGTGCCGCTGCTTTGATCCCAAGCTTTGTAGCTGAACGTCGCCGTTTCGCCGCTGACCCCATTGGGGATGTAACGAACTTGGGAGGTCGAAGTGATCAGCAGGGCATTGGTGCCGCTGACCGCACCGAAGTTGGCCCAAGTCGTACCATCGGTCGAGTACTGCCAGGTACCATTGCCGGTAGTGGCCGTGATTGCCAGACCACTAATCGCTCCCGTGTCGACATCGGCCCAGCTGGCTCCGGCGAGCAGAGCCGAGGCGAGCGTGCCGGAGGAGGTGGTGTCCTCGTTGGTGCCGGTCAGCGAGTGAGTGTAGCCGCCCGTAATCGTCGGGGCGTCGTTGACGCTGGTGATGTTGACGACGACATTGCCGGTGGCGGTGAGCGCCCCGCCGGTCCCTTGGGCAGTGCCGTTGTTGTCATTGAAGGTCCAGTCGATCTGGACCGACGCAGGTGGGGCTTCGCTGGAGTTGGCATAGGCGATCTGCTGCATCGCCGAGTTGACGAGGGCGCCCGTTGCGCTGCTATTGATGGTCAGGACCAGCGTGCCGCTGCGGTTGGTCGTCACGGAGCCGAGTGGCGTGCCGCCGACGACGAGGTTGCTGCCTTGGGTCAGCGCACCCAGCGTTCCAGTCGCCGAGAAGAGATCCTGCCCGTTAGCTCCGCCGTTGCGAGCAAGGGTCAATGTTGCGCCGCTGAAGTTGCTGGCGGCGGAAAGTTCCGCGTCGAAGATACGCACATTGCTGTCGAGGACGACCGCACTGCCGTTCTCGGTATAGCTGACCGTACCACCGAGCGTACTTGCCAAGTCAAAGGTTGTATCGAGCGAGCCGTCGGCGTTGTAACGCACCAGCGCGAAATCGTTGGCACTGCCGATAACCGCAGAGCCCCCGACGACGATTTTGCCGTCCGCCTGGACTGTGACGCTGTAGCCCCGATCGTTACCGATATCAATGGCGGTGGTGACCCGGCCGCCGGTACCGAAGGTCGTGTCGAGTGAGCCGTCGGGGTTGTATCGCACCAATGCGAAGTCGTCGGTGCTGCCGATCCGGGCATAGCCGCTGACGACGAACTTGCCATCGGGCTGGATCGTGACGCTCATTCCAATGTCACTCCCCGTGCCGATTGCAGTCGTAACCATGCCGCCGGTGCCAAAGGAGGTGTCAAGCGTCCCGTTGGCATTGTAGCGCACCAGTGCGAAGTCGCCGATAAGGCTCATCATGGTATAGCCCCCCACCACGATCTTGCCGTCGGGCTGGATCGTGACGCTATAGCCAACATCGGTATCCGTCCCGAAGGCGGTCGTGACCATGCCGCCGGAGCCAAAGGAGGTGTCAAGCGTCCCGTTGGCATTGTAGCGCACCAGCGCGAAGTCATTGTTGCTGCCGATCGAGGCATAGCCCCCAACTACGATCTTGCCGTCTCGCTGGATCGTGACGCTCCGGCCCTGATCGTTGCTCGTCCCGATGGCGGTCGAGACCATGCCGCCGGTGCCAAAGGAGGTGTCAAGCGTCCCATTGGCATTGTAACGCACCAGCGCAAAGTCCCAATTTCCGCCAAACGAAGAATAGCCCCCAACCACGATCTTGCCGTCGGGTTGGAGCGTGACGCTGTAGCCCTGATCGCTACTCGTCCCGACAGCGGTCGTGACCTTGCCGCCGGTGCCGAAGGAGCTGTCGAGCGATCCGTCGGCGTTGTAACGCACCAACGCGAAGTCTTCCATACTGCCGATCACTGCAGAGCCCCCGAGCAAGACCTTGCCGTCGGGCTGCACCGTGACGCTCCAGGCATAATCTTGACTCGTACCGATGGCGGTCGTGACGATTCCATCGCCGCTGAGGAACGTCGGCGCATCGTTGATAGCCGTGACCGTGATCGAGGCCGTATCGTTGGCGGCGCTGAATGCGATCGTACTACCAGTTGAGGAGATCACCGCGTACTGCCCTTCGCTGCCGCTGGTCTGATCCCAGGCGCGGAAAGTGATGCCGTCGCTGACGCTGCCGCTCACGTCCCCGAACGGAATGAGTCGCAACTGGGCCGTAGGTCCGAGCAGCAGGGCAAGTTCATTCGTGCTGCTGTTGATCAGGTTCGCGTCGATCGTCAGCCAGCTCGTACCGCCGTTGAGGCTGTACTGCCA
>JBKCUW010000078.1:0-250870 GCA_046318275.1 Pirellula sp. | reverse complement strand
CGAGTACCGCGATGCTGAGTACGAGTACGAGAAGAAGTACGAACGAAGCATTGGGCCGAAGTGCTCGATCGAGCGTTTTTGAATTGCGTTGCGAAAACTCCTCGCACTCGGTCCTTGTAGGCAATAGGACGCATGGGACGTGTAGCTCCAATCCGTCTCCTGAGTCCCATCGCGCGCGCCGTGAGTGCCAGTGCCCTTCAAAAGGTCGCATTTGGCTTCGAAGCACCCATCAATTCATCGCATCCCGAGCTCGTTCGAGATCGGTTTTGAGGGACCGCATGTATTCGTGCCACTCGATTTGAAGGGCCTTGAGATCGCCGAAGATCTCTTCGAAGTACTTGACCAAATCCCGACGAGGAATCGAACCCGATTCGCTTTCAATCTGGGAGATCTTTTGATAGTACTTGACCGTTTTCTGGAAATGCCGCTCCATCAAAAAGTGGGTTAGCGCCCACGCTTGACCGTAGGCATCGGCGACTTGCCGAGTATCTTGGGCGACATCGAAGAGAAGATCGCTGATGAGCAATTCGATCGGTGCGCGATTAGGATCACTTGAGACCCGGTAATAGCTTTTCAGCCGGCCTTCGTTCACGGCGCCAATCCCGCCCCAACCTGCATCGCTGGATGTTTCGAAGTACGTTGCGAAACCCTCGTGAGCCCATCGCAGAGCTATTTTTCCTCGCGGCATCAAACCAGTGTTGCCTGCCAGTTGGTGCGTGGCCTCGTGCGATACGACCTCGATGTCATCTTCCTCACGAGTGAGTTTGACCAATAGCTCGATGGTGTTTGCCATGTGCGCGACATCTTTGGAGAGAGGGGTCCCGCGAGCTCGCATTTTTTCCTGCTGAAGCTCTTTGCTCCGTTTCTCCAGGATCTTCATTCGCTCTGTGGTGCCTTGATCGAAAAACACCGCAACGTTGTCGGTAGGAGACCAGAATCCGAGGGCCGATCGGAGTTTGGGATCGAGCTGCGTGGAATACCGCAGGTAGTCCCTTTCTTCGCCGAAGAGAACCACCTTCATCCGTTCTTGAGGAGGCTCGAGAAGCACACCATCGAGTGCGAATTTCATGAAGTAAGACTCGTAGACCATTTCGAGAAGTTCGAGCCGTTGTTCCGCCCGCGACTTGCGCCGTCGGCCTTGTTTGGCATCTCCCATATCGTGGAGCAGCACATAATGATCGCTCAGCGCGATCTTCATCGAAGGGAGTTTGACAATCTCTCGCAGTGCATCCGAAGCAGATTCTTGATCGGTTAGCGGACGTTTGATCCTTCGTCGTGCTTCGACCAATCGAACGACAGTCGGATCCTTTGGATTTAGTTTATACGCCTCCGAACAGCACTCGCGAAATTCGGGGAGCAATCCATGTCGCAAGGCCAGGTTGGCTGCAGACAAATAATCGGAAACTTCTTTGCTCTGGCGCGCTTTCGCAAAAACTTTCTTGAACTCTTCTTGCCTGGTAGGGGCTTTGATCACCAACGCCGTATCTCGGCTAAAGGCCAAACTTCCAAGATTGGGGTGAGTGTATTCGATCACCCCTTGTCCGAGATTCTTGGCCTTGCCCTCGAGCAGAATCGTTTTGTCTGAGCCTGGAAGACGGTAGACAATAAAGTCGGCTGAGCAGCAATTGATCCAAGAAAAAAACAGCACCCACGATGCTGCGAGGATTTTATTTGGATGTCGCGGTCGTTGGTTTAGGGGCATTGGAGGGGATTCATCCGGGCAACCATCGAAGGTTCGAACAGCGGCACGCTGTTGTTAAGTCTGTCCCATTGCGGATCGCCACGCAAGGATTTTGGAGAGAGTGGATAAAAAAAGCGCCAGCATCGGCCGACGGATAGCGATCGTGCCGCAGCGATCGCGCCGGAGTGGTGCAACGCGAGGCACGGGCCGTTTCTAACGCCATTCAGATCGGCGCATGGAAACAGAAACAGCGAGCATTCTCTCCGCGTTCCCGGCGTGAAATAGAATATGGACCATTGCTCGCTGGAAGCAGCCGGGATCGTCCGCAGGATCGATCCGCGACCGCTTGGACAAAACCCTGGTTGAGGCCCAGGAACGCTTCCTCGGGATCGATCGATTTGCCGCCCCGTCGACGAATGCTAGCGACTCTTTCTGCTAGCTACTTTTCTGCTAGCGACTTTTTTCGGGGGATGCTAGCAATCGATACAGAAGATAGAAGTCGATTTGACGATGGCGTAGTCGTCAGGAAAGGTATGGAAGGCTTGGATGGTCAGTTGGCGTTCGCGGGTTTCGACGTGGACGAAGCTGATCGCGCCGAAAGGGATACGGCCGCTGGAGTCGAACGCGTGGATCATTTCGTTGCTGGATCCGCAGCTTTGCAGTTGGTTTTGCAGCATCCAGAACATATCGGCGGAGACGTGCTCGAGTTCGAAGCTCGAGGTGTACTTCAGCCCTCGTTTTCCGTGGAGTTCTTCCGCGTATTTTCCTCGCAAATTGAGGGCGAGCAGCCGGCGTTGTTGCGGAAGTGGTTGCTTGATCGATCCCACCACTTCCGAGATGGTGGCCCCTCTGCTGCCAGTGAAGTTGATCACATGCCCATCGCTGGTGATATCGATTCGGGCTCGGTAGTTTTTCCGTTCGAGCGAGCGCGTGCGATGCGATTTGAAAAGCTCGGGGTGGATCGATCGTCCGAAGACACTGAAGACATGGTCTGTAACGGTAGGTCGGATCGAAAGCACGAGTCGTCTCTTCCGTGGGAGTGGTGGGGATAAGGTGTTGTCGAGGCCGGATTATAGCGGGTTGTTTTGATCGGCACCAAGGTCAACTTGAGGTTCCACAAAACTCTTTCAGAATTGTGCAAAATGCCCGAGATGGGTGTTGACAAGGCTTCGTGAAGTTTCACACGTCCTCAATCGAGCGGATCTCGATTACATTGGTGGGGTCGCCTGTTACAACCTCACTGAGTGAAAGCTGATTCATCATGCATATCATCATGGCAGCATCGGAAGCGATCCCCTTTGCAAAAACGGGGGGGCTTGCTGACGTTTGTGGAACATTGCCCAGAGAGTTGGCCAAACTGGGTCACCACTGCAGTTTATTCTTGCCTGGTTATCGCAAGGCGAAGAGGCATTGCGGCGAGATCCAAGATACGCACATATCGTTTGTGATCGATATCGCTGGCAAGCCGATGACAGCGCATGTACTGAGAACGCAGGTACCCAGCGGTGATGCTGCTGGATCGGGGACGGCCGGGCCTCCTGTTGATGTCTACTTCATCGATCAACCCTTTTACTTCGATCGCGAAGAACTCTACGGTGACTCGCATGGTGATTACAGGGACAATTGCGAGCGGTTTTCATTCTTTTCGAGAGCCGTGGTTGAAGCGATCGAAAGGCTTCGATTGCCGATCGACATACTTCATTGCCACGACTGGCAAACGGGGCTAATCCCTGCATTCCATCGAACCCACTATCGTGGATTTGGATGGTATCACCATTGCGCATCGATCATGACGATACACAATTTGGCGTATCAAGGTCGATTCTGGGGTGCCGACATGCCGCTGACCGACATGGATTGGCAGTACTTCAATTGGCAACAGATGGAGTTTTTTGGGGATTTGAACCTGCTCAAGACGGGAATTGCTTTTGCAGACATGATCACCACGGTGAGTCCTTCGTACGCCCGCGAGATCCAGCAGCCGATGCATGGCTGTGGGCTTGACGGTTTGCTTCGATCCAAGGCCAATCGGATCCAAGGTATCGTCAACGGGGTCGATTACCACGTATGGGATCCTCGCAACGATAACTTGATCGCGAGCCGGTACTCGTCATCGAACTGGAAGGAAGGAAAGCTCGCCTGCAAACGCCAGTTGCAGCAAAAAGTTGGCTTGCCTGTCCGCGATGATGTGCCGCTGATAGGACTGGTCGGTCGGCTTGCGGAACAGAAGGGGTGGGATTTGGTGGTTCCGTTGATGCATCGCTGGATCGACTCGCGCGATGTTCAGTGGGTCGTCTTGGGCAATGGCGAAGCCCGTTTTGCACAAGCTCTTTCGGAACTGGCCCATCGTCGGCCCGATCGCGTTGCGGTTCGATTGGAGTTTTCGGATGGGCTAGCGCATGAGATCGAGGCTGGTTGCGACCTCTTCCTGATGCCCAGTCGCTACGAGCCATGTGGCCTAAACCAACTTTACAGCCTGCGGTATGGGTCGATTCCCGTCGTTCACGCCACGGGAGGCTTGATCGATACGGTCAACAACGCGACCGCGGAGTCGATCGACGGGGGGACTGCGACGGGGTTCGTGTTCCACCAATACGACGTCGACGCCTTGGAAAATTGTTGCTCGAGAGCGTTAGAAACATATTCGCGAACACCAGAGGTTTGGAGTAAACTTGTCCTCGCCGGAATGGACCAAGATTGGTCTTGGTCGAAAAGTGCCACCAGCTATTTGAGCGCCTACGCACGGGCGCGAGAATTGGCGGCGTGCGAAGGCCGGCTCTAGGATCGATCGATCCTGTAGCAACCTATTGATCGTACCCGTCGTGCTGCAGCGGCCCACGCGTTGCGGTGTCGATTCCTCTGGACGCTGAAACTCAAGACGCAATATGTCTCGGCTCGATGAGCCGTGACAAGGTGTAGCTCATCGATGAACGAGATGCGATACGACTGGTTGAGCGACCGTTGGGTTATCTTCGCCCCCAATCGTTTGATGCGGCCCGACGACTACGATCGTTCCCCGCGATGCGAACATGATTCGAGCGGCCATTGCCCATTCTGCAGCGGATCAGAGCACGAAACCCCGGACGCGACATTGATTTTGCCCGGCTCCGACACGGATGCGACCACCAGCAATCGCGCTGTCGATCTTCAGCGGCTCCAGAGGAAACCATGGCTCGTCCGAGTCGTTCCGAACAAATTTCCAGCGGTCAATGCATCTATGCCCGTGGACGCTAGCCCTTGCGAAGAATCACGGCATCCTGAGTCCCGCACCCAACAACAGGAATGCGGGCCAAGCGATCTTTTCCAAAGACGGCAAACCCAAGGGGCACATGAAGTCATCATAGAGTCACCAGATCACATCAGCAGCATTACCGGTTTGACGCCGCAGCACGCAGCGCTGGTGTTTGAGGCGTACCGCAGGCGGCTGAATCACTGGCGAGCCCACTCCAACATGCGTTATGCGGTGGTCTTTAAGAATTATGGCGCGGATGCTGGCGCATCACTGATCCATTCCCACAGCCAGTTGATCTGCACCGATTTTGTCCCCAACGACATTCTGCGGATCGAAAATCGGATGGCCCAATACCATCGCACCCACCAGCGATGCTATGTATGCGATGTGCTCGAACATGAGATCCAATCCGGCCAACGCATTGTCTCCGAATCGGAGCATTTTGTGGCTATCTGTCCATTTGCTTCCCGATTTCCGTTCAGCGTTTCCATCCTTCCACGGCGGCATCGCAGCATGTACGAAGCGTGCAGCGATGATGAAATCCAGGACCTTTCGAGAATGGCACAGCTCATTCTCAGGGCCCTCGAACAGGAGCACCCTCGAGCCGCGTACAACTATGTGATCCAATCGTGCTCGTTCGAATCCGCAAGTCCTGAGTCGTTCCACTGGCGATTGAAAATCATACCGCGAATGTGCAAGGTGGCCGGTTTTGAATGGGGCTCCGATTGCTTCATCAATACCGTCACCCCAGAAGAAGCGGCGGTATCCTTGCGCAAACGATGCGTCTCCTCAACCACCCACAGAGTTCCAGTCGAGGGAGTTCCAGTCGAGGGAGTTCCAATCGAGGGAGCCCGAGTCGAGGAATTCTCGGTGCCGCGTTCCGCTTTGCAAAGCAATCCTTCCGACTCTCCGTTTCGCATCTGCTCGGGCAATCCCGCCGCAACGCCTCGTCCGTCTTCAACGCCGCATCCAGAAACACCGTCGCACGCCACAACTAACAACTAACGGTCCGGTTAGCCGGTTGCCATCGATGGAGTGAGCCTGCGATCGGATGGAACGGAACGGCCAGTCGGAGCGAATCCGAACGCTGGGGTGATCGAGAGCGACGGGTGGGGAACAGCTAGGTTGGACGAAACTTTGGGTGCGATGTGGTTTGGAGCCTGTTATCCTCGTGGCGGTTCGGATTCGTGCCCGACCCGACCCAAGTCAGCACAATCTAAATACCAAGTCAGCACGACCTAAACGCAGCTCCATGGGCCTCGGTTATGGTCGCATTGGACTGGACGGACCTGCGACATCGGACCGTACCGACAGAAGAGTGCATTTCAAACCTGGATTACAGCTGTGTCACGTTCTTGGCGAATTGGGGCCGGGCGTGTATAAAACGAGGTCCAAAGCCTGACTGATAGGTAAATAATCGCATCTGTGAAAGGCCGCGAAATGGCGGAATCCAACAAAAAACCAGACGACGTGTTCGACATTGACCGCATCAGGAAACTGATCGAATTGATGAAAGAGCACGAACTAGGCGAAATCGACCTTCGCCAGGAAAACCAGCGCATCCGATTGTGTGGAGCTGGACATGGGCAAACGATCATGACCAGTCCGATGGTGACCGCATCGCATGTAGCGCAGGCTGCGGCCCCCGCTGCTGCAGCGTCCGCGCCGGCTCCTGCGGCGACCAGCGAGAGCAGCACTGATGGTCCTCATATCGCCATCATCAAATCCCCGATGGTTGGAACGTTCTACTCGAAACCCAACCCGACGAGCAAAGACTTTGTGGAGGTAGGCACTACCGTCCAAAACGACACGGTCATCTGCATCATCGAAGCGATGAAAGTGTTCAACGAAATTCCGGCGGAAATGCGAGGCAAGGTCGTTCAGGTATTGGTCCGGAACGAAGAAGCTGTCGATTTCGGGAAACCGCTCTTTAAAATTGATACCCGGGGTTAATCCAAACAATGTTTTCTCGCGTCTTGATCGCCAACCGAGGCGAAATCGCGCTGCGCGTTATCCGAGCTTGTAAAGAACTCGGTATCGAGACAGTGGCGATCTACAGCGAAGCCGATCGCGGAGCACAGTATCTGGAACTGGCCGATCAAGCGTTTTGCGTTGGAACGGCCAAGTCGATCGATAGCTATTTGCGCATCGATCGAGTGATCGCTGCTGCTGAGCTGGGCAAAGCCGATGCGATCCACCCTGGCTATGGGTTCCTCGCCGAGAACGCTCATTTCAACGAAGTGTGTCGCAGCTGCAACTTCGACTTCATCGGTCCATCTCCAGATGCGATGGAGAAGCTCGGTGATAAGAACACCGCTCGTGAAATGGCGATCGCTGCAGGGGTCCCGGTCGTACCCGGCAGCGATGGCTTGATTGAAAGCGAATCAGACGCTCTCACCGCCGCTCGTAAGATCGGTTTCCCTGTGCTGATCAAAGCTACCGCAGGTGGCGGTGGCAAAGGGATGCGCGTCGCAGCCGATGAAGCGTCCTTGCAATCCGCTGTCGCTCAAGCCCAGACTGAAGCCAAAGCGGCTTTTGGTAACCCAGGCGTCTACCTTGAGAAATACATCGATCGCCCGAGGCACGTCGAAGTGCAAATCATCGCGGATCAGCATGGCAATGTCGTCCATTTGCACGAACGCGATTGCTCCGTCCAACGCCGCCACCAAAAACTGATCGAAGAAAGCCCATCCCCAAGGCTTCCCGATTCGACCCGCAAGGCGATGTGCGACGCTGCGGTTCGCATGGTGAAGCAAGCCAATTATTACAACGCGGCCACGGTCGAGTTCATTGTCGACCAACAAGACCAGTTCTACTTCATCGAAGTCAACGCGCGGATTCAAGTGGAACACCCGGTGAGCGAAATGATCTCCGGAGTCGATTTGATCAAGACGCAGATCCTCGTCGCTGCTGGGCAAAAACTCCCATTCACCCAATCGGATATCCTGCCCCGAGGAGCTTCGATCGAATGCCGAATCAATGCCGAAGACCCTGATCGGAACTTCCAACCCTGTCCCGGTCGCATTGAAAAAATGTACATCCCGGGAGGACTCGGTGTTCGCGTTGATTCCCATGCTCACCCAGGTTACACGGTTCCGCCCCACTACGATTCGATGATCGCTAAGCTGATCGTCCATCGCCCGACGCGCGAGGAAGCGATTGAAACGATGCTTCGCTCCCTGTCCGAATTGCGAATCAGTGGGATCAAGACAACCGCAGACTTTCACAAGATCGTTCTCAAACAGCCCGAGTTCGTGTCCGGCACGGTCGATACCAAGTGGGTCGAGCGCGTTCTCCTTCCCCGGCTCAAGGGCTAGCAACACCCTCGAGTTTAGGTACGAATCGGCGGATAATGCGAGACTTAGTACAGCCCGGCGTAGTACTGCCCGACCTAGCGAGCTGACTTGTGCCTTATCATGAATCCCACTGGTGGTTATGCCTCTGCGTCGCGTTGATCGCATGGCTTTACGCCTCGGTAGGGCATGCTGGAGCATCGGGCTACATCGCGGTTATGTCTTTATTCGGGATCGCGGCAACAGAGATCAAGCCGATGGCGTTGGTCCTCAACATTCTCGTCGCCTCCGTCGCGTCGATCCAGTTCTATCGGGCGGGGCATTTTTCCTGGAAGCTATTTTGGCCGTTCGCCGTTACGGCGGTCCCGATGGCGTTCCTAGGTGGACGGCTGAGCCTGCCATCCCAATGGCTCCAAACGCTGTTGGGACTCATCCTGGCCTCTTCGGCACTTTGGTTCCTGCGCCCGACCCCCGATGTAGAAATCGCTAAAACTCCGTCGATCGGGATCGCACTTCTGGTCGGAGCAGCGATTGGACTCCTCGCCGGCCTGACGGGAACCGGTGGAGGAATCTACTTAACCCCGGTGCTCCTGATGATGCATTGGTCCAAGACCAAAACGGCTTCAGCGGTTTCTGCGGTTTTTATCCTGCTCAACTCCATTTCCGGACTAGCGGGACTTTGGAGCGGTGGCGGCGGGATCCCGCTGGACGTATGGCCCTTGTTGATCTCCGTTTTCCTCGGCGGGAGCGTCGGCGCCACGCTCGGAAGCTACCGATTGCCCGTGCGCGCAGTGCGATTCCTGCTGGCGGTCGTTCTCCTGGTGGCAGCCACAAAACTGCTCTTCACTTGACGGATCTTCACAAACTGGGACAAAGATCCTTTATGCTAACGCTGCATAACCAGCCATCCCTTCGATTAAGCCTTTTGTCGCGACGCTGAGCGCAAAACCGCGAGTGATTTTCATGGAACTAGCCGCCGCCTATTGCTTCTGTCCCGCGTGCGGCACGAAACGTTCCGAGTTCGAACCCATTCGTCCTTTTCGATGTGATCATTGCGGTCATACGACGTTCTTTGGTCCTGTCGCTGCGGTCGGCGCCATTGTTACCAACAACGAGGGTGAAGTGTTGCTGATCCGACGAGCCCACGATCCAGCCAAAGGAAAATTAGGAATGCCCGGGGGCTTCATCGATCCAGGTGAATCGGCCGAAGAAGCGCTTCGGCGCGAGGTGCTCGAAGAGGTCGGGCTCCACATCCGAAACATGAAGTACTTGATGTCGGCGCCTAACTGCTATGCGTATCGAGGCATCGATATCCCTGTCCTCGATATGTTTTATACCGCCCAAGTCGAAGAAGGTGAAATCCGCACCGAAGATGGCGAGGTCACCGAGTGGTACTGGACTCGATTGAGCGATGAGGTTCTCGCTGAAATGGCCTTCGCATCCAACCGAGGCGCGCTCGCGTACTATCGAGGCTTGATCGACGCGTCCGGTCCCTCTTCGTAATCGCTCAACTCGCGAAGATTGAGTGGTCGCAACGCGATCATGCTGATGTCGTCAGGCTTGCTAGGCTCACCATCCACACCGTGCATACGAGCTATCGCGGTGTCGACCACGGAGCTCACAGCTTTTTGCAAGTTCCCTTTTCGAAGCCGATCGACGACGCCGGGGATCGAAACGTTATCAAACAGCCCATCGCTTGCAATCACCACGGTGTCCAAAGCCCCCAAGCGCAACGATGGGCCTATCTCGATGCGCATCGAATCGCAACCAACCACATTCGAGACCAAATGACGGTCTTCGTGGTGCATGGCATCCTCTTCCTGGAGCCATCCCGCCTCAACCGCAAAACCGACTGGGGAATGACAGATCGATTGGTACCGAATGCGCCCTCGCCCCCCCATTACGAGGACTTGAGTGTCCCCGACATGGTACGCGCGAATCGTCCCGCGATGGTACTCCACCACAGCCAAAGTGCAGGCAGCACCTATTCGAAGCGCGCGGATCGATTCGTTGGCTTCTTCGATCCCATCGAGAATAGCGGCCCGCAATCGATTCGGACGATCGCGGTTGGCATCGATCGAGGCTCCCAACGCTTCCAACGCCAACCGAGAGGCTTGCTCGCCGCCCCGCATTCCTCCACAACCATCGGCAACCGCAAATACAGCCGTCGTGTCGTCGACCCGGTACCACGCCAAACAGTCTTCGTTTGCGGTATCCTTCAGCGGATTCCGCTTGCTGACAAACGATGCTGACCAGCCGCGATCGCGGCACTGCGAAGTGACGCCATCGGTCTGTTCGAACAGGATTTGACTACCGTTGACTGTGATCATGCGGTTAGGGTACCAGGGATGATTCAAACTCGAATGCGAAAGCGGCCCCCCGCGGATTGCTATTCAGGTCGCCGGACCGAGCAATTACGGGTAATGGGCCAAGCAAAAGAGTATGGGGTACCCGATCCCGAGTGAATCACCCGCCCGTTCAATCGACAGAAAATGGCGGCGGATCCGTGGTCGCAGGTTGGTGCAGAACGGGTTTTAACGGTCAGACGGGCCCATGCACTGCCGACACTGTGTCGCAATTTCGCTGCTATCTGAGTCTAGCAACTCGTTTCCGGCTACCGAGTTTAACGATTGTCCCGATTCTCCTAACCGTCAACCCTTGGAATGTCCGATGCTAACGCCCAAGGTGTCCCGTCGTTGAACCCTCGGAAATGCTAGCATGAATGCAAAACAAACAGCGAATCAGTTCGTTAATCCCTCGATTGGTTTTCGTGCATCGCGTCGGCAATGGCTGAAGTCGTTGATCGCATGTGGCGCGTGCGGCACTTTGGGGGTATTCGGGCGTCCGACCGGTGCTGCGACCATGGAGCCGTACCCTTTTGAGGACGGGACAGCTGGCTCGTCGCTCGAAACCTATCGCATACGAAGCGTCTTGGAACTGACGGGTGAGGTTCGACTCAAAGCGCAAGGAGCGGTTGCGAATCGCAAAAACGGCAAACAGATTGTGGCACGAACAGCCAAGGTAACATCGACATCGACCTTGGATTACGACGAGCAGTATCGTTTAGGGGTGGGTGATACAGAGAGTGCCGGAGCACAATATTATCACGAAGCGACATCGGAAATCACCGTTGATCAGCACACGACAAAAACGGTTTTGCGAGAACCCTGCCGCGAGATCGTCAAGCTGGGCACCGCAAGTGGACTTGTGACTGCCGCACCGGCCAATCCACTTTTTGCTGCAGAACGGGATCTCATCGAAGGCTCCCTTACCACGATGTATCTGGATCAACTCTTGACCGACCAAGAGGTTGCCATTGCCGACAAATGGACTGTTGACGATGCGATGGCATGCAGGTTGCTGAATCTGGATGCGATCCATCAAGGCAAATTGACCGTTTGCTTGGTCGACATGGACAAGGAGAAAGCCCAACTCGAGTTGAAGGCGGAACTGACCGCCTCGGTTCGCGATGTGGCGACCGAATTGGTCATTGATGGCAAAGCCGTGATGGACCGTCAATCGGGTTACATATCGTGGCTTGCGATGCAGATCGATGAGACCAGAGAGATCGGCGAAGCGGAACCGGGTTTCAAGATTCAGGCGCAACTGCGTGTCCTGCGTGCACCGATCGAATCGATGACATCGAATCGAGGGCTCACAGAAGTCCTTCGAGACGTGCCAAGCGTCGAAGCGGCCAGCCTCTTGCAATTCCAATCGGACTTGGGTTTCTACCGATTCCTCGCCGATCGTCGTTGGTCGACCTATAGGGACAATGGCGAGGAAGCGACGTTGCGGTTCATCGTTAAGAATCGATTGGTGGCTCAATGCAACGTGAACAATTTGGTGGATATGGAAGCGGGTAGCCAACTGAGTTTGGAAGGGTACCAAGCAGACATCCAGCGGTTGATGGTGAACACCGGAGGTGAGATTTTAGAAGCCTCCGAGAAGCTGACCAGCACCATGCATCGGATGCTCCGAATTGTGGCTGCTGGTAGCGTCGAAGGGGTTCCGATTCGGTGGGTGCATTACCACCTCAGCAATGACCAAGGCCGACGGTTGGCGATGGCGTTCACGTTTGACGAGGAGTCACTCGACGTATTCAGCGATCAGGACATGCAGATCGTGAACTCGCTGGAACTCATGGCTTGGCCGAGCAAGTTGGATCCGAAGGCCTTGGAGGAATCGACCGTGGTCGCAGAACCGAACAAGTCTGCTTCCAATGGTTCGCCATCATCGACGAAGAAGTAGGACTAGGGCAGTCACCGCGAATGGGTGTGCTGCCTACCGCTTGGTCGATCGGAGCATGACAATGCCGACGATCACCGAAAGGGAGCCGAGAATCATCCAATGGGTGATACTCATGTGCTCGACGCTATACGCCACGGCGGCCCAGAATCGCCGCAAGTAGACTTGGAAATGGTATTGAATGTAATGCTGCATAGTGCGTGCATTCTTAGCTAAAGTCTAGTGCTTTGGCGTGCCTCAAAGCATAGGTTTCGAAAACAGGGTCTATGGATCACGAACAGGTTCGGCTTGAAAAAAGCCGGCACGTCTCAGGAATCCCGCATGATTGTTCGGAACGACCGTTACAAACGATTCACGACTTGGAGGGAAACCGCTGGCCGCGGCGTCTGGCGAACGATTTCACTCCTAAGCTCTGGATGGGTAAAAAACGCAAAAAACGTGGAGAATTGCGGGTTCGAGCTACCCTGAAAAGTCTATCGCCAGCAAAAAATTTGCATCTTGCGAACCCCGCTTTGGCGGCTATACTTCTACGTCCTTCGATCGCGTGAGAATTTTCAAAGCGGGAGGAGGAAATCCCTTGAGGGGTCGTAGCTCAATTGGTTAGAGCACCGGACTGTCGATCCGGAGGTTGCGGGTTCGAGACCCGTCGACCTCGCCTCATGAAACCCTTGGATGGTGAATGCCTCCAAGGGTTTTTTCGTTTCCAGTCGCGTTCTTGACCGGCAGAAAAAAGTCCCGAAGGCTTGAACACCGTTGCTCGGGTCGGCTGATTCCAACAGATCATCCGTGAGAATACACTGCCGTTGGCTCGGATCAGCCTCCGGGACTTCATCCCGAGGATGCACTTGAGCGCACGCAAACAGATCGCGAAGACCGGATCAGCGTCGCCGCCATCATCAACCGCATGATGATGCATCGCGGATAATCCCCAGGTAGCAAAATCGGGTCCCTGGACGTTGCGATCAGGGCAACTTCTACAAGTTACAATGGGCGTCATGATTGCTGCTGATCGATCGCGTGTCGGATCCCACCATTGAGATCCAAATCTGCGATTTCCAACGTTCGCACCCGCCAATTACCAACGCATCATTATGCCGCTTCGGTCGCTCTCGCTGTTGCTGATCACCCTATCGAATCTGTTCGGATGGATCGCCTTGGATACTTCGTCCGCGCAGGAGACTCTCTGGCTCGAGGCGGAACACTTCCGAGGTATACGCGGTTTTTGTTGGCCCATGGGGGACGACAAACGCAAGATGCGAGAGACAGAAGGGAATTGGGGACTTTCAGGTCCCGGCTGGGCCGCAGAGTGGGCTCAAGGTGGCGAGAGCGGCTTCCTGTCGATCGCGACCGGAGCAAATGATGATCGCGCACTCGTTACGCGCGAAGTCGAGATTCCAACAGATGGCTTGTACCACGTTTGGGTGCGTTATGGCGACTGGAGGGAATCTCCTGAACCCTTCCAGGTACAAATTGAGCAACCCGGCAATACGGCATGGACCGGCCGTTTCGGTGAGAAGCCGATCGTTGATGAAGACAACGAAATGAAATTGTATTGGGGATGGGTCTTTGTTTGGGACCATCAAAGCACCCCTCTCAAAAAAGGAGTTGCTACGGTTCGAATCCTGTCGACCTCCAACGCTCCGGAACCACGCCAAGTGGACGTCGTTGTCCTGACGACGGATTCCTCATACCAGCCACGGATCAAGGACCGACCAAGGAATCCATCATGGGAGATTCTCGAAGAGTACCGTCGAGGAGTTCTGCAGGGACTCGAGCCATTAGCCGCACAGACTGGAAAATATTCGCTTCCCGATGCGTGGAAGACCCGAGCATTCGCCGACCGTGATTTTCTCTATCTCTGGAACGTCAGCCATACAGATCCGCTAGAGAGTTGGTTGAGCGACAGACCAGATCGGATCAAGTTCCCGTACAACGTAGCAGATGCTGAGACCAGGAAAGAGTTTGAACTCAAATATGCTGGGCGAGATGATGTGCCATTGTTCTCCGACCCTCGTATTGTCCCAACCTTTCATGGCGTCGGAGCTGGGGTCTTTGAAACCGACCCCGCAACAGGCGAGGTGAAAGAACTGGGCAAGCGCTTTGCTCGGTGGCTCGATCAAAACCCGACTCGCCCATGGGCGATGATGATGAACTACCATCCTGGCAAGCCCATCGGCGAACGAGGCATTGAACTCTTCCAGCGCTACCGCGACCGCTTTGTCGGATCCATATCCGGTGAAAGCCTCGGGTACTTTTACCCTCCTGCGGATGCTATGCGCTCTGCGACGGTCAACGCAACCAGTCGCCGGGAGCTGGTGGAGGCCTTCAAACCATTGACGCTCGAGCTCAACGCCCAGAAGTACCGCGCCGTGTATGGCCGCGATCTCGATGCGAACCCCTACCGCGATGTCATCTCATGCCTATCGGTGGGCAACATCGCATTCACGCCGTTGTGCGCCGATTGGGGGGCACGAATTGTTGGCTACGAATCCTCGGCGGCGACTTCGTCCCTGTTGAACATGCGATGGGCATTTATGCGGGGCGCCGCTCGCCAGCATGGTGCGATGGCCGCTACCTACCGCAGTTGCAACTTCGGCGACGCATCCACCATCTTTTCCAACGGCAGCAGCTTCCATACACCGCAAAACATTTTGGATAACTACTACTCGGTTTACAGCGGCGCCGGAATGACGTGGTACAAATTCGACATGTGGTATCAGTATATGGCGGGTTCCTCGATCTTTTACCACGAACAAGGCTTCGACGAGTTTTGGAAGCCGGGGGGAACAACCGCGGCTGGAATCAAAGAGGTGCAGTTATCCCCCAAAGGTAAACTCGTAGACCGATTCTTGCGTGTGACTGCTGCGGAACGGGATCGAGGCAGTCCCTACACACCCGTCGCCTTTTTAGTCGACTACGCGCATGGTTGGGAGCCTGCGCCCTTCTGGCCAAACTCTTTTAAGAACTGGCATGAACATCAGGATCGATTCCTTTACGGGGATCATGAGCGGATGCTCGAAGAGTATTTTTGGACCGCGTACTATCCGATTGGACCTGAAAGTCAGAGACCGATGACGGGCACCAACGAAGTCAATGTTCCCGGAATCTTCGGGGATATCTTCGACGTCGTGTATGCATACCCCGATGTGTCTAAGTGGCGTACGATCGATACCTACCCCGTGGTGATTCTCGCTGGTGATATCGAATTGACACGACCCGAAGGCGAACGGCTCGCTGCCTACGTCGAGAGCGGGGGAACTCTCTTGGTTACCGATGGGCCGTTGAGTGGCCCCGGTGTTGCCGCTTTGAAACTCCCCAACGCCGGAGAACTGAAAGAAGCCGATCACTATCGTTGGCATCTCGGTCATGAAGCCCCCGCCTCCGAAGCATTGCAGGTCGATGCGCCACCCTCCAAAGCAACAAGCATTGCACCGAGATTCCGCTATCGACCGATCCAACCGGATCAGGGCAAGGTTTTAGCGACTACCGATGATGGAGATATCCTCTGCACCATGAGCGAACGCGGCCATGGACGATTGATTTTCTGGACAGTACCTCGCGGATTATCGATCGGCAAACAAGCTCATCCCATGCTCGCGCGATTGATCGCCCATTTGAGCCGAGGCTTGATGCCCATCGAGGTCGATGGAGATGTTCAGTGGTTGCTCAATCGAACCAATGCTGGCTGGGCCGTTACATTGATCAATCCCGCAGGGCAACAGAAACCGCAGCAAGGGATAACGCCAACCGATTTTCGCGAGAATCGCGCGGTACGAATACGCTCCAAAGTCCCCATCGAGTCGGCAATCGACCTATTGTTGCCATCGGACACTCTGAACATCCGCGAGGGATCGCTCGAATGCGAAGTCCCCGCAGGAGGGGTCCGAATCATTCGATTGAAGTAATGGCGGTTATTCTCACATCGATTTGTACGCGTTAAATGCGCCACCCAGCCAACGAATCATCCACTCTGCGCGGGATGGTACCAGAGTGTCCATCGCAAGTGTAAAGATTTTCTAAATCCCACTTGGTCCTTGGTGTGCCGATAGTTGCGCACCCTCTTTTCGTATCGTCCTCTGGACTCGGAAGTGCATGCTCCCAATCCTTGCGGGACTTGCGACCAAGGCAAAGCCTGTGCCCCCTCGAATGGGGATCATCGACAATTGCGGCGGACATCCGACGCGCATTGTTGCGGCCGGTCATCGAACGAGAACATTTTGCAGCTGCGAAGGATCGAAGGAACCATGGTAGAGGAACTCGTCGACACACCGACCACAGAGAATGTGGTGGAACCGCGACCCTACCAGGCCCGTATCCTCGAGTTGGCTCGGAAGTATTTCATCGAGGACCAACTCCGTTCTCTCCTGATCGATAGCCCCACGGGGAGTGGAAAGACGATCATGGGTCTCCTCATCGCGAAGCAGATGCAAGACCAACTGGGGCTTTCAGTCGGATGGGTTGCAATGCGTCGCCACTTGCTCGCCCAAGCCTCCGACGAAAACGATCGCAAAAAGATCGACCTGCGAGCGTCGTGGATTTCTATGTTCGATAAAGCCCCTCCAGCATCCCTCGATCTACTGGTGGTGGACGAAGCCCAGCACGATGCGGCTCACAGCATGGCGCATCTCCACAACGTGATTCAACCCCGGTTCATTTTGGGGCTATCGGCGACCCCTTTCCGTACCGATCGGATCAAACTTTGTTTTGACAAAGTCATCAAGGAAGCGGGTATCCATCGATTGATCCAAGACGGATACCTCTCCCCGTTCCATCATTACACCATTCCTAGGTACACCCCCGAATACGTCGCTCAAACGTATGCAGACGACCCCCAGCGCTGGGGAAAATCGATCCTGTATTTCCATACGCTAGGACAATGCCAAACCGCAAGCGAAACACTGGCTCAGCGAGGTATCCCTCACGAAGTGGTTACCGGTTCGAGCGACCGGGAATCCCAAATCGATGCATTCCGTTCAAGCAAAACAAATGTCCTTATCAACTGCATGGTGCTGGCCGAAGGCTTTGATTGCCCCGAGTTGAAAACGGTATTCTGCCGGCCTTCCGGGTGTGGCATCACCGTTCAGATGTGTGGTCGTGTATTCCGGAAGCATCCGGACCATCCCGTCAAGCAGATCGTTCAGTGCCAGCAAACGCGATGGCCATTCCATCGCACCGCCGAACCGATCGAGCAATATTCGTGGATGGAAGGTCGATGGAAAGCGCTCAAACTGAACCGTCAAATCCAAGAAATCAGCCTCCGCACGGTGCATGCGTTAGCCCAATGCAAAACGGAACTCCCTACGTTCCTCACCAAACAGGCCAAGAGGCGGTCTAGACCGTTTCGCGGGCAAAACACGGATCTTTCGGAAATGGATTTCGAATGAAGACTCATCGCAACCAACGATGCGCGATCCCTCGATGATCCCCCATTCGCATTCAAACGATCCAACGTAAACCACAACCTAACAACCGCCTGGAACGGGTGCGTGGAGTCGCCTCAGCGCAATTCACAAACGCCCGACCGAGCACTTCCGTCCAATGCTTTATTAGTACTTTGTCTCGCACTCAGTGCGTCCGCGCGGGCGGACGAACGGTGCTCGAACTCGTCGTCCTGGTAAGCGAATCCGGTGCATCGGTCCGCAGCAACAGTGACCGGCCCGATCCAAGATTGGCGTTGCAGGGGTTCGAACAGCCGTCCAGTACGAGTACCGTCGCACAGAGTACGAGTACCGTCGCACAGAGTACGACGAATTCGCTTTGTTTCGGCTCGTGCAAAAACAACCTTTCAGCAACAGCCCCCTCGTTTATTGGAGTAGATCATCCCATGGTAGCGTTCTTTGAATATGGCACCTCCCGCATCCAAGACATGGTCGTAAGGACATCGTCGGATCAAAACGGAAGCAAGCGAGTGCAGAGTATCGAACTGTCAGGTCGCCCATTGCAACCGACGAAGCGATTCTGGAAGAGCCTGCACCTGAGATTTGGTTTCACTGAAAATATCTTTCGGTATTTTAGCCATGACGAAGTCTTTGAGCGAATCAGTCGCGTTGCTCCCAACGATCGAATTCGGTGGTGCATTCAGAAGGATGAAAGCGGCGATGAGAGCTTGCTCGGGGTCAGCAACCCGACCTCCCCACTGATCCCCTATGACGAGGTGACGGATTTGCTTCGCCGGTACGACGCCGAGGAAGTGAAGTACGCCAATGGCATGATCACCAGTCGGCATGCAACCCGCGCGGGCGATGCGTTCAATATCGCTGGTGATGATTACAGGAACAAATACATGTTCGAGATTCCGATCGATGGCTTTGGCAAACCGGCTATCTTTCTATCGCTTCTTCGACTGATCTGCAGCAATGGGGCAGTCGGGTACAATCCCGCGTTTCGGAGTGAGCTCAACGTCGGGCGAGGCAATGACCGGATCGATTTCGCCATCATTCGCGCCCTGGAGGGGTTCAATAACGAAGAAGGATTCAGCGCCATGCGTCAGCGCTTTGAAGCCGCCGCGAACAGTTGGGCATCGGTGTACGAGGTCCAGCGTTTCTACCATGTCTTGGTCAACCTCCATAACCAAGGTCTATTGCGTTCGACAAAGACCGTGCGAGCCAACAATAGCGTCGTTACCGCATCGGATTTAATCGCTTCCCTCAATCGGCTTGCCGGTGATTTCTCGGAAATTTACGGACTAGCCAATCTTGATGCACTAACGCACAAACGGCAACGCACACTTCCATCGAAATGCAAAGTGTACGAGCTGATCAACTTCGCCAGCGAAACAGCGACGCATCACGTCGACCCGATGGCGCAGCGCCGCATCCAAGCCTACATCGGCGATCTCGTGGCTAACGAATATGACTTGGAAGGAACCGCGGACCGCTTCAGCGACTGGTCCGATTTTTTTATCGGCCATGCCGAGACCACAAACACCCTCGCCTCTCTCCATCGCCGCCGAGGATAGTTCGTCGATGCGACGAACGTTCCGAAGATCGATCGCTACGTCGGATCGGCGAAGTAGCTGGGAGTCTATCCGAAAACCGCGAGAACCGCGGATAACGCCAATGCGGCGAAGCGTTTTCGGATAGGCGCATGGTAGCTTAGCGGATCACCGATGGGTCTTCGAGGGCCCGCCCCAGACGGGTTGGACCGGCCGCTGAATCCTCGGCATTCACGTCCGCATCGCCGATTGGGTTAGCAGTGTTCGACTGCATTCTGCGAGTCTTTGGTGTGTTGGCTTGCGCTGTGCGTTCGAACAGAGCGCTTTCCTCGGAGCTGGTATCCTGGAAAGAGCCATCCTCCAAGACGCGGTGTTTAGCGGCTCGGGCACCCGCCTTAAGGGCAGCGATACTTCGTTTTTCCAGACTCCTCGAAACCAACCGACCCGCACTGTAGCCCGTCGCATTCCCTGCCATTCGGAAAACCGGGGCGGTAGCGACACCAGGTGCGTTACCAATCTCGGGTGCGACCGTCGCTCCTCCTGCCATAACGGAACTAGCAATTTGGGAGTAGGTGAATGGGTACATCGCTTTTTCAAGCTCCCAATCCTCTTTGGCTCGCGCATAGGTCAACGCATCGCTGGTGATCTTGATCTGCTGCTGCATGGGAACTACCGGTAAATACCGCGACACCGCGTAGGCACCTGGCGATTTCGCCCCTGCAAAGTCTTTCGCCTTGGCGGCTTCGTAAACCGCCGAAGCGCGGCTTTTCGAATTGATTGATAGCGTATTGGTATAAGGATTGTAAGCGTCATCGCGATACAGTCGCGTTGGAAACATCGTGTACGCCAAAACCCGCATGGAGCCGTCCGTATACTTCCAAAACGGATGAATATGCGGGTTGGCCTGCAATCGGTTCCACTGTTCTTTTGGATCGTAATGCCGAGCCTCGACAATCACGTCGTGCAGGTTATTGTCTTCGAGGTACTGCACCGCTGCTAGCAAGGCATCGTGTTGGGACTCTTCGACGGGTCCCCCTCTGAGCATCGATAGGCTGGATGGCAAACGTTTCCTTGCGCTACCGATTGCTTCCTTGGGCCAATGGATAGTCCGCTCGACTTTGTCCATGGACTCTACGGGCCCACCGATGAGGACAGGTGGACTGATCACCGTATCTCGCGGCAAAAGTGAATCCGCATTTCGGCCGTACCAGTAGTGTGGTTGAACGCAACCGCTGATCGCCGAGATCGCAATCGCCATGAGAGGGGCTAATCGCAGGCCGCGCCGATGGGGCAGTTTCGCCAGCATTGAATTCGTTCGGGGGACTTCCATGCCGTGGATCACACCAGAACGCGGCTAGAAAGTCCAGAGAGAGTCTGGGGGATCAAAGCGATGTTCCGGCGTGCAAAACATGCTAGCAATCGTTTATTGCAACAAGCTCGCGAAATTGAGCAGACTGCGTAACACCCGAAAGAACTCCTACGGCAAGAAATTTTGTTGCGACCGGAAAAACCCGCAAGTTTTAACTCTGGTCTCGCCGAAAACTGTTTCATCCGACGAGTCCATCGTCTCCGAACTAAAAGGGTTTTATCGATGTCCTGTAAGCGTCTTTACTCAGCTCTTTGGCTCATCCTGATCGCGACAGCCTCGACGCAGACTGGCTGCATTGGCTTATCCAACATGGGGCTGGGACCATACGGCATTCCTATTCCGATCTCGCCCTATTTGCAGGACAGCGAGGAAATCCAGTTCCACGTTCACGAGCGATACGCACGTGTACCGATCATGGGTCCTCTAACTCGTGGTGGTTCTGTGGCCGCGATCGATCCACCTAGCGATGACGAAGTGGTCCACGCTCTCGAGCGTGCTCGTCCGATCCGCGGTGGCATTCCTTTGCTCTACGAAAAGCAACGGAACAAAGTCCGCATCGTCAAGGAGAAGATCGCGGACTACATCGATGATCCGCGGTTCGTCCCGCTGATCGGCTTCGCGCAGCTGCACCATGCTCACTACAAGTGCACCATTTACTTCGAAGAACGAACCATCAACGGCTGGCCGGTTCCATACACCTTGGAAGACAAAGAATGCGTCGAAGTTATCTACATCGACCATAACCACTTCCACATGTGCGGTGATCTCGACACCGGGGCATCGAGCCCTTACTAAGATCGATTCGATCCGCATCCGCTGAAAACAGAGAGCCGAGGACAACCTCGGCTCTTTTTGTTTTTATCGAAACATTGGCTCGCATCTTCGAGACGCGATCGCACGCCAGGTCCTGCCATCAATCGCGAGACTCACCTGGATAGAGTTTCCCGTTCACCACGACACCGACACAATGGCTGGTGTACTCGAGTGGGTCTCCATCATAGAGCGCCAGATCGGCATCCTTCCCAACCTCGATCGACCCCACCTTGTCTTGGATCCCAAGAATCTTTGCGGGTGCCAGGGTGATAGCTTCGATCGCAGCTTCTTTGGACAGCTCATGGGCCGCGGCGATCGCAGCTTCGAAAAGGACCACGCGAGCTTTCGGGACGTACGGCTCGTACCCCCCTTGGATTGCGAACGGGATATTGTGCTTTTTGAGGAGCGCCGCGTTCCGGAACGTAATATTCTCTTTCTCGCCACTCGCCCGAGCCATGGAGGGGTGGAGCAATACCGGCACTTTGGCAGCTGCGATTTGAGGAAGCATTGCGTGGGCTTCCGCTGCGCTGTCGAGCCATATCGCAATCTTGAACTCGTCCGCCAATCGCAACGCGCTAGCGATGTCCTGTGCGCGATCAGCGGTGATCAACAGCGATTTCTTTCCCTCGAGCACATCGACGATTGCTTCGAGTTTTAGGTTGCGAGCAACCGCGGCGGCATCTCCACCCTTACCGCCTTGATCGTTCGCGACGTCCGTGTTTTTTGCCTCTTCCTTTGAGGAGGACTTGGTCAATTTATTACGATGCTCGACGGCTTCGAGCATCAGAGTTCGCAGCATAGCCATTTGCTTTCCGCGTGTGCCGGGGCTTTGCTTACCCGATTTTTGCGAGGATTCCGCGAGGGTAGCGCAGATCGCTCGGCCGTCCACAACGACCGCAGCTTCGACAGAGTTGCCGGTCGTTTTAGCGATCAAGGTTTGGCCGGAGATTAACTCGCCTGGAGCGTGACCGGTATGGACTGTGGTCACCCCGAACGACCTCAAGTACTCGACGAGTTCTTCTCGGGGGTTGTACGCGTCGATGGCTCGCAGTTCGGGTTGCAGCGGCGACGAGGACTCGAGATGATCCGAATCATGATCGACATTGAGAATGCCCGACAATCCGACGCACGTGCGTACATCGATCAATCCAGGGAGTACGACTTGGGCATCCTGCACGACGGCTCCTTCGGGGATCGCGATGGAACCGGCGTCACCGATCGCTGTTATTTTGCCATCGACACAAACAACAACTCCGTTTTCGATTACCTTTCCCGAGACCGTGTGGATTTGCTTGCCTCGAATTGCGATCACTTCGGCCGCATAGGTGGCCGGGCAATCCATTCCGAGCAACAAGCCCATGCACCACATCGGTGCGCCCATTCGGATCCATCGACTCACTTTGAAAACCTTTATCTTCATTTGGATCCTCCCACCTGCCATGCCTGAGCGTAGCAGCAAAGAAACGGATCGAGATCACTTCCGGCACCCTGCCCACCCTCGGCGAACAACGCATCGCCGGGATCGCTAAGATCGAAAGCCTTTTCACCTTCGACCCATGTTTGCAAAACCCGGGAATAAACACTCAATGGGTCACCGCTGAGGATGGCGAAGTCTGCATCTTTACCTGGGCTCAATGACCCGATGCGACTCTCGAGTCCCAGCATCTCGGCTCCGGCCAGAGTCAACGCGCTGACCGCTTGGTCGCGGTCCATTCCAGCCCGCACAGCCAATGCGGCGGATCTCGCAAAGAGGCGGGAGTCCGTGATCCAATCGTCGGTGTGAAATGCGACTCGGACCCCAGCCTTGGAGAGGACTCGACCGTTCTTCAGGGCCATATCGCGAGCCTCCAGCTTTCCGCCAGGAGAATCGAGGACGATGATCGAGCATGGTACTTTTGCCGCTGCGATTTCGTCGGCAACCTTCCATCCCTCACTCACATGGTGCAGCACGACTCGAAGGTTGAACTCTTGAGCCAATCTCAGCACCGTGATGATGTCATCGTGGCGATGGGTGTGATGGTGCACGATTCGCGTACCTTGCATGGCTTCGACGAGCGACTCCAAATGCAGATCCCTCGGGGGTCGTTTTTCCGGATCCTCTTTTGCCGCCACAACCTTGGCATGGTACTCGCGCGCTTTGATGTACTGCTCACGCACCAAGAAAGCCGATTTGCCTCGTGTTCCAGGGAAGGGCGAGTCCCCTTGGGAGTTGGTTCCGTTGGCCATCTTCAAGCCACCCAGCGATTTCCCTTGATCGTCCCGAATCAAAATGTCATCGATGGTTGTCGGCCCCTTTCCCGCGTAACGCAGTTTGCAGTAGACCGTCTGGCCGCTGACCAAATGCCCTGAACCTGGCATGATGTTCAACGTGGTCAATCCTCCCGCGAGCGCTCGCTTAAAGCCCGAGTCTCTCACATTGATCGAATCCAGAATCCGGACTCCGGGTTGGATCGGGCTGCTGCCATCGGCGGCACCACCTCCACCGATGTGACTATGCGTACACACCAAACCCGGCATGATCCACTGGCCACCCGCATCGATGGTTTTCGTTCCTTCGGGGATCGCAACCTCTCCGGTGCGACCGACCGCTATGATCTTGCTTCCTCGAATTACGAGGGTACCTCGGTCAAGCACCGCAGTTCCAGCCTGTGACTCCCCCAATAGGATCTTGGCATCCAACCACGCCGTCGTCTCCCCTGCGAGCCCCTCCGCGCGGCTACGACGCGAGCAGAGGTCGCCAACCGCCATGCATGCGATCGACGAAGACCCCATCTGCAACAACCTTCGACGATCCAATTCCATCGAACGAATACTCCCACGTAAGCACCGCGCAAATGATAAAAACTGCGCTAGCGATAAGCACTGCACCATAGAACGATCTGCCGCGCGCCATGCGTCGAAGCATGCAGCGTTCCGAACCCGTTCGAGGTTAATCGCTGGGAGGAGAAAAGTCCAATTGAAACCATGTTCATGGGAATCAACATGCAACCTAGAACCTAATCGCCCGTTGAGTCATAAGCGATGGCTAGGCCTCAGTGCCGATTTTCTAGAGTGGTCGCAGGTCCGGCTAGGGTTGGACCGTACGATACTCCCAATCCTTGATCAGGACTTTTGATTGAAAGACGCAGTAGCCGAGTGGCCGAGACCGCATGACCTCAGCGCGCACCGAGAATTTGCGATTCTCTCTCTCGATTTCTAGGATCTGCTCGTCATTAAGCCACACCGTAATATTTTTGGTGTCGACTCGGATCTTGAATCGGTACCACTCGCCATTCTTGAAGTTCCGGTAGCTGGAGGTCTCGTTTTCGCTGGCGTCATTTCCGTTGATACTACTGATACCGACGAGTCCACCGCCCCATCCGCCGCAGATAAACGAACAATGCTCCTTACCGACAGGGAAAGTGATGCCGGCGAAGAAATCGGATCCCTCGGCTCGCTGGGCTGACCAACGCAATTCGTAGTTCTCGAGCGGAAAGTCTTTTCCGAGGCGAGTAATTCCGGTGAGGGGTTCCCCGCGTCCGAGCATCAACGACCCACCCTTGTTTTCAACCTCACCTTCCCCGCCAAAGTTGGTTACCTCCCAGCCTTCGATCCCATCTTTCGGAAGCAGGGGCTTCCAACCTTCTTTCGCATCCGCCTCGGATGCCTTGATTCCAGTTGCTGCCGTCTTCTCGTTGGTGGAAGGGGCGTCCTGCGCGAACGCGACCATAGAGGAAAATGTCGTGAGCAACGCTATAGCCATGAACGGCAGCGAGAGAGAGCGAATCATAGTGAGATCAAAGTGTAGGAAGGATAGGATCGCGCCCTGGCAGCGCTGAGACCCCACTCATCCTACACCAAATCAAACGTCGGTGGGTGGATCGACAAACTCAGGTTCCACCAACCTGGTGATCACCCCCGACTCGTAACCCCGCCTTAACAATTGGCGAACCGCTTCGCGGCCGCGGTCACCGAAATCTAGAGTCCAGTCGTTCACATACATCCCGACGAAAGTATCGGCCTTGTCTCGCTCGAGGCCTCGCCCCCAACCCAGGGCGTAATCCAGCGCGGATTTGCGGTGATCTAACCCGTGCTTGATGCTCAGATAGAGGTACTTATTTACATCCCGAATCACGTCAGGCCCGAGGTCTTTGCGGATCCCGTTGGCCCCCAAGGGCAGGGGCAAGCCTGTTTGCTCCATCCACCACTTGCCTAGATCGACGACGAGGTGAAGGTTTTGGGATTGGTAGGTCAATTGACCTTCATGGATCACCAAACCTGCATCGATTGTTTTTCCTTCATAGCTCCCGTGTTCCACGATGTCGAGGATTTGGTCGAACGGGACAACCACGTGCTCGAAATCCTTGAGCCACATTCGGCAAGATAGATACGCTGTGGTCAGGGTGCCTGGGACTGCGATCGTTTTGCCAGCGAGTTGCTCGCGCGTTGCATTGCCACGGGCGACGACCATCGGGCCATAATTATCCCCCATGCTGGCACCGCACGAGCAAATCATGTAGCGATCGCTCAGGTACGCATAAGCGTGCAGACTGAGAGCGGTCAATTCGAGTTCACCCTGGAACGCACGGCGGTTCAAGGTTTCGATATCGACCAATTCATGTTCGAACCGGTAAGGCCCGACATCGAAGCAATCCTTTGCCAATCCGTAAAACATGAATGCATCGTCCGCGTCTGGGCTGTGCCCTACTCGAATGCGGATGTTTCCCTGGGTGGCAGTGTCGGTCATGATTTGCTTCGAAAAGCCTTTGTAGGGGCTGAAAACGGGGATTTTGAAGAGCCAGGAGGAAAAATCTACTGCTCTCCCCTGACAACCGCAATCCAAAAGGGGTAGCAACCACGGATTCCGGTACCTGCGGTGAAGAAATCCCTGGATTCTGAAAAACTTCCGCCTAATGCAGGATCGGCAACTCGATCAAACTCGGGGTATTGGGACGCCGCAGGATCGAATGGACTGCGGGTTGGAAATCCTCGTCCCCTGCCTCGAAAATGTTCGGCACGAACTTCTGCGGGTTTCGGTCAATAAACGGAAACCAGCTGCTTTGGACTTGGATCATGATCCTGTGTCCGGGCTGAAACGTGTGAAAAACATCGCTCAACTCGAATGCGATGCGGGTTGGTTTCGAGGGCTCCATCGGAATGGGTTTTGCGAAGCTCTCGCGGAACCGACCTCGAAGCACCCCTGCTCGCACCAATTCCTGCCGGCCACTGTTGATGTTCTCCTTGGGATCCTTGCCGCGCCCGCCGCCGGAGACCCCGGGGAACTCATCGATGATTTTTACGATCCAGTCGGCATCGGTACCGGTGGTGGTGACCCACAGGTCCACGGGAATAGGGCCAGCCACTGTCATAGCTTCAGTCAACACCTCGCTGCGATAGACCAGAACGTCGGGTCGCCAGGATGCAAAGCGCTGATCCTCGGTAACATAATCACGAGCCCACGCGTTGGTGATTTCCATGGTGTAGGGAACAGGTTTGCGTGGGTCGCTTGGAAAGATATCTTGCCCTTCACCGACCAAGTCCTTGATCGGACTAAGAGAGCCGTTGGCCGCGAGATAGAACCGTGCTTTCTCCGCTTGCTTTGGAGGCCATGCATCGAACTGCCTCCATCGGTTCGCCCCTGTTTCGAACGCGGTCATCTCTGCCGGCAACACATGATCGGTACCGCGAAGGTGGTGTTCGAAAAAAGGAACCAGAATATTCTGTTGGTACCATGTCGACGTCGCGAACCCAAAATCGGCTTGGCCCAACTTCCGCCCTTCATCACCGGCCCATTGCCCGTGATACCACGGTCCCATCACCAACGCATTGGAGGTCGCTGGGTTCTGCTTTTCGATGGCTGCGTACGTCGCGAGTGGACCATAAAGGTCCTCGGTATCGTACCAACCACCCACGGTCAGCACCGCCGCTTTGATGTTTTGTAGGTTGGGAAGTATATTCCTTGCCTTCCAAAACTCGTCGTAGTTCGGGTGAGCCTCGAGATCGTTCCAGAAACCGATTTCATCCTTGAAGTACTTGGCATCGACATTTTTTAATGGGCCGAGATCCAGGAAGAACTGATACCCATCTCTGGTTGGAAAATCGAAACCTGGATTGTTTTCTGTCGTCGGTTTGGGTCGAGCTTTTCCGAATGAGGCAAAGAAATTGAATCCCATCGGTAGAACAAAAGCACCGTTGCGATGGAAATCGTCGAAGAACCAATCGGCAATGGGTGCTTGGGGCGAGACCGCGACGAGAGCAGGGTGCGAATCGATCGCTCCGGCCGAGGTGTAAAAGCCTGGGTACGAGATCCCCCATTGCCCCACCCGTCCATTGTTGCGGGGGATATTCCGCACGATCCAGTCGATCGTATCGTAAGTGTCGCTGCTCTCGTCCACCTGTTCCTTTCCGTTTTTCGATCGCAGGTGGGGACGCATGTTGAGGAACTCCCCTTCACTCATGTACCGGCCTCGCACATCCTGAAATACAAAAATGTATTTGTTCTTCTCGAACTCTGGGCTAGGTCCCAAGCGAGTCTTGTAATTGCTCAGACCGTACGGACCAACGCTGTATGGAGTCCGTGTCATTAGGACAGGATAAACTTTGGATGGGTCGATATCGTTGGGAGCATAGATTGCCGTGAACAATGTCACCCCATCTCGCATCGGAATCTTGACTTCACTTTTGGAGTAATTGGCTCGGATGTATTCCGCCCGCTCATCGGTTTGCCCCTTAACGTCGTGGAGAGTCCCAAAAAACACCCCTAAAACCATCGCTGCGGCAAACAGAGTCATTCCCCAGCGAGCCACTTGCGGCTCACGAATCGCAATCCCCATAACCATGTTGTCACCCGTGTAGAACGTATCTATCATCCCATCGATGCATGCACCTTTGGCCCCGAAGCAGTGTACATGAAGGATTCTGTCGGTTAACCTCATTTGGCACCGAAACCCTGCAATCTCGAAGAATCCATGAAGCCCCGACCCCCTAGAGCCAAACGCACGCTCGCCGATTTCATTCGGGGCAATCCAATTCCGGACGAGGAAACTCTCGCCGTCGGAGCGGAGTCCGATGGCACGATGGCCGATTCTCCTGAGGACTCTCCGGAAACCTACGATTTGTCCAGCGCAGAATCGCTGATCGCGATGGCGGAACAAGAGGCGGCTCGACGTTCGAACACGAAGGCGAAGCCCAAATCGGCCAATTCGAAAGCGTCCGGGAAAAAAGGTGCGACGAACAGTAGCGAAGTTCCTAAGCCCAAGAAGTCGCAACGCGACCCGCCGGAATCGCGGGATGGGAGTCCATCGCCTGTCGCACTGGGAGCCTCGCCCGAAACCGCCACAGAGCCTGCCGAACCGAGTCCAGCACCCGCTCTGCTCGCTGCGATCGGTGAATTACCTCTCTTCCAACAAGCGATCGGGACATGGGCAAACCATGAAACGATTTGCTGGGAAGGAGCGTGGCTCGGAGCGGTGGCACCGCTGGTGGCTGCAACGGTCGCCAAACTCAATCGTCCGGTATTGCTCCTGGTGGCCCACCATCAAGATGCCGAAACGGTCGCGCGCGATCTCGAGTTCTTCCTCGGTTACGACTGCGATGTTTTTCCACCTGCATCCGACGATACCGATGTCGACTCGCTTCAGCAGCAGGAAGTCATTCAACGGTTGCAAGTCCTCTCGCGACTCGATCGCTATGCGACGAATTCCGGTGATGAACCAACACCGGTCATCGTTTCGACCTTGCCCGCACTGATGCACAGCGTCCCCAGCCCCGATCAGATGCGCAAGGATCGACGGGTGGTTCAGGTAGGAAAGAAAGCCGACCTCGGGGAGCTTAAGTCATGGCTGTCCGCCTCTGGCTACCGGACCACCACCAGTGTCCAATTGCCAGGCGAGTTCACAGCTCGCGGCGGTATCCTCGATGTCTTCCCTCCCGATGCGTCCGAACCTCGTCGCATCGAATGGTTCGATGATGAAATCGAATCGATTCGCACTTTTGACACCGTTACCCAGCGCTCGATCACACGCATGGATCGGATCGATTTGATCGCTGCCAACGAAGCCACGCGCGAAGAGGCGACGCTGATCGATTTCCTGACGCCGGAAACAATGGTCTTGGTCAGCGAACCCGTTGCTGCATTGCATGGCGCGCATGCTTTTCAGGCGAGAGTTCCTTTTCCGGAACGATTTAAAGATCCTATCGAATTGATGCAGCGGCTCCAATCGTTCGCCTATGCGCAAATCTCGCAGCTCGCGGCTGAGGGGTTTCTCGGCGAGTTGATCCGAATCCCCATCGGAGATGTTCAGCGGATCGGAGGCGAATTGGAAAGCCTCTCCAAAGAGATCGATCAAGCTCTCGGGGAACGGCGCGTAGCTGCTGTGGTCTGCATCAACGACGGCGAAAAAGCGCGGCTCAACGACATTTTGAAATCGAGCCTCGCCTACACATCGGGGCGATTGCGAATGGTCGTCGGAATTTTGAGCAGCGGTTTTGAAATCCCTGGTCAGGGAGCCTACATCCTGACCGTCAATCAATTGCTGCGGCGATCAACCCTGAAGCGATCGAGTAAAAAACTCGCATCGCGAGCCATCGATAGCTTCCTCGATCTCCGAGAAGGGGATTTGGTAGTCCATCTCTCGCACGGGATCGGCATCTACCTCGGCATGGAAATGATCGAAAAGGAGGGACAAAAGCACGAGCACTTGATGCTCGAGTTCGACGGCGGCACCAAACTCTATGTTCCTGCGAGCAAAATCGATTTGGTCCAGCGCTATGTGGGGGGAACGAAGACTCGCCCGAAGCTGGCAAGGATCGGTGGTCAGGCATGGGCAAAACAGAAGAAAGCGGCGGAGCACGCCGTAGCCGATATGGCGGCGGAGCTGCTGCAACTGCAAGCCCAACGCCGCGGACAGGTCGGCATCCAATTCAAACCGGACTCCGTTTGGCAGCAGCAATTCGAAGCATCCTTCCCCTACGAAGAAACCCCGGATCAGTTGACTGCAATCGCTGCGTTCAAAAAGGACATGACCTCCCCTCGTCCGATGGAACGACTGATCTGCGGCGATGTGGGATTCGGAAAGACCGAAGTCGCCATGCGGGCCGCCTTCAAAGCGGTCGAAAGTGGCTATCAAGTCGGTGTGCTGGTGCCCACCACGGTCCTCGCCGAGCAACACTTCAAAACGTTTCGCCAACGTATGGCTGAGTTCCCTTTCGAAATCGCCAAACTCAATCGTTTTGAATCCCACGCCGAACAAAAAGAAACCATCCGAAGGATCGCCCACGGCCAAATCGATATCGTCGTCGGCACTCACCGCCTCGCGTCCAACGATGTCCAGTTCTTCAACCTCGGATTGCTCATCATCGACGAAGAGCAAAAGTTTGGTGTGGAACTTAAAGAGCGCATCAAAAAAGCGGCCACCCAAGTCGACGTGCTCACGTTATCGGCGACTCCGATTCCGCGCACGCTCCACATGTCCTTGGTGGGCATCCGCGATATTTCGAACCTGGAAACAGCACCCGAAGAGCGGATGGCTGTTGAAACCCGTGTTGTGCGATGGAACGATGCCTTGATACGAAACGCCATCCTTCGGGAACTCAACCGCGATGGCCAAATCTTCTTCGTCCATAATCGGATCGAGGACATGCATCATGTTGCCGCCCGCCTCCAACGGATTGTCCCTGAAGCCCGCATCGTCATCGGGCATGGGCAAATGCCCGAGGATGGTCTGGAACAAGTGATGTTGGATTTTATCGAGCATCGCGCAGATATCCTCCTAGCAACCACGATCATCGAGAGCGGACTCGACATTCCAAATGCCAATACCATCTTCATCGACGATGCAGATCGCTACGGTTTGTCCGAACTACATCAACTCCGCGGGCGCGTAGGCCGATATCGACACCAAGCCCACTGCTATCTGCTGGTCGATAAAAACAAACATCTCAATCCAGATGCCGCCAGAAGACTCCATGCGATCGAAGAGTTCTCACAACTAGGCGCAGGGTTTGGAATCGCGATGCGAGACTTGGAAATACGCGGGGCTGGAAATCTCCTCGGTACGCAGCAAAGCGGCCACATCGCCGCTGTCGGCTATGAACTCTATTGCCAGTTGCTCGACGCAGCCGTGCGCCAATTGACGCGACAACCCCCAAAGCTGAGCCTCGATGTCGAAGTCAATTTACCCATCGAGGCTTACCTGCCTTCCGATTATGTCGTCGACATGCGTCAAAAGATCGACGTATATCGACGGGTCAGCCGACTCCGAGATATCCAATCGGTTGCGGATATGCGCCAAGAACTCCTCGATCGTTTTGGCGAGCTCCCCAAACCCGTCGAACGCATGCTCGACATCGCGGAATTGAAGATGGATGCAACCCTTTGGTCCATCCGCTCGATTTCAATTCAGGACAATTACCTTTGCTTCGCATACACCGATGCGCGACGCATCACCCAGCTCGCAGAAAAGCATGGGAACCAATTGCGGGTCGTCGATCGAGAACAAGCCTTTTGGCCTCTTTGGACTCCGAAACCCCTCAGCGAACCCAAGCCGACCTACCCCTACCACAAGCCCCCTTCTTCGCGAAAAGAACCCGTTACGAAAGAGCCGGATCTCACCGATGCCGAACGGTTGGCCAAGATCGATTTGCTAGCAACACTGCAACAGATCTTGCGTTGGTAACCGCGAATCGAGTATCGACATAAGCGCGGAGGACCGTGGACGATCGCTGATCAAGAAAGGCAACTCGCCGACGGTCCGTTCCCCGGCCGGGCTCCTACGCATGGAAACCTACCGAACGGGATTCCGTTGTTCGCTGTCAGGGTAGATTCGAAGATCCAAAACGGTACGGATGCTCATTCGCATGAACGCTTTTTCGCTCATACGCAAAATGCTGGAGAAAAATCCTCGATGGGATTTGGCTCGCTTCATCATGGCCGCTCTTCTGGTGCTGACTCCTTCGATGATCTTTGCACAGTTCCCTGCGGCCGAGCCACCCGAAGCCACGCGCATCGCTGCACGAACGATTCCTAACGTCGGGGACACTATCCCGTTGATTGCCGAAGCCGGGCCCTCGGATACAGTTGCAACAAATTCAATCGCAACGGATTCGGAACTCACAGAACCACCAACTCGGCCCGAGGAAGAAGAGTTGTTCGTTGCTGCGAGAGTCATCGCTGTTGTAGGCGAGGAGCGCATCCTCCTCGGGGACTTAGTACCTCCGAATGCACTGAGCAAAATGTCGATCTCGAACCCAGCATTTGAAGCAAGTCTTCGCAAGGGCTTGGCATCGTCGATCGAGCAAAAGTGCTTGGCACAGCATTTCATCAACACGCAAACTGCTGGCAAGCCATCGAAGGAACGCAACGAGATCCGGACAAAAATCAATGCAAAGACCGCCGAGATTTTCAGGACCAAAGTTCTCCCCGAGCAAATGACTCGCGCGAAGTGCGAAACCGAACTCGAATTCATCGAGGGACTTGAGAAAAATGGTCGGAGCCTAGAATGGCTCAAACGATCTTTCGCTGAACAGATGTGGGCCGAACAAGCATTGCGGGAACACGTCCAAGACAAACCTACCGTAGAACTCCACGAGATGCAGGATTATTACGACGCGCATCCGGATCTATGGAACAAGCCCTCCCGCGCCCGCTTCCGAATCTTGTCTGCGACTTTCAAAGCGACCCCGAATCGCGATGCCGCCTACGCAGAGATCGTGAATATGGGGAACCAAGTCTACTTCGGTGGTTCGTTCGAAGCCGTTGCAAAAACTCTTTCCAAAGGGTTTGGTGCCAATGATGGGGGAAACGTCGACTGGGTTTCCCCCGGATCACTCAAAAGCAAAGTGATCGAGGAGGCGGTATTTTCGATCGAACTGAAGGCCTTGAGCCAAATCCTTGAAGACACCGAAGGCTTTCACATCATCGAAGTTCTAGAGCGCGAAGATGCCTACACGATGACATTCCCTCAGGCTCAAGCTGAAATCCGAAAGCAGCTCGTCAAAGACAAACGGGAGAAGCAACGGGAAGATCAAGTCCGAAAGATCCGGGAAATCACCCCCGTTTGGACCATGTGGCCAGAAGATATCCCAGGCTCCAAGGATCTGAAAGAGATCCAATAGGTTCGATTCATCGTCGCGAGGGAAAACCCCACGCTAGGAACCCGCGAGAAGTTCGGGAATCACTCGGCCGTGGACATCGGTCAACCGCCGTTGGATTCCGTTGTGATAAAAAGTTAATCGCTCGTGGTCGATTCCGAGCAGATGCAATGCGGTCGCGTGAAGGTCATAGCAGTACGTCGGATTCTCCGAGGCTTTGAACCCGATATCGTCGCTGCTTCCATATCGCACACCGCCGCGCACACCACCGCCTGCCATCCATGCGGTGAACGCTCCGGGGTTATGGTCGCGTCCCTTTTGTTCGCCTTGCATAAAAGGTTGCCTTCCAAATTCGCTGGTGCAGATGACCAACGTCGTGTCCAACAATCCCCGTTGCTTGAGATCCTCGAGCAACGCCGAGGCGCCGGTATCGAGGATCCTTCCCCAATATCCATGGTCTCGAACGATGTCTTCGTGCGAGTCCCAGTTCGGTCGAATCGCTTTCTTTGAAGTGTTTTCCGCGCCGCAATAGATTTGAACGAAGCGAACGCCTCGTTCGACCAATCGCCGTGCCAGTAGGCATTGTCGGCCAAAAGGACCTGTATCGGGGTCGTCCAATCCGTACATCGCATGAATGGGTTGCGATTCTCGACTTAGGTCGACCGCCTCAGGGGCGCTCAATTGCAATTTCCCGGCGAGCTCGAACGAAGCAATCCTCGCTTCGAGCAACGAGTCTCCAGGCCGCGCGCTGGCATGCTGGCGATTCCACTGCTGCAGGAGCGATAACCCTTGCTCCTCGGCAACGCGGCCTATCTCCCTCGCAGGGAACAAATCTCGGATCACCTCGGTCCCGCCTCCGATCTCCATGACGGTCCCTTGGTGAACCGCGGGCAGAAACCCAGCCCCCCAATTGATAATCCCACCAGGGGGCAACCCACGTGGATCGGGCAAAACTACAAACTCGGGAAGATTGTCGGATTCGCTTCCAAGTGCGTAGGTCACCCACGAGCCCATCGATGGAAAACCTGGCTGGATGAAACCGCTGTTCATCATGAACATTGCCGGACCATGCAGTGCCGATTTGCTCTGCATGGAATTGATCAGTGCCATGTCGTCTGCGCACTTTGATAACCTTGGAAAAAGGTCTGAGATCCACAACCCGGACTCACCCCGTTGGCGAAAGTTCCAAAAACTCTTGGCGTGCTTGCCAGCGACCCCTGCAAAGGTTTGCTTACCCAATTCAGAGTCAAAGGGGGTTCCGTGCAGCCGTTCCAACTCGGGTTTGTAGTCCCATGTGTCAACATGGCTCAATCCACCCGGACAAAAGATCTCGATGACATGCTTCGCCCGTGGGGGATGGTGCAATCCATCTCCGTTGGATCGATTGTTTGCACTGGCAAAGCCTTCTCGCTGCAACATCGCCGCACATGCGATCGCACCCAATCCAGTCCCCATCCGCGCAAGCCAATCGCGGCGAGCGCTCCGAAGAACGGATTCGCCAACCCTCTGGATCCTCGAGTTTCGCTCATTCATCGACCCATTCTCAATCGACATAAACAAACTCGTTCGTATTTAAAAGGATTCGGCACAATTGGAACAAGCCTGCGGATTCGATCAATCGCGCGGCATTCTCTATCTCCGCCTGGGTAGGCTTTCTTCCGAACGCCAACCGAATCGCCCGTTCGGCTTGAGCCTCGGCCCGACCTCCGACCTCGTGTTGCAAACGCATCGCGAACCGATCGCTTTGTTGAAGGATAAAAGCGTTGTTTAGGGTCGCCAAGGATTGAATGGCTGTGGTTGTCGTATTCCTAACCGGGGTCAAAGTCGCCGGGTTGGGGCAGTCAAGGCTGGTCAGGAATGGATGAGGCGTCGTCCGAACCACGAAACGATAAATGCTGCGCCGAAACACATCGGGCGTTTCCAAGACCCGGTGCTGGTAGACAGGAGCGTACTCTTCTTGGTAATCGAAATCGCGGTATCCCGGACCATGCATCGAACGCACGAGCGAATCCGATACCGACAAAATCGCATCGCGCAACGATTCAGCATCCAATCGCCTCGGGTTCTGCCTCCAGACGTATCGATTGCCTGCATCGAGAACCACTGCCGAACTCACCGCCGAGGAGTTCAACGCCGCCATGCTTTCCTGACGGACCGAAGTCCGCTGGTAGGCATCCGAAAGGAGAATCATCCGGTGCATGCGTTTCATAGACCATCCACCATGTTGCAATTGATTGGCCAACCAATCGAGCAATTCCGGATGCGAGGGCAACGCACCACCAAGGCCGAAATCGCTTGGAGTTGCTACCAAGCCGGTTCCAAAATGGTGATGCCACAATCGATTCACCAAGACTCTCGCCGGCAACGGGTTCTCTGGAGAACTTATCCATTTTGCCAACGCGTTGCGGCGCTGTGCATCGGTCGACTGGCTGCCGAGTTCCGCAATCGACGCCATACTCGGTCCCACGCACGCGACCGTTCCCGGCAGCACCACCTCGCGAGCATCCTCGGTATTGCCGCGGTGCAGCAGCCGAATCTCAGCTGGAGTCTCGGGGACCACTCCGTAGACTCGCCTCGCTTCCGGCAACGATGCCAATTCAGCTTGAAGCTCATCCGAGGCCTTGCGAAGTTCGCTCACCCGCATGGCTTCGTCATCGGATTCCACCCGATGCATCGGCGCTAACGACGCGTCGATGAAACAGATTTGATCGTGTCCGATTCCATTTCCACCATCTGTCGCGATCAGCGTCAATGTTGAGGCACCCTCTGGGAGTTCGTGCCGTATATTCTGAAGTCCCTCATTGCGGCCCAATCCGACGTGCCGAAAGACCACCTGGTCATCGACCAGCACATAGACGTCGGCTCCGTTGCTGGCTGTCTCGCCGAAGTAGCCGACCATCGCTGTGAAGACAATGCCCGCACCGCCGGTACTACCATCGTTGGATTTTCGAAGTTCCTCGAGAGGTTCTTTTTGCAAACGAAACGTGATCCCGGCGTTGGCATGAAGCGACAGCATGCTGCGGCCCGGTGGAGCGCATTCGATCCCTCCAAGGTTGGTCGAGAACTGCGAATTGACCGGACCGTTCCGGATCGCATCCCACACTTTCGAGTCGGTGGATGGGATACCCTGTGCCACCGTGCCCGCTTGGGAAATCGCTAGGCGAGCCATCGTTCCACCATCGGGAACGAAGACCGAATCGATCCAAGGGAAGTTGGTAGTGTTCAATCGATTGGCGACAACGCCATCCAGAAACCCTTTCTTTTCGTTGGGGTTTCGCATCGCTCCGGTGCTGGCGTCGATGCCTGCGCCCAACGTCCCGGTGCCATAACCATTCCCACCTCCGACGAGATCGGCCAGCGAAATACCTACACGCCTGCGGTTGAGTTCTTGGTCGATGACTAGTTTGCGTCCTTTGAGCTCATTGCGCTTCGAATCGATCCGCTGCGACTCGTCCGCCGAGACGAGCCGATCTCCCCGTTTCACCCCAGAGAAGATCGCGGTAAGCGCGTAGTATTCTTCCTGCTGGATCGGATCCAATTTATGGTGGTGGCACCGAGCGCAGTGGATCGTGATTCCGCATGTGCTGGTCATGACTTGAGCCACCATGTCGTCTAAATCGTCGGCTCTCGCCAAACGCTTGATCACCGGACTAGGCGTTTCGACTTGCCCGACATAATCCCAAGGCCCCACCGCCAGGAAACTCGCGGCGATAGTATTGTCGGTACCGCGTGTGTTTTGTGGGTTGTCGTCCTCGAGAACATCCCCTGCGATCTGCTGTTGCAAAAACGAGTCGTAGGGCAAATCAGCATTCAAAGCATCGATGACCCAATCGCGATAGCGCCACGCATGATCGCGCCGCTGGTCTCTCTCAAAGCCATGGGTGTCCGCATAGTGAGCTATGTCCAGCCAATGCCTAGCCCATCGCTCGCCATACTGCGGTGCGGCGAGCATTCGATCCACCAAACGCTCCCAAGCATCAGCGGCTCCGTCGGCAACAAAGTCATCCACCTCTTCCGGAGTTGGTGGGATGCCGAGCAAATCAAAACTCAGACGCCGGATCAATACCTCGCGAGAAGCCCTCGGAAGCGGCTGAATGTTGTGCCTGGACATCTCCACTGCTAAGAAACGATCGATCGGGCTATCTCCACCTACGGCTGCGCCAGCTTCACCGTTGACGGGCACAACGACCGGGCGCAACCCTTTCCACGCCCAATGGTCCAGTCGAGGGTCCTTCAACGATTCCTCGCCCCACGGGGCTCCCAGATCGATGAATCGGCTCAAAGTCGCGATCTGCTCGTCGCTTAGTGGAGTCCCTTTGGGGGGCATGCGGGATTCATCGCGCGCAGTGACGCGCGCGATGAGCAAACTATCGCGGCTTTGCCCCCCTGCGATCGCACTGCCCGAATCGCCTCCTGCGATCAATCCATCTCCGCGATCGAGCCGCAGGTTCCCTTCCTGTACTTTTTCCCCATGACATGCGATGCAGCAATCTCGAAATATTTCTCGCGCGGACTTGCTGATTTCGATCGTCGACTCAACGGCTTGAGGTTCTTGTGAGAGTCCATCATGCGCGAAAAGGATAGCAAGCATCACCGAAGCGATCGAACGCCAGAGATTTCTTGCAGATAGGTAGGGAAGCAACATGCAAGAGGGAGCGATTTGGAGGGTTTTGAAATTGCTATCAATGCGACTTGGTAAGCTGAGTTGAGTATACAGTGCGGGTTAGGCGGATTGAATTCTTCGTACCGTTTATTTCGATCTTAGAGTCGCCGAGACGAATCCAGATTCGTTGGATTCGGCATGTCATTACAAGGATCAAGTCATGAAACGCGGTATTCAGTCAATTGCATTAGTCGCCTTGTCCATCGTTGGATCCACAGGCTGCAACATTTTGCATCATCATGGTCAGTGCAGTTCCTGCAATGGACCGATCGGATGCCGTCCATGCCGAATTGGCTGGCAACGCGGGGGTACCGACTACGGGGCCCACTTGTCGCACAGCGAATATCGCCGTGACGATCAAGTCGCCTCCGGGGTTCCTGGACCGACGGTTGCTTATCCGTACTACACCACGCGCGGCCCCCGAGACTTCTTGGCGAGCAACCCGCCGAGCATCGGCCGCTAAGCGACCGGTATCGAACGCCCCCTTGCTAAGCGATACCGTGCTACGCGGTCCCGTCTTACGCGATCCCGTGCACCAACTTTTTGAACTCCGCGATCAATCGTGTGGTGACAGGTCCGACCTTGCCATCACCGATGGTGCGGTTGTCGATGGATACCACGGGAATGACCTCTGCGGCGCTCCCGGTGAGGAAGCATTCGTCGGCCACGAAGAGATCGTGTCGGGTCATGGTTTCTTCGCGTGCGGGGATGTTGAGTTTCCCGGCCAGTTCTAGGATCGCGTTTCGCGTGATCCCCTCGAGAATCCCCGCGTCTTTGGGCGGGGTGAGCAGGACGCCTCGTTTGATGATAAAGATGTTATCGCCGGTGCACTCGGCGACTTCACCTTTATGGTTGAGCATGACGGCTTCCACGCAACCGGCTTGAAGGCCCTCAATCTTTGCCATGATGTTGTTCAGGTAGTTCAGCGATTTGATGCGTGGACTGAGTGCGGCGGGGTGGTTTCGTATCGTCGACGCCGTGATGATCTTGAGCCCCTTCTCGTAGAACTCGGCCGGGTAAAGGGAGATATGGTCCGCGATGATGATGACTTGCGGATCCGAGGTTCGATTGGGATCGAGTCCGAGCGATCCTGCGCCGCGCGTTACCACCAAACGTATATAGGCATCGGTAAGGGCGTTTTTCTGCAACGTAGCGTTGACATCATTCTCCAGCTGGGACTTAGAAATGGGGATTTGCAAGCAGATCGCGCGGGCGGACTCATAGAGCCGGTCCATGTGTTCGCGGAGCTTGAACACCTTGCCCGAATACGCCCGCATCCCTTCAAAGACACCGTCGCCGTAGAGCAATCCATGATCGTAAACGCTGATCTTCGCGTTCTCTTTGTCGTAGTAGGTGCCGTTGATGTAAATCTGAAGCGACATACGCTCGTTCCTCGGATGGAAAACTCAATCTCGATTGGGTAAGCAGGCTTTCGATCGGAAAAATCGAACCGAACTCCTATGTAGACCAATTCCAGACCCACTGGTTCGCAAAAACCAAAGGTTCGATGGCCTGTGCCTTAAGGTTAACACACCGAATGGAATTACCAAGGCGTGGGCCTCGTTGAGCGGACGAAATATGGCTATGATGAAGGCTTACTTTTCACCAAAAATCCACAGGCTATCGATCCTATGACCGAAGACAATTCGCCGGAAAAAACCAGACCTTTTTACCGCCGCGTCATCCTCAAGCTCAGCGGAGAGAGCTTGGCCCATACCGGGGAGCGCGGAATCAGCATGGACGAAGTTACCGCGATTGCTCGACAAATCAAAAACGCCCACGATCTCGGTTGCCAGGTCGCCGTGGTGGTCGGTGGCGGAAATATCCTGCGGGGCGCTCAGTTCAAGGGCTCGAGCGGGGAGTTGATCCAAGAAGCCACCGCGCACTATATGGGTATGCTCGCGACCGTGATCAACGCACTGGCATTGCAAGACGCCCTCGAAGCGATCGGGGTTACGACGCGCGTGATGTCCGCGATCAAGATGGATGGGGTTGCAGAACCTTTCATCCGCCGTCGCGCGATCCGCCATCTTGAAAAACGAAGAATTGTCATCTTGGCCGCAGGAACCGGGGCGCCCTTTGTGACCACCGATACCTGCGCCGCCAACCGAGGCCTCGAACTCGATGCAGACATTGTCCTCAAAGCGACGCGCGTCGATGGCGTCTACAGCGATGACCCAGAAAAGAACCCACACGCAGTCCTCTATCGCGAACTCGACTACGACACTGTAATCGAGAAAAATCTCAAGGTCATGGACTCCACCGCGATCGCCCAATGCCGCACGCACAAACTGCCGATCCTGGTCTTCAACTTCAAGAAGGAAGGCAACATTGTGAAGGCTGTCAGCGGCCAAAAGGTCGGTACACGGATCAGCCCTAGGAACGAGTCGGGCGAACGAATCTTGATCAACGCCAACTGATCACCATGAAATAATCACCGGCAACCAATCGCCACCAGATTGATTGCCACGCCGCAACTGCGGCACCGGAACTGCGGCACTGCGACTGCAGTATTCAGTCCAATCCATCATTCCAGGCAACTTACTGAAATAACACGTTAACCACTACGGAGACTCATCATGTCAGTCGAAGATATCCTGCTCGATGCCGAAGAGCGTATGGACAAAGCCCTCAGCCATTTGAAAACCAACCTCGCCGGGATCCGTACGGGCCGCGCGGCGCCAGGTTTGCTCGACTCGGTCAAAGTCACGGTCTACGGATCGCAGACTCCGCTCAAGCAGCTTGCGAGCGTCGGTGCACCGGAGCCTCAGCAATTGGTTATCCGACCCTTTGACCCTAGCGTTATCAAAGACATCGAAAAAGCGATTGTAGCTAGCGAACTGGGCCTCAACCCTCAGAACGACGGTCGTATCATCCGCATCAACATTCCACCATTGAGCACTGACACCCGCAAAAAGCTAGTCGCGCGGATCAAGGAACTCGCAGAGGAAACCCGCGTTTCCATCCGAAACGTTCGACGCGATGCCAACAAGGCCATCGAGACTGCAGAGAAAGACAAAGTCATCAGCGAAGATGATCGGGACAATGCCAAGGAAGAAGTCCAAGAGCTGACCAAGAAGTACGAAGAGTCGGTCGGTGAAGTGGCGAAGGCTCGCGAAGCGGATGTCATGGAGCAATAGCTCACCGCTTTCGACCACAGGAGTGTTCGAACGTGTCGGTTTTCGAACAATTCGGTTTTTGATCCAATCGGTTTTTAATCCAATCGACAGAATCATCCGGAGTGCACCACCATGAACTTGGAACCAAAGCATGGCGGCAATCGCCGCCGATTTCTGTCGTTGGCAACGAAGAGTTCCGCGCTTTGCATCGCGGCATCTCACGCCCGACCGATGCTCGCCTCCACCACCCATCCCGTCTCCGCCAACGAGCGGATTCGGGTCGGAGCCATCGGCGTGGGTGGCCGCGGGTCCCTTTTACTCGAGCAACTCCCGGAGTCCGCACAGATCGTTGCGCTCGCCGATTGCAATGAATCGCGAGCGACCGCGTTCCGGGACAAAGCCAAAGGGGATTGGCCGATCTATTCGGATTATCGCAAAATCCTGGACCGCAACGACATCGATGCAGTGATTGTCGCTACTGGCGAATTCCAACGCATCAAGCCATGCATCGAAGCCTGTGCGGCGGGTAAAGACGTGTACGCGGAGAAACCTCTCTCGCTATACATCCAAGAAGGCCGAACCCTGGTCAACGCTGCTCGAAAAACCAAACGGATCGTTCAGGTTGGAACGCAGCAACGGTCGATGGAGATGAATCGCATCGCCTGTGAGCTAATACGAAACGGTGGACTCGGAAAGATCCTCGAAGTCCGCGCGATCGCGTACCGAGGGCCTTCAGCATCCCCGGCGCAACCGTTCCCTGCCGAAACCATTCCTGCGGGATTCGATTGGAACATGTGGCTCAACCAAGCCGCACAGCGTCCTTTCAATGCCAAGTGGATGGGATGGATGCAATGGCGTGATTTCGCCGGTGGAGAGATGACCAACTGGGGAGCACACGGTGTCGACCAAATCCAATGGGCCCTCGGCATGGACAGCACAGGCCCCGTCGAGATGGAACCGCTGTCCGCCGGTCCCGACGGCCATGTGCGGATGAAGTATGCCAACGGTATCGTAGTCAACTTCACCATCGAACCCGGTAAAGGCCCCATGGGTGGCGCTGTCTTCATCTGCGAAAAAGGAAAGCTCGAAATCAATCGCAACAAG
Organism: Pirellula sp.; assembly: GCA_046318275.1. Taxonomy (GTDB): domain Bacteria; phylum Planctomycetota; class Planctomycetia; order Pirellulales; family Pirellulaceae; genus JBKCUI01. The sequence continues at coordinate 208,348 of JBKCUW010000078.1, read as the reverse complement.
TTCACCTCGAACCCGCCCGAGATAGCCCAAGAACTACTCAAGCAACTCGACATCGTCGAGGAAGAACGCAAGTGGAGCGATAACCTGGCGTTGTGGCAAGCGCGGTGGCATATGCAGAACTGGTTGGATTGCATCAAGTCGCGTGAAACGCCGGTTGCGGATGTTGAGATCGGCCATCGCTCGGTGACCGTCTGTCATTTGGCGAATATCACCCGCGAGTTGGGTCGAGCCCTGCGATGGGATCCCGCAAAAGAATCGTTCGTCAACGATCCCGACGCGAATCAACTTTTGATGCGAGAACGCCGCAAAGAGTTCGAGCTTCCCAGCATCGCATAGCGTCCAACGACCGGACATCCCATTCAGAGCCCTAAGCGTTAGCGCCGGGTGGAGGGGCACTGAAACAATTCGCCGCGTTGTTTTGCTCATGACTAGCATCGGGGGATAGCGAATTTCAGCGTCCTGTTGCCACTTGCTTACACGCGTGGCTGAGATTTTGTTTACCACTCATCCCTATCTGCCTCGGAACTCGGACCCAACAGTCCAACGACGCTTTGAAGCAACTCTGCCGAGCGGTGCAACCGCCCAGCCGTCGATACGAATCGCACATTGCGTGTGTTGCGAATATTCTCAAGCGGATCACCATCGACAATAAAAAAATCCGCAACCTTTCCCTTTTCGATCGATCCATAATCGCGATCAATACGAAGAGCTCGCGCGCCGTTGATGGTGCCGATGCGGATCGCATCGGCCGCCGGGATCCCGGCTCGCACAAACGCATCCAGCTCGCGATGCGCGCCAAAGCCTGGCAAATGATGGCCATCGCTCACATGATCGGTTCCCAACGTGATGATGCCACCCGCTTCGTGGAACGATGCAATCGTCGCGATCTTTGCGTGATAAATGGTTACAAATTGCTCGTTCGCTTTTTCCTTTTCACGCCCTTTCACATCGGTTTGCACATAGGGAGTAAAAAGCGTTTGCTCGTCAAACCAGTAATCAAACTCCTCCCCCTCATATCCGAAATATCCATAGGCGGTGAGTGTCGCATCAAATACAGTCCCTCGCTCGATAAACTTGCGCACGATCGATCGGTATTCCGGCATGTCTGAAGTAATGCCACCGAGCGAGTCGTATGCGGGTTTCGTCGATGGCATGGCATCTCCGCCCAAGAAATGCTCGACGCGATCAATCCCCATGTCGATTGCATCGCGAGGATTGACGGAATCGCGAAAGCCCGAATCGAGGTGCCCTGTCACAGTCAACCCATGCTGATGAGCTTGATCGATCAAAATCGCCAGTTCGCGAGGTGCGATTTGTTTCGCCTTGAACCCACCAACCCCGCGAGCCGCCCAGTGGTCGACTTCGGCGCGAATCTCCGACTCCTCTTTGTCTCGACGCCAACCGGGTCGAGCTCGTCCGAAGTAAGGTCCGCTATTGATCAGTTTTGGTCCGATCTGCTCCCCGCTTTCGATCCGATTGCGCAATCCCTCCATCGCATCGGGATCGAACTCGCCGCATGAAAAAGTAACCGTGGTGCCGTTGGCCAAATAAACCACTGGCATGACTCGGTACTCTTCGCGGCGCCGCTTGAAAAGTTTTACATTGTAGTGCGCATGGCAATCGACCAATCCTGGCAAGATGAACTGGGAATCGTCCAGCTGCGTGATCCGATCTTCTGGTACCGATACAACCATCTGATTGCGCGTAATCCGATCCTTGGTCGATCCAGCGTCGAGCGAATCAAAACGACCATCGACGATCCCGATACCCTGATTGCGCCGAAAACTTCCAGCCGACGTATCAAACACCCAGCCACCGATCACCACCGAATCATAAGCGATAGGTTCCGCTCGCTCCGGGGTTGTTTGGCCGAAGCCCACCATTCCATTCAGTATTGCAATCACAACGAGCGTTCGCAGCGCAACGGCTCGTAAAAAACATCCCCTGCTATACGATTCGCTTTGGAAACCACTCATTTGCTCTCTCGTTACCTTTAGGCCAATGAACACTTTAAGGCTGGGTCGCCGTTCGAAGAGGTGGATGGCTTTCAGCGGTCTGAATCGACTTGATCGCATCCCGAACCGCATTGACGCGTCGGTCGTTCAATTCCCCTGCGGGAAACTCACCGCGATCGCATTGATCATTGAACATTTGGATCAATTCATTGAGTTCGGGGATTGCTTCCTGGGCCGCCGAACCATACCCTTCGATCTCTTTCATGATCAAACCAGTCCGGCTTTCGCTTCCGTGTCCGCCTTGAGTTTTGGCCAAGAGCACCCCGGCTTCGATTCCTTCTTTGAAATGGTACTTTGTCAACGCTTTGAATCCGCCCATTCGGATCTCGTTGCTGAACATGGTGTCAGCTGGACTGGTCGACCGAACTGCTTCGAGGATATCAGCAGCGAGCGCCTGCACGTCATCCACGGTCAACCGATTGTCGAAGAATCCCCGAAGCGTCGCTCGCGCCATTCCATCCGCGTTTTTCGCAATCGCGCGAACGGCCGGGTAGAGAAGTTTTGGATCCGCTTTTTGAACATCGTCAGCGAGAGGACCGGAAAACAAAGCTGCTGCCAATTGCCCTTGTGTCAATTGAATGGGGTCTTGCCATACGATCGGTTTCAAAGGTTCCGCCGTGTCTGCAACTGCTTTGAGAATATCTGGCAGCGAAGGCTTGGCCTCATCTCCCAATGACCGAATCGCCTTGGCCGCTTTAAATCGCAACCAGCGATCCGGGTGGTAAAGCAACTTCACAAAAACCGGCAGCGCCTCTTTGCTCTTGAGCAACCCGAGCGTTTCGCAGGCACCTTGAGCCACTGGGATGTTGTCCCCTGCAAGCAAAACGATCAATTCAGGGATCATGTCGCGGGATTCAGGACGACGGGCCAGTTCTTCAGCCGCCCAATCGCGCACGATAGGGGACCAATCGGAAAACGCCCCCACCAATTCCCGTGCCGTTTTCTCTTTGCGATCCAAATCGAATCTGCCCGAAGTTCTTGCCGCTTTGACCTGTTCTGCAGAAAGCCAATTCGAACGATCAGCGTCTCGCCCCGTGATCAGCAGCTTCTTGCGAGGAATCGAATACGACAGCACATAGCATGCGGTGGGACTGAGTCCGTAATAGCTGCTTCGACCGTAATAAGTATCGTTATGCGTTTTGCCTCCACCATACTGTTCGTCGCCATCGTAGGTAAATGAGCCATCGCTACGACGCACCAGATCGAGATGCCATGAGGACTCCGCAAAGAAAGCTGCAGCGGCCTCTGGTCCACCCGCATTGGCACCGAGCACTCCCCACAGGTAACTGAACCCTTGACCGGTATGACCGTACTCTCGATTGCGATAGGCAGCGGTGCACATCCTGGCGAAGCCTTGAGCTTGGGATTTCCTCTGGTCGATCAGCGAGAGCATCACTGCTCCCATGGCATTCTTGCCGTTATTCTCGTGGTAAGGCCACGGTTCATGCTCGCCGTAGGGGATTCCCCCTTTGTCCGCGAAGAACCCAAAAAAGTTCGCAGCGCGTTCGATCGCGGGATCGATCTCAGGATGTTCGATTCCGCATCGTTTGCCTAGGACAATCGACAGGTTGGAGATCAGGCCGGTCGCGTTGACAGGTCCGTAGGGTGGAATCGAGCCGTGCAATTCGCCATCAGCGTTTGTCGGAGCAACACCGTGGCCAAAGGTCCCATAGAGACTCTGGCCTTTTGCGAGCGAGATTGTGTACTCGCGAATGGCCGGGAGGACATCTTCGTCCCCGGTTAGCAAGTAGTACTCACATAGGAACAGATTTTTGTAGCCCCACTCCCACGTTACCATCCCTGGTTTCAATGTCAGCTTGAGATCCTTCGGCGCATGCTTGCGAGCATACTCTCGCACTTTTGGGAGGTACTCTTCGTTGCCAGTAGCCATGAGGGCTAAACAATTCACAGCCCCCCATAAGTCATCTTGCAATCGTTCTTTTTCGAGTACGCGGCACGCCTCATTGAAGACCCTTTCTGATTTAGGGCAGTCGAATGGAGCAGAAGGACGATACGTACCCATCACGCGAAGCTGGATCTGAGCATCCTGTTTCTGACCATCTCGCCAGAGAACGAGGTTCAGTTTCCCTTCTTTTGCTTCGGTTTCCGCATCTTGGATCGCCTTGGCCAAACTTTTGCGAGCGTCCGCGGTGAAGAGACTGCCGTCGACCCCGATGATGATATCGTCGACGCGTACGATTCCATCGGCAGGGGATTTTGCACCGACATGTGTCACCAAAATCTGGCGACTCACGTCGGTGGTGCGACCTTGAACGCTGTCGAGGAAGTTAGCAGGCTTGGTATAGATCCAGCCTCGCATTCCTGTAGCGCCCAGATTGTACGTTCGATCGCGTTCTACCTCTTTGGTTTCCCCGCGCGTCAAATCGGGAGGTGTCGGCACTTGCGCAAAGACGATAGCCGATTGGAAAGATGCGATCCAAAGACCGGCTACCACCACAAAACGAGCAATGTAATACTTCATGAAAGATCGCACAAAAATCGTTACTGATAACGTGACTGATAACGTGACTGATAAAAAGAAAAAACAAACCTGCGATTTGCAAAAAGGAGAACTGAAAGTTATCGATTGCGCATAGCGCTGTGATGGTAGCTGTAAAAAGCGTACACGAGCAATCCGATCGCACACCAAATCCCGAAACGGGCCCAATTCGCCGCGCCGAGGCCCGCGATCAAATACAGGTTGACTATGATTCCCAGAACGGGGATTGCAGACCAGCGGTATCGGATGGAGGCCACCGTCAAACCAGCGAATACTGCATAGAAGAAAAGGTAGGGGATTCGATCGTAATGAAACCCTTCCGGAGTCCACCAGCTCCCAAATACGAAATGATTGGCAGGGAGGCGAGGCAGCAGCAGCGAATACACCGCGAAGCAAATAGGAATAACCCATCGCCCATCGATGTAAGGAACGTAAAAACCTCCGCGCGCAACCTCGGAATCGGTTTTATTCCCACGCCCCACGACCAAAATTCCTGCTGAGACCAGCATGAAAGCAAACAAAGTCCCGATCGCTGCTAGGTCGGTAACAAATTGCGCGCTGAAAAAAATAGTCGGCAGAGCCACCATCAGTCCTGTGATCAATGACGAGAACGCAGGTGTCTTGAACCGGGGATGAACCTCTGCAAATTTTTTGGGCAATAGTCCATCGCGCGCCATGCTCATGAAGATACGCGGTTGCCCCAACTGAAAAACGAGAAAGACACTTGCGGTGGCTACGACTGCGCTAAGCGAGACGATTCCCACCATCGATTGCACCCCATATTTGCTAAATACAAAGGCCAGGGGATCCTGCACGTTGAGCTCGGTATAAGAAACCATGCCGGTCAAAACGAATGCCAAGATGATGTAGATCACCGTGCACAAAACGAGCGTCAGCAACGTCGCTCGAGGGATATCGCGCTGCGCATTGCGGCACTCCTCGGCCGTGGTCGAAATCGCGTCAAAACCGATATACGCAAAGAATACCGCCGCAATTCCCTTAAAAACACCCTCAAGGCCGTTGGGTGCAAACGGCGACCAATTTTTCGGTTGAACATAATTCACCCCCACGATCACCACCAATACGATGACCCCCAACTTCAAGAAGACCATCGCGTTGCTGACGATCTTGGATTCCTGGATTCCGAGAATCACAAGAGCAGTGACGATGGCATTGATCAAGAGCGCTGGGATGTCGACTAAAAAACGGGTCCCCATGAATGGAGGTGCGCCTTCCCATACCTCCACCAATTTCTTGAGCGACTCGCTCGGTACGCCACCCTCGCGGAGGATCTTGGCCATCTCTGCAGGTGCTCGCGAACAGCTGAAGTGGTCGTGGTAGAGCCACTCAGGAATTTTGAAATTCATCCCGTAACCGGCGAGCCAGGTTTGCATGCCGTCCACCAAATTCATGAAGTACTCGCTCCATGCGAATGCCAGCACACTGTTTCCGATCGAATATTCCATCAATAGGTTCCAGCCGATCAGCCATGCGATCAGTTCGCCGAATGCTGTGAACGAGTAGGTGTAGGCGCTGCCGCTGACGGGAATCGTGGAGGCGAATTCGGCGTAGCAGAGGGCAGAGAACAAGCACGCGAAACCGGTGATGACAAACAGGATTGAGATCGCAGGACCGCCGTCGAAGGATGCGGTGCCAATCGTCGAGAAGATTCCGGCCCCGATGACCGCGGCGATTCCAAAGCAGGTCAAATCCAACAGCGTTAGATTTTTGACCAATGTTCCATGCTCACCGCCCTCCAAGTCCTGTTGGATCTGAGCGATGGTTTTCTTGCGAAACAGCCTCTCAAAAAGCGTGGATTTGCCCATGCTGGTCGTAGTCCTGCTACCCTTTTTTCAACAAAAATCGACACTTCCGCTCGCACCGAGAGTCCCTCGCAGCACCGAACCCCGCGGAATTGCTTGATATCGTAATCCCCGACGGAGAGTCTCGGGCTACGCGTCTTGGGAGTTTGACGGTAAATTCTAGGGAAGTCCGCTGTTACGATGTGCCGATACCACACGTCGGTGCGAGAGACCATCCGCTCGCCGCAGCCCCACGAGTTTTATCCCAATCAGTTCCTTTCAAAGCCAACCCAGTCATGAAAACGGACGAGCTACGCGAAAAATACCTGTCGTTTTTCCAATCCAAAGGCCACCATCGCCAGGCCAGCGACGTCCTCGTACCGACTTGGGATCCATCGGTTCTTTTCACTCCCGCGGGAATGAATCAATTCAAGGACCATTTTCTCGGCAAAGTGAAACTCGAATTCACCCGAGCAACCACCTGCCAAAAGTGCCTTCGCACCGGCGATATCGATAACGTGGGACGAACCGCGTATCACCACACCTTCTTCGAGATGCTCGGAAATTTTAGCTTTGGTGATTATTTCAAGAACGAAGCGATCGCTTGGGCATGGGAGTTCCTGACTGACAAAAAATGGCTCGGTATTCCCGCAGAACGTCTCACGATCACCGTCTACAAGGATGACGATGAGGCAGCCTCGATTTGGAATGAAAAGATCGGGGTCCCCATGACCCGGATTACGCGGATGGATGAGGCAGATAACTTTTGGCCTGCGAGCGCGCCGAGCCAAGGCCCCGATGGTGTTTGCGGTCCATGCTCTGAAATCTATTACACCCTCGACAACGGTAAGAATGTCGAGATCTGGAATTTGGTTTTCACGCAATTCAATCGCGTCGGCGATCCGCCCGATAACCTGCGGCCTCTGCCGAGCAAGAACATCGATACGGGGATGGGTTTGGAGCGCACTGCAAGCGTCCTCCAAGGCGTACCGACCAACTTCCATATCGACATCCTGTTCCCGATCGTACAAGCTGCTGCGGAGGTTTGCAGCACGAAATATGACTATGAAAGCGACGATGGTCGACGTCTGCGACGCATCACCGATCACGTTCGCGCCTGTACTTTTGCAATTCATGAGAACGTATACCCAGGGCCGAAGAAAGCCCGTTACGTGATCAAACGATTGTTGCGCCGAGCAGTGCTCGATGGCCACCAACTAGGTATGCGAGAACCGTTCCTCCATCAGTTGGTCCCCGTGGTCGCTCAGATGATGAAATCGACCTATCCCGAGCTTACTGAAACCATCGAGCGTGTTTCTCAAGTCATGAAGCGAGAAGAATCGGATTTCTTCTCGACCATCGACTCGGGTCTCGATCGTATCAATCGTGTATTCGCCGACATGTCGAGCCATGGACGATTGATGGTCGATGGGAACGAAGCTGCAAGCTTGTACCAAACCCACGGTGTACCACCCGAATTGTTCCAACAAATCGCCGCGGAGAAGAACTTCACGTTTGATTGGGATGGATACCGTCAAGCGATGGCGCGGCACGGCGATATCAGCGGCGGCGGCGGGGTTGAACTGTTTGAAACAGGCCCCATCGAAACCCTCAAAGAAGCCCTCCATCACACCGATTTCCTCGGCTACGCCACCACCAAGGATTCGGCGCAGATCAAAGGAATTATCGTCGGCAAACCCAAAGACGATCGCTTGGTCAGCTCCATCAGCGCTGGTACCGAAGGTGACATGTTCCGCATCGTTCTCGATCGGACCCCTTTCTACGGCGAAAGCGGTGGTCAAGTCGGAGACTCCGGCAAGATCGAATCGGCCAACGGGGTCTTTGAAGTCACCGACTCGCAACGCAGCGGAGATCTCGTCGTCCACTATGGACGGATGGTGTCGGGCTCGCTGAAAGAAGGGGAATCGGTCCAGGCCATCGTCGATGAAACGCGTCGGAACGCGATCCGTCGCGCTCACTCCGCAACCCATATCTTGCACCATGCCTTGCAGACCGAACTCGGAAAACATGCTCAGCAGCAAGGGAGCAAAGTCGATTCGGATTGGTTGCGATTCGACTTCAGCCACCAAGATTCCATCTCGGATGATCAGCTCAAGGCCATCGAGGCCATCGCCAATGCAAAGATCGCCGAAGGGGCTTCGATATCGTGGCAAAACGTTCCGCTTGCAACCGCCCGCGAAGCTGGCGCAATGATGCTCTTCGGCGAAAAATACCCTGATCCAGTGCGCATGGTCAGCATGGGAAGTTTTTCCAAGGAACTCTGTGGTGGCACGCATGCCAGCAACACCGCAGAAATCGCCACCATCGAACTGCTCGGTGAGGAAAGTGTTTCTTCCGGTGTTCGTCGAATCACCGCATTGACCGGCGAGAGGGCTCAAGAGCAACGCCGAAAAACCGAAGCGCTCGCTCAACGGGCGGCTGAAAAACTTGGCTGCTCCATCGACGCGCTCGGATCCAAAACAGTCGATCTGGTAACCGCGATCCGAAAACTCAAAAAGATGGCCACCGGTTCCGCGAGCGGCGAATCGGCACCCGAGAGAATCGCCGGGGCTGTTAAACCCGCATCGGGAACAAAATCCGATTACGGCACCATTCGATCGGCCTACAAACAAGCCGCCCGCGCCCTCAACGTCGCCCTCGACGAAGTCGCAGATCGGATCGAAACGTTACTCTCCGAGGAAAAGCAGTTGCACGATCAACTGGCACAACTCGCAAGCGGTAACAGCGTCGATGTCGACAAACTCCTCGCGTCAGCGGAAGTCGTCCATGGGACTCGCATGATTGTTTGCGATGTCCCCAACGCCAACGCAGCGATGATGCGACAATGGGTCGATCAAATTCGAAAGAAGTCCACCGAGCCAGTCGCTGTCCTCTTTGCGAACGCTACCGATGGTAAAGTCACCCTCATCGCCGGGATCAGCAACTCGCTCGTCGAAAAGGGACTCAGCGCGGGCAAATGGATCGGACCGGTGGCAACCGAGGTCGGTGGTAGCGGCGGAGGTAAACCAGATCTTGCACAAGCAGGCGGGAAGTCCCCAGAGAAGATCGCCGACGCTCTGAAAATCGCCAAGGAAACGTGGCGGTCGATGCTAGGCTAACACCGGCATCCTCCACGCATTCAATCCCCACCGAACTATGCGCAAGACGTTATTGGCTTTGGAAACGAGCGGTCGCAGTGGTTCGGTTGCGATCCTGTGCGCTGATACCCAAGCTACATCGTTATCTAGCCCTGAGTTATTACCCAAGGGGCATTCGATCACCTCGGAACTGCTCGACCCAGAATGGGGATCGGCGAAAACGCTGGCACCGGCTATCGATCGACTTCTTCGTCGGCTGGAACTGAAGCCCTCTTCCATCGATTGTATCGCTCTCATCCAAGGCCCGGGATCATTCACGGGATTGCGCGTCGGTGTCGCCACCGCCAAGGCGATGGCGTATGCGCTCCGAATACCAATCGTCGCTGTTGATGGCCTCGATGTGATCGCCATGCAAATCGCTAAAGCGAAACGCAAACCGCAACCTTACCCGTTGCTCGCCGTTGTCGACGCCTACCGGGGCCAGTCGTTCGTAGCCCGGTACATCGTCGATTCCGGTCTCGCAACCTGCGTTGAAGCGACCTGTGTCGCGGACAACCAAGCCATCGCGAAACGGGTCACCGATTGGCTCACCGACGAAGCCTGGACAGCTCCAGAAAAAATGCCGCTTATCGTCGCGGGGCCAGGCGCTGAAAAAATGCGTAAAAGCCTAGAAAGCCCGTCAGTCGCTTTGGCACTCGCGTCCCCGTCCATCGAATGGATATCGGCAGGGGACGCCATCCCAATGGCCGATACGGTCGCACGGCTAGGTTGGGATCGATGGATGCGCCATGGACTCGTCGAAGACATATTAGGTTTCCTGCCACGTTACTATCGCAGCAGCGCTGCCGAGGAAAAGTCGCGATGATGCACGCCGCATCATGGTGGAATAGCCCACGTGAGCGACCATGGCGCTAGCCGTCGGTGTCTCTCGCGATGCTGATCATCGTGGGTGACCTAATCGTCATTGAATGTACTATCGGCATTACCACCTGCTAGCGCCTTGCTGCCCACAACAGCCAGGAAAAGCGTTGCGGCGAAGCCGTATTAATCCGTCCCGTGAGCGACTTTGGCGCTAGCCGTCGGTGTCTCTATGCAGCAGAGGGGAATGTGTTACTCACGGAATCCATCGAGTGTGTTTCACATGTCAACACTCCCGCCTTCATCGTGTAGACGTCGTCCGCCAGGGCGATCAACGCTTCACGGTGGGTGATGATGATGATCGTCATCTCCCCTTTCATGGCTTGCAACGTCTCTCGAATTTGCAGTTCGCTCGCCATGTCGATCTGACTGGTCGACTCATCCAAAATCAAGATCTCAGGCTTGCGCAGGATCGCTCGTGCGAGAGCCAATCGCTGGCGTTGGCCACCGCTGAGTCGTTGCCCCGACTGCCCGACAATCGTATCGTAGCCATTGCTGAGCGAACCCACGATGAACTCGTGGGCATGCGCGAGCTTAGCCGCTTGCTCCGCTTCCTCGCGCGTACTGTCCGGACTACCGTATTGGATGTTCTCGAGGACCGTACGGTTGAACAATTCCGTGCTTTGGCTTACGAGGGTGATCCGTTGCCGAACATCGGTCAACGCCAACTCTTTGAGATCGATGCCATCCATCGTGATACGACCGCGCGCCGGATCGTAGTATCGGCACAGCAATTGAATCAGCGTCGATTTGCCACTCCCGTTGGACCCTAGGATCGCGATCGTTTTCCCGAACGGAACATCGAGACTCACATCCCTGAGAACCGGTTGTTCTGGATGGTACTGAAACTCGACACCTTGCAACGCGAGTTGACGATGCTTGCCAGCGATTTGCTTGGGAATCTCCGGTTCCGTCAACACGGGCTTTGTATTAAGAATCCCGTACAGGAGATTGGCCGACGCGACCCCTTGGTGGATCATTACTGAAACACCGGAGAGCTTTCGCAGCGGGTCGCTCGCCCCGATCAGTAGTCCGAAGAAGATCAATAAATCAGGGACCGACATCGGGCTATCGCACACTCTCAAGGATAACAAATGGGTCTGTTTATTCACGACCAAATAAGCCCCGGCGCAGACGGTGATCGCCACCATGCCGACACCCACTAGTTCCGTGAAGGGCTTACCGACCCCTGTCCAGAAGATCATCCGCAATCCGATGCGTCGCATGTCGCCCGTGCAATCGCTAAACCGTCGGCGTTCGTACTTCTCCATCGTGAAGGCTTGTACTGTAAATATGTTGCTGAGGGCTTCAAGCAACACTTCATGGAATCCCGCATTGCGAGAAAGAATCGAGTTGGCAACACCTCGGATTCGACGATTGAAATAGACAATGATGGCGACGAGCAACGGTGCCAACACCAGCGATAACAGTAGCAATCGCCAATTGATCAAACTGGCCATGATCAAACATGACGCAATTCGAAGTGGTTCACGCACCGCCGCGCCAAACAATTGAATCAGTCCGGTAGTGAGCCCGTCGGCTGCACTGGTGATCGCCGCAAGTAATCCGCTCGTTCCATAGACTTGATAGGATTGCCTATCCATTTTTAACGCTGAATCGAAGACTCGCATTCGCAGATCCCGAACGATACTCGTCGACACATGCCCGATGATCATATCGTTGGTCAGCATGAGGACATGCTTTACCAGTGTCGACACAATCAGGATACCCATGATGCAGCAAATCGTTTGAAAGGGATCGCGAGGTAGAAAACGATCCGCGAGTTGCACGGTCCATTGTCTCCATGCGCGCGCCGATTCCTGCCTGGCAATCAGTCGTTCAATCCGCTTTTCTTCGCTGGCTAGTTCCGATGCTTTTCTGCCTTTGAACTCCTCAGGAGCGGAACTCAGCTCTTGCTGCAATCTCGAAATTTGTGAGTCTGATCCCTGCACCCCTTTTTCGAGCCAACTCTGTATCGATTCGCCATTGAGCGTCATCTCCACCACCGGGTAGAGCGCACCGATGTTCGATCCCCACAAGAAAGCGATCCCTACCGAGCACAGGGTCGCGAGGATAATGGCTGGCGTGTGGTGAAGCGAATCGTGGATCGCGTTCCAAAAGGACTTCATGAACGTTGCGCTTTAGCTTGCGGGAATCTTAGCATCGCCCAACCGGCACTTCAAAAAGTATCGGGGCTTCCTTCTCGGTATCCCAAAACCGTCCGCGAGACGTCAAGATCAGGCTGTCAAGCTGGAGAAGATTTGAATTGCTAGCTATGCCCGAACGCCATCGGCGTTGTTACCAAGCTGTTACAAGCCGTCGCACGGGGGGAGGTAAAATTCCACGAAGCACAACACTTCATAAACCCCTCGAACTAGGAATCGAGCACGATGAAATACCCAACGCTAGCTATGCTTCTCATCGTTCCTACGCTTTGCATCACGATGCTCCTGTCCGCCGGAGCGACGGTGTTGGGAGGGACGGGTGATGAACCGGCATCCAATCCCTACGTCTGGAAACCCAAAACCAAATCGGTCTCCGTGTTCAAGAACGGGTACGGATTCTTTACGCGCGAAGGGGAGGTTGCCCTACGCGAGGGTTGGGGGCATGCCTCCGAACTCCCTCCGGCTGCTTTTGGCACGTTAGCAATTTACGCCCAAAACACTCAACAACTGGTCGACATCGTGGGGATCGGCGATGGAGAGCTTACGCGATTTGATGGCCTGGAGCAAAAAAACGACCACGCGCACAAGCAACTCGCACTTGAGTCGGGGCTAGCGACTTCGGTCAAGTTGAAATACAGCGATGGAAGAGAGGAATTGGAAGCGACCGGGGTGGTCAAGGCGATCAGTGGGGGGTATGTGGTGCTCCAGCAAGGAAACACCGCCGCAGCGATTGCGATGCAATCGATCCAATCGATGCAGCGAGCGACGCTACCGTTGAGGTTTCATGTACTCAGCGAAACGGGCGCCCAGGCTGAAAAAATCTCATTGAATATGGCGTACCTCCGAAGCGGAATCGTTTGGATCCCCGAGTACACGCTCAAGCTGGTCGATGAGGAGACAGCGGAACTGACACTGCGTGGGACGCTGGTCAACGAAGCCGAAGACTTGATCGATTGCGATGTGAACTTCGTGGTCGGTGTACCTCATTTCGTCCATTCGGATCTACTGACCCCCTTGGCAGTCGGCCACACCATCCGAACTCTAGGTACGGCAATGCCTGGAGTCGGTGTTCCTCAACAAGTGATGTCGCAGGTCATGAATCGGGCGGCGATCGCCAACAACTTCGGGAATTCGATTCAAAACAACGACGTCGGTTCTGCAACCAATCCCAACGAGCCCAACGCTGCGTTCGCATCGATCATGAATCACTTGCCACCATCGGAGTCCGTCGGCTCGGGCGATTACAGCGTCTACACAAAGAGCCATGTGACCGTGCGCCGAGGAGAACGCGCTGTGGTTACTTTGATGACGAAAAAGATTCGCTATAGCCACACGTACCATTGGAACACTGGGAGCGACATCGAGCACCGATTGTCTCTATGGAACAACACGACCACACCCTGGACCACCGGTCCATGTTTGGCCCTTTTCGGGTCCCAACCTTTAAGCGAGGACATTCTGAAATACACACCGGTCAACGGGCGAGGCGAATTAACGGTCACTACCGCGATTAACATCGCCAAGCAGGTCACGGAATCGGAAGTCGATCGCAAGCTCAAGTCCCATGAGCCGCAACCGGGTCAATTCCTAGATTTGGTGACGGTCGGTGGACACTTGAAGATCAAAAGTTACGAACGCTCGCCGGTTCAGATTCGAGTTCGAAAAACCGTCTTCGGCAAGCCGATTTTTGCGAGCGAGAATGGCGTACTTACCGTAGACTCCGAGAAACTCAGGCTGCTCGAGCGAAGCGGCACCATCGAATGGAACCTGACGCTGGATCCGGGTGTTGAGTATGATTTGGAGTATCGCTTTGAAAGGTTCGTACCGTCTAACTAACAAAGCCGACCAACTCACAATATCGATTTTCCCCTAGGTGCCACGTTGGTCCGCAAACGAATCTTGGTGATTGAAGATGATGCCGCGATTCGCCGCGCTGTCGTCGATGCACTGTCCCTCTCAGGTTACGAGGTGGACCAAGCCGATCGCGCGGAAGAAGGGTGGACAAAAGCGCAGCAAGGGAATCCGAATCTCGTCCTGCTGGATCTCGTTCTTCCTCGAGGGGACGGTTGGAAAGTGCTTCGCCAGTTGCGTCGTACCCACTCGACCGTACCGGTGATTATCGTCACCGCGTGTGGCAGCGAGACCGATCGAGTCGACGGACTCCGCGAAGGTGCCGATGATTATGTGGTCAAGCCGTTCAGTATTAAGGAACTGCTGGCTCGCATCGAAGCCGTCCTGCGCCGCTCGCCACAGAGGCCGCAACTCATTTCTTCGATTTCTTATTGCGGAGGTCAAATCGATTTTGAACGCCGTGAAATCAACTGCGATGACCAGCGACGCGATTCCCTCTCCGAGCGGGAATCGGAATTGTTACAGTACCTAGTGCAGCATCGCGGTCGAGCGATCTCGCGCGACGAAATCCTGCAAAACGTGTGGCGATTGAAACCCAATGGATTTAGCACTCGCGCCATCGATATGCATATTGCTCGATTGCGCGAAAAATTGGGTGACACAGGCCCTGAGCCCTCGGTCTTGCTAACCGTCCGCGGTAAAGGGTACATGTTTCAGTCGCATCCAAAAGAAGCATCCCCGATGGGTGACACCCCATGAAGCGAGCCTACCTGCGACGAATATGGTTATGGATCGCCTTTGCCGCACTCTGGAGTCTCGCCTTTGCAGCGGTCCTATGGCTGGGAAGATCTGTCGTTCGTTTGGACCAAGCGGAACGCGAAGCTCGCCGTGCTGCGGCCATTGAGGAAGGTCTGCGACTCAGTCTTTGGAGACTCGATACTCTCCTGACCCCACTCATCGCGCAAGAGGCCCTTTCTACTATCCCATTGTCGGATGACAACAAACAGAACTTGTCGGAGGACAACAAAGCGTACTTGTCGGAAGAAATCCAAAACAGATTGTCAGATAACAAGCTGCCGGCAGGACCTCAACCCGATACAGCAGACCAACTCGCGGAGACGGAAGCGGTCCTCTCAGCCATCCCGCATTTAGGTTCCTTCCGTTGGAAATTGCCGGCCAGCGAGCCAGTCCAGCTCGTGGGAGAATGGGTGGATCCGACGATCGTGCTCAACAAGATGCAGGAGTTTAGTCGGTTTCGATCGAACCTACCCGCGGATTCCTCAACGATTGTTGCCGATGCGACGGCCAAGCTCGAGGGTTTCAGCAATCAACAAAACCGGATCCTCGCCGCGAACGAGTTCAGTCAACGCGTTCAGAATTACGATCGCGGCAATCGGTTGCTGATGGGCAACAATGCTCTGATCCCACCTGCCGATGTACCGCAACCCTTCACCCCGATATGGCATCAAGGAAATTTAATGCTGGTTCGCCAGAACATCACCAAAACCGAATTCGAAGGCTGGGTGGTCGACTGGGTCGCGCTGCGCCGCGCGATGAACCGCGCAGTCCAGGATCTTCTGCCTGAGTGCGACTTTCGACCCATCGAAAATGTCGCAGCTCAAAGCAGTCCCGATATGCTGGTCTCCATTCCATGCATCATGATTCCAGGAACGGTGGCCGGAGAGTTCCAAGCCCCCACCACGGATCGCGGGCTGTCGGTATCTTTGGTGCTGATCATCGGTTGGATAGGCATCTTGACCACCGCTGTACTCACTGGGCTCTTGTTAGCAGGGGTTCTCCGATTGAGCGAACGGCGCGAAGCGTTCGTGGCTGCGGTGACTCACGAGCTGCGAACTCCGTTGACAACTTTGCAGCTTTACACCGAAATGCTCAACAGCGGAATGATACGGGACGAGGCCACGCGCCAATCGTACCTTGCTACGCTTCAAAACGAAGTCGAACGCATCGGTCATTTGGTCGAGAATGTCTTTGCCTTTGCGAGGCTCGAAGGTGGGAGATCGAGTCGCTCCGCAGAGGTTGCATCCCTTCGCTCGATGCTCGATCGCATTCAACCTCGGCTTGATTCCTTAGCTAAGCGATTCAATATGCATCTTTTGGTAACCGAATCCGATGCATGGGATAGCTGCGTGGCCGTGGACCCATCGATCCTCGAACAGATCTTGGTGAATCTCGTCGATAATGCGAGCAAGTACGCTTGCAATGGCGACGAGCGAGCCATTGAAATGCAAGCCGTCACGCAGGACCGCATGGTTCACATCGCCGTGCTTGATCATGGTCCAGGGTTCGCACCTAGGGCAAAGTGGAGAAATCCGTTTTCTAAGTCGGTGGAACAAGCAGCCGAAACCGTTCATGGAATTGGGTTGGGGCTCGCGATCAGTCACCGATTCGCCAAGCAGTTGGGTGGTAAACTGATGATCGAGAATCGCGCTCCGAGGGGAGCCACGGTAACACTGACTATTCCATTGGCGGAGCCCCTTTAATTCGGCTTGTACTAGTTCAGCTCGTACTAGTTCAGCTCGTACAACTCAGGATCGACGTTGGGGGCTTCGAACAGTCGCCGCAATCGCTTGGACGACTTACCGCCACCCTTCACAAACGGATCACCTTCTGCGTCCAACGCATCTCCCATTTCCTCGTCGATTTTGTCGGGGTCTTCTCCCGCTTCCATCCTGCGCATCGCTTCCAGCATGGCACCATTGGGTTCCGCCCCTGTTAGATCGAACATCTTTTTCATGAGCGCTGCCATTTGACGAGGGTCCTCGGGACCGTCGTCGTCCATGTGAGGCGCCATCTCCTCCATCAGTTGCTCCATTTTGGATTCGTCGACGTTTTCAAAGGGGTCACTACCATCGCTCGTCGGTTCGACCAAGCCTTTGGAGATGGCGAATCGTGAGATTTTCTTCTCGAGCTTTTTCTGGCCGCACTTGGGGCATTTAGGTGCCGTTGGCAATGCCATCGAACGTGCCAGGAAGCTGTAAATCGTGTGGCATGGCGGGCAATAGTATTCGTAGATTGGCATTTTCGAACTCCCTTGGTGAGAAGAAGAATTTCTGATGCGGATGCTCGATTGGGGTACCAACATGGATTTGAAATCCCCCGTAGCGCCTTGGGATTCTTGACCCTGCTGATGCCTCCTGTATTATTTCACCAGCTTTCCTGCGGTTTTTCCAGGGATCATCCCATTTTCATCACGACGCATGCAACTTGTTTCGCGTACACCATGACCAATTCGAATGATCCGAAGGGTGATGGTGAAGGAAAACCGATGGAACCTCAAGAATTGATAGGTTCGCAAGCCGCAGATCCACCCCTCCTTCCGACCCCTGAGGTTCTGGAAGAGTTGGCAGCCATCAGCCAATCCTTCGAATCGGCCGAGCCGGAAGCGATCCTTGAGTGGGCCGCATCCACGTATGGGAATCGCTTCACCATGGCGACTGCGTTCGGGCCGGAAGGCATGGTGATCCTTGAAATGCTGTCGCGGGTCTCCCCTACAACACCGGTGTTCAACTTGGATACGGGCTACCAATTCGCCGAGACGCTCACCTTGCGCGATCGCGTCGCGGAAAAATATCGGATCGAAGTGGAGCTGTTGCGTCCGGAACTGACCATTGTCGAGTACGAAACCCTCCACGGTGGACCACTGTACAAGACTGATCCGAACCGCTGCTGCGGCGATCGGAAGCTTTCCGTGCTAAAACGAGCGGCTCGGGGCAAGTATGCATGGGCCAGCGCAATCCGTCGCGACCAAAGCCCTGATCGCGCTGTTGCCAGCATCGTCGGTTGGGATCGAAAGTTCCACTTGGTCAAAGTTAGCCCGCTAGCCAACTGGACCAAAAAACAAGTCTGGGATCGGATCATCAAGAAAGACATTCCGTACAACCCTCTCCACGACGCTGGGTACACCAGCATCGGCTGCTGGCCATGCACACGTGCTGTTCTCTCCGGAGAAGACGAACGGGCCGGACGATGGAGCGGGACGGGAAAGACAGAGTGCGGGTTGCACACCCAGGACTAAAACGAACTTCCTTTCTGGCCTCCTGCGATAGAAACGGGGTCTATCCCCTCTCATGGATTCCAATGGAATTGGTTCTCGGCATTCTTCGGTTTTGTGGTAAACTCGACCGATTCGTTGCACCAGAGCCATCCCTCCTTTTCCGCCAACCTTACGAAAGCCTAAAACCATGCCAGCTTCGCATACTTCCGTCGTCATGAAAACGAACAAAGGTGACATCACGATCGAGTTGGATGCGGAAGCGGCTCCCATCACCGTTGAGAATTTCCTCTCGTATGCGAAAGAGGGGCACTACAACGGGACCATTTTCCACCGTGTCATCCCTGGCTTCATGATTCAGGGTGGTGGCTTTAGCCCAGACATGAAGCAAAAGGGGACTAAGAAGCCGATCAAAAACGAATCGACCAATGGCTTGGCGAATCTCAAGTACTCGATCGCCATGGCTCGGACCAGCGTGCCAGACAGCGCCACCAGCCAGTTCTTTATCAACACCAAGGACAACGGTTTCCTCGATAAAAAGAACTCGCAAGACGGCGTTGGTTACTGCGTCTTTGGCCGAGTCACCTCAGGGACCGAAGTGGTCGATGAAATCGAGCAAGTCGAAACAACACGACGATCCGGCCATAGCGATGTTCCCAGCGAAACGATCGAAATCGTTTCCGTCGAGATCGCTCCGGCGTAGCCCCTGGCAAGGCTCAACCCGCGTCGCCGCTAAGAGTGCTAAGAGTACCATGCGTCCAGAGAGTACCATGCGTCCAGAGAGTGCTGTGAGTTCAGAGAGTACTGTGAGTTCAGAGTGCAGTGGGACATCGCGGTAAGCCATGGTATCGTTTATACGTTGCTGATCAGCGGGATCGCGGCGATTCTCGCTCCGATCCTGGGCTCCGTGGCAGCATACGGCTTGATCGTCGTCCGCCCTTATGGCTGGCGAGTCGCAGCCGCGTTGCTCGCTAGTTTTCTTCTGGTTCCCGTGTATGTCCAAGCAACTGCGTGGAGTGCTGGATTCGGTTCGCAAGGCTGGTTGCGGCTGAGCCAAGTCGACGCCGCAAAACACCCTTGGTACGGAGTCGCCGCTGTCGTTTGGATCCATACAGCTGCGGCGACGCCCTACTGCTTTTTGATCGCCGCGCTCGGCTTGCAACGTGCCCGCGATGCGGCCTACGAGCAAGCTCTCGTGGAGATGGGTCCCGCGTTCGCATTTCGCCGGATCCTGGTTCGCAAACTATTTCCTTGGGTCCTCGCCGCTTCGCTTTGGACGTTTTGCTCGACCCAGAACGACATGGTGGTCACCAATCTGTTCCAAGTCCCCACGCTGTGCGAGAGTGTTTACCAACAAGTCCAATTTGGAAAGCTCCGCGCGCTACCTATCATCACGAGCCTGCTCCTTTCGATGCTCTGCGGGATTTGCTTGGCAGTCGCCATGTTGCTTCGAGCCCCTAGCCCATCGATTCGGAAGTCTCCCGAAACCAGTTCGATCGATCGCGGTGCGAACCTACCGTTGGGACCTGGCACATCCAACGTTCCATCCGGGACACCTGTTGCCGTATTCAGCATGGGCAGCCGATCCCTTTGGGCCCTCGGCGTTTGGGGAATCGTTTTTGCGACGTCGCTCCTTCCGTTCGCAAGCTTGATCACGCGAATAGGATGGGAGTCACGCGTCGTCGACGAGCGTGCGGTACGCAGTTGGAGCGTTGAACAATCCCTGCGATCGATAGCCCACATCACCGACTTTTCTTCTGAGTTCGGTTGGAGCTTTCAACTGGCGATCTGGAGCAGCGGGCTTGCGGTCGTCCTGGCCTTGCTTCTGATAGTTGGCTCCACATCGCGAACCTTCAACGTCGCTACTCTTTTTCTCTTGGGCTTCGCGCTGTCCCTCCCTGGCCCTTTGGTGAATCTAGCCCTGCTGCAACTCTTCGACAGGATTCTGCCCGATGCATGGAGCTTTATCGCGGACAGGACCCTGATCGGACCGATCCTGGCCTTGCAATTTCGTTGCTTGCCAATCGCCTATGGGATCATGCTCATAAGTCGCTGGGGCTTTGAGTCGCGGTTTGAGGATTTGATTGCGTATGACAAATCCCTTCCGTGGTGGCTTCAGCAATCGATTTGGCTCAAGTACGCAACCGGCAGTATTCTGACATGCCTTGGGATCACCTTTTTCATCTCCTTTGGCGATCTTGCATCCTACATGCTCATCCAGCCTCCTGGAGTGACAACTGTTGCGATGCGGATGTTTGAGTTGCTCCACTACGGTATTCGCAACCGTGAGGCTAGCGTCGCCTTGTTGCTTGGGACCGCGGGAGCGATCCCAAGCTTATGGTTGACGATGCGAGCCACTCACAAGCTTTAGAGCAACCGTATTTATCGAGATTTATCGCGAGTTGCGGCGCTAGAACCGACTATGCCTTAGACGCCGAACGCCTTTTGCATTTGTTCGCGCACAGTCGTCAATCGTTCGACGCCGCCGCCGCCGACTTCTGCGGTGGTCCAACCGCTCCAACCGATATCATCGAGACCCTTTCGAACCTCATCCCATGGGAGATCGTCTTCGGCGGAGGTGATATCGACGAATTTATTTTTGGCTCGGCTAAAACCCTTCACATCGAGCTTCACTGCGCGATGGCCAAAAGCGTTGAGCCATTCGCGTGGCTGTCCGTACTTCCAGTGATTCCCGATGTCATAGTACATACCGACCCACGGGCTCTTAAAGCTATCGACGAACTCGATAAAGCGCGTCGGCTTTTGCTCGGGCGGCGCATCGTGGTCGTAGTGCATTTGATTCCAAACGTTTTCGAACAAGATCGGTTGGCCGAGCGACGCGGCGAGTGGGAGAAGTTTTTTAATCTCGTTTCGGGCACGATCATTGATTTCGGACTCGGGACCATCAGCTCCTCGACCGATCACAATCAGCACACCGCTGCCACCGATCGCATGGGCAACGCGAAGGCAATGGGCAATATTTGCGACACCCGTTTTTCGATCCTCTTCGTTGGCGCTGGTGAGCCGCTTGTTCCAGTGATCATGGTTGATCGCATTGTGGCAAAAGACACCTGATTCTTGGACGGCGGCGCGTGCTTCCTCGACCGTGAATCGACCCGCTTCATCAAAATCGACCCCATCGAATCCCGCTTGTTTGGCCAACCCCAAGCGCTGCGCCAACGTGATTGGCTTCCCATCGATATCGCCCTTGATCATGGAAAGCTTGCACGAAAGCAGGATCCGCTTTCCTTCTGGGGGTGTGATCAATTTCGATAGAGACGCTTGAGGCTTGTCTTCCGCTCGGCCACTTTGGATTGCCGCGGCGGAGAGGGCGGAGGCAGTTCCAAGGGTGACCGCAGAGCGAGTGAGGAAGGACCGGCGGTTGGATCCGCTAACGCCAGAGTTCGATGTGGGATTGCGCATAGGAGGGATACACTCGTGAAGTGGATGATGAAGCCCGCAAAGAGCGGACGGGTAGGATGGGAATTGCCGCAGAATTGAGCAGTATCATGCACTCGGCGATAAAACCCTGCGGCCGGACTATTCTACTCCAGATTCTACTCGCGGCGCATCGAAAAGCCGGTGTAGTGCAATCCGGTTTCCTCATCGACCAGGAACGCCCCGCCGGGCGCGAGGTACTTGGCGATCACCTCAAACGGCGGCAGTTTCTTGCTCCGTACCGCCGTAACCAAAGCGGTAAAAAATGGATTGTTCTCGGACATCCGCTCAAGGTTGTCGATATTTTCTGGGTCGGTGGCCAAATCGTACATCAAGCGCATCCCTTCCTCGGGGCGTTGGTACGCGAGGACCGACATTTCGCTATTCTTCAACTGAGCCTTGATCCGATCCCGTACCAATTTAAATTCGATCGAGTCAGCCAGTAATCCGTCTCCACTCGATTCAAATTTGACGATCTCCTCGATCGCCGCCAGCGAATCGCTCGCGATCAATTCCTTGCCGAGAATACAAAACGCGGGCTGCGGCAGACGAATGTTGCGAACCCGTTCGCTCGCTTCCTGACTGATGTTTGCGTAATAAATGGTTGTATCCCCGAGAAGCTTAGAGCTGAGCCCTGGACCTTGACCTTTGATCTTTTCAAAGATCTTCGGCAACACTTCCGTTTTCATCTTCGAGGGGTCTTTGACGTGAACGCTATACACGTTCGACTGGCTATTGATCTTCTTAGGCGGAACAATCAGCTGGACCAAGCTCAATCGATCGTCCAATTGCTCGATAACGTCTTTGCGAAGATCGATCCCTAGAAAGCGGTTGGCTTGGCTGATCGCACGACTTTCCAAGGTTCCTTCGCCGCCGAAGGTATCGACGATTTCCTCGATCGCTTTGAACGTTTTCGCAAAGTCCCAGTTCATCGTGAAGTAACTGGTGACTTGTTCGCTTACCCATGGTTCCGGTTCGGTCGATCCGCTCTTGGGGCGAATCACCCGCATGATGCCTTGGCGGTTGCTATTGAGCAGCAAGTGGCCATGGATGATCGAATCAAACTCATTGGGCGCAATGATCGCGCTGCCACCGATCCCTTTGATGCCATCGATTCCCAGGGTTTTCAACGCAGCTAAAATCGCGACCGACCCGCTCTGACTTTTGCCAACTTCGCGGACGAGAGCCAAAGGATCCACAAAGAACGAAACCTGAGGCCGCTCTCCTTCGGTGCCGACACAGCGGCTCATGATGGTCGTAAAGTCGCGGTTATCTGCGAGCGGTTTGTGATCGATCCCGTTCCCGGTCCAGACGAGGGCCAACTGCTCGGCGTAATCCGCTCGATTCGACGCTACCATCACACCGGAATCGATGAAGTAGTAAATCCGATTGTTTCGATCGTTGCGTCCCAAACTCTTCATCGAGATCCGGCCAACCTCCTTTTCTTCAAAGGTTCCGCCATTGTTCTCGGTGGCTTGGCGGCCCCGCTCCAACAAGACTTGGAGGGACGGCATCTCCTCCCCGGCTTCGAGCAAAATCGCAATCGCCGGGTCGTTTTTAGTTCCGACCAATGCAACTGCAAACTCACCATTTGGAACGGACAGAAGTTCGTCCAGATTCAATCCGATAGCGTCCTGCATCCCCTGAAGCTGCCCGACAAAGGTCGAATAAAAGGTTCCTAGGATCGGCGCGATCTGGGGATCGTTCATCATCTTCCCCATCCCGGTCGACTCAAGCTTGGCCTTCATATCGCGAGTATCGTCGATGCGCATGTACGCGAGCGTCTTGTTCGAGAACAACTTCGGAGCGGTCGGCCGCTGAGCGAAGAGAGGCTGAGCCACCATCGCGATGAACAGAAAACCAGCTAAGAACCGGCTCCATGGGGTGTGGCTCAACGGGGTGTGGCTCAATGATGTACGGCTCAATCGTGTGTACTGCATTCTACTTACTCGGGGTTAACGATTGGGGTTAACTAGGGAGGCTAACTAGGGAGGCTATTTGAGTGTGCTAACTTTGGGTCGGACTGGTTAGGGGAGGCCACCGATGCCTTAAAAAATCGATTGGGCTCCCCTGATCTCACGACATACCCTGCCTCACGACAGAGCCGTCGCGCGGCTTTTATGATACGTTGCATTCGCCGTGAAACGAACGATCTTGGTCGGCCAAATTCGTTTTTTGGATTTTTTCGCCCATTGCCTGCAATTTAGCTCCAATCGGCCGCCTGGGATCGGCCCATCTCCACCATGGCGACGTACTGATCGTCGCAAAATCGATCGGTCATTCCAGCCAAATAGACACCGATAGCACGGTCAGTCCCCCATTCCGCCCCAAGGCGTTGGAACCGATCGGGAAGGCGTTCCGGATAGGCCTTGAGAAGTAAAAACAACTGCTGCAATCGAATTGCCGCGCGTTGCCGCACATCGATCAAACGAGGGTGGCGATAGACGTTTTGGAACAAGAAACGTTCGAGTTCTTTCTTTTCCGCCTCGAACCCCGGGGACATTCGAAGAGTGAACTGGACCTCTCTCACTCCGAGCGAATCGAGACCATCCGCGCGTTCCAGGATTTGCTGCGAATAGGTCAAGAAGTCTTCCATCTGCAAATCGAGCAGCGTGTGCACCAACAGTTGGCGACGGTGCTGCTCGGGAGTCTGGTCGAGCGGCACAATCCCTCGCGCTCGCTGAACCAAGGCTAGTTCGGACAATTGGTCCCACGAGAGCAGCCCGAGCTTGATCGCATCATCCACATCATGCGCGTCGTAAGCGATACTGTCGGCAGCATCGACGACCTGGATCTCAAGCATCTGTGTCTGCGCGTCTTGTTTGTCACTTCGAAAGTTTTGTCCTGAGAGAACTTCGCGTGTCAGATTAAGCCCTGGATAAGCGGTATACCGTTCCTCGAGCCGAGTCACCAAATCAATCGCGAATTGATTGTGCGAAAAACCTCCTTGATGTTTAAGGCACTCGTCGAGTACATCTTCACCGCAATGGCCAAAGGGTGGATGGCCAATATCGTGAAGGAGAGCCATGGCTTCGATCAAGTCCTCGTTGAGCCTCAATGCTCGTCCGATGGTCCTGGCCAGGGAAGCAACTTCGTGGGTATGGGTCAGTCGTGTTCGGTGGTAATCCCCCATGTCCCCCGTAAAGACCTGCATCTTGCCACTCAGCCTTCGAAAGGCTGCGCTGTGGAGCACGCGATCCCGATCCCGTTGGAATGGACCGCGGTATGGGTGCTGTGTCTCTGGATGCTCGCGCCCCTCGGAATCGATGGAATGCATCGCATAGGATGCCAAAAGCGATTTCTCTCGCTCTGCCCAGAATCGACTTTGATTTCCCGAGGATTTGACGGACATAAGGGATCGCTATTGAAGTTCGGTTGGACGATACGATGGATCGTCCCCGGAGGCTATTTCACAGAATTGATTTCACAGTAACAACTCGCCAACATCATAAGGACCTTTTTTAAACCACCGCGAGGTTATCGCGATGGATGACTTCATCGTAGGGGCACTGCCCGAGTATCTGCGCGATACGGTCGGAGCGGCAACCGCGGATCATGCGGATTTGGTTCGAACTGTAGTTGGATAGCCCTCGCGCGATTTCAACGCGCTCGCGATTGACGACGGAGACAACTTCTCCTTCACCGAAATCCCCTTCGACATCGGATATCCCGATC
The DNA here is from genome assembly GCA_046318275.1 of Pirellula sp. GTDB lineage: Bacteria > Planctomycetota > Planctomycetia > Pirellulales > Pirellulaceae > JBKCUI01. Next base: position 182,874 of record JBKCUW010000078.1, on the reverse strand, counting down.
GCGAGCAAGCTTCGTCCGCCCCCTTTCATAGCCGCTGCAGCTCCGTCGTCCACGACCACTGATCCGCTCGGTTGCGTCGAAAACCCGATCCAACGTTTGCGCGAGGCTAGTGTTTTGCCTTGAGGCATGAATAATGTGCCGAGGTTCTCACCCTTGGCCAATCGCAGCAAAACGTCGGGTTCACGCCCCCACGCGATAACCGCGGACTGGCCGCTGTGGGTGACGAACTTGGCCGTCGTGATCTTGCTCGCCATCCCACCTTTACTGATTCCAGTTTTGCGATCACGCACAAGCTCCTCGACACTCTCATCGATTTTTTGCACGCTGGACAGGACCATGGCTCCCGCATCGCGAGGGTCGCGGTCGTAGAGCCCCCGAACATCGCTGAGGATAATCAGGGAGCTGGCATGGAGCAAACCTGCGACCATCCCTGCCAACCGATCGTTGTCACCAAAGGTGGTTTTCAATTCATCGACGGCGACGCTATCGTTTTCATTGATGATCGGGATGGCGCCCATTTCGAGGAGGCGAAGCAACGTGTTGCGCACGTTGAGGTACGCGACTCGATCGTCGAGTTCGGCAGCGGTGAGCAAGATTTGGGCTGCGTGCTTGCCGTGTGCGGAAAAGGTTTGCTCGTAGACCTGGATCAAGTGCGTCTGACCGATCGCAGCGACAGCTTGCAAGGTCGCTAGGTCCGATGGCCGCGATGCCAAGCCGAGTTTCCCCATCCCGCTAGCGACAGCCCCGCTGGAGACGAGGACGACTTGTTTGCCCAATTGGGTCAGCGCCACCAGTTGAGTGGCCAAGTTGGCGATCTGGTCCGGATCGAGCCGTCCTGCATCGTCGGTCAGTGACCGCGATCCGACCTTGACGATCCAAGTTGCCGAATCGACCAACACCTGACGTTCGGAGTCGACGTTTGCGTGTTGGCTATCGGAGAGCAGGCCTTCGTTCTTCAAAACGTGTTGGTCGCGATGTGTCATTGTTAGGGAGTAGTCGTGGTCGCTTTTTGTTGCGCGATGAGCGCGTCGAGTTCTTCGCGAAGCTTGGGCAGGATCTCATCGTAACCAAAGGCACCGATCGGCTCGCTGCGACGTTTTAAGTTCACTTTGGCCGGTCCACACCACAGGCCCAAGTCGGCATCGTCGGTTTCACCAGGACCGTTAACGCGGCACCCCATTACCGCGATAGTGATCGCGTAGTCCTTGGCGTAGGAGGTCATCTCTTTAACCTGTTGAGCCAACTCGACAAAGGCTTCGTTCTCGACCCGCGAACAGCTGGGGCAGGAGATGATATTCATCTTGGATGGGTCGAGCGCTACGACCGAACGCAAACGGCCTTGATAGATATCATCAATGATTTGGCGGCCGACCTCGATCTCCATCGGTTTCTTAGAATTGGGTACCGTCAACGACACACGGATGGTGTCTCCGATTCCGCGTCCGATCAATTGCTCGAATGCGATGCGGGTCTTGATGATCCCATCGGGAGGCAGACCGGCTTCGGTCACTCCTAGGTGGAGAGGAACATCGGGTCGCATTTCGGCGAAGCGCCGGTTCACTTCAACAACCTTGGTCGGATCGCTATCCTTGAGCGAGACGACATAGCGGGTGAACCCGATGGAATCGAGCAGTTCACAGTGCTCTGCGGCGGAAGCCAACATCGGCCCGATGGAATCGTGAGGATCGAATTTGTCCTTAATCGCTGGGTCGACGCTACCGCAATTCACACCGACTCGAATCGCGCAGTCGTTCGCCACAGCGGCTTCGATGATGAACTTGACTTTGTCCTGCCAAGGTTTTGATTTTTCATGATGGTACAAGTGCCCGGGGTTGTACCGCACTTTGTTCACATGCGGAGCAACTTTGACCACCAAGCGATAATTTTCCTGAAGGTCGACCGACAGATTGGCCGTGGTTTGCTGGCGGATCTCGGCGAGCGCTTCGGCATCTTTATCGCTGTCGACCGCGATCCGAACGACATCTGCTCCAGCGCGATGAAGGTCGTTGACCAAAGCGACGGTCGCGTCGATATCGGTCGTATGGGTGGCGGTCATACTCTGGACGGCGATGGGGTTGCCGCCACCGATGGTGATGGAACCGACACGGACAGGACGGGTTGGATTGCGTTGGATCTGCATAGAGATTGGCTTTATCGAAAGATGGCATTCACACGGCACCAGGATTCTACCGTGAAATCCTTATTCTCCCAACAGCCATTACCCCTCTCCCGGTCATGCTCCGCCCCCGTTTTGCCGCTTGAAAACTCGTTCTTAGGCAACGATTTTCGGCGTTTCAGCATCGCAACGTCCTCGGTTCGAAGCCGTGGGCGATGTTCTCTGAGAAACTCAAAGAAGCCCTTGAGGACGCCAGTTTTACGCGAGCGAACGTGCTGCCACGTAGAGCAGTTGTCCTCAACTGCTCCCGCCCTGCGCCGATTCTCGGAAGGAGCCAAAAGCTGATCGCACTGTACCTCGAGGAAAAGACCCATAAACGTCTCGATCTAAAGGTCGACGTTGCGCATGTAAAATACGCCGGGTAGGAACAGCTGAGACAGCTGTTCTACCGTTGGGCCACGTAGAGCAGTTGTCCTCAACTGCTCCCGCCCTGCGCCGACTCTCGGAAGAAGCTAAAAGCTGATCGTACAGCACCTCGAGGAAAAGACGCATAAACGTCTCGATCAAAAGGTCGACGATACGCATGTAAAATACGCCGGGTAGGAACAGCTGAGACAGCTGTTCCTACCGTTGAGCCACGTAGAGCAGTTGTCCTCAACTGCTCCCGCCCTGCGCCAACCTACAAGCCGCAACCCTAATTATTTTCCTTGCGGCTCAGGGAATACTGCATTAGATTCGACGGCATCCGCTAAACCAGCTTTTTTCCTTATTCAATTCAATCGGAGCCCTTCACTTATGCCAGCCCCATTCAATGTTCTACCCAATCCGGTCACTCCTGAGAAATTCTCTTGCCGACACGTTCGTATTCAGGTCGTATTTTCAGCAATGCCGACGACCGAAATCGCTCTCGAAGTCCGTGCGGGCACAACGGGAGGAATCGCTCTTCCCATCCTACCAAAGTCCGTTCCCACGAAGTCGGAACAGCTCAATTACGATATCGAAGCCGTTATTTGGGGCGATGAAGCTCAATTGAATGATGCAACTCTAGCCATCAACGTCACTGCCAATGGTTCCACGAAGAGAATTTCGGTGATGCCAATCGAGTCGTAATCGACGGAGATAAATCGACTTTTCTCGGCAACGAATTGAATCCAGAGAACTACTAGTTCTTTGGTAGTTCCATCTTCTGTGCATGTATCCCGGGCCAGGATCGTAGTTGGCTGCGCAATCGCTCAAGCTCTTGCATCGCCTTGGCTTGGGAATCTTCGTTGTCGACGGTACGGGAAATCGCCAATCGGGCGCGGGCCACATTCCACTGACCAATCAATAATGCATACGATTGGTTTCCTCCCTTTTCGATCGACGCCATTCGACGCTCGACGTCCTCCAGCGCTTGCTGAGCATCCTCGCGTCGATCGCATTGAATCAGCATCCGCACCCGTTCTGCCTGGATCTCGGCTAGTCTTAATGGATAGGCTCCGCGGTTGGATGCATCGCGGTCTTCTTCGAGAACCTCGACTGCCGAGTCGAACGCTTTGATCGCTGCTGCAACTTCTTTGTTGGCTCCTGCTAATCTGCCGGTCAAATATGTCAGCGTCGCTTCAAAGATACGATTCTCGCGATCCGTTTGTTGGATCGAATCAAGTTCGGCGAGTATCTCGCGGGCGACAGCAATCCGCTTGGCAGCCTCACCTAATTCCTCTTGTTCCAACGCGATGCGAATCCGCAATAATTCGCTTTGCATTCGGATCACTCGTACGCCGAAATCACGCAAACTACCTGCCCGCATCGGGTCGAGCACGTCGATGGCTTGGGTAACATAGTTCTTCGCGGCCTCCAATTCCAAGCGATCGAACTCGAATTGCGCGTATTCGTGGAGAGAGCGGCCATACCCGATACTTGCGCTGAGCTCATTCGGCCCCCTTTGTTGCGCCTCGAAGTATTTCTTACCCACCTCCATCGCTATCCTATGAAAATGGTCTGCCTGAGCTATTCCGTTTCGGTTTCTTTCCATCTGATTTCGGATGCTGAGGATGTCCAGCTCGATCGCTCCCCATGGATACCTTGTTCGTATATCTTCGGGAACTGCGTGCAACTCCGCTTGGGCTCGGAGCACGGTCGCGTAGGCTCGATCGAGTTCACCAAAGCGTTCGTCAACGCTCGCCGATCGGAACATAATATCGATTGCCAGTTGTCGAACGTGCTCGTCCTCCGGGTTGGATGCCAGCAACTGTTCCGCTTGGATGCGAGCTGTCGTCAAAACATCCAAACGAGCAAGGTCCAGTTCTGGTGTTTGTGACCACTTGTCGTCGGCGATTTTCGAGATGAGGTTTTGCATCACCTGGGTGGTGGTTCCCACCGAGTTTTCGGCGCGCTTGTATTGGATTTGCGCGACGTTTCGTTCTTGGAGAACCTGCCGGTACAACCAAGCCATTCCAGCCAAACTGGAAGAAACTAATAGCAGGCCGCCGATGAGTACTCCTTGGTAGCGTTTGCTCCAACGAAGAACCCGCGTCGGCAGCGACTCTGGTAGTGCCGCAACCGAATCCCCCGCGATAAAACGTTCCAAGTCCTCCCCCAGTTCGGTAGCCGTGGCGTATCTATCTTGAGGGTTCTTTGCCATGGCCTTCAAGCAAACCGCATTGATTTCCTTAGGGATCCATGAATAGACATCGCGTGGCGGCTTGAATTGACAGTTTTTCGCCCGGCTTAATATTTCGGCCCGATCGGACCCTTCGTACGGAGCCGATCCGACCAGGATTGCATACAAGGTTGCGCCTAAACTAAAAACATCGCTTCGTTGGTCCACCGACCCGAGCAACCCATTGGCTTGTTCTGGACTCATGTACGATGGCGTCCCCATGACGGAACCGTAGGCTGTAGGCTGACTCCCCGATTCGACCACATCGGCGATAGGAGGTTCCGAATGCAGTGGGTTAGGGTTGATTGAACCGAGTGCTTTCGCCAACCCCCAGTCGACCATGATGGTCTCGCCATACTTCCCGAGCATGATATTTGAAGGCTTGATATCGCGATGAAGCACACCGCGACTATTGGCGTAAGCAATCGTATTGCAGGCGGCGATAAGATGATTGATCAAGGGTCGGATTCCTTTGCGCCTCGACTCCGCATCGGATCCGATCGACTTTCTTACTTTCCCTTTCGCTGCTTGCAACTCCAACTCCTTGAGTCGATCCGCTAGACTTTTTCCTCGGATCAATCGCATGGCGTAGTATGGCCGCCCGTCGGTAAAGGTGCCCATGCTGTAGATGGGAACGATTCCTGGATGCTCCAGCGAACCGGTCACGCGAGCCTCGGCCACGAAGCGAATTCTAGCATCTTCACTTTTCGAGAACTGCTGGAGTATCTCCTTGATAGCTACTTCGCGATCCAGCTCATCATCTTTTGCGACGGAAACTTTTCCGAGTCCGCCGCGTGCCAAGTCCCTAACGACACGGAACCGTCCCACCGAATCGGTACCTCCGTTGGATGGCGAAGGTATCTGCATCGTGGTAGACCCGAATTGATCGATGCGGTTTTGCCATTCCGGTGGCATGTTCAAATCGGTGTAACCGCTGAGTTGCTCGAAATCGATCGCCCCACCTGGCCCGTCGTTGGCGATCCCTTGCAAACTTCCTTCGACCGATCCTGCACTATCGATACGCCGCGCGACGAGTTGCTCCAGCAAAGTTCGATCCGACTCTCGTATGAATTTCCTTTCGACCATGATTTGGCCGATAGGTTTCTTCTTCGTTTCGAACCATGCGTTTCCCGCGTCGAGCAATTGATGGGAATCGATGAATTTCAGTTGTAAAGCCAAGATCGCGAACAACAAACTCTCGTCGCTCGAGTTGCGCATGATTGGTCTCCGTTCGACTCCAAGGTTCTTCCTGCCGTCATTTCAATGAGGCGGACACGTCGGCAGCTTGAAGCCCCGCATTCTAACTGCTACTTCCTATTACAACTTCTTAGGATTTGGATTTTATGATTGCAAAAAAAGAGCGGCGGAAATGATGACTTCCGCCGCTCCTTCTTTTTTTAGGTTTGTTTCCAGCAAACGGGTTGCTGGAATTTTTCGGACGCTTGCTACTTCTTCGTCTTGTTCGGAGTAGGATTCGCGGTCTTGTTCGGTGCCTTTGGGTTTTTGGCTTGGTTCTGAGCAGCCGGTTGGCTCGCCGCTGGCTGCTGTGGAGCCTTGGGTGGCTGTTGGTTTGCCACGGGTAGTTTGGCGGGTGCAGACTCCATCAACTGCTCGAGCGCCCGATCCATCTCAGGTGTGTAATGCGCCGTTCGCTTGACAACGACACCTTTACCATCGATCAAGATGGTAACGGGTACGCTGAGCACACCCAGCTTCACTGCGAGTGCGCTTTGGAATCCTCCCTGTTCATGGATATGCGCCCATGGATACTTCGTGCCATTCTGTTCGAGGAACGCGACGGCGGATTGCGGGTTGGTATCCAGGTTCACACCGACGATTTGGAGGTTTTGCTTTGCGTAGCGAGCTTGGACCTTGCGAAGTTCGGCCATATCCTGTTTGCATGGCTCGCACCATGTTGCCCAGTAATGGACGATGGTCGGACCGTTGGTTTGGAAGTCCTTCCCATCGAGGGTTTTGCCACGCAGGTTCAGCGTTTTACCTTCGAGGTTCAGACGAGCGATCGCACCAGCAGCTTTCTGGCCTGCATCGGTCTCAGGGAAATTGGTCGCAACTTTGCGATACCAAGTTTCGGCTTCTTTTTCTTCGCTGCCGAGCTCATGGTTGAGTCCAATTTGAATCATCGCTTCGGCGGCTTCAGGCGACTCCGGAAAATCCTCGGCAAATTGCGCGAGGTTTTTCATGTGCGTTTCCATGATCACTGGATGGTTGGCTTTCGGATCCGCCATCTGGACCATGTTCTCGGTGGTGATTACTCGAAACGCCACGTAAGCTTGATGCTCTTTCCCGGAAGGGAGATCGTTAAGGGAGGTCTCAAGGGATTTCAGTTGCTCTAGGCCGTTCGGGTATGCACCGGTTTGAGCCGCTGAACTCACGGAATCCGCGAATTGACGGATCCAAGAACCCATGTCTTCCGTCCCTCGGGTCGCTTGGATCAGTTTCCTCAGGAGGTTGGCTCGTTCGTCCTGAAGCTCTGGGGTACCGTTCCCGCTGTCGCGCAACTCCGTGTCGATTCGATCCAAATCGGTGAGCAGGCTCTGCATGGCTGGCGACATGCCACCTTCGGCTGGGCTCGTCGTCGCATTGCGGTTGACAGCCACCGAGGGAAAGAAGAACCCCGCATCCGCAACAACATTCGTGTCATTGAGTGCTCGCGGTAAATCGGTCAAACGCCAAGTGGTGCCGACTTGAACCAAGGTCCCCATGAGGACTTGTTGGCTGGTAGAATCACTTTCGACGATTGCGATCACATTTTCGTAGGCGATCAAGTCCTGCGCAGAGCCTTCGGTCCCCTCGGGGATTAACCCCGGCTTATCGGCAGCAAAGTGTGCCCACTTCGACGTTGGTGTTACCACCTTCTGAGTCTTCAGGGTGGAAGCGAATCCCTTTCGAGTTGACTCGAGTCGCTGACTGAGTTGGGTTTCCTTTTCCTCACCGAGCTTAAGGTTTCTCAGTTCCACCTCGGAAAGAAGCAGACGCTTGAAGCGATCTTCATCTTGAGTCTTGAGCGCCTCGACTACCTCGAACGTTACCTCTTCGGCGGAAATCTGTTTCCACGAATCGATCTTGCCATCTTCGTTCTTGTCGATGCCCCAGCGTGTTCCAGCAGTTCCCAACCAGCGGTATTGGTCGGCGACCCCGTTGAAATCGCTATCGATATCCCGATAGATTTCGACGCCGTCCTTGAAATAACACCATTGGTCTACATTGCGATCCCCGTTGGTGTCCGCGAAGCGCCGGAGCGTTTGTCCTTCGGGATCGTAGATCATCAAACCGTCAGAGCCGTTTCGTGTCTCGTATTTGCCAGTGCACTTTTCCTCATCGGCAGGTTGTACTTTGTCGTAGTTCACACCAGGTTGACGAGGGCTGTAGCTTAAGCCGGTAGCAACAAGTTTGTCTGGTTGCTGGGCCAGCACATCGGGTGCCAGGGTCAGGCAGGCGGTGGGGAACACCGTCCAAGCTAGACAAGACTTCAACACCCTTACGATCCTTCGACGATTGTTGCTGCGCATCCAACGGTACTCCTAGCGTTTCTGCTTCGCTTCCTACGAATATCAAGCATCTTTTCGTACAGCTTGACCGCGCGAGTTTAGCAAAAACGAGGGACGGGTTCCTAGACCAGTCACTTTTTGGCATCTCATCGCCGTTTCGTCACGGTTTAAAAAAACGATCCGCTCTGAGACGCTGACGATTGAACTTGCTCGAAGTCACCCTATCGGTTTGCTAGCTATCGTTGACGTTCACTCTTTCTTAGGCTTTTCGTGATGTGTGAGTTTCCAAGCATTCATCTGCCTCAGTGCATCATCCCATCCGAGGTTGGCCTTCAAAACAACCACATTAGCGGTCGTCATCTCGATCTGTTCCCTTGCGAGTTGCGTTGCTAGCAATTCCATTCCTGGATTATGTCCAATGACGAGGAGTCTTTGGGCCTCTCGATGATGATGTTGAATGATCTCCAGAATCGTCGTTGGGGATGCCAGATAAAGATCGTCGACAAACTCGACAATCACTTTTTCGGTTTGGTGGGTAGCCCACGCCCGTTCGAGTCCAAAGAGCGTTTCTTTGGCCCGAGTTGCTGTGCTGCATAGGATACGATTAGGGACGAGATGATGTTCCCGCATCCATTCTCCCATGAGGGGTGCAGCTTTTTTTCCTCTGGCATTGAGTGGTCGTTCGAAATCGGAAAGAGATTCATCCGCCCAGTCGCTTTTTGCGTGCCGCATGAGCATGAGGTCGATCATAGTGTGTTACCTCTGAGGAGCTACTGGACGGCCTATGGAACGGCCGACATTTGGTTTTTGCGTGGACTCGATATAGTACTCGCGACGGTACTCGCTCGAGTTCCTTCAAGAGCCTTTTCTCGTTCGTTTTGACGGGTCTGATGCGAATAGATTTGAGTCAGCCCGAGCGAGAACATAAGCAGCGAGTACTCGATGCTCGAGAATGAGATTTCGTGAAAGGCCATTTGGATCGCGTGCACTGCGATCATGCAAAAGCTTAGCACCGCGGCGCTCCTCCCTGGGGGACTCGACGCTGGATTGCTGTAGACGTACCACGCGTTTTTGAGCATTGCTACCGTGGCTAATAGAAAGAGGATGAAACCTATCAATCCTAAATCGACGAGTAGTCCTAGATAGTAGTTATGATGCACGTAGCCCCGAATCGATTCGAGCCTAATGTCGGTGGTTCGATCATCGAGGTAAGGTCGATTATAGACTTGGAATTGATTGAAACCGAAACCTGCCAGCGGCTTGTCTTGAAACATTTTCATAGACACATAAGCGAACGCACCTCGCATTTTGGTACTCTCGAGTGTCTCCGTCGCGCTGTATTCTCGTTTGAACGCGACGAGGTGAGGCCCGATGACCAGTCCTCCCACCGCACCTGCAATCGCAAGTGTTCCCAACGTTGCTACGCGTGTTTTCCCTTTGAGCATGGCGGCTAAGAGGATGACCACGATCGCCATGGCACCCATCCAGATACTTCGTGTGTAAGTCAGCAGCAATCCAACCGTATAGATCGGGGTCAGGAAGAGGGTGAGGCACCATACGCTAACGCGTTTCGGGTAAAGCCATACGGGAAACACCCAAAGCACCGCGAGGCTGGCACTGATACACATTCCTAAGCGGACTGATTGCAACATCGGGCCTCGTGCGCGTCCGAAGTGGATACCGATTTTGGGATCACCGATGAAACTCGGGAAGACCAAAGACCACTGTTTCGTGATTTCAAAGACCGCTGTGACGCTCAGGTAGAGTCCGAAGACCAGGATGACCCCTAATGCGACTTTGAGTGTCGACCCTTTTGGGTCCGCGTGTCGCATGATGAAGTACAAAAAGGCCGGTACCAAATACCCATTGACCAAGTGCATCACGGTGGAAGGTTGCCCTTTAACCTCGGTTCCAAGGGGTGACATCAAGGTTCTTAGAATCAACCAAGCCAAAAATAGAAAAAGATAGAAATCAGCACCGTTGTGCGGTTTCCAGGTGGCTCTTCCAGTCCATAGGTCAAACGTGATTTGAGCGATCAATACCGCCAACCACAATCGGTCTGCCGTGATCGTTAATCCGATTTCGATGGATGCGAACTCTTGCGGAAAAACACTTGTGGCGACCAAAAAGACAGCGGCACCGATCACCACATCATGTATTTGGATGAGGATTAAAACCCATACGATGGCTGCTAGTCCGACAAGAAGAGCTGTAAATTCCAACGTTGATCCTCACCCCGCACAGGCCAAACCACCTGTTGATATACCGCCTCTACTGCCGCCATCGGTTGGCTTTGGTGGCCATGCGTTTATCCAGCCGACAACGCGTTGCGGCTCGCGATGGCTACCGGCCCTACCAGATCCGTGGATTTCATAGCTTTGCCTGTTATCGGCGGTTCGTGTTGGTGGTTGATGGTCCGCGTTGATGTTCATCGAGGAAACGCTTACATGAGGCACGTCTGTCCCGCATGATCGTTACAACCCGCACTGTCGACTAGGGGCCCTACACAATTACCGAGCCTTCACGAGGCTGCGACAAACTTACTCGGGGGTAAAAAGCAATCCTTGACGCAATGTCTGATGACGAACCCTTTCGATCCTTTGGATATCTTTATATGTCGCCCTTATTACGAGAAGCCGCATTGCTCGCCTACCAGCGGGTGACCAAGCAGTATCGTCAATCGCTTGTGAATCGCTTTCGTTCTCTTTCTTCGTTCCCTGGGGCTGTCCTCTTCTACCATCGGGTTGCGGATACCGTACCGAACTCTTGGTCGATTTCGAGCCGCAATTTCATCCAGCATCTGGACTGGCTCGGTGAGCGGTTTGATTTTGTCAGTTTGGAGGAGACTCGTGAGGCCCAGATTTCTGGCACCCGCAGCCGTGCTACCGTACACATCACGTTTGACGATGGTTACTCCGAGAATTGGTTAGTTGCTCTGCCGGAATTGGTTCGCCGTGGAATCCCTACCACCTATTTCGTTTCGACGCATTACATCGAGTCCGGTGAACCGTTTCCCCACGATGTCGCGGCTGGTGCTCCCCTGCGTCCGAATACGCTTGCGGAGATTCAATCGATGGTCGAGGTTGGCATTACCATCGGCGCCCACTCGCATACCCATGTCGATTTTGGGCAAGACCTATCCGATGCGACGTTGCGCCGCGAGATCTCCGATGTTCGCAAGAAGCTTCAGGATTGGACAGGACAACCGATTTATTACTTTGCGTTCCCCTACGGTCTTCCGTCTAACGTGTCGCAACGTGCTATCGATATCGTTTTCGAGTCTGGTTTCCTAGCCTTTGTCAGCGCTGCTGGTGGTTTCAACTTTCCTGGTGGGGATCACCGTCACTTGCAAAGGATCCATGCCGATCCTGGTATGGCTGCCCTGACCAATTGGTTGACCTTTGATCCTCGCAAGACCATGCGAGGTTCGCCCATCCAGTATTCCTCGGAAAAGCTGGAATCGCTCCTGGATACCAATGCATCATGCTAACGTGTACCGTCGACGAAAATCACAAAGTCTCGTCCACTGAGCCTTCGTCACTTGCACTGGCCACACCCTTTTCCGATCGTGTTAGTGCGTTAGGGAGACCTTTACGAACCGTCTTCTTGCTCAGCAGCATGCCGGTTGGTGGTGCAGAGACCCTTTTGGTAAACATGATGCGACGGTTCCGACCCGATAGGGTCGTCCCCGCGATCGCTTGCATGAAGGAATTGGGACCTTTGGGGGAATCGATCCAATCCGAGTTTCCAACATCGAGCCATTGGCTTCGCCATAAATACGACTTTTTTATTGTTGATCGCCTTGCGGATCATTTCGTTCGGGAGCGATTCGACGCAGTCGTCACCGTCGGTGCTGGCGATAAAATGTTTTGGGGTCGTTTTGCCGCTCGTTTGGCTGGTATCCCTGTCGTATGTTCCGCACTTCATTCCACCGGATGGCCTGATGGTGTCGGTCGACTCAATCGCACGCTCACTCGATGGACGGATCGTTTTATCGCTGTTGCCAAGTCTCATGGGGAGTTCCTTCGCGATTGGGAACGTTTTCCCGAGAACAAGGTTGTTGTTATCCCCAACGGTGTAGATACGTTTAAGTTCAAGCCTGATGATGCAGCCAGGTTGGATGTTCGTCGAGAACTCGGCGTTTCCCCCTCCACGCCTCTCGTCGGTATCGTTGCGGCGCTGCGTCCTGAGAAAAACCATTCCCTTTTTCTAGAAATGGCCAGAGGAGTCTTAAAGGATCATCCTTCGGCAAAGTTCGTCATCATCGGCGACGGGCCCGAGCGAGGCACCATCGAGCGTAGAATCGCCGAGCTTAACTTAGAAGGTTCCGTCGTTCTCTTAGGATCTAGATCGGACACAGATCGTCTTGTTGCTGCTCTGGATGTCTTTTCCCTCACTAGTCTCAATGAGGCCAGCCCTGTATCCATTCTCGAAGCGATGGCCTGCGGGGTTCCCGTGGTTTCCACACGCGTCGGATCCATCGCCGAATCGGTCTTGGATGCTTGGAATGGTTTCACCGTCGATCGTGGTGATTCCAATGGCTTGACCTCGGCGGTCTCTTCGATACTCGCTGACCGGGAATTGGCTGGTTTGCTTGGGTCCAATGGTCGACAACATGTTGTCGAGTCTTTCTCCTTGGATTCAATGGTTGCCGGGTACGAGGAATTGTTGGCTACGGTCTTTGTCTCTAAAAGACCATGGTTGTTCCCAGCTTCACAGGTTGGATGACTCTAGTCTCTTCTTTTGGTTATTATTGACGTCTCGATGATTCCTCGAGCAATTCGTAGATTCTTTTGTCTTGGAGTGTATCTGCGATCATATGCGCGCCTTCGAATATACCGTGACGAGTGTGAGCGTTGGGTACCGATATCACGATAGCGTTGGCTGCTACTCCTGCTTTGGTTCCGTTTTCGCTGTCTTCCAATACCAGCATGTCCGCTGGTGATATCCTCATGAGTGAGGCTGCTTCGTTATAGATGTCAGGATGCGGCTTTCCATGCTTAACGTCCTCCGCAGTTACCAAAAAGTCCATTCTCTTCATGATCTTAGCCAAGCCTAGAGCTCGGGTTGCGAACTTTCTGGTGGAACTGGTAGCTACTCCTTTAGGCAAACCATGGTTTTCTATGGTTTCTAAGAGCTTTTCCACACCTTGCATCGTCGCTAATCGCTCTTCGAGCATCGTCTCGAAGATATCATCCGTTTCCCTTTGGAGCTCTTGCCAGGTTTCTTGGAGTCCTTCGTGCTCGATGAGGACGCCGAACGCTTTTGGGGCAGGCAAGCCTATCATCAGCTTGCGTACTTCATCTCGGTACTCCTTACCTCGCCTCCCGAGCAACTCCTTGCCCACTTCTTCGTAGAGATCCTCGGTGTTGAGCAAGAGCCCATCCATGTCTAGGGCCACACCTTTCACTCTTTTTCCGCTTCCCAAAATTCCCTCGTTCCTTGCTACGGTCTTTCTTCAAGCTTTTGTCCATCAGCATCGTGGAAAACCTGTCGCTATTTGTTGCTTCGCGTCGGTAGCTAAGTAGCTTGTGAACCTCTCCTAAAACCCTGTTGGCTTCCCACTGCTTTGCCTACGTGTCTTCGCCATTATCCTACTAGCTAACAACACGTTTTCCACACAGCCCTAACCTTCCTTGGCTCTACCTTTTTATGGGTAAGTAGCTCGGCTCCGTCACTTTTTGACGGTATGGTGAACCTCTCTACAACAACTACAAGTTTATAAATTACTTACTTCTATTTAGGGATCGAACCTACTTCGTCTTCGTCATGGTCCATCCATCTCCCAACGAAGCGTCTTTTGTCACGATGGGGATACCATCTCTCACGTAGCAAGGATCAAAATCATCGGAATCGACGAGACCTAAATTGTTGACTACCTGGACGTGTCTACCGATACGAGCATTTTTGTCGAGGATAGCTCCATCGATGAGACTGCCCGCACCGATCCCGACCCTAGGCTTTCCGCTGGTAACTAGGCGAGCAAGTTCATCGTCGGTCTCGGAGTAGTCGGCACCCATGACGATACTATTTCGGATGGTAACACCCTCCCCGATGATGCATCGAAGACCAATGACGCTGTTTTCGATGATGGTCCCTTTTCCGATCCGGCAACCGTCAGCGACGAGAGACCCGGTGACAGTGGCCCCATCGATGACCGTAGGGGGGAGAAAGCGAGCCCGGGTATAAACCGGTTTGTCCGCTGAAAAGAGGTCGAAAGGTGGGTTTGGCGTGGTAAGGGACAGATTGGCTTCGTAGAAGGCTCGAATCGTCCCGATGTCCTCCCAGTAATCGTCAAAAAGGTGGACTTGGACTTTCCGAGACCGTATAGCCGCAGGGAAAACCTCTTTGCCAAAGTCGCTATAGTTGGTCTTATTGAGGATATCGAAAAGAAGACTCTTGTTGAAAATGTAGAGTCCCATGCTGGCCAGACAGTCGCGGCCACGCGAGGGTATGCCCATTTTATCGATCCATCCAGGAGTCATAGCGACCATATTGATCTCTTCGTCGGTCTTTGGTTTTTCAAGGAAACCGACCACTCGGCCGGTATCGTCGCAACGCATAATGCCTAAAGCATGAGCAGCAGAACGGGCGACAGGGATGGCAGCGATAGTGACGTCGGCACCCGATTTGATGTGTGTTTCGAGCATATCGCTGTAATCCATGCGGTACAGCTGGTCACCGCTGAGGATTAGAACGTAATCGCAGTCCTCATCGTCAAAGTAGCGAAGGTTCTTACGGACAGCATCGGCGGTACCTTCGAACCACGCTGTTTCGCTTTCCATCGTTTGCTGGGCTGCGAGCAATTCAACGAAACCACCGCTGAAATTGTCGAAACGGTAAGTTTGTCGGATATGTTGGTGCAGAGAAACGCTGAGGAATTGCGTAACAACGTAAATACGATTGATGCCACTATGGAGGCAGTTGCTGATAGGGATGTCAATCAGTCGGTATTTGGCAGCCAATGGAACGGCAGGTTTAGCACGGATCTTGGTGAGTGGGAAAAGGCGGGTGCCACGACCACCACCGAGAATTAACGAGATTACTTTCCGCATATTGGTAAGCATAACCGGGCAAACCTTTCAACGAGGGTGCAACAACAACGAAAGCCAGCTTATTCTAACCAAGCCAAAGATTTTAACACGCGGGAAAAAAAAGAGTTAAGATCGTAGGCATGAACGACGCATGGATACAAAAAGCCACAGCAGAGGACCTGCTAGGAAAACTGATCAGTTACGACTCGGTAAGCAACCAGAGCAACGAGTCCATAAGCCGTTTTGTTGCCGATCTGCTCGAAGATATGGGGTTTAGGATCGAATGGCACACCTTCAAGGATATCAACGGCATTACTAAGGTGAGCATAGTCGCCAAGCGAGAAGGACGGGGCAGCTCGAAAGGAACCAACAAACGGGGCGGCGTGGCCTACATGGCCCATACCGACGTGGTGCCGGTCGACGACTGGAGCACAGGGTTCAGCGGCCCCTTTGAGGCGACCCGCAGAAACGAAAGAATCTACGGTCGCGGAAGTTGCGACATGAAAGGCTCACTTGCCGCGGCTTTGAAAGCAGCCAGCAAGATTAGCGATTTTCATCAAAACGCACCTATCTATTTTGTCGTTACGGCCGACGAAGAGATCGGGATGAAGGGAGCCAAACAAGTCGACCGAGAGTCGGCGTGGTTCCAAGAGATGATAGATAGCGACACCGTAGGGATCATCGGAGAACCAACCGAGCTCAAGGTTGTTCATGCCCACAAGGGAGCCCAAGGCTATATCGTGCGGGCCAAAGGAATCAGCGCCCATACGAGTACCAGCGAAGGGGTCAATGCAAACTACCAACTGATACCAGCGCTAGGACAGCTTTTGGAACAAAGGAATGAGAGCGAAAGCAACCCAAATTACAGGAACAGCGATTTCGATCCAGCGACGTTATCGTGGAATATGGTGTTGATCAATGAGCCCACGGCGATCAATGTAACGACGTCCCATGCCGAAGCTCAGATATTCATAAGGCCTATGCCGGGGGTAGACCACAGCCCGCTCGAAATTGCGGTGAAACGCATCGCTGCGGACCATGGTTTGGAGTTGATAGGCAAGGATGGAGTATCACCATGGGGTGTCTCACCGAGTTCGGAATGGATACAAACCATGCTTCGATTAGCAGAAGAAGCCATTTCCCAAACAGTGTGCTATGCGACAGATGGAGGCGTGCTGCAACGGCTTAGGAGACTGCTCGTATGCGGTCCAGGAAGCATCGAGCAAGCCCACCGCAAAAACGAGTGGATATCGTTAGATCAACTCCAACGAGGGGTAGAACTCTACGAACGAGCCTTCCTAGAGTGGGCATGCTAGCGTGGCTAAGTACCGAAGAGGGGGGTTGTCACCGAGCCTAAACTGTTGGAAAAGCTGAACGAAAACTTAAAGAAAAACCCAGTGTTTCGCATACTCTTAAAAAAGTACTTCGATGAATCCCTAGCTTTGGGAATCGCTCTAGCATTGGTACTTTTCGTTTTTCCCTGGGTAAGAATATGGACCGTAAGCCAGTTTGAGTTGACAGGATTCGCACCGCTTATCGAGCAGTTTAAAGCGTTTGAAAAGTTCTCGCCGGTTCCGCTGGAACAGTTTTTGACATACCACGGAATGATCGGATTGACGTTTGACGAGCCCGTATTGCTGCTGTGTGTGCTGGTGTGGAGTATCGCACGAGGCACCGATGTGGTGAGTGGCGAGTTAGGTCGAGGGACGATGGAGATGCTGCTGGCACAACCGATCCGCCGTAGGCAGTTATTGACGGCCCATGCGACGATCACCATCCTGGGGTTAGCGATCCTTTGTCTGTTGGTCTTTAGCGGTCTGAGCCTAGGAATCCAGACCAATTCGACGCCGGTACAGGAAGCGAGTAGCATACGAATCCCTTGGATTAACATGGAACTCCGCAATCCAATGGTTTCGCCAGAAACACGCTGGGTACCGCTTTCGACGTTGACCAGTCCCACCGAATTCATCGCATCCACGATCAATCTTTTCGGACTCGGTTTTGCGGTGATGGGATTGAGCGTCATGGTGAGCAGTTTCGATCAGTACCGTTGGCGGTCGATCGGTGTGGTCATCGGGATCTATGTCCTCCAGCTGCTTTTGTTTATCTTGTCCAAATCGATGCCCTCGATGGCCTTCTTAAAGCCTTTTACATTTCTGGCAGCCTACCAGCCTGATTGGATGGTTCGCACCGTCCACAACTCGCCCGAACAAGGGTGGTATTTGTTGATGGGTGACAAGGCCGCCAATTGGCAGGAGACGTTAGGGCCGTTGGGATACACATTCGTCCTGGTAGCGATGGGGATCGCATGCTACGCGGTCGCGTACTGGCGGTTTGAGCGACGGGATCTTCCTGCCCCGCAGTAGCAGATATCAGAGACCGGCTGTAGCGAACAATTCCCCAAGTTCGAGACAGTGAATCACGGATCTGCGAACGGAAAGCGGCGAACGATAGAGCGGCGAACGATAGAGAAGCGAACGAATGGTGGAGAACAGAGTCCGAGGCTCAGTCCTCCTTGGCATCCTCGGGAGAATCATCCTCTTCGAGATTCTTATAATTGACTGGCGAGATGGCTTTTTTGATGGTTTTCACCATAACATCGATCGGCGGTTCCAGACCGGTGAACAAGCGGTACTGGTAGGCGGCTTGTCGAACAAACATTTGTAGCCCGGTGATGATGTTGCAACCCGCGGCTTTTGCGCCTTTAAGGAAAAGGGTTTGCTCGGGGTTGTAGATGGTGTCAAAGACGATCGTTTGCTTGGGAAGTTCGTTGCAACGGAAAGGGCTGTCGTCCATCTCGGGAAACATTCCTATCGGCGTTCCGTTGACCAAAATGTCGGGCTGGATCCGTTGACGCTCCTCCCAAGCGACCCATTTACCATTGAAATCCTTTGCTAGATCGGCACACGCTTCACGATTCCGACCAGCGATGGCGATGAGCGCTTGACGCTGTGCCAACCCGTAGCCGATCGCGCGAGAGACGCCACCCGAACCGAGCAATAAAACCGAGGCACCTTCGAAGGGATTGGGCTCGCTGGAGATTTTAGCCATGGCCTCGTTGAGGCAGTCCATCGCGGCTCGGTAGTCGGTGTTGTAGCCGATCAACTCATCGCCATTGAAAACGACCGTATTGCAAGCCCCAATGCCTTGCGCGGCCGCTTCAGCTTGGGTCAGCAATGGCAGGACGGTTTGTTTGTGAGGGATGGTCACGCTCAAGCCGCCGATCTTCTCCTTTTGGCACCACTGAAGAAATACGGGTAGATCATTGGCTGCGACGCGGAAAGGAAGGTAACGGTAATCCAGCTGGTTGGCCTCGAAGCAGGCGTTATGCAGCATCGGGCTGTAGGAGTGAGCAACAGGATCCGCCACGACACCGAATAGTTTCGTGTTTGGACCAATCGTATCGGCCCGATAAATATTCTTCATGTCGTAGAAGGAGAGTTGGCCGGGGGCCACGCGACGGTCGGCATTGAACACGCAATAGGTAAAAGGAGCCCCATAGCGAGTCGCAAGAATGCGGGTCAACGAACCGTAGTCCCCCATGCCGATGCCTATTGTTGGCACCTGTGCATTTTTCATCAGATCGAGCATCCGCGCGGCATCGGCGAACGAATTGGCAGCGACAGCGATCTTTACAATGTCCGCATCGAGCTTACTCAAACCTTGATGGATCGATTCGAGGTTTGCCGGGGTCCCTTCAAAGTTGTGAACGCTGACGATCCGTTTGGTTTTGCCATAGCGAGGAATTTTGCTCGCGGTGTCTTCTTCGAGATCGACATATTCCACACCCAACGCGATGGCTTGTCGGAGCAACATCAAACGCTCTTCTTCCGAGCGATCCCACCGCCCACCATCCTCTTTGCGTCGGCATGTGATCACGACAGGAGTGGGCCGGTTCTTCAACAGACGGGCCAAATCGATCGACCGACCGATGTAATCCAAACGAAGTTCTACGAGCTTGGCACCTTGGGAGGCGACCTCCAAGTGCTCGTTGATGGTGTGTTTATGGCGAGTTCGAGCGATCGTGACGCAAAGCATGCTGACGGGGGCGTAGGAGTTTTGGTGAGTAGTGTTGTGAAAAGGGCAGTGCGAGGGAGCACCGCAGAACGCTATGTTTCAAGCGAGCTCTATCTTATCGGGGCCAGACCAAGTCAGAAATCGCTCCAATAAAATCGGGCCCGGTTCGGTGAGGAAGCTTTCAGGATGAAACTGCCAGCCTTCCACTGCCAACTCGCGGTGGCGAACCCCCATGATAATCCGATTTCCCGCGGGGTCGTCTACCCAAGCTGAAACCTCGAGGCAATCCGGTAAACTCTCAGGAAGAATCACTAGAGAATGGTATCGCGTGGCGACAAACGGGTTGGGAAGGCCTCGAAACATGCCCCGATTGTCGTGGTGAATCCAGTCCGTCTTACCGTGCATTAATTCCGGAGCACGAACAATTTTCCCACCGAATGCTTGTCCGATCGACTGATGACCCAAGCAAACTCCGAGGATTGGGACCGAGCCCGCCAATTCCGTCAAAAGTGGAACGCAAATACCCGCTTCGTTCGGGGTGCATGGACCTGGGGACAGCAGAATCCGATCCGGCCGCAATTGTCGGACCTGTTCTACCGAAAGCTCGTCGTTGCGAACGGTCCGTACGTCCAACGAGGGATCGATTTCCCCTAGCCGTTGGACCAGATTGTAGGTAAAGGAGTCGTAATTATCGATCAGCAGGATCATTGATCGCGCATTTCCAAAGAAAAGTTTGCCTAGGCTTTTGGTGAGGTAATCGGCGATTGGACCAACGATTTCCCACGTAACTCAGCTCGCCGTACCAAGGTATCCAGGGAACGGCCGTCCGACCACCGTAAGTTGCAAAGTTTTCCCAGGCGAAAAACTCAAGCTCGCACGGAGAAACGACGATAACGATCATGTCAACGAGTTTACTTCCAGACCGTGTTTACAGGCAGATCGTGGATTCAGCCTATGGATCGCAAAATGGTAAACGAGGCGTCCGATGAGCTTTCCCGTTTCATGGCTTTCGGCAGCAGCCCTACCGTCCGTGCCCATGCTGGGGGAAACCGCCAAGAACCTATCCAGCTCCACCGCTCAGGCCTTTGGGAATCTCCTTCAAAACCTGACGTCGCCAGCCAATGGCCTCTCGGAACCCAATTCCACGCCGAACCCGCCCAAACTCGACGGGCCGCTTAACCGGGACCGAAACGATACCGATCGACAAATCAAAACCCGCCTGTCCGAGCTTATCTCTCGTGTTAAAAAGAGTTTAGGTTTGGGTTCGACCGAGCAAAATGTCACCGTCGTGGCAGATGGTTGGGGCATTCCCAAGGTCGAAGGGAACCCGCTTTTGAACACCCATGTTCAATCGCAATTGGAGCGGGACCCCGATTTGATCGCTCTGATCAACCAGCGGGCTCGCAGGTTGGCCGACCCTTATTCACCAATCGCAAGCGGTCCGCAGTCGGATTCTGGATCTGCCGAGGATCCTTTGCGTTGGCTTCCGCAACGGAACTTGACAACATCGTCACTGACCCTAGGGACCGGTATAGCTTCTAGCCATTCCGATGCCCAAGAGGGATTCTCGGCCTCTACCGCCCTGCCGAAAACCTCTCCGGTTCGAGCCAGTTGGAACATTCTCGGTTAAGCGATCTGCTAACCCGTTTTCTGCAAAAACCATTTCTCAAACGGTCTGTGGGTCAGCCAAACTTTGGCTATCCTTTCACAGGTGGCGATAGCTCGGAGACCACTCCAGGACCTTCGAAACCCACGATGATCCCACATGTTGAGATCCCACATGTTGATCCCCCACGATGATCCATTGTGAACCACAACTCCGTCGCGAACCACCATGCCCCGTTAACGTGTACCATGCCGAACCCATGAGAGGAAACTATGCTGAACAGTCAACTAATCCACCCCACCATCTCTCGAATACTGGGCGAAGCGGGGCACCATGCAACAATCCTGATCGCGGACGGAAATTACCCAGCTTCGAGCAAACGGGGCCCACGATGCGAGTTGGTGAGCTTGAACCTGATGCCGGGTGTGGTGACCTGCAACCAAGTCCTCCAGGCGATCTTGTCGGCGATTCCCATAGAAGCCGTGTCGACCATGATGACCGAGACGAGTGGACCTTATGCGCTGGAGTCCGACCCGCCAGTGTGGGCAGATTACCGCGCCAGTTTGAAAAGCGCAGGACTCGACCTCGAACTACAACCGATTGACAAGTGGAAGTTTTACGAAGCGGTCGCTACCACGGATCACGTGTTGACGGTTCAGACAGCGGACACCCAGCGCTACGCGAATATCCTTCTAACCGTAGGGGTACGGATGTTTCCTTAGCAATCAAGGGACGGACACGAGGAAAAAGGGCGGGCGTGATAAATACGACTGCAACTAAAACGGCATCTAATTACCATCGGCGGCACGATCCATATGCATACGGCATCTCGCAATAACCTTTCAGCACTATCACTGGCCCCAGCGTCACTGGCCCCAGCATCACTGGCCACTGCGAGTCCAAATGGACGCAACCATCGTTTGACGTTCGGCGGTGTTGAGTTTCTGGGACTTTTGATTCTCGTGTCGGCGACAGTGACAGGATTGCTTAGCGGATCAACTCATGGACAAGAGAGACAGGTGAGACCAGAGAAAGGTTTCGCGCAGGGGCCCGCTATTCCGCGGGTAACCCAGGAGAAGCTTTCGGTAACCGATCGATCCACTTCGAACTCATGGGGGCGATTTCGGGGTGAAGGTGGGCTCGGCGTGAACGAAAAATGCCGAGTCGTAGTTCCATGGAAGCCGGAGCAGGTCACCAAGATACCTCTCCCAGGTTCAGGAAATGGCTCACCGGTGATTTGGGGTAAACGCGTGTTCTTATTGGCTGCTAACGACGACAACGCAGATCGCATAGTTGTCGCGATCGATATGGAAACTAACCAAATTGAGTGGGAAAAGCGTTTTCCGAGCACCAAGCATCGACTCCACCAATTCAGCACCTACGCATCGACCACGCCCTGTGTAGACGAGGATGGAGTCGTGTTTGCGTGGGGCGAGCCGGAGCACGTGGTAGTCAAGCGATTCAGTCACCGAGGGGAGGAGCTGTGGAGTCGCGACTTTGGCAGGTACGTATCGCAACATGGTTTTGGGACCTCACCCATGGTGATCGATGGCAAAGTGATCCTACTCGACAGTCAAGACGCTGAGGAGCTTGAACCTGGCGTTGAACCAGGGAGCGACCGCATGCTGGCGCTTGACCTGAGGACCGGAGCAACGTTGTGGGAAACACCCCTTCCGACTCGGCGCGTATGTTATGGGGTCCCCAGTGTTCGCGAAGTGAATGGGGTCAAGGAGTTGGTCTGCGCAACGACAGGGTTAGGGATCTTTGGCATGGAGCTTGAGACGGGAAAAGTCCTATGGAATCACGATTGTTTCAAGCAACGCGTTTGCGCATCCACCGTGATCAGCGGTCCGCTAGCGATCGCTTCGCACGGTTCGGGCGGAGGGCGAGATAACCTATTGGTTGCCTACGACATGGAGACTCGCGAGGAACGGTTTCGCATCCAGCGCGCGGCACCGTACGTACCCACCCCAGTCGTCTACGGGGACTTGGTTTTTCTATGGTCCGATGCAGGGATCGTAAGCTGTGTGCGGCTGACAGACGGGGCAACCCGATGGAGCGAGCGTATCGGAGGGAATTTCTTTTCCTCACCAGTTATTGTAGGAGATCGATTGCTCAACATCTCCGATCGAGGTGATGTGACGGTTCTTGCCGCAAGCGATGGGTACCGCGTTTTGGGTACGATTGCAACCGAATCCGTGATACGATCCACTCCTGCTGTGACGGAAAGCGAGATTCTGCTTCGCACCGAGAGTGAACTGTGGGTCATCCGTTAGCGCCATGAAGAACTGAAAGCGCGATGAAAGTATTAATCAACGAAGAAGAAATACATCGAGGTATTGCGAGGCTAGCATCGCAATTGCATGAGCGTTATGGAAAAGAACCTTTGACTATCGTCGCGATCATGACCGGAAGTTTGGTGATGCTCGCAGACTTGATACGCAGTCTGGAGATGCCGGTGCGAATCAGTCTGATCCGCGCAAGTTCGTACCGCGGAGGTATGACCAGCGGCGAGCTGACGATCGAAAACGGCGATATGCTCGATATTCGAGGGCGTGATGTCGTGCTGATCGACGACATCTTTGACACGGGCAAAACGCTAGCAGAAGTAACTCGGCGGCTGGAGCAACATCAACCTCGAAGCCTGAGTACAGCGGTGTTCCTCAATAAGCGAGGGAACAGCGTGGTCAACCAAGCACCCGATTACAGCGTTTTCGACATACCCAACGAATTCGTCGTCGGTTACGGTTTGGATTACGATGATCTCTATCGTAACCTCCCTTACGTGGGGGTTTTGGAAGAAGCGGATCTAGTAGCGCATCAGCGAATGTACGACCCTTCGAAATAGCGATCATTCAATTACAACGCTGCATGCAGTTCGCGCTGTACGCTCTCAGCGCAGTGGCATACGGTCGAAAGCAAAATTCAACGGTGTCAATCACCGCTATTGCGACCTTAGACATAAAACCCGGCAATTAAACCCAAACAACAGGTACCCAAAGACAGTCGATCGTGTCTACAGCGAGGCATTTAACAAGAGTCTTGGTTATCGCGCGCAAGTTTTGGCCGCACGCTGATGACGGTTGCCTGCGACTGTTGCAACTGCTTGATGGGTGGCGAAGTCGAGGGATCGAAGCGACCGTATTGACGGCTCGATGGCACTCGCAGTGGCCGGAGAGGGCCATGTTGAGGGAGTGCCAACTTCATCGGCTGCTCCCATCCCCGCGCAGCAACTGGAACGAGTCCCAATTCCAAAAGAACGTTGTTTCTTGGATCGGAAAACACGTTGATGAATTCGATGCGATCTATGTCGACCGAGCCGATGGGTTGCTCGCGGCCATCGCGGCAAAGTGTGGCAAGTGGAACAAGCCGCTGGTGACACGGTTTAGTTTGGAGGGGGAAATAGAAGGGATCGCGCGCAACCAGCAAGTCTCGCCGGTGATGGCCGCCGAAGCGTGCCGCCGCACCGATGTGGTGGTTGTTCCCAACTCGTTTGCGCAGCGAGTACTCCTTTCCCATGGCTTTGATGAGCGGAAAATTATCAACATTCCAGATACCGTTGAAGGCTGTGTGCCGCGCGATCTCGACTCCAGGAACCGGGCGGCCAGCGCCCTGTTCGACGTGTCGAGCGATTTTGTCATTCCAGGACGGACCGATCTTTTGCTCCACTTGGGCAATGCCGATGCAAAATCATTGGTGACAGCCACACGAACCGTGTGCGAGATGCTCGATCAAGGAGCCTCGTTGAGGATGTGGATTATCAATCCAGGCCAAAGCACCCAGGCGGTTTATGACCAAGTGAAAAATCGCGGGTGGCATCGGGAAATCCTTTTGTTCGACGCGTTCGATGATCTGGAGGAACTCGTCGCCGTAGCCGATTTGGCCATCGTCTCAAATCCGGATGCCACGCTACAATTCAGCGTGCCGTTGATGTTGAACTCGGAATTGCCGATGGTGATCGCTGAAAGCGTAGAGTCCAAAAACTTGCATCCTGAAACACCACTGATGAAATACTACGATTCGCAGGAAAGCTTGCAGCGACAGCTGAAGGATTGGCTGGTTCACCGCCAGCAGTGGCTTACCGAGGCGATGGGGCTGCGAGCGAGTTACCGTAGGCATCGGCCCCACCAGCGATCCCTCGATCAATGGGAGTCCCTCTATGGGAACCTTGCGAACTCCTCGGATGGTATGAGGAGTCGAGGATGAAGATCAAACTCTGCTTGATTATCCCCACCTTGGAACGGGGTGGTGCCGAGAAGCAGTTGTCGATGCTCGCTCGAGGTTTGGAAAAGGAGGTTTTCGAAACCACCGTGATAGCGCTAACCAGGACCGGACCACTCGAACGAGAGTTAACGGAAGCTGGTATCCCTGTTGTTTCGATTGGCAAGCGAGCTAAGTTCGATCCGCTAGCGTGGTTGCGATTGCGCAACACACTAAAACGGCTTCAACCTGATATCGTCCACACATGGCTTTTTGCAGCCAACGCCTACGGAAGGTCCGCTGCCCGATCGGCTCGAGTCCCCGTCATCCTCGGCTCGGAACGCTCGGTCGACCCATGGAAGGGCTCATGGCAACTCGCGATCGATCGATATCTCTCGAAGTATTCAAAAGGCATTACGACCAATAGCCAAGGTGTCGTCGACTTTTACGCGGGCCATGGAATCCCCCGGGAACTTTTTCACGTGATTCCAAATGGGATTCCGCCTCGTGTGCCTTCGCAAGAGATAAGCCGGGAGGAGGCTTTCCGAAGGCTGGGTATCGATCCAGCCCGCAAGCTAATCCTTTCCATAGGGAGACTCTGGCCCCAAAAGGGATACAAGGATCTCATATGGTCAGCTGAGATCTTACGAGTTCTCCGAGGGGATACTTCGTACGCCATTCTGGGTGAAGGCCCTGAACGCCCGCGGTTGGAAGAGTTTCGCGACAACGTCAAAGCTGCCTCGGAAGTTTATCTCGTAGGGCATCGCGATGATGCCATGCAACTATTGCCCCACGCGGATCTCCTCTGGAATGGCAGCCTCTACGAAGGTCAATCCAACGTCATCTTAGAGGCGATGCAAGCTCGGGTGTTGGTCATGGCAAGCGATATACCTGGCAATCGCGATTTAGTCCAAGACAATGTAACCGGTATCTTGTTTCCGGTGGGTGAGGTCGATCGGCTGATGCGGTTGTCGCATCAATTGCTCGATGATACCGAAGCGCGATTGCGCATGATCGATGCTGCGGAGCATAGGGTTCGCAACGAAAATGATATGCAGATGATGATCGATCGTCATATGCAGTACTATCGACAAAAGAGAGCTACATGAACCCTAACGTAAAGCATGCAATCCGTATTGGGCAGAAAACCCATGAGCTGACTCTGCCTGATAATGCAGTAATGCTCGGTTATGCAGGCAGCCCGGATCCAAGAGCCGTCGGAGAATTACTGCGAGAGGCTATTAGCGCTCCCATCGAGTTTCCAGAGTTGGCGCTCGCGATCCTCGAAGAGGATCTCGTTGCGATTGCGCTCGAAGAGGCCGTCCCGCAGGGTTTTGAAATCGTCGCCGAGCTCGTCCAATGGTTGCTTGAGAGGCCGCTCCGGGGGGAGCAAATTACGGTGGTGCTCTCCTCGGCGGATCGGAATGCAATCGAACAGGCTCGCGACGCGATCGACCGACGAAGTCCTGGCGGGGGAGGAGTCGTACGGATTGTGCAGCATGCTGCCTCAAACCACGATCAACTCGAATACATCGCTGCTGCGAAATCGGCAGACCCGATCTATATCCAGAGGGATCTCGTCGAAGCCGCGGTTGTTCTACCGATTTATTGCATCCGCGAACCGGACACGCTCAGTGCGAGCGATCCGTATGCGATGTCACCAGCCTTTGCCGATGCCAAAACCCAGCAGCGCTGGCGACTGGCATGGCTCGACGATAACCAGCAGCATTTGCATCAGCAATTGAAACTAAGTCGAGAGGCAGGTTGGTTGATGGGGGTTCAGTTCGCGGTCGCCGTTGTTCCCGCGTCCGACGGAAGAATCACCGCCATCGTGGCCGGAGATCCTCAGCGTGTCCATCAATCGGCTAGCGAGCAATTGCGAGAACAACGGGCGAAGGGGAACGCATCTCCTGAGGACCAGGAGCAGCGTTTCGAACTGGCGATCGCCGCGATCGATGGCGGTGCGGAACAACAAACGTGGCTCAACGTGGCTCGCGCTGTTGCACGCGCCGACGAAATGCTTCATCCGACGGGACGAATCATCGTTTGCTGCGACATCGAACG
Source organism: Pirellula sp. (assembly GCA_046318275.1). Classification (GTDB taxonomy): domain Bacteria; phylum Planctomycetota; class Planctomycetia; order Pirellulales; family Pirellulaceae; genus JBKCUI01. The sequence goes on along the minus strand of JBKCUW010000078.1, from coordinate 155,687 downwards.
TATTACCGACGGAGTTGCACAGTTAGCTTCCGATGATCCCGATGAGCAATTGGAGAAAGAACTCCTCGGAGGGAATCTTCAAGATGCGTTTCCCGCGGCGGTCCTCCGGTCGATCCAGGCCCGAAGAAGCATCTACCTCATGGCTCCAATCTCGGAATCCGAAATGGAGCCTCTAGGGATCGCTTATGCAAGTAAGCCTTCGGATATAGAACGCCTAGCGCAAGGAGCCTCGTCAGTTGTTTTAATACACTCGGCTCATTTATGAGACGAGGTTCTCAAAATTATCTCACAAAAATCCTGAGAGGAAATCAATCGCATATTATTCACGCGACCTCTTTGGCTATTGGGATTGGTCCAGTAGCAACTCTCCATGAGGTTCAATCGCCAAAATGGTTTCGTTCGGACCAGCCAAATGGAGGTGCTGTTCGATGCCGCTGGGCCAAAGGATCTCAAGTTCCGCATCGTTGAAATCAACATCTTCGGAAATTCCAAAATGCGCGAATGGTTCCCATGAAGAGGCATACGAGCCACCGCCGTAAAGCTGTCGTGACCATACATGACTATTGATTCGAAGCCGAATCGTTACGCCGATACCATCACGATTGGAAAGCGTGCCAACACACTTAATCATGCAGTATCCGCCCTTCACAGCTGATCGGTTTTGAACCAAGGCTAAGTCGGTATTCAAGCGACCTACAGCGAAATCGACACGTCCGTCGCGGTTGAAGTCACCGATAGCTAGAGATCTTGCTGCGTGTTTTGACGAGAGAAACGTGCCTGAACCCAAGCCGGAAAAAAACCTTTTGCCATGATCGTTTTCAAAAAGCATGGGATGTTGTTCATAATTAATTCCGAAAGACCGCTTTTCAATATGCCCATTCACGACGAATAGATCCTCATCGCCATCGAGATCTAGGTCGACAAACGCTGTACCCCAGCTGACGAAGTCGTTTCTGGCCAACCCGATTTTGGCTTTGGTCGAAGCGTAAATGTAATTGATATCCTTTACATTTTCATAAAGCGCAGGAGGTTCGTTTTTAAAATTGGTCACGAAGATGTCGAAACGTCCGTCGAGGTTGTAATCCCCCAGTGTTACCCCCATGCTGCCTTCGGGCACACCAATATCATTGCAGCATCCTCCAGAACGGCTTGTAACATCGACGAAAGTTCCAGCCCCATCGTTTTGATAGACCAGGTTGCGATCGATGTCGTTAGCTACGTACAAATCAATGTCATGGTCTCCGTCAAAGTCAGCGGCAAGTACGCCCATGCCCCGATGCTGATCTTTGATTCCCGCAACCTCGGTGATATCCAAGAACGTTCCATCACCGGCATTCCTATACAGTACGTCCGGGAGACCCTTGAATTGACGAGGACCACAATAGTCTCGAATCGATGCATCAGAATCCGCACTGATTTTGCCTTCGCATATAGGATTATTTTCGAAGCTCCAGTCCAAATAATTGGCGATATAAACGTCGATTAGGCCATCGTTATCAGCATCCAAAAACGCGGCTGACGTGCCCCAAAGATTATTGGATAACCCACAGCTTGTTGGGGGGACGAGTTCCAGCGTTCCGTCCCCTTGATTTCGGTATAAATGCATGGCATCGTATCCCAGCATTAAAACATCTGTAAATCCGTCAGCGTCGAAATCAGCGACGCTGACACCGGTGCTGTAAATAGATTCGGTCTCAATTCGCGATGATGTACTGATGTCTCGATATTGCCAGTTCCCCAAGCCACGATGGAGCGTGGGAAAGTAACCGAGCAATTTTTTCATCGTTTTGTCGGGGCGACCTCCACCAGCAGAGACAATATCTAATTCTCCGTCTCGGTCGAAATCCAAAACACCAAGGCCCCCGCCAGTGGTCTCGATAAAAAACGACTCATTCAGCTCAATGGAGTTTCGAAACACGGCGTTCGGTAGGCGATTAGCGAGGTGCTCCAGGCGTATTGATGAGGCAATGCCACGGCTTGTTAATCCCGCCATGTTCTGAACATCTTCAGAAGCCCGCTTTGGAGACTCCAAAAGAAATGGATCCTGCTTCGATGGATTACATCCGGTAATAAGCAATCCTATAGCCAGGAATACGCGATACGCGTTCAGTAACGACATAAGGCAAAATCAGGTAACCTGAGGGATGAGCAATAGGTTCCAAACGTCCTAGGATGTCATGGTATTACAAAGCTGTTAAGAACGCAATAAAGTACCTCCGGAAAGCAATTCTGGCGAGTTGGGCAGGCTGCTGTGAACGTTGAATTGTCTTACAAACAGACACTGGGCGTGAGAAGTGTGCAACGATCTACGAGCATGCGGCGATGGCTCGCTCGAGCAATTCAGGATTGATGTCCCACCACTTTTGGAGCGCTACCAAAGCTGGTTTTAAGTCAGGCTTCGCATACATCTCGGCCGCTTCGACAAACAACTCGCCAACCCGATCGGACTTCAGGTACTTGGCTAAGGTCTCCACACCGCGGGGTTCACTTCGTTTGGCCAATCCGACGGCGGCTTCGCTTCGCGTGTTGAAGTCGGTGTCGTCGAGTCTCGCTAGAAGTGCTTCACGGATTTGAGGGGAATCGTCGTCGGTCATGGAGAGAGAAAAGGTTGCCCAATCGCGGACCAACGGTTCGGGGTCGACAAGCAATCGCAACAATGTTTGCAGTGATTTTTGGTGAGCATCGGGATCAGGGATGTTGGGGATCGGCAACGCCCAAGCCACTCTCCAGCGAATATCTTCAGAGGGATGCTGAGCCAACGAAATCAACCATGGAATACCTTCTGGTAGCTCCCGAAAGTGAACAGCGCTGATAAGTGACGTGATCACCTCGTGATCCTGCTCGGTTCGGATCATCGAGCGGATCATCGAAGATGACTCATCGGTGTAGCAGTTTTTCGTGTCACCAAGTTGGGCGAGCACCGAGACACCGATCGATCGATGGTATGGATCGGTATCGATGCACCATGCTAGTGCTTTTTCTAAGACGCTGGGGGTTCCTTGTTTTCGGAGCGCGAATACGTGGTCCCACATCGCATCCGATTCGACATCGCGCAGACTTTCAATCGCGCGCCAATGCTGTAGTTCAGTCTCGTCCGAGGTTCGAGGGTGCATGGTTGGATCCTATAAAAATGCAAGCATTCGAAAGGGTTCGGTTCGCTGCGTTTAGCTGGAAGCAGTGAGATTGTTGGGCGAAAAAGTTCGCGATCGCCGGGCAGCCTTCCAAGAAAACGTTGTTTTCACCGAATAATTCCGGTAGCATGAACCGGTTCGTCGATACCTCACTCCTCGAGCATACTCTCCATCATCCGAGCCTATGCTCCCTCGTCAATAAGGAAAACCAACATGCGGATGCAATGGCTCGCTCAAACAGTGCGGTTAGGTTTTTTATCCGTGGCTCTAGCGTCGACGTTGGTTGGTGGAACGGCAGCTTTGCACGCGGGTGAAAGCGTCGCGACGCACAAACAAGTGCGAACCATTGTGCCCAAGCATCAAGGGGTGCAAGTCCATTTGAACACCTTCTGCGTGGGGCCCGATCAAAACCTTTATCTGTGCTGCAATGCCGACGGCGGAGTCGATGGAAACGGCAGCCGGGGAGTCGTGCTCGTTTACACCGGCGAAGGCGAACTGGTGCGGGAAATACCACTTTCGTTTGCTCCCCAAGCGATCAACTTTTCGTCGCAGGGTGCCATGTTCTTAGCAGGTGCCGGGAAAGTAGCCCGACTCTCTTCGGAAGGGGCCGTAGAAATCGAAAAAGATGCGCCCAATATCGGCAACAAAGAAGAAATGCTCGAACAGCTGGCCAAAGCGGCCGAGGAGCAGCGAAAGACGATCACCGCGTCTTACACGGATCAACTCGAAAAGATCAAATCGCAAATCGAAGCAATCGAGAATGAAAGCGAAAAGGCAGATCCGGATGACAAGAAGGGCGCAGCGCGCCGTGAACGCCGGATGAGGATGCTGACGCAGCAACGCGACCAATGGCAGACCATTGTGGATCAAATCGGGCAGAGCCTGGCTGCTCCAACTGGAGATGATGCATTGCGGCAAGTGATGCGATCAACGGGACTTGCCGTATCGAATCAAGACGTATTTTTTAGTCTCCCCAACACCGTTGGATACGGATACAGCATTTATCGAACGAACCATGACCTCGAGGAGAGCACGGTTGTCAAGCGAAACGTCGGTGGATGTTGTGGTCAGCTCGATATCCAGTCGGATGGCGAGAACTTGCTTATCGCTGAAAACACTTCGTTCACGGTTGGGATCTACGATCGCGATGGAAAGAAGTTGACCAGTTGGGGCAAGCGAGGTCGGACAGAACCCGATGGATTTGGGAGTTGCTGCAACCCCATGAACGTTCGGTGCTGCCCGAACGGAGAAATATTGACCGCCGAATCGAGCATCGGTGATATCAAACGCTTCAGCAAGAGTGGCGAGTTTCTCGGGTTCGTCGGACGAGCTACGGTGGCAGGTGGGTGCAAGCATGTTGCGATCGGTTGGGACAATAAGCGAGACTGGCATTACATGATGCATCAAGACAAATCGACCGTCGCTGTTCTGGTCCCCAAGGATCAAGCCCCAGCGGAGACGGACGAAGAACGCCTGTCACGGATCGCGATGGAAGAGTTCGGTAGCAAGCTTGTTGGAACATGGGAGGTGATTCCTGCCGAGAAAGGGAACCGTGAGGCAACCGCCGATGGCGTCTACGGCCAATACGATTTCATTTCGCAGGGCTACGGGCACCTCGAGTTTGCCGCAGACGGATCGTTGATCCACCGAGCTTCCAGCAGTCCGAAAGCCCAACCCTCATCGGATGTGGTGATCGGTGGGATCCTTGGCAGTGTCATCGATGCGATCGGTGGTGACTCAGTTGCTACCATCGCGGACGTGCCGCAGCGCCCTTCCACGTGGAAAGCCGTCAAGGGACAGCAAGGAGAATTGGAGTTGGTCACTTACGAAGAAGACGTGGAGTATTACGGTGCCATGGTGAAATGGGTTAGCGATGAAGAGATCGAAATGAAGTGGTTCATTCTTTCACCAGAACAATCGCTAGGCCATCCCGCTCGCTATCGGCTGGTGTCGAGGAGTGCTTGTGGGCAGGAATGCGAGTCCGGAAAGAAGCCTGAATCCAGCGGGGACACGACCGAGGAAAAGACAACCACCGGATCGATTCAACAAACCAGTCGTGGCGAAGGGCAATAATTGTGAAACTCATGGCTCGCGTTTGTTGGTTCGATGTCGGCTTGGCCGCATACGCACTGGTGGTTACGGTCTTATCGGTCTGCACGTTGTCCGTGAGTGCGATCGCCGTCGAGCCATATGGGCCGAAGGATGCCGAGTGGACGCTTTTGGTCATGGATCCCATGTCCACTCCCTTGGCCTGCGATTGTGTCCAAGGCTACGCGCAGCGCAAGTACGAAAAACTCGCAGACTACCTGCATGAGACAACCGGCAAGACTGTACGGGTGGTTTGGTCGGAGTCGCTGACGAAGGCCTTGGCCGAAGAGGCCAACGGGAAGGCTCACATTGTCATCGGCAAGGATTCCGTAGTCCGCTCCGATGCGAAATCGAGCCAGCGGGAGTTGCTCCCTGTAGTCCAATTGACCGACACCAAAGGAAGTGTTTATCAGAAGGGACTCTTCGTTGTCCTCAAAGATGATCCAGCGGCAACGCTGCTCGATATCGAAGGCTACTCCATCCTGTGGGGGCCTGAGGACTGCGAAGAGAAGTCAGCGGCACCGAAAGCAATGCTCACGGAGCTCGAGTTGGAAACTAAGGATGGCAATGTTTGCTCGTCGTGCTCGGTCGCAGCGAAACAATTGATGGCCGATGGAGTTTCGAAGAAGGAAGTTGCAGTCATCAGTTCCTACGCCGCCCCTCTGCTCGAAGGATGCGGCACCATCAAGAAAGGGGATTTACGCGTTGTGGGCGAGAGTGATGAAGTCCCTTTCATTTCCGTCTTTGTCGATGCTAAGTTGCCTCAAAATGTACGTGCCACCATCGCCGATGCGTTAACGGGCATGAAGTCACAAGCGATGCTTCAGGCGATGGAGACCAAATTGGGTTTCGTCCCCTACGGATCGCAAAAAAAAAGTCGTTAGTATCGACTGAGGCCTCGCCCCTTCCTCGGAGTGATTGGCCGCAGTGGCGAGGTGCCTATCGAGATGGGCTCTGCGAAGCACTTCCCGAACATCTTCGAGATGCCGAATTAGCGTGGAAGCTTCCGTTGCCGAATCAAGGTATCGGCGGAATCGCGGTGATGGAGGATTTTGTAGTCGTTTCCTCGCGCGATCGAGAAGATCGTCAAGATGTTTTCTCGTGCTTGGACGCACAAACAGGTGTGGCCTTCTGGCAGCATGCGTACGCTGCGCCGGGAAATCTCGACTACGGGAATTCCCCTAGGGCCACTCCAGTAATCTTCGATCCTTATGTCATCGTTTTGGGTGCATTTGGGGATCTTTATGCTTTGGATCTAGAGTCCGGGGATGTCGTCTGGAAGAAGAATTTGATCCGAGATCTAGATGGAACGCTTCCTCAGTGGGGTTACGCGGCCTCCCCGATCGTCGTCGAAGAGAAGATCATCGTGCAGCCTGGTGGTGCCAACAGTTCCATCGTTGCCCTGGATCTCAAGTCTGGTGAGATTGTGTGGCGAACCCCTGGACGGCGTGCTGCATATGCGTCGCCGGTAGTCTATCAAACGGCAGGAACAAACCAAATCATCGGTTTTGATGCGATGGCTGTCGTAGCCTGGGATGCATCCAACGGGAACAAGCTGTGGGAGGTAAAACCTTCCGTGAAGAACGATTTCAATGTGCCAAGTCCCGTTCTAGTTCCGGGTGGTATGATGCTCACCTCAGAGAATAATGCGACCCGGTTCCATCGGTTCGATACCAAGGGAGGTCTTAGCGAAGCACCCACGGCAGAGTTCTTGGAGTTGGCTGGGGATTCTCATACCCCGATCCAGTTGGGAAACCGTTTGATCGGGGTCGATCGCGATTTGATGGTATTGGATCTCGATCGTTCACTGGAATTGGTCGCGAAACATTCTGACCCATCACTGCTCGGATATTGCAGTTTGATCGGTTGTGGGGACCGAGTGTTGGTGACATGCGAAGATGGCAACGTATTACTGCTTCAATTGGAATCGGCCAAAATCCATGAGTTGGGTCGGTTGAGAGTGGGGGGTAGCAAAAGTCAGATACTTTCCCACCCAGCAGTTGCAGGGACGCGGTTCTTTGTTCGCACCGCCGAAGGAATCGAGGCGTGGCAACTTGTCAGGAATTAAAGGATTAGCGTTTCAACACGGATTGGCGTAGGCCAAAAACCGTTTGGCAAGGAACCGTCCGGTGGGATACAGTTTGGTAGTATACATGCGGTCTCGAAAAGTAACTCCGACGCGAGAAGAGCGGTACGGCCATGGGTACTCCATCGACACAGTCGATCATCGATGCTCTCGGAAGCGATCCACGGCATGGTTTGACCTCAAGGATCGCAGCGGAGAGGTTGGTCCGCGACGGGAGGAATGAGCTTGAGTCGGCACCGCCGGTGCCATGGTGGGCCCGTTTTATCGCCCAATTTGAGAGCGTCATGGTCGCGCTTTTGGTTGGAGCAGCACTCCTATCCGGATTTCTGGGAGATTGGATCGATACGATCGCAATTTTAGCCATCGTGTTGATCAACGCAGCGATCGGTTTTTTTCAGGAGGAACGAGCCGTTCATGCGATCCACGCATTAAAGCAACTCAGTGCGCCACAGGCCAAGGTCAAGCGGGAGGGGCGACTGATATCGATACCGGCATCAGAGGTGGTGGTTGGCGATATTGTGTTGCTGGAGGCGGGAGATCGTGTTCCAGCCGACGCGCGATTGATCGATGCGTATACCTTGCAGACTTTGGAATCGTCGTTGACCGGCGAGTCGACTCCCGTGGCCAAACATGCCGATGCGGAGTTACCTGACGATACACCGATCGCGGAGCGAGCGAATTCCCTTTTCCTCGGGACAACGGTAACCAGTGGAAAAGGAACCGCAGTGGTGACCGCTATCGGGATGAATACCGAGATAGGCCGGATCGCGAAGCTTCTCGAAGAGACCCAGCAAGAACCAACACCGTTGCAAAAGCGGTTGGCACAGCTCGGGCAAGTCCTCGTGCTGGGTTGCCTTGCGCTCGTCGGCATTATCTTCGTCCTCGAGTGGCTTCGGGGAGGCAAGCTGGCCGAAGTGTTCTTAACCAGCGTTAGTCTGGCTGTCGCAGCTATTCCGGAAGGACTTCCAGCAGTGGTTACGGTAACACTTGCGATCGGTTTGCAACGGATGGCGAAACGCCACGCGATCATTCGCAAACTCCCCAGCGTTGAGACACTGGGTTGCGTGACGGTGATCTGCAGCGACAAGACCGGCACGCTGACGCGCAATGAAATGACAGTTCGGCAGCTTTGGATCCCAGACCAATCCTGGGTTGTCGATGGAGAGGGCTTTGGACCGACTGGAGAAATCCGTCCTCTCGAAGGTTCAAACAATGCAGAGTTGCTGGATTCCAAGGAGCTCCCTGGTCCGCTACTCCGCATGCTTTCTTACGCGGACCAATGCAATAATTCGCAGTGGCGTTTTGATCCTGCGGACAATCGCGTTGAGGTGGTAGGAGACCCGACCGAAATCGCATTAAAAGTCGTCGCGTCGAAAGCGTCGGTGGCAAATCTATGGCCGGAGGAGTCGCTGCTCTTCGAGAATCCATTCGATTCCGATCGCAAGCGCATGTCGCAAATCCTTCGCGATCCAAGCGAGGGACTGCTGATGATCGTCAAAGGGGCCCCCGAAGCGGTGTTGGCAGGGTCCAGTAAGATTCTGATCGATGATCAGATTGTGCCGATGAACGATCGTTACTTCCAACTGATCAGCCAGCGAAATGCACGGATGGCGAGTGAAGCGTTGCGAGTGCTGGCCATCGGTTATCGAAGGATTGAAGGCGAAGGGGATCCATGGAATCGAGAGGAGGATTTGGTATTTATCGGATTGATCGGGATGATCGATCCCCCGCGACAAGCCGTCTTTGAGGCGGTAGCGCGCTGCCATCAAGCCGGTATTCGCCCGGTGATGATTACGGGGGATCATCCCCAAACCGCCCTTGCGATCGCCCGCACAGTTGGAATTGCTGACGAACAGGACTCGGTGCTGCTCGGTTCCGCGATCGAGGCGATGAGCGACGACGAACTCACAAAGCAAGTTCTTGATTGCCCAGTCGTTGCACGTGTTAGCGCTCAGCACAAACTGCGTGTCGTCAACGCGTGGAAGCGAAATGGCCATGTGGTGGCCATGACCGGAGACGGGGTCAACGACGCTCCTGCGGTCAAGACTGCTGATATTGGCATCGTGATGGGTATCACCGGAACGGACGTGGCCAAAGATGCGGCAGATATGATTTTGACCGACGATAATTTTGCATCGATTGTCAACGCGGTCGAAGAAGGCCGAGGTATCTATGAGAACATTCAAAAGTTCCTTCACTTCTTGCTCGCCTGCAATTCCAGCGAAGTCCTATTCATGTTTTTTGCCTCGATCTTGGGGCTGCCTTCTCCTCTCTTGGCAATCCAAATTCTGTGGATCAATTTGGTGACCGATGGACTTCCCGCGTTGGCGTTGGCGAGTGAACCACTCGGCAAAAATCTAATGCAACGCCCCCCGCGTCCCATCGACGAACCGATCCTCTCCTGGAAGCGAGGGCGAGAGATTATCGTGCACGGGATCCTCATGGCAAGCGTCTGCTTGGTGGGTTTCGGATGGATCTATTTTCTGGATCGTACCAAACTGGAGGAGGCACGCGCGGTCGCATTTTGTATCCTGACCATGACCCAAATTTTTTACTCGATGGCATGCAGAGATTTTGATCGGGTGATGCCTGCGCTGGGATTCTTCTCCAACCAACTTCTCGTGGTTGCTGCGATTGGCTCGTTGATCATCCAGCTGGTTGTGATGTTGATCCCATGGACGTCGAACTTGTTGGGACTTTCAGCAATGCCTTGGTCCGATCTGCCCATGGTGATACTGCTGAGTTTGATCCCGGTGACCTTGGTCGAGATCCGCAAGCTTTTATTCACGGTACCAAGATGACAAAGGTACGGGAATCGCGCGGGTTTATCGGAGAGGATTGTCGGTCCGTTTCAGTTGCTCGCGAAGTTCGTCGCTGGTATTGAAGGATCCGGGAAGATCATTAGCGTGCAGATGGATATGGCCAATACCTTCGACGTTCGGGTCGGGCCGACCAGGGTTAGGAACTCTGCTCCCGACGCTGTCCATCTCATGATCTTGCGTTTTTGGTTGGAGCCAGCCTCGCATCGACCGAACTCCTTGATCCCAGCTTTGCCGTGCACTGAGCCAAGCATCAGCGTGGAACAACCCGGGGAATGGCGAGAAGGAGTCCCGATGGAAAAGCCATACAAGAGGCTGTGGATGGGAAGAAGCGTGGGACGATTGGATGGCCGAGAGCATCCTTTCTATCCAAGTATCGTTATGCCATAGAAGGTCGCATGTGAGGATCAGCGACCATTCAGCGCCGAGCGATTTCGCATCATGCAACGCGGTGATGGTACCAGCGAGAGGGCCCGCATCCCGTTCGAAATCGGGGATGGTGCGCACATCCAGATCGATGTAGTCGCTCCGCGCTTGCGAGACGATGGTAGTTGTCAGTTGGTATTTCGCGAGACGGTCGGCGAGAAACCGAAGATTGGGTGTCCCATCAATAACGACACGCGCCTTGTCACTGCCAAAACGAGAGCTTTTACCACCTGCCAGAATGTATGCCCGAAGAGGTGGTCTGTGATCCATGGTCGTATGCCAAGCGAATTAGGATTCGATGGCGGAGAGGTCTCCCTCAAGGCTCTGCGGGAAGATGGCGCCGAGAACCATGATGCAGAGGCTCGCGGTGTGAAGCAGCCAGCAATGGTCGTCGGCGAGGATAGTCCGCAGGGTGATCACTGCAGCGATCATCATCGCGCAGTAGTACGCGTGCTCTGCAAAGGAGCGGACCCGAGCATCATCGCATAATCGGGCAACCCAAAGTCCCAAGATCGAAAGTACGGGAACCAACCAAGGAAACAAAGTGGCGAACGATTCGAACCAATACGGAACGTAAGGCATATCCGAGGCATTCCTTCTCGTCGTTCCATCGACGGACGGGACCATCGATGGACAAGGCCACCGACGGATGGTGTAGCTACCAGTGCCGCTGATGCATCATTGCACCATGGACAATTCCAGCAGCGTTGTAGGGCATTCTTTGCTCCGCCGCAATCCATTGCGGTGTGCCGCGGGATGATGAAGACTCCGGAGCAAAAAATCAAGATCGAAGCCGCGGCGGGTCGGTGGACAACCGCAGGTTCCATCCACAAGGGTTAGATGCTTGTTTTTGCTGGGATTGGACGTTTGATGCGAGGGAGGCAGAGGATGGCTTCGATCAACAAAGCGGCGAGCATGGCGACCACAAACCACCGCCAAATTTCCTGAACGAGGGTCGATGCGGGTTTACCAGCATTGATTTTTGCCCAGGATAAATCGCCAAACATCCGCTGCAGTGCGTCCTGATCGACCATTCGTGGATCTTCCTCGGCGAGTCCTCGATTGATGGCGACCAGAATGTCGTCGGCAAGATAGATTCCCGAGTGCATAGCGTATTCGCTCGAAGGTACCGATTCGGGCCCAGAAGCCATCGTGGATGTAGGATTGACGATTCGATGCTCGGTACCGGCGACGACATCTTTAGCGGTACCGACGCGATTAGCACCGATGGCGAGGAGGCGTTGGATCGTAACGTAGAGGACGATACCATCCCCGGCGAACGTGGAGTCGCGATCGGAAGGCGTGGTTGCGCAGATCGTGATGGACGAGTCCGTGCGATCGATTTTTGCGAGGACGGGAGTCCCGCCCCTTAGAGAAGCGAGGGGGGTAATGTCCCCAGCGATTTTGCAGACGCGCCGAATGCCGAGTTGGCCGAGGGGAAGTGGAGCACCGCTCAGCGTGTTGGCGAGCAGCTGAGAATCGTTTTGCCATTGTTCGATTCGGGCGAGGCCAGCGGCTGCAGCGTTTCCGCCATCGATGGAAGCGTTGGCGTCGGTCGACCCATTTGCATCGGATGGATCCTTCGGGTTGGAAGGTGGGTTTTCCCACCCCATCCACTGAATCCCAAAAGCGGTGTTGCTGTCGGGGGATTCGGGTGGCACCAAAAGTAGTTGGCCACCGGAACTCACAAATTTCTCGAGGGTTTCCAGCGTCTTTCCGGTGGGAAGGGGTTGGTGCCAGACCATTAGTGCAACCGAGTTCCAGTCGAGAGCGTCAAGTTGCGAGGGGTTCAGCAATTCAGCCTCGCATTGCACCGATTGCTGAGGCGCGATGCTCGCGCATAATTCGATCGCAGCGACGAGTTCCGGTGTATCGCTGACGATTACCGTGCGACGAGTGGGTGGTTGCTCAAACACGAAATAGCTTTGATCGTCGGCTGGATTTGAATCGCTTGGTAATCGAACCGATCCCCATCCGCGTCGCGAGGCATTGGGGTCATCGCGGACGAGTTCGAGCGGGATGCGATGATCGTTGACTTCGGCGGAGTTGCCATTGAGTTCTACATTGAGAACGCTCCTGTTTTCACCGACAGCGATTTCAACGGGGATGGAGTTCGCATCGTTGGAGGAGTTCTCCGAAGGGGCTGAAGACCTATCGATCCGGAAATTGAGGGATAGTTCGGGTCCCTTGGGACCATCGATTCGCTCAGCGCTGGTAACGCGAACGGACCGGTTGTTGGATTCATTCCCAGACAGATCGAGGACCGAAAACCGTACGTCCTGAGGAAGCGTTTTGAAACCATCTTGGATGGCTTTCCATCGTCCGTCCCGGCTGCGCCAATCGCTATCTCGCATGTCGGAACAAAGCCAAACGAGCGTATTGCCAACTCGGTTGTTCTTAGCATACAGCAGTGCTTTTTCGAGCATGCCCGGGATATCGGTTGTGGCGCTCCATGTTTGCTGCGGAGTTGCGCGGATCCACTGAGAGACCGATGAGTATTCTTCCGGTTTCTCCGAGATCGGGTCGATCGCCACGATGCGTTCGATCCCGAGTGTTCGGAATGTGTCGCCTAATTGCTGGATGGCCATTTGGAGTTTGTTGCCATTGGCTCCAGGAAGCGTTTCACTCATGCTAGGGGAGCGGTCGAGTACCACGATGGCCAATCGGTTCGAGTCACCTCCCAGCAACGCCATGATGCCACTGGTCAGTGGACGAGCGGTGAACAAGACGAGGGCTGCGAGCGCGAGTGTTCGCATGGCCAGGATGAGCCATTGCCTCAGTTTGGTGTACCCACTGGACATCTTGTTCGCTTCCAACAAGAACCGCATCGCGGCCCATGGCACTGTTTGGAAGCGTCGTTGATTGACTAAATGGATGATGATCGGAATCGCGATCAAGGGGAGCGCGACGAGCATCCAGGGTTGCAGAAAGCTCATCGCACGCCTCGACCTCGTGTTCGTCCCACCAGGAATCGCATCATCGGATGTTCATACGATTCGCTCGTTGTCACGCGATGGTAATCCACCCCAGTCTCGAGCACGATCTGCTGCATCTGCTTCAAATAGTTTGCGAGCGAGCGTTGGTACCGATCTGCGATCTCGGTTGGTTCGACAAACAGCGACGTGTTGCCTTCCATGTCGACGAAGCGAACCGGGCGACCGAAGGCGAAGCTCAACTCTTGAGGATCGAGCAAATGGAATGCAGCAACATCGTGCTTACGGAATCGCAAGTGCTCGAAGCATTGCTTGAGCTGTGCGGGATCGACGAAAAAATCGGAGATGATCACCACGAGGGCCCGTTGACGCACGGTTTCTGCGAGTTCATCGAGGATTTCAGGGAGACGTGTTTCTCCTTGGGGTTTGGTTTTCTCGAGGGTATCGAGGAGCAATTTCAGATGGGCGGCAGATCGCTTGGGGGGGATGTTTTGAACGATCTTTTCCGCGACGGTCGAGACCCCAACCGCATCGCCTTGTTGTGCTGCGAGGTAAGCGAGCGACGCGCAAATACGTCGTCCGTAATCGATCTTGGTCAGCATTCCTTTCGACGCAAAACCCATGGATCCGCTGGTGTCGAGGACGGCACAGCAGCGGAGGTTGGTGTCGGCTTCGAACTCCTTGACGTAGTACCGATCGGTACGTCCGAACGCGCGCCAATCGAGCCTGCGCAGGTCGTCGCCGGGGACGTACTTTCGGTATTCTGCGAACTCGACGCTGGACCCTCGATGCGGCGAAGCATGCTTGCCTGAAACGTTGCCTTGCATAGCATGGCGTGGCTTCAGGGGCACTGCCGACAATCTCGAAAGGATCTGCGGATCGAGGAAGGAACGGGAAACTTGGAGCATGTCTTAGCGCATTTCGTCGAGCAATCGACTTACGATCTGTTTCGCGGAAACACCTTCGGCTTGGGCTGCAAAGGTGGTGATCAATCGGTGGACCAGGACGGGCTTCGCGACGTACTGAACATCCTCCAGTCGGACCATGTAGCTTCCTTGGAGCGCCGCTCGACTCTTGGCTCCCAGGATCAGATTCTGCACGGCTCGCGGACCGGCACCCCAGCTCACGAACGGCTTGAGCCAATCCGGAGCGCTCGACCCTTGAGGTCGAGTCTTGCGAACCAATTTCGCGGCATACTCATAGATATGGTCAGCGACCGGAATGCGGCGCACCAACTTTTGGTACGCCATGATCTCGTCGCCGCTGAGAACTCCTTGGAGTTTGACCAAATCGTCTCCCGTGGTCGATCGAGCAATTTGAATTTCTTCTTCTTCGTTGGGGTAATCGAGTTCCACCAAGAACATGAAGCGGTCGAGTTGGGCTTCGGGGAGTGGGTAGGTTCCTTCCTGCTCGACCGGGTTCTGGGTAGCCAGCACCATGAACGGGGATTCGAGATCAAAGGTTTTTCCAAGGACCGTCACCCGTTGTTCTTGCATCGCCTCGAGCAAGGCCGCTTGGGTCTTTGGTGGGGCTCGGTTGATTTCATCGGCCAAGATGATGTTTTCGAAAATTGGACCGGGGATGAATTGAAACTCGCGCCGCCCCTCGGCGGTCTCCTGCAGGATATCCGTACCGGTGATGTCCATCGGCATCAGGTCTGGAGTGAACTGAATGCGGTTGAACCCCAAGGACATGGTTTCCGCAATCTTGCTGACAAGCAAGGTCTTGGCGAGGCCCGGAACCCCCATGAGCAGGGCGTGGCGACGAGCGAATAAGCAAATCGCAAGTTGTTCGATCACTTCTTTTTGACCGACGATGACTTTGCCCAGCTCAGCGCAAAGCTTGGAATACGACTCCCGAAGCGCGTCGATCATGCGGACTTCTTGGTCGGTGAGTTGATGGCTGCTGGTTTGCTTGGGATCTGCAAGGCTCATGAAGCTAAGGTCTGCTGGTGAGAATCCGTCGGATGAAGTGGTAATGTGTGTCGTGGAAGATGGACCGCGAGGAAACGCTGGGAGAGGGTGAATCGCGACTGCAATAACGGCGAAGCCGACTGAAAATACGGCGGAGCCGACCAAAAACACCGCGAAGCCACCCCTGCGAAATCGTCCTTGCGAACTCTTTCCACCGGGCCCTAGTGTAATCCAAAACGGCCTCTGTTTCGCCCTGCACCAGCGAGTTTGGCACCTTTCCCGGCGATTCTCGGTTACGCCTCAGATCGCTAATTCTCCAGGGAATCGGGATCTAGTTTAGGCAGAACGGAGTCCATAATGCCCATGACAATTTTGCGGTAAACCTTCTCGAGCAATGGATTGGCCTTGATCAGCCTCATGGTTCGATACAACTGCTCGCCTGTTTCTGGATCGATGTCTACTTCGTCGGTGATCCCTTCCGCATCGATCAGGGTCAGTCGGTAGTTTTTGCGGCCATCTCCATCGATCGTGCGGACCACATCGTGAAGCTGGGCGGTGCTGACATCGATCGATTTTCCAGAAGGGTTTTCGATGGGGCGTTCGGCGCGAGTTTTGGTCACACCGCCGAGAAAATTAGCCATCTGATCGACGGTTTCCGATTTGCTTTCTTGGCTCAACTGTTGGCTGAGTCGTGAGAGCCTATCCAAGTTTTCTTGGCCCGTGCGACGCTTCCCGGTTTCAATACTGCGATCGATCTGCCGTTGAATAAACGTGCTCTCAGCGGATTGGCCTGCCGGGTCTCGCTCCACAGCGGGGCGTTGATCGGCAATCGCGCTTTCCCAACGACGGTCATCGGCACTGGGTGTCAATGGGTCGATCGTATCCTCGGAGCGATCTCCTCGGATACGAAAGTTCTGGTCCACCGATAAAGTCTCACGAAACGCCCCCTCGATTTCCATGGGAGGATTCGTCAAAGACTCGACCGGCGCAACCCACATGGCAGCGAGCCATGCCGCTGTTCCAATAGCGATCGCATGAAGCAAAAGCGAACTGGAAGCCGCCATCTTCCAAGGAGACAGCTTGCTATGAGAGGATTTCGAAGGTGAATTGCCAGCAGGCGATCGTTGAGAACCCATGGTGCTATTTTAGTCCATGACCGAACACCGGAGCAGTCTCGCCTGTCCAAATTGCGGACTATTGGTCTTGTGCACTGGTCAAGTGCACTGGTCTTGCGCGAGTTTGTTCTTGGGAACCGGAGGTCGCTAGCGATTACGGGCCATGGTCTGGAACAGGTCGTAACGTGCCTTTAGCTCAGCGACGCTATCCCCACCGAATTTGTCGACGAGCGCCGTCGCAATCTCGAAGGCGACGACGTGCTCGATGATGATGGCAGCAGCGGAAATAGCGCAGACATCGCTTCGCTCGTAGTTGGCACGATGGGGTTGCTTGTCTTCCATCCGGATCGAATCGAGGGGCTTGCGCAAGGTGCTGATCGGTTTTTTAGCCGCCCGAAGGATGAGAGACTGTCCATTGGTCATGCCACCTTCGAGTCCACCCGCGTTGTTGCTGGGACGGATGTAGCCCAAATGGGGCAAGTGCGTCAGTTCGGGGTCGTAGTGGATCGGATCGTGGACTT
This sequence comes from Pirellula sp., assembly GCA_046318275.1. Lineage (GTDB taxonomy): Bacteria > Planctomycetota > Planctomycetia > Pirellulales > Pirellulaceae > JBKCUI01. The sequence goes on along the minus strand of JBKCUW010000078.1, from coordinate 138,655 downwards.
CGGAGCCTCGGCGCCTAGCAGCCTCGAAACCCATACCGATCTCCACGCCTTTGATGGCTTGAACGGCCATAACTGCTTGGGCTAATCGCCCATCGAGTTTTCGATCCCATTGGGCGTGAGTCCCTAGCCCGAACGGCAATCCGTCCACTCGGACTTCGATAACCCCACCCAGCGTATCCCCTTCATCGGCCATCCGGTCGATGTACGATTCGGCTTCTTTATCGCGTGAGGGGTCGACGCTGTAGATGCTGCTCGCATCGCGAAGTTCGCGAACGTCGGCAATGGTTTTAGAGCGAGTGTCTGCCGCCCCGATGGCCATGGCTCCTAGTTCGACGACGTAGCCTACGGTCTCGATGCCGACGACGGCGAGCAATTGCCGAGCCAGCGCGCCAGCAGCGACGCGAACGGCGGTTTCACGGGCACTGGAGCGTTCGAGCACCCCACGGATCGAGCCCAGGTACTTGATCGCTCCCGTGAGATCGGCATGGCCTGGACGAGGCCGCTCTAGTTCCTTAAGTCGCTCTAGTTTGTAATCGTTGTTGACGACTTGCAACGTGATGGGGGAACCAAGAGTCGTCGATTGCCAAACTCCGGTCAAAATATCGACCGTATCCTGTTCGAGTTTCTGACGTCCGCCTCGACCGTACCCACCTTGCCTCAATCGCAATTCGCGATTGATCATTTCCTCGTCGATCTTAAGGCCTGCAGGAAATCCATCGATCAATGCGATGAGAGATTTTCCATGGGATTCACCGGCGGTCCAATAACGAAGCATGAGGAAGGGTCCGAGCTAATTCCGATAGGGTGTGACTGCTGGTGAGAATTGAGGCGAAAAGGGGCTATCTGAGTCGTTGCACTACGTACCAGCGGCATTTGGCCGAGGGTGCTCTGAGAGATTTTCGAAGTTCTATTCTAATTCCAAGTCCCCGTGAGCCAAAGCCCGAAAGGTAGGGACTAAAAGGTAGGGACTCAACGCCGTTCAGGAAGGCTGCGGGGTAATGTGGCTGCGAAGTGGTTAACGGTTGTTAGGCGGGATTTTTCCAGCGATCGCCTCATCGAGCATCTGTTGGAAGGATTTGTTGTCGGACACTTCTTTCGCTTTCCGAACGATTTCAGTCGCTTCCTCGCTTCGGTTGTTAACGGCTAGGACAAACACGATGGTGCTGACACCTTTAAAAAACTCACTTTCGTAACGTGCGGCGGCATCGTCGCCGATCCCTTTCAAGGTTTTGATCATTCGAAAGCTTTCGCGAAGTTTTTCGAAGTCTTTGGTACCGTCCAGATAGCGTCCGCATAATTCGTACTTTTGGTTGGCGATTAAAGCGGGTTGGGCTAAGGTGTAGACTTCTTTGGCAATGTTTGGGGCGTTTTTGTCGAGATGCTCAAAGGCTGCCACTGTTTTTGGAACTTGTTTCAAGACCCTGTTGATTCCGGCCAAGTCCATGAATGAGCGCTGTGGATCCCGCCCTTCATTGAGCATATTCAGTGCCTCGTCGCGCTTCTCGAGAAGCTTTTTCATCGCGGGAGGGTACTTGTTGGCCAGATCGTTCCAAGCGGCCAACGCGAATGAGAGCCTTACGCCGATAAATGCAGGCTCAACCACGGTCGACTTTTCATAGATCCAAAGGTACTTCTCTAGAGCTAATTGGTAGCGATTGGCTTTCGCATCCAATTCGGCTTCGCTGAGGATCGTTCTCGGACTTGGGTTGTTCGGGGGGACCCATTCATCGCCTTGCGAAACTTTTCCGTGCGATAAACCTCCGTGCGATAAACCGAGGAACAGCAACAACGAGGTCATCGTCACCAAGGAGAGTTGCGTTGAGGCGCGACCTAGAGTCATTCCAAAACGAATCGTACGATGGATCATGGCAAGTCCCCAAACCTCGATGAGAGAAGGTGATCGAAGCGTAACTCGAGCCGTTGAGGAGTTCGCAATGCGACGCTACGATCGCCGCACGAAGCTCGCCCCTCAATCAATCTTTGCCATAGTGTTTTACTTGATCCCAATAGGTCTCAAAAGCACCCGTCTTGTGGAAGTCAGGACTGTTGTCGATATCGTGGCATTCGAGGCATTTGTCTTGAGCGCGTTCGAGTGTCAGCCTCATTTGGGAACGAAGTGTCTCTAGCAGTTGCTTGTCCGCGTCAATCTCGCCGAGTTCGGCCTCGACGTGTTTGGACCCGGGCCCATGGCAGTTTTCGCAACCGTTGCCCAGCAATTGTTGCGACTGATCGACCGAGGTATATCCGGTGCGGTAGGGGTACACGCCTTGAGGGTTCCAGCCGGTCACGTGGCACGATATGCACTCGGGGTCGTAGATGCGGGTCAACGAACGCTCTGGTGGCTCGATGATCGAGTCGGTGGCATGGGCATGGGGTGTGTTCTTCCAAATTTCGTACGCGGTTGTATGGCAGTCACCACACTTTTCGCTTCCAACAAACTCGCGCGTGGTCGGATGCGTGAGAGGCCTCAGGCCCAGCGAGCTGAAAGTGTTGTCTGATTTGGCTTTCAGTTCGTCTTGGTACTTACCAAACAAATCCATCATCCGGGGGGAGTCCTCGAACTGAGAGCTAAGGGCGATCCGTTGGTAGCGAGTGGGCTGCTCTGCGGAATCGAACAAGCCGAAGATACCTGCATACATCCCCTTGGAACCTACCTGCACGATTTCAGAACGAGTTCCGGGAAGCACTTCGGGTCGATAAGTCGGTTCGCCATAGCCGCCCGACGTTACGACCAGTTGGAACTGTGGGACCTGTTTCACAATAGCCCTGGTTTCATCCAAGCCGGCATGTGCGATCAGGATTTGGAAGTCGCACTTCTCTTCATTGAGTTTGGCCGCTATCTCCTTGAGCGCAGGGATAGGTGGTTCTACCTTGAAATACGATTCGCCGTTCCGCAATAGTTCGCGCGTGTTCTCTTCGCCGAGAATGCTGGTGATGCCGATCTTGTGAGTTCGACCCTTGGGATCTTTGACCGAGACCACTTTGTAGCGAAGATCGAAATCGGGCAACAGGCTCACGTTGGCGCTCACGAACAACGAATTGCTTCCGGTGTTGTCCAAGATCGACACCAGGATGTTGTCGGATAGCTTCAGGTCTTTTTCGCCATAAGCGGCAGCCTCATATCCCATTTCCCGAAACGCTTGTGTCGTCCATTGGAATTTGATTTCTGATTGCGTGCCATCGGTTCGGACTTGGTTTCCTCCATCGATGGGCATGACGTTCCAGCCCCGCTGCTTGAGCGATGTCAGCAACGTATCGCGACGGTTCACGCCCCCTTTTTGATTGGCCAGACCGGTGCAACCGCATGGCTCGAGATAGCCGTATTGGTTTCCCGTGATGAAAAAGACCAGCCAAGGGTCTTTCCAATCGGTTGCAATCTTTTGATTCTTCTCTTCGTCGGAAGCGACTGTGATTGGATCTTGGGTTGCTTGCGCGCCTCGATTGGCTTCTGGCGCTACGGTCTGGCGACCGACGTCTGCCAGCTTGCCATCCTTCGGCTTGCTTGCCTCTTGTGGCTTGTTGGCGGTTTCCTGCGGTTTTGCTGCCGGGTCAGGAAATCGGATTTGAATCCGTTGCTTCGTGCTGGGCTCCGAAGGTGGTTGCGCGGAACTCCAAACCGCAGGCAGAGCGAGAGACGTAGCTACCCCAAAAAGTAACGCTAGCAAAAACCGTGACCGGCCTCGACGGGAACTTGGTCGCGGAGGGTTGGACCGATGTGCTGGTGATGGCGTGCTTGGAGTGGTTGATCCGTCACGATCGAGAACTCTCATTGTCCGCACACCTCCCTGCGACTCAAAGCTTACGATGGCACCCAAGCTGGACAGCGGAACCCGAGCTGAACAGCAAATGCTTCTATTCGGTAATTCGGAACTTCAGAAAGATCGGAATTTCAGGGGAGCTTTCGACATCCGTTTCGATCACAATCTTTCCGAAATCTTTCGAAAAGGTTCCATCGAGTTCGACCGGCTCGGTGCCAGGTGGGATTTCAAGAGTGATGGGGTAAATGCGTTGATTGGGAGAGACCTTGGGTTCGCCAATGGATGCTTTCAATTGGTCTGGAACTACCTTACCGATCCTCACATTGGGATCTTGTTTCGAGTCCTCGTTTCGGATGGCGATCATGAACGACTTCTTGAGGCCGTTCGCAGATTTTCCGACACCCATGCTTAAGATATTTCGCGTTTCGTTGTAATCATCGCCTGCAATGATACGAATTGGTGTGACAACACGTCCTCGAACGTTGTAGGTTAAGAACTCATCATCGGGGCCATCTTTTTGTTTTCGAACGATATGCACGTCGATATTCAATGGACCGGCGGCAACGCCGGGTAGGATACGAATCTTTCCTTGGATCATGCGCCGAGCGCTTTCCATCTTGGGGATCTCACCTTTGGCGAGTTCTCGTTCCCCTTCGAGTTCTACCTTGATGCGTTTTGAGAGGATCGCATCTTTCACGGCACCGGTTCCAAGATTCATGGGACCTTCCTGGAAGCTATAGATGGTGAATGGGATCTCGGTTTCTTGGTTGCTGAAGACATCGCCATGGTTGTGGGGTGGCGGATCAAACACGTAGGCTTGGCCGATCTCTCCATGGATCGAGAGTTTGACTTCTTCTTGGTTAGGGCAATCGGTTCCTACGGTTGCGGTCTGAGCAAACTCGCCGGTTCCACCCTCGGCCTTCCATTCCAACTCAACTTCGGTCTCTTCGCCAGGTTGCAAGACGGCGTCTTTGAACTTGCCAACGGTGCACTTGCAGGTGCTGGTCTTGAAATAAATTCGCGCTTTGGCTTCGCCGACGTTCTTGAAGATAAACTTGTGCGAACGTTTGGTTCCCTTCATCATCATTCCGAAATCGAGATCGGCCCCATTGACCACTTCGATTTTCCCAGACTTTGTAGCGGCTTCTTGGCGTATGGCGTCTTGGATAGCTTCTTTTTGAGATGTGATTCCCACCGCTTCGTTGTTCCCCATGGCGTTGACCATTTGGGAAACGCGACGCTCGTGCTGGATTCTCGCGATGACGTATCCGACACCGATGCAAGACAGGATCAGGAGAAGGGTTCGCATAGTGAAACGGGGGTGGGAGCCAAGGGAAGCATGGAAGGGCCAGCAGAAACGGAGGTTTCTAGTTAAAAATCAAGGCTTAGGGACCTACGCAACGTCGCCAAGACCGGTTCACCTCGAACCAGATCCTGGTTGGGCCCCAATCGTTCTTCGGTGGGAATAGATTTGGGGTTTTCCAGGTTTTTTGGCCAGAAGATCTCCGCAGCCTTGATTTTGCGGTCGGTATGGGGCGTGATCCCGTCGACCTCGATGGCTCGCCGACAATACCGCTTGGCTCGCTCGTTGTCTCCCACCAGCAAGGAGGCGACGGCAGCTTGAAGCTGGGCTTCGGCCGAGGCGTGGAAAGCCTCCGCGCCTCGCCCAAAATCCTCGTTGGCTAGATCTAGCCATCGTTTTCGTGCCACCGGAGTTTTTTCGCCGGAGGCCATTCGCAACGCTGCGCGGCCGCATTCCGCATAGGCTAAGGCGTGCCCGGGATCTCGAGAAAGAAACGCGGAACGCATGGCCAGCATCGTCTCTTCCCATTCGCGGCGGGCGCTCTCACCGAGTTGCCCACCTCCCGGAGAGGGACTGCCGAGCGATCGGGGGTTGGCCCCCAGGAATCTGGGTCCGGTACCCAACAACTGCCGCGTGCAAAGTTCCATACCCAAGCGGGACAATTCGGGGTCCCATCGATCGGCGGAAACCAAGTCGCGGACAACGCTGGGGCTCATCACACCTCCCGTTGTTCCCAGCTCGTCCATGGAACCCGATACCATCCACTGCGATATTCTTTGAGATGCTTTTGCCGAACGGAATAATGGCCATGCCATCGTGCCGAACCATAAAACCAGGAGTGCGCACGCACCCAACAAAGGCGATCGCTTAGGAGTTTGGAAAGTGGCCTTGCGATCGATGGATGGGGTTTCATCCACGGTACAATCACCAATCAAGGGCAAATCGCTTATGAGCAATCCAGTGAGGATCATGGGAAGGATCATGGTTCCCGGAAGCATCCAACCTCCGGAGGCTAACAGGTGGACCATAAATGCCACGAGGGCAACGGCGATGGCATAGCTACCATGTCGCACGAAGCGTTGCGAGATCCTGGTGACAGCTTGGCTGCGGCAAGCAGTGATCGCCGCTGCAAAACCCAGTGTGACCACCGCGATCGTAGCGACCAACTCCAAATCTCCCGCAGTAAAAAAGCTCCATACGAAGATACCGAGTGCAACAACGGCCGCAGATCCCCAGAAAGCCCACCCATCCAGTGAAGCCCCTTGCTCGAGTGAAGATTTCGCGAACGCTACGTCGATGGTGGAATCGTCGGACTTTTTTGCTTTAGACTTCACCCGTCCGCGCGAGTAGCGATCTGTAGGCGATCCGTTGGACACCGCGTCGGAGCTAGAGAACGGGGAGCCAGCAGCCTGTGCTTTGGTTGCGTTTTCCCTCGCAAATCGCCGCAGGGCAAAACGGAATCCAAGCAAACCTACGAGGACCGCTGCGAGGAGCAGTGGGATGCCACCCGCATGCGCAATCTCAAGAATGAAATTGTGGGGGTCCGCAGGGGATTCGGCGGCTGTCGGCAGTTTGACTCTCAAGTAGGTCGATTGAAAATGAAGAGGTCCGAAGCCGCGGATCGGTTCCTCAGCGATCAGACGCGATGCTCCCCCCCAATAATCCAAACGGTACGCAAGCGATTTCCCGGCTTCGCGGATAATTAAAGGATCCCAAGCGTAAACAATCGCCATCGCGACACTAATAGCGAATGAGAACCCAATCAACCCAACGATGCATGCCTTGGGATGCGTCTTGAAGAGTTGCTTGGCTCTTCCTCGAATGAGCGGGTGCAGTCCCATCAAGCCGACGGTCGCTATCGATGCTGCGATCCAAGCAGTTCGGCTCTTGGTCAGCAGCAATGCCAGCGCCATAAGGAATAGCGCGGCGATCTCAGCGATCATAAGCCATCGATCGCGGTTGCTGTCGTCCGCGGGCTCCGTTTGCTCGGCATCTGCGACAGCGTTTGGATGATCGGGCGACCAGCGCAGAAGGAACGACCCGAGCGATAGCGACCAGGCGATCACCAGAAATCCAGCGAGCGAATTTGCAAGCGCGAACACGCTGTGCATTTCGGTACTCTCGACCCTATTCCGTAGCAAAATCGCCGCAGCAGATCCCGGCGTGACGCCTTGTTGCTCGAACATGGCTTCCGGGTTTTGTTGTAGCTGCGAACGAAGCGTCGGTTGCAGAATCGCATAATCAAAAAAGCCGTAGATGGTGACTCCTAAAATCGCGCAAGCGGTGAGCGTCCAGCATCGCTCTTGGAACTTTGGTCTATGCGCGAGTCTGCTGACTGCAGCGGCAAAAACGATGAGCGATGTCCACTGCCAGAATCCATTCATGGCATAGCGAGTATTCCCTCGACCGACGGTCCACGCTGTAGAGATTGCAAGCCACGCACAGAACAGTACTGCGGCCCCCCAAAACCAAACGGCCGCAGCAGTCGGATCGTTTGGCCTGTTGAGATCATTAGATCCTGTGGTTTTGCCGCCGTGTATTCCGCCGCAGATCGCTGGTGGGAGGATGGCTGCGAACGCTCCGGTAAGAAGTGCCAACGCGATTGAGAAAAGGGATTCACCCGCAGCGACGGGCGGGACCGAATCGAGCGGATTCCATAAGTGAACCAGCAGGGTTGCCGAGACCAAAGCGACGGCGATGGCGCCAAGCCAATCTCTCCATGTTGCGACACGGAGAATCCTCAATAAAGGCATCTTCGCTGGATTGCGGCTGGGGATATTCATCGGGAACTCATGCTTTCGGCCCAGCGGTCAAGCTTTCCAGGAGGCCGATCAAGGCGAGCATGGCCAGCACAATCGCGATCACGATCCCAGCACCGATCCAGTCGGTTCGGGGCAGAATTAGGGCGCCTAGCGAGCATGTTAACGTGGCGAGATAGATGGTACCGACCGCTTGCTTTTTGCTCATTCCAAGTTCTACCAAACGATGCGAAAAGTGTTTCTTGTCCGCTTGAAACGGACTGCGCCCTTCGCTGAGTCGGATGGAGATGACGCTAATCATGTCATAGAGCGGGATCGCCAAGAGACAGAGTGGTGCTAGGACGGCATGTGGCGCCGAGCCTTTGACACCCGCATACGTCGAGAGAAGTGTCGATACGGCGATCCAGTAACCGACGAAGTAGCTACCCGCATCTCCCATGAAAATTTTCGCTGGGGGCCAGTTGTGTCTTAAGAATCCCAGCAATCCACCGAGTAACGTCAGCATCATTGTTGCCACAAAAAGTTGCGGTTGGCCTTTGCTCGACTCCGGAGTGGAAAGAAGCATGACAGACAGCATGGCGCAGATGATCGCAGCCACACCACCGCTAAGCGCGTCCATATTGTCGAGCATGTTGAAGGAATTGATGAGCATCACAATCCAGAAAACACTCAGCAGCGAGGTCAGCCATGGAATATCGATGTAGGCGGTCAGATGCAAGTTGAGACCGTAGACGACAGCTGCAGCAACTCCGAACTCAACACCCAATCGAAGTTTCCAGTCGAGTCCAAACCGGTCGTCCATCAGCCCCAATACCATGACGATGGTTCCGCCACCGATGAGAAACCATATCGATCCAGATCGAGACATAAGGCCGGGAATGTAGATAGCAACTGACTCTGGAAGGAATCGCGAAGTTAGGTCTGGGTACCAGGAAAAGAGTGTGATCGCGAGTGTCCCCATGGCAAAGACGGACGCTACTCCGATCCAAATACCGAGCCCTCCTCCGAGCGGTATCGGTGTGGTGTGGACTTTTCTCGCATTGGGTTTGTCAAGCAACCCTAGCCTCGCTGCATGCCGTTGGATCCATCCGACCGCTAGCCACGAGAGTACCCAGGAAGGGACTACCGACACGATGATCAAGGCGATAATGACACTGGAACTCATGAGTGGCTCGAAGCCTTTTCATTACGAAGGCGCTGTGCGACCGCAGTGGAAAAGTGGCTGCGGGACAGTTTGAGGAAATCGCGAACGTCTCTGCGCTGGTAGTCAGCATAGGTCCACAGCATCGGTTGCCAATCTTGATCGCGAAACGCCAAGGTGACTTCGGCGTAGATGCCGTCGCGAAGATAGATGCGGTGCTCTCTGTTCTTGGTGGAGGCCAATACCAATTTGGTCATACTCATGTAGCCCGGGTCGATGTTGATAGGACGAGCGACACCATCGGGAATGGTTCCGGCATGAACAAGTTCCTTGCCGAGTTTGGTTTCGATGTTGTTGGTCAGTAGTTTGTGCTCCGACAGGGACGCCGGATCGTACCAGGATTCAAAAACCGCGAGTTGCTTCTTCAGGCCCGTGTTACCAAGGCCACCCGGAGGTGATGCTAGCCCCGGTGGTAACAACCCGGCTGTTGGCAACCCGGCTGTTGGCAACATCGTGGCGTGATAGTACTCGGACTCAACGAAATCGAAAGCAGGGCTGAGGTCGGCGATCCTTCCAAATTGGCCTTCCAGGAGCTTCCAAGCTTGCTCCAAACCGGCGTATTCGCTGCAGAAAACCGCGACAAACTGCACGCATGGTGGGTGGTTCTTGGAGAGTCCCATGGGTGGAGTCGCCGATGCGGCGGGTTGGAGGAAGAGGGGTGGTTGGGCTAGGGAGAAGCGGGAGTAGCGGTTAAATTATTACGCATGGACTCACTTCCCGGATCACCTGTTGCGAACTTCGAAGCGAATCCTGGGTCAAAACCCGGGTCGGATGCCAACGCCCCGGGATGCAGCAACTCGGCTCTTAGGGATGGCGACGGTCGAGCGGATGGTTCGCAGTCGCGGCCCGGTCGGACGCTTTCTCCAATCCAGATCGGTGACTTGGAAATCTATCCGCCGATCTTCCAAGCCCCTATGGCGGGTTACACGAATTTCGCATTTCGGCAGATTGTTCGCGAGTTCGGGGGGGCTGGATTGCAAGCGACCGAAATGGTCAACGCTCGCGGTTTTGTATGGCTCGACGAACATGATTGCGAACATCCGGATCGATTGTGGGGTATCAAGGATGAACCGCGACCCCTCGCGGTTCAGATTTGGGACAACGATCCTGAGACAATGGCGAAAGTAGGGCGACGGTTGGTCGAGGAGTACCAGGTAAGTGTCGTGGACATCAATTTTGGATGTCCGGTCAAGCAGGTCACGGAGAAAGCCCATAGCGGATCGTATTTGCTTCGGGACCCAGAACGGATGTACGCGATCATTTCACGATTGGTGGAAGCGTGCCACCCGACACCCGTTACGGCCAAAATGCGATTGGGGTGCACCCGTGATTCGATGAACTACGTCAATGTAGCAAAAACGGTCGAGAGAGCGGGTGCGGCAGCGCTGACGGTGCATGGTCGGACCGCGGAAGATTTTTTCAAAGGCTCCGCAGATTGGGACAGGATCTCCGAGATCAAGCAGCATCTGGATCGAATGCCGATCATTGGAAATGGCGATCTAGAAACGGCCGAACAAGTTGTGCACGCCTTTGAGCACTACAACGTTGATGGGGTCATGATCGCGAGGGCTTCGCTGGGCAAGCCGTGGTTGTTCGCACAAGCCGCTGCGGCGCTCGAAGGGCGTCCTGTTCCTCCAGATCCAACGATCGACGAACAGCGGGAAATCATGCTGCACCACTACGATTTGGTTGTCGAGCGATTCGGGGTGCATCGCGGTACGATGTTGATGCGAAAATTTGCGTGTTGTTACGCTCAGAGCAAGCCAGGCGCACGTCACTTTCGAGCTCATATCTCCCGCGTGGAGACCCAAGACCAATTTTACGCTGTGGTTGAGCAGTACTTCCCGCGGCAAGCGGATTTGGATGCGATCCTCCAAAACCAGCAATCGGCCCGCAATACATCATCGCCCGATGATCCCGACCGTGAGGATCTAGTCAGTGCCGAGTGCGCCCCCTCGGATGAAGATGGGGGTTGTGGAGTTTGTTGATCGATCGTTACTCTACGTTTTGCCAGTCAGCGTTCGCAGTGCGAGTCCAGGCTGGTGATACCTTGATGGCGGGTGCCGAACGGTTCTCCGCTCAACGCTACTTATCGCTACGAAAGGCTTGGGTTCTATGAAGTTGTTCGAAGGAAAGAAAGGCTTGATCCTCGGGGTCGCTAACGATCGCTCGATCGCATGGGCAATCGCCAAAGAGATCATGGACCAAGGTGGCGTGTGCGGCTTCTCCCATTTGCCGGACAAGGCGGATGACGAAAAGAAGAAGAACCGAATGCGCGTTTCCAAGTGCGTCGACGCGTATCCTTCGCAAACGGCGTTCCTCAAGCCTCTGGACGTTCAAGACGATGCGCAGGTGAATGAGTTTATGGAAATGGCTGGCCGGGAACTCGGCAAGATCGACTTCCTGCTCCACTCGATCGCATTCGCCGATCGCGACGATTTGACCCGCGATACGGTCGAGACCAGTCGCGCGGGTTTCAAGCTGGCGATGGACGTCAGTGTGTATAGCTTGATCTCGGTCACCAATGCAGCTCGTCCGATCTTGAATAGCGATGCATCGGTTTTGACCATGACGTACTTCGGGGGCGAGAAATGCGTTCCCGGATACAATGTCATGGGGATTTGCAAAGCTGCGCTGGATGCGACCGTTCGTTATCTGGCTTACGACATGGGCCCGAGCGGTATTCGTGTCAATGCGGTCAGTGCCGGTCCACTCAAAACACTAGCGGGCGTTGCAGCTGGTGTTGGGGAAATGCAAGAGTACTACGACTACGTGGCGCCCCTCGGTCGTTGTGTCACTCACGAAGAAGTCGGACGATCGGGCGCGTACCTGTTGAGCTCCTACAGCAACGGTATCACCGGCGAAATCCTCCATGTCGACTCGGGATACAACATCATGGGCAGCCCCGGCCGATTGCTCGAGCAGTTCCGCAAGAAATCATAATGTCCCGTGCCATTCATAAAGGCATGCATCCTACAACACCTCGCGTCTCGATCGCGCGGTGTTGACGGTGCGGTCGGCAACCTTTTGCAACGTCTTTCTCGCTTGTTTGCTCAGCGTACGGTCCAATATTCGTCGGGCTCGATCACCAAAATTTCTCGATCCCATTCCAAAATCTTGTGGTTGCTCTTTTCACCGCTCGGCCAAACGATTGTTAGTTCTCCCTGCTCGGATGCGAGTCGCTCTGGAATACCGAAGTGAAGGGCCCGGTCGCTGGTGGAGGCGTACGATCCGCCACCGATCACTTGGCGGATCCATGAGCGCTCGCCTACTCGCAAGGTTGCTGTCGCACCGATCGCATCCCGATTGGTGGTGGTCCCAACCAGACGCACGCTCAGATACCGGCCTTGCAGCTTGGATCGATTTTGCACCAATGCATGGGGCTCGCCGATACGAGTGACGACGAGATCCTGTCGGCCATCGCGATCGAAATCAGCGACCGACAAGCCCCTTCCCGATTGGACGCGTTGAAAGTACGGCGAGCCGCTTGCGTGGAGCACAAAGTACTTTCCGTCGATGTTCTCAAGGAGCTGGGGCCGCTGCTGGTAGTGATTGGAATAGCGCTCGAGATGACCATTGATCACGACCAAGTCTTCGTCTCCATCAAGTTCCGCATCGAAGAAGCTTGTCCCCCAGCTGACGCTCAATTCGTCAGTGGCTGCGATGCGTGCCGCTTTGGATGCATAGGCGAAACTCAAGTTTCCGTTGTTGCGGTAGAGCGCGTTCAATTCGTTTTGGTAGTTGGTAACCCAAAGATCGAATTTGCCGTCGAGGTTGAAATCCCCAAGAGCGACCCCCATGCTTCCTTCTGGTCTCCCTTTGTCGTCGCAAGCCACCCCGGCGCGCCGTCCCATTTCCGTCCAGTGTGCGTTCGTCCAAGCCTTCTCGGTTGAGTTGTCTGTATTGTCTGAGTTATCTAAAGGCTGTCGAGCAGTGGTTTTCGACTGGTTGTTATTGCGGTAGAGCAAGTTCTGTTCAACATCGTTGGCGATGTAGAGGTCGGTGTCGAGATCGCCGTCCAGGTCGGCTGCGAGAATACCAAGTCCCCGTAGCGAGATTGGTTCCAAGCACTGCTGCGTTTGCTCGATAAAGGTACCATCCCCCCTGTTTTCGTAGAGTGAATCGCTCAGCCCAGAAAAATCGGTAGGACCGCAGTAATCGCGGCGCTTCGGGTCGTCGTGCGATGGGCAAAAAGGATTGTGGTCGAACGACCAGTCCGCGTAATGGACGACATAGAGATCGAGATCCCCATCTCCGTCAGCATCGAACATCGCAGCTCCACTGCTCCAACGAGAATCGTCTACCAAAGGCACTTGCTCGAAGGTTCCGTCCCCTTGATTATGAAACCACTGGATCGCGTCGTAGCCGGTGGCTAGGAAATCGGTGAAGCCATCGTTGTCGTAATCGTTGGCGATGATGGCCGCATTGAAGTGACTTGAAAGGTCGATGCAAGAGGCTTTCGTGATGTCCGAAAACGCGAACTCGCGAAGCCCGCGATACAAATGGCCGTTGTGGCCTAACATCCGTTTGGCGGAAATATCGGAATACCCCCCGCCCGAGCAAAGGACGTCGAGTTGTCCATCCCGATCGAAGTCAAAGATGGCATTCCCACCCCCCGTGGTTTCGAGCAACGCAAACAGTCCTGTTTCATTTCCATCACGAAAGATGCTTGCCGGGAGGGCCTCAAGAACCTCTGCGAAATCGAAACGCTCTGTGGAATCCGGTTCGGTGGTCTCATCGCTTTTCTGAGGGCTTTGTCGATCGAGGGTGGCGTTTGGCGATGAGCGACCGCATCCAGATCCAGAGACAACGATGCATCCTAGAGTTATTCCCAGGAGTGCGATTAAGCGAATAGATTTGCGAGGCGTTGACTTTCGGATCGGGATCATGGCTGGGAAGACCCCGTTGGGTTTTGCCTGTTGCCCGGGTCGGAGGCACCCGATCCGCTTTTCCCGTTCGTGTTATTGGAGCGATCGGTATTCTTCGCGCGATCGATGTAGCGCTGGTGCACTGCGGCTAGTTGCGGTTGGTTGGTTCTCGTGTAGAAAATTGCCATGTCGATATGTGCTGGAACATATCCTTCATCGATTTTTAAAGCGGCCTCTAACCAGTAAACACCATTGAGTCGAGATTGTTTGTGAAGCAGGATATGTCCAAGTTCATAACATGCTTGCGCGGAGCGTTGCGGCTGGTCTAGAATCGCAAACAGTTTTGCGTCGGCGCTAGTCAGCTCTTTTTGACCTTCATCGGCGACCTTCGCGTAGCGCGTTGCTTTTTCTTCGTCACCAAGTTGCTGGTAGGCTTGGCTCAGCACGTTCGCAACTGGAACATCTTCGGGCCAAGAGCGAGCGATGCCTGCCAATCGATCGATGGCTTGAATGCTCTCTCCGTTCTCGACGTTGATTTTCGCGATTTCCAGGGTGATATCGTGCGGAGGTTCACCCTTCGGAACTAGCCTCACGAGAACCTGGAGCGCGTCCTGAGATCGTCCCGATTGGCGAAGGGCGATAGCGAGTTTTAAGGACGCGTCCTCATCGTCTGGAATGCTTTCAAGGTGTCGCTCCAAGGCGCGAACGGCCTTTTCACTTTCATTGAGGCCCAGGTAGGCGGCTCCGAGTTTCGCATAGAAAGGTACAAAACTGCGGTTTTTTTCTTGTGCAGGTTCAAGCAGATCGCGAGCACGTCCCCATTCGCGTCGCGATAACAAGATCATTCCCCGGAACAGTGGTATCCAGGGGGATGCAGGGTCGTGCGATTGCCATAGCATTAAGAAATCGTTGATACCCTCGAAGTCATTTCGGATCAGTAACCCGTTCGCGAGTGCGATCGCAGCGGCTTCGAATTGGTCTTCCGATTCCTGCATCAGTTTGCTCATCTGGAGAACACCATCAGGGAGTTCCCCTCGTTGGGTTCTGTATAGAAGCTCCTCTTGCTGGGCGCGTTTAGCTGGCAATCCGGCATCGATGGCGTGGTCCAAAGATCGCCGGAACTCGTCGGCTTTTCCGAGATAACGATTCGCGCGCGCTAGTAGCAAAGATGTTTCCGCGTGAAAGCCAAACCGTTGTTCGGTCTTCCGCAGCGACTCAATGGCCCAATAATTTTCCTGATTACCGATCAATCGCTGTGCGTTCGACAACGCGGAGTTGAATTGACTTCTCTGCCACGCGAACCAGATCAGAGGCAAAAGAACAGCAAGTAAAAGTAGCAGACGGATCGGACTGGCTTTTCGGGAGAAGAGGTTCATCGATACGTACTACCTGAGGGCTACCTGAGGGTGCAGGTTCATTGAGCGGATCGTCTCGTGGACTTTATTTGGGCCTGTAGCCTGCGAGTAGAGAAGGCTTAGCCGCGGCGCATTTCGGACGCTACCCCCATAGCTTAGGAGTAAATTCTCAGGCGTCTACGCATTTCTTCGAAAGCGAAGTCGGCGTCACCGCAGCGTCGTGTATCACAAACTGAGGTGCGCCTCGAACGTGCGAAGCGGGCATTGCCGAAGCTCGAACGGGATGAAACCGCGGCCTGATTCCGCTCGGACTAAGGCCTTAACGCACGGGTCCGTGCGGGGGCAGAGGTGCCCGATTTTGGGTTTAAATAAGCGGCATTGATGGACACTTGAATCAATGCCGCTGATACAGAAAGTCCGCAAACTTTATTGTATTTTTCAGGCAACCCCCCAATTCGATTGACGCAGCAAACGCGAAACTATTACATTGATTACGGGTTTATTTCTCTCGTAAGAGCTCTTCTAAGGGGGCTCGGCGTGACGAATTTCTTTGGAACTTCATTTTCTCTTAATTCTTTTCTGGGAGACTCCTTTCGATGAGGAACAGATCTTCGATTCTGCGTGCGCGACGGGGGTTCACCCTTGTTGAGCTTTTGGTGGTCATCGCGATCATCGGTATCTTGGTGGGTTTGTTGCTGCCAGCGGTCCAAGCGGCCCGCGAAGCTGCACGCCGTATGTCGTGCGGTAGCAACATCCGTCAAGTCGCTTTGGCGCTGATGAATTATGAAAGCGCCTACAAGCGATTTCCTATGGCAGTCAATTATGGAACAGGGCGTGGTCCCACATACGCTCACGCGTACAACCACACTTGGCTCGGTTCGATCTTGCCACAGATGGAACAAGGCCCACTTTTCAATCAAGTGAACTACGGGTTGCGCGTTTGGGGCCAACCGATCGTAGGGACCAAGGTTGCTAACCTGTTGTGTCCATCGGATGCAAATACTGAAAAGGTATACCAGCAGCATCAGATTGCACCGACAAGCTATGCTGGTAGCCAAGGCTTCCACTGGTGGCCAGATGCTGCTGTGGGACCATGGGCTCCATGGCAAGGTTTGGGATTCGCAAACAACGGCGATATGTCCGGCTTGTTCGCACCAACCCGTCAGAACGGTCAGAAGGATATCACCGACGGTACTTCGAACACGTTGGTCATCGCTGAAACGGACAGCGCAGGTTTCGGTGGTGGTCCGTTCATGACGACCTCGACCGGTAAGCGACGCGCGCCGTTCCAAAGCGGTGTGTTCCGATCGGCATTCGTTGGTTTCTCCCACGCAGGTTCGGGAACCAATGAAGGTGGTACCAATCGCGGATGGGAAGTCGATGGCAGCGGATACAAGGCTGCGGGAACATGGTTCCGGCCTGCTCCTTATGCTTATGAGCCAACCTTCATCTGTGCATGGGGTGTGAATACGGAATGGCCAGGCACGTCGAGCTTCCACGGTCCTATGATCTCTGCCGCATACGCGGATGGTAGCACGAGCAATTTGAGTTCAACGGTCGATTACGGTGTATACTTGCGAATCAACGCGATCGCGGATAACAACATCACTGTTGACCCACGCGAATAGTTGTTGGTTTGAGAATCCCCCCCACCACGAGAAAGGTGTTTGATCGATGAAAAAGTATGTTTCCAGCATGTGCATGATTGGCCTTCTGACTGCGTTCGTCACCGGATGCGGAGCAGAGGACCCTGCGAAAAAGCCTGGATTTGACGAAAAGGCATTCTCGGATCCGACCAACGTCAAGATGGGTGCAGATGCCCCAGCGACGACGGCTAATCCTAGTCCGAACCCTTAATTGTTTTGGGTGGATCTCAAAGCCATCGACCTAAGGTCGTTGCGTTCGACGAAGCCCGATTCATACTCGTTCCGTCGAAACCGTCAAATCGACAAAACATAAAGACTCCACAGGGGAAACCTTGTGGAGTTTTTTTATGGTTGAAACGCCCTCGAAACAACTTCAGGCAGCTGATTTACCTCGGATAACGCGGATACCTCGGATAGCGCCGATTTTAGTTTGAGCAACACCACGCCAACTTCGTCGGTGCCATCGGTGGCTCTATCCGCACGCATCATTCGGCTGATCCAACTGGAACCTACGAAGCCGAGCTGCAAGGGGAGCGGCTGCCCACAGTTCGTGCAGTCGAGCTTTACAAATAGGGTTTGATGAAGGGAGCTGCCAGTCGGAGTCGCTGGAACTCACGCAGGTCTTTCATCGGTACGTTGCTCTCGCGAGCTTCATGGCGCAAGAGATCTCCGAGCCGAACTTCGGTCGCATGAGACCTGTGAAGGGACATCGATTCGAGCAGTTCCGTTGCGACTCCGCGATCGCGAACGAGCAGAGCGACTTCGGAACTGCGGGTTTCGGAGAGTACATCAAAGTTGTAAGAGCCGATCATCGCAATCTCTCCGTCGACCACCATCGATTTGGCGTGCAGCGTATCGCGGCCTCGAAGTTCGTAAAGTTCGATCCCACCGCGTAGCAAGGATCTTCGTTGGTTTGCATAACCGGCTTGGGCAGGGATCTGGTCGGTTGACTCAAGAGAATTGGTCAAGACACGGACCCGAACTCCTCGCGCCTCCGCATCGATCAGCAGTTCTTTCAATTGATGGGTAATCGCAAAGTAAGGTGATTCGATCTCGATCGAGCATCGTGCGCGACGTATTTCTACGAGAAGCTGTGAAGAAATAGTCCCCGGAGCTTGCTTGGTATTCTTGATGCAAATCGCATTGGCACCACAGTCGCGGTTGCTGAAATCATGGAGGAACGTTGCGCATTCGGCGGGGATGCGATGTAGTTGCGATGGAGTTTGTGTCAGGCAGCTATTCTTTGCTGCCAACGGAGCAAGCTCGCACGCTGCCAGCCATTCGCTCGCCTCGATTTTGGCTTGGCAACGAGGCATGGTGTTCCAATGCGGGTGGACTTGCTTCTCCACAACTTTTGATTTTTCCTCGCGCGTTAGGGTCGGTTGACGTGAGCGTGAATCCGACCATCGTGTTTGAAAGTAAGTTTCGGCATGCGAGGCTGCATGTCCGACGAGGAGGATGTCTCGATCGATGCAGATACGAGAACTGATACCGTAGTACTCGCTGGTAAGGTTGCGGCCGCCGGTCAATAGGGTTTGCCCATCTACGATCACCAGTTTGTCGTGTAAGCGTTGGCGACCGAGCTCCACGCGATAGCGGGTATCAGCCGGAAATTCGCGGATACAGACACCTCGCTCGATCAACAGTTCCATCAACGCCTTGGGCATATTGTTCGTCGCCAAATGCCCATCGCAAAGAAATCGGACTCGGACGCCTCGGTTCGCGGCACGCACTAGCGACGCCAGGAATTGGCCAGTGCACTCATCGTCGTGAATTTCGTAGTAAGCGACATCAACAGAAGTGCGAGCCCCGTCGATGATCGCAATTCTTTCCGACAAGCCATCCACTTCGGAATGGAGGATGCGGACTTCGTCCCCCATCAAATTGCTTGGCGAAACCATTGCGCTGGCGGCTATCGCAGCGATAATCGCTACGATGATTGCAGGCCTCAGTCTCGCTGTTGTTCGCCGGGTCTTCCCAATCGCGAACGTCCACATCCTCTCCTGGATTCGCATGGCGCAGACGCAGACTCGCATGCTTTGACGGGCTTGAATGTTTTGACTTTGAAAAAACATCGCGAAACCGAGTCCGAAAGTCACGAGTCCGAAATTCACACCGGGGGAGGCCGGAACGAGCCACGATAGAGTGTGGCTTATGGCCAGGAGGCGGGTGCCCATCATCGAGCAATTCCGCGGATGGCTCGCGAGATGGTCACGCAATCGCAACTTTTGTAGAAATTATTCGTGCCGCGAGAAAACGATTCAAGTCGGCGTAGCATTGTATTGCGGAGAATGATGCTGCCGATTGCTGATTCGCCAGCATGCCGTAGATACCCTTAGGCTGCTTTTGCGGCCGGGGCGCTCGGTGCGGGAGTAAGCCTTGCTCCTGGAAGAGAAAACGTTCCCGGTGAATCTTCGAGGTGGCTAAGAATCCAACGAGCGGCTGCATCGGTGGCTCCCGGTTTGGCAACTTCTGTCGCCAGTTTTCGCAGGGCATCTCGTTTGGCCGATCGGTATTCAGGTTCGTGGATCAACCGCGACATCTCGCTCGTTGCACCTTCGATGCTTTTGATCGCTGACTTGGAACGGAGCGAACCATGAGAAATGAACTCGGGCATCAAAATCTCATCGGCGATCAGATTCGGGAGAGAGATGCTTTTGCAATGAACCAGTAGTTTGGCGAGCGCATAGGTTGTTTGGCTTACGTGATACATTACAACCGCTGGTTTGCCGCGCGCCATCACTTCGAGGGATACCGAGCCGCTCTTCATCAAGGTGATGTCGCTGAGCTCGAGAATCTCACTGGTCTTCCCTGCGAAGATGTGGATGGGTAATCGTAGGTCTGAACTGTTCAATTGCGAACGGCACCAAAGTGCGTGGGAGTCCTTCAAGGTTGCTACCAAAAACTCCACTTCCGGGAACTGCTTGGAGAGCTTGCGAAGTATCTGCAGTTGCAGTGGCCAAATGCGATGAACTTCGTGGTCGCGCGATCCTGGTAATACGGCGATTTGCAACCTAGCGCCATCCCTCCAGCGAGCCATAAACCGAGTATCCAGAGGTGTCTGAGACACTGCGTCAAAAAATGGATGACCAACGTAGGTGGCTTGAACGCCATGCGATTCAAACCATTCTTTCTCGAAAGGCAAATTGCAAAGGATGTGGTCCACGTAGCGTCGCATCTTTTGGACTCGCCAACCGCCCCAAGCCCACAATTGCGGTGGCAAGTAATAAAAAACAGGCAGTCCGTACTTCTTTGCCCGCTTTGCGATGTGCCAATTGAAGCCGGGAAAATCGACTAGAACAACTCCGTCGACTTCGCCGCGACGAAAGCAATCCTCTGCCATATCAGCAATTTTAAAGAACTCGCGCAACCGAGGTAAAACCTCGGTGATCCCCATCACCGCCATGCTCGTCAGATCGAAGTCCAAGTCCAAGCCGGCCTGGATCATCCGAGCTCCACCGAAGCCTCGAAACGTTGTGCTGGGGGAGAATTTTTGGAGGCAACGAATCAGGTTCGATGCGTGCAAATCGCCGCTCGGTTCACCGACGGAAAAAAACAGTCGCTGTCCCATGGAGTCTTCGATGCTATTCGAATCGGTCGTTGTCATGAAATTGACGACATAACTTCCTGTCGCTTGTCGTCTGCGCTCATTATGATTTTTCGGCCAAACTCCACTTGTTGCCCTAGTACGAATCATGGGATATACGGGAAACTGCGTAGTTGAGGCAATACGAAGGTTCAAATGTAAGGCTTGGATCGGTCGGGTAAAGAGGGTGGATTGGAACCGGCGAATGAAATGGTCCAAGACGCGATCCCTTGACGCTCCGCCAATTCTCTCAGAAATTTGCTAGCAATCGTGTACGGTTTTCCTGTTGGTTATGCTAGTGATCTGGGGCAGAGACCTGGGGTAGGTAGCTGGGGATATCAAACTTAGGCAGAGTGGATCGTTCCGACATGCGCGGCTGGAACCATTCGGCAAACAATCATCATCGGTAGCAAGTCATCATTAAAGAACGGGGTGTCCAGTGAGTGAATCCAAGGCAAAGAGTGTCTCCGAGGGGGGCGATGCCGCAGCATCGGAGTCTGCTAGCAAAGCGACACACACGATTCGTCGCGCGCACTTTGATGATCTCGAACCGATTCAAAACTTATTGCAACCGTTCATCGAGCAGCGAAAGCTGCTTCGTCGGATGCGATCGGAGTTGACCTTGCTGATGGCCAATGGGTTTGTGGCAGAGGTCGATGCGGAAGCGGCTGGACCTGGAAAAAAGAAAATTGTTGGGTTTGCCGCCGTGGAGATCTATTCCCGAAAACTTGGTGAGATCCAATGTTTGGCAGTGGCTGACGGATATCAAGGTCGAGGAATCGGAAGCGATCTCGTTCGAGCTTGTGTTGATCGTGCGAAAGAAAAGGGGATCCTCGAGGTTATGGCGATCAGCGCGTCCGATGCGTTTCTTCGCAAGCTCGGATTCGATTATTCGCTCCCTGAACAGAAGCGGGCATTGTTTTACCAATTGCATGCCCGCGACGATATTTTTCGGGATACGCTGGACGAAGAATAGATTGCGTCATGCTTTTGGCGCCATGAGGTCGCTGGAGCAGGTGAACGGGTAGTCACTAGGCCGCTTGCGCGTCGCCGCGAGGACGGACGAGGCGGTGTGGGTTGCGCCGCGCGATGGTTGGCCCGCGATGGGGGCTAGGTGCCGATGCCGTCGAGGGTGTTCCAGAATCCGCCTCGGGCATGGTCGAAGGTCAATCGTTGCCCTCGCGAGTTTGTATCGACAGAACCGTGTTGATAAACGGTTTTACCCCCGCACCAAGTCCTTACCGGCCAACCGGTGAGGGTGACACCGTTCCAAGGTGACCATTTGGTTTTGGTCCACTGCTTTTCGTTCTCAATCATTTTGGACATGTTGGGGTCGACCAAAACAACGTCAGCATCATAACCCACCTCGATTCGGCCCTTGCCGACGATTCCCCATACGCGTGCAGGTGCATCGCTGGTCCAGGAAGCGATCTGTTCCCAAGTGCACTGGCCTCGGTGGGCCCGATCGAGCAAAAGTGAAAAGTAATTCTCCACCGCAGGTAAGCCGCTTGGGGATTGAGGGTAGGGGCGAGCCTTCTCCTCGAGTGTGTGGGGCGCATGATCGGTTGCGACTACTTGGATCTTTCCCTCGACGAGTGCTTGCCATAACAAGCGGTTATCCTCGGCGGTTTTGATGGACGGGTTCATTTGGATGAGAGAACCCAATCGCGGATAGTCGTCGATGTTGAAGTACCAGTGATGGGGACAGAGTTCTGCGGTGATCAATCCGTGGTGCGGGGACAGCAAAGGTACCTCGGCAGCAGTGCTCACATGCAGAACATGAAATCGGTGCTTGTGGCGTATCGCTAGATCGAGCGCTCGTCGCGTTGCGATTTCCGCTGCGCGATGATCTCGGATCTGCGAATGGTGTTCGATGCGCAGTTCGGGTCCGAGCCGAGTTTGGTTGGCCCGGACGGTGGCTTCATCCTCGCAGTGGGCGCAAATCGGGAGGGTGGTTTCTGCAAAGATGCGTTCGAGGGCCTCTTGGTCATCGACCAAGAGATCTCCGGTACTCGACCCTATGAAGATCTTGATTCCTGGAACGCCGGTAGCCCCTTTGAGGTCTTCGAGATTGGTCGTTGAGGCTCCGATATAAAAGCCATAGTTGACGATCGATTTTCCGGAAGCGATCGAATACTTCTGCTCGATGAGGTCTTGGTTGATGGCCGATGGTTTGGTGTTTGGCATCTCCAAGAAGGAGGTTACACCTCCAGCGGCACATGCGGCGCTGGCGGTTCCCAAGTCCTCTTTGTGGGTCAAGCCTGGCTCACGAAAGTGGACTTGGTCGTCGATCAGACCAGGAAACAACACCAGTCCTGATGCATCGACGACTTCATCCGCAGTGGTCGACGACGACGCGTCCACGCTTGCGATTCGTCCATCGTGCAATAAAACGTTGGTTTGCGAAACACCCGTGGGTAAGACGACTTGCGCGTTCCGGATCAAAGTGGATCGTATCATGGTGTTTCGGTTAACCCTTTCATTGGTGTGGCCACTCTCAATGGCGCAGCCCCTCTCATTCACGCAGCGCCGATCGGTTATAACCAGAGCAATGTTGCTGCGAACGTTACAGTGCTGTAATCGCCTATGTGTATTTTCGCGATCGGGGAAGAGTCGCAAGGCCATTTGGGGAAACCTAGAGGAGAATTTTCATGATTACCAGTCGTACCCTTTTCCGTGGTTCATGGATCTGTGTGATCCTCGGGTTGATCGTGGGGGGCAATTTGCAAGCTCAAGACCAACCGCCTGATCCTGCGAATATCCGTGGATGGACTAATCGGATCGAGCGAGCGTTGATCGAAGGGAGAAGCGATGTTGCCCTTCAAGAGATCAATAAAGCGATCGAGCAAGTTCCCCTGCAAAGCCAACTCTATTTGATTCGCGGTTCATTGCTTTTCCGGAGCGGCAAGGTTCAGGAGTCGTTGCCCGATTTCGATAAAGTGATCGAGTTGGATCCCCAACTCAAGCCTTACCTTTGGCAACGAGGGATCGCGCTGTACTACGCAGAAAAGTACGATGACGGGCTCGATCAATTTGTGGTACATCGCGAGGTCAACCCGAACGATGTGGAAAATGCGTTTTGGCATTTTCTATGCGCGGTGAAACTGAAGGGTGTTGCAGCGGCTCAGAAAGATGTGTTGCTTTCGGGGCGAGATACACGCGTTCCGATGATGCAGGTCCAAGACATGATTCAAGGAAAGACAACTCCGGAAGCAGTAGTCGCGGCTGCAGAGCGAGGCCGCAAATTGGAGAAAGGAAACGACTACGATCGCTTCTACGGGTACTTGTACGTCGGCCTCTACTACGATGCGCTAGGCAATAAAGCCGAAGCGAAGAAATGGATGGAGAAATGTGTCGATCAACAGATCACAGGCTACATGGGGGATGTGGCCAAAGTCCATCTCGATTTGCTGAACAAAGATGTGCAGGTAAAGGATTCGAAAAGCGAGAGTGGGAAGCCTGAAAAGAAATAAGCCGATCCCGTTGGGGTCGGCTTGCAGGAATTCCATGGCGAGGGCTGCCGATTAGGCTCGGATGTCGATCCCGCCACCCGGTGTGATGTTAGCGACTTGCTGGATCAATTGAACCATCGCATTGCCTTGGTTCTTGGCGACATCCATCTGCTTGGACATCAGCAAGGTCGCCTTTTCCAAGGCGGCTTGTTGGCTCTGTCGATCGATATCGATCATCTGTTGAGCGACTGCTGGTATTTGCATGTTGCACCTGCTGCTGGAAAATAGATTTTGTTCGGAGCGCTTTGATCGGACACACGAGACGGGGATGATTTACGCGGGTTCCACTCTCCTCGAAGTGACCGAACTAAAAAACCATGAGTGGCTAGAACACACCGTCACCGAACCGCCGAGGTCCACGACCGCTCGGATTGGGTTGGACGCTTCCTTCGGATTTTGTATCGAGGAAGTGTGGTCTTCCGATGGGCGAACTTTCTGAGTTGGATTGAGTTTGGGGGGGAGGTGCGTTTACCTCCGTCGACTCGCTAGCGCCGCTGCTCGCGTGGAGCGGTGCGCTCGATGTGTCGAGGTATTCTTCATCGTACCTGGAGACATAGCCAGGCTGCTTCGCGCGTTCAAGCTCCAACGAGTACTCTCGAATGACCGCTTGCTGGATCATGTCTCGGCAAGGTTGGTTGATCGGATGGGCGATATCGGCGTAGAGTTTATTCGCTCCACCTTCGACGTCTCGCAAATCCTGCGGACCTCGCAATCGAGTGCCGCATTGGTTGCAGTAGTGGCTGCGAAGATGATTTTTCGAACCGCAGCGGCCGCAGCGAGCGGACATCTTGCGGCTGGGCATGGCGACGAACGGACCGTTGGTCCCTTCGATGATCTTTAGATCGCGGATCACAAAACAATGATCGAGTGTGATGGAGCAGAAAGCTCGGAGTCGGTCTTCCGATTCCTCCATGAGCTTGATTCGAACCTCGGTGATTTCCATGGCTTTCAGTGCACTCCCTTGGCGAGCTACGATCAATTCATGAGCCTAAATTCAACCTTTCGGTCTGTGCTGGGATGGACGGGGACGACCAAGTCGAAGCCGTGTAGACCCGCATATCGCGAAACGAGCGTAACTCACTCGCTATCTTCTCGGCTTCTTCATAGGTGCGGCACAAGCAAAATCTGGCTGAACCACTACCACTGAGGCAATGGCCGAGAGGGTTGTAACGATCAAAACGGCTCGCCGTCCGCTCGATCCATTCGTTGGAGCTCGCCGCGGGCTTCTCAAGGCAATTATACAGTTCTCCCCCGATGCCGACGGCGTCGCCGGAAGAAAGAAAACTCATCAATGACTCAGGCGACCGTTTGCCAAGCCCCGAACTGGAGGCGTTGCAGGTTTGCTGATCCGTTTCTTTTAACTTGCGAAAGATCGCGCCGGTATCGCATCCTTGGGGGGGATGCGCCAGAACGAACCAAAGTTTCAAATTGCTAGCGATAGGTTGGACACGTTCTCCACGACCGTTGCACCGAGCGATGTAGGCAACGCCGTTGTGCCCTTCGAGAAAGAAGTTCAAATCGCTCCCGAGGCGGCTTGCGACGTCACACGCGATGGTTGGCGCCCAACGCCCTGTCCAGAGAAGGGAGCCGAGAACCAAGGCAGCCGCTGCATCGGCGCTTCCGCCACCCAATCCCGCTTGGGAGGGTATTCGTTTGCGTAACAGAACATCTGCGCCCGAATCGATTCCCAAGCGTTGACGGAGCGCTTCGAGGCTTTTGCAAACCAGATTCGTGGCGTCCGCTGGAATTTTCCAAGCGTTATCGCCTGCCCACACGGCGTTCTGTTCTCCGAGCGAGGATCCCGCTCCCGAATACTCCGCTTCCGAAAGATCCACATGCAATCGTATTTCCGAGTCCAGCCTCGGATGGATTTCAAGATCGTCGAAGAGGGATACCGCCATCATGATGGTGTCGAGGTCGTGGTACCCATCAGGCCGTTTGCCAAGCACTTCGAGGAAGAGATTGATTTTGCAGGGGACTCGGGCGCGCAAGGAACGAGAACTGGCCGAAAGCTTGCTAGCATTCGTCAGCTGTACCCCCGAAGTTGGCGGTTGCAACGGGATCGATGGTGTCAAGGATTCAAGGATCATACGCGATGGTTTAGCTGCTTATTTTTCGGTGGGGTATTGAGCTTCGGACCAGCCCCGCCAGCCGCCATCGACGCTAGTGACGTTGGTGTAACCCATTTTTCCGAGATTGT
Organism: Pirellula sp.; assembly: GCA_046318275.1. Taxonomy (GTDB): domain Bacteria; phylum Planctomycetota; class Planctomycetia; order Pirellulales; family Pirellulaceae; genus JBKCUI01. The sequence continues at coordinate 112,467 of JBKCUW010000078.1, read as the reverse complement.
CCGCGGCCATTGCCGACCGGAATCCGCCCCCGCACAGCAAGAACAGTTCGACCGAAGGATCGGGAAATCGTTCCTCGATATCCCGTTCGATGATTCCTTTGCTTAAGTGAATTGCGCCTGGGATGTGGCCAGCGGCATATTCGCTTTCCTCGCGCACATCGATGACGATCGGAGGATTTGCAGAATCCATGCGCGCTTTGAGGTCATGGATGGTGCATTCGCGAACGCGTGATCTCGCGTCGCTGACGATTTTTAGGAAGCCCGGTGAGTGTTGTTTTGCCATGGAAAACTCGGGAAGTTAGCAAAGACCGAAAAGATCTTCGCGAGGTGGTGAAACTAGTTCGTTAAAAATTCTCTCAATGCCTGCAGAGTCAACCAATTCTACGCCGATAGATTTTTTGCGGGTGAGCTCTAGTTTTAGCCTACCTCGATTTTGACGTGCAGTGTGAACGCTTCGACGAGAAGTGGTGCAACGCATCCAAGGTCAGGTTGCTTCAGGAATTGCTCGCATTTACGGAATTTACCTGGCACTTGTGAGGAAGGCGATGGGACGCCCGTTTGCGGCTTGTCTCGGTTGTATCGCAATGTTATCCCAGATTTTTCTAGGGATGATTGCCAACCAACCCACCGAGTCAATCCTTGTACGGAGCGTTGTCGCTCTGGTGTTGGCAGCAATACCGGGGTGGGTCATCGGCAAACTTGCGGACGGTTTGGTGCGAGACAATATCGAGGCTCATTACCGAAGGCGCGTTGAAGAACTGAAGTTGAAGCAAAGCTCCGAAAATGCCGCTTCCTAGCCCCGTTTTGGCAAATTGGGAAACGCAGGTTGACACGGCTTTGCAATTCTTTGCCCAACTGATGTGGAACTGCCCTGATGAAGTCGTTAGAGTCCCCGAACACTCAACCAAACGTTGATTTCGCATCCCTTGGAACATGATGTCCCATCGGTTGTGCGTCGCCTGGCAAACAGGTGTCGATGAAAACAAACCGAACGCTTCGCGGCTACCGCAGATGCGATCGGAATCAGCCAAAAAATAAGCATGGAGGTTCGGATGGCGACAACTGCAGTCACAAATGTCGACATGTCGGAGGTCTGGTCCAAATACAAGGCCGACCCAAATAATGTCGAACTGCGGAATCAACTCATTGAACGCTACACGCCATTAGTGAAATACAACGGCGAACGACTCCGATCAAAACTTCCCGAAGGGGTCGAGTTGGACGATTTGATCAGCGCTGGGATTTTCGGTCTCATGGATGCGATCGATGCCTTCGATTTGGATCGAGGTGTCAAATTCGAAACCTACTGCGTCCCTCGGATCCGAGGTGCGATGCTCGACGAATTGCGGACAATGGACTGGGTGCCTCGATTGGTCCGCAGCAAAGCGAGCAAGCTGAACGAAGCGAATAAGCTGCTCGAAACCAAATACGGGCGTGCTCCGACCAATCATGAGCTCTCTGTCTACATGGGGATCTCGATCGACGAGCTCGAAAAGATGAAGGCGGACGCCGCCGCGGTCGGGTTGGTATCGCTCAATAAGAAGTGGTACGAAACCGATAGCTACAAAGACGTTCGCGAGATCGATGTTCTCGAGGACAAGCGCAGCGAAGATCCTACACGACGAGTCGGCAAGAGCGATCTGATGCGATTGGTCACCAAGGGGCTCAATCGCAACGAACGCTTGATCATCATCCTCTACTACTACGAAGAGTTGACGATGAAGGAAATCGGCGCAACGCTCGACTTGAGCGAAAGCCGCGTCAGTCAAATGCACACGAGCATCGTGCAACGGCTCCAGGAACAACTCGGTCGACGCCGAGTCGAGTTCGGAACCTAGTTGGCTCGGAACCTAATTGGCACGGCAGTACTAATTCGCACGGCCGAACCAATTTGCGAAGCATACGCATCCGCTCGACGGAATGAGCGAAAGCCGATGTGCTCGGATTGGAATCAACATGAAACCTGGGTTGCAGTACCGTCTGCAACCCAGGTTTTTTCTTTTACACGCTTTGCCATCGGGTACAATCCACGCGATGCCTCGTGAATGCACCATCTCGGAAAACATGATCCTGGAGCCACGCTGATGAACGAACAATGGTCGAGACGAACTTTTGGTGGAGTGTTGGTTGCCTCTGCTGCTTCCTGGACGTGCATTCCCCAAGGCGCTGTCCGGGCTACTTCTCCGCAAGACGACAAACCCGTTTCCGAGAAAAAGACTGAAACGCCTGCGGGTCCTGTCGAAGCCCCATTCGAGCGGGACTACACCCCACCCGGATTTAAGCCTTCGTGGAAGAAAGAGCAAATCAATCGGACCATGGCGCAAGACTTCGTGATCTTCGCCCACTCGGATCTCGAGATGACGAAAAAGCTTCTCGAGCGGGAGCCCGGATTGATCAACGCCTCGATCGACTGGGGGGCCGGGGATTGGGAGACAGCGCTCGGGGGTGCATCCCACATGGGACGAAAGGACATCGTGGAGTTCTTGCTCTCCAAAGGTGCTCGGATCGATCTGTTTTGCGCTGCAATGCTCGGGCAACTCGATGCGATCAAGGCTTTTTTGACCTTGGAACCAGCCTTGATCGATGCTCGGGGACCCCACGGCTTCGGGCTTCATTTCCACGCTCAAGTCGGCGGCGAAAAGGCCAAAGATACCCTCGATTACCTGCAAACTGTGAAGACGGTCGAACTCAAGCCGATCCCGTTTCTGAACCAAAAACCCCCAAAAAAAGACTAGCGAAAATCGTAAGACTTGACGGTCCGCCCACAATGTCGACGATCTACGCGATCACGAAATCCTGTTTTCGCCAACTTTTTGACATTGGAGCAAATCAATCATGGCCGTATTGGTCACCAAGCCCGCCCCAGAATTCAAAGCTCAAGCCGTACTCAAGGATGGCTCGTTCGGCGAGTTGTCCCTCAGCCAATACCGGGGCAAGTACGTTCTGCTGTTCTTCTACCCGCTCGACTTTACCTTCGTGTGCCCCACCGAAATCATCGCGTTCTCGGACCGGGTCAAGGAGTTCAGCGACCTCGGCGTGGAAGTCATCGGCGTCTCGGTCGACAGCCACTACTCACACTTGGCATGGCGAAATACCCCGCGCACCCAAGGTGGCATCGGCCCCGTTGGCTACCCACTCGTTGCGGACTTGAACAAGCAAATCGCTCGCGATTACGACGTCCTTCTCAATGATGCAGTCGCTCTCCGCGGGCTCTTTTTGATCGACAAAAATGGGGTTGTGCGGCACCAAGTCGTCAACGACCTGCCGCTGGGCCGCTCGGTCGACGAGGCCCTCCGAATGGTAAAGGCTCTGCAATTCTTTGAAGCCAACGGCGAAGTTTGCCCCGCTGACTGGAAAGAGGGCAAGCGGACGATCAAGCCATCGGTATCGGGAAGCAAGGAGTTTTTCGGCGCCGAGTATTCGGGCTAACCCCCTCGCCGGTTAATTTTCCATTCGCTTCTACGGGCAATCCCCTGTTATGAGCAATCCTTCTGAAGGCTCGAGTTCCTCGCGGGAATCTAACGAATCCCCCGGGGAACCGCTGGAGTCTGGGGCCTCCGAACTGACGCACGTCGATTCGCTGGGCCACGCGAAGATGGTGGATGTGGGCGGGAAATCGGAGACGGTACGCCAGGCCACCGCTTCCAGCAGGATCTCCATGACAATGGCTGCGGCAACCGCGATTCGTCGCAATACCCTCTCCAAGGGAGACGCGATTGCGGTCGCTCGTATCGCCGCCATCGGTGCTGTGAAACAGACCAGTAATTTGATTCCTCTTTGCCATCCCCTCTGGGTTGACGGCGTGCGGGTTCAATGCGATTGGGTCGAGGAAACGGTGCTCGAATGGCGCGTGACGGTGAAATCCACCGGCAAGACCGGAGTCGAGATGGAAGCATTGACCGGGGCTACCGTAGCCGCACTCACCATCTATGACATGGGGAAAGCGATCGATCGATCGATGGAGATCACCAGCGTCAAACTGCTCGAGAAGTCGGGCGGTTCCCGAGGGGATTATCTCCGGACTGAGTAAACGCATCATGGACATTACCGAAACTTCCACCCACAGGATGTTTGCGGAAAACTCTGGCAATCCTTCTTCTTCGGCAAAGCCGCGGACAGACTCGTTTGCGTCCGCAGCATCGCCTAGCAATGTCGTATCGGCGGAGTTGTACCGAACAGAGTTTCTCTCGGCTATCGAGTGTATCGTTGAGCCCTTGCGATCGGTTGAAGTTCAAATCCGATCGGAACTCACGAGCGACGACCCTTACATCGCAGAGATGTTGCAGTACGTGGCAAATCTCGGCGGAAAGCGGCTTCGTCCTGCGTTGACTCTGCTCTGCGCGAGTTTAGTTGGTCGCGTGACCGACGAGTCGATCCGACTGGCGACCGTGGTGGAGTTGGTGCATACCGCAACTTTGGTCCACGATGATATTCTCGACGACGCTATCCTTCGCAGGCATCAACCGTCGGTGCATGTTCGCTGGAACATCCCCGCAAGCGTATTGATCGGCGACTGGCTCTTTACCCACGCATATCGCCTGGCCAACGATGGAGACTCAACCTTGCCTGGGCGATGGGTTGCCCAATCGGCTCAGCGAGTTTGCGAAGGGGAAATTCGACAAGGAAACAGCATCGCCAACTGGGATCTGGATGAAGCGACTTATCTCAAGTTGCTAGAGGATAAAACTGGAGCCCTGTGCGGAGTGAGCTGCGCGCTGGGAGCTTGGTCCGCAGGAGCTGATTTAGAGACCTGCAAAATCCTGGAACGGTTTGGAAACCAACTGGGAACAGCTTTCCAGCTCTACGACGACTGGCTCGATTTGTGGGGCGATGCCGATCGTTCGGGAAAAACACTCGGAACCGATTTGAATCAGCTGAAGCCCACCATGCCATTGCTGCGAGCCTTGAGCACCTGGGACGCCCCGTCGCGTACCCGGTGGATCGCCGCGATGGAACGAGGAGACGAAGACGCGGTCCATACCATGCAAGAGCGGATGAACCAATGCGACGCTTCGGAATACACACTCAATGCCGCGAAATCGAGGATTCGGGATGCTGTCGAGCAATTGACGGCACTGGGATCCAGGCTTTCGGGTGGCAACTGCAATGCACTCCGCTCACTGGTGAGATTGGCGGAAGCGAGCGTATCGCGGGCTGGATAGACTCTGTAACGGGATAAACTCTGTAACCAGATAGACTCTGTATGACGACTGCGACCAGCAATCATCCGCTAATGTTGAATAAAGTCACCGGACGAATGGACCTCCACCCTCGCATCGAACAGCTCACGCAACGCATCGAGCCTTTGCGTCGTGATCTACTGCATCATTCCATTTATGAGCGGTTGAACTCCATCAGCGCGTTACGCCGTTTCATGGAGCACCACATCTATGCTGTTTGGGATTTCATGTCGCTGCTGAAGTCGTTACAGCGGCAATTGACGTGTGTGAATGTCCCGTGGGTTCCTGTCGCAAACGCGACGCATGCTAGGCTTGTCAACGAAATTGTCCTTGCAGAAGAGAGCGACGAGGATGGCGAGGGTGGATTCGCCAGCCACTTTGAGTTGTATTATCGATCGATGCAGCATTGTGGCGCAGATACCCAAGGAATCGATGCATTGATATCGCAGTTGCGATCCGGTGCGGATCTCGAGTGCGCGATCACCGCGGCGGCGATGCCCGATTCCGCTCGGCAATTTGTTCGCTGCACGATGTCGCTCATCGCATCGGGCGATCCTTGCCGAATTGCGGCGGCATTTACCTTCGGACGAGAGGATCTTCTCCCTGATGTGTTTCAGCAAATTGTCGAACAACTCGATGTGGACGATCATCGATTGCTATCCCCGTTCCGTTATTACTTGAATCGACATATCGAGCTCGATGGGGATGAGCATGGTCCGATGGCACAGCGGTTGGTCATCGAATTATGTGGTGACGATAAGGCTAAATGGATGCGGGCTGAGCAAGCCGCCGTCGATTCCCTCATCGCACGGAAGAAATTGTGGGATGAAATGCTAAAGGCTTGATGCCAGTCGATCGCTTGGGGTATTTGCCGATTCCCTGCCGATTTCCTGCCGATTTCCTGCCGATTTCCTCACGGTGGGTCTGGGTTGTTCGTCCTGTCACAGATCCGTCTTGAAGCCAAATGCTTTTAGCCAAGCGTCGCGCTCTTTGGGATCGACGTTCTGCGTTCGCTCGGTGGCCTCGAGCGTGTCCTCGCTAGCTCCGAATTGCCCGTCGCTCTCCCGCCTGTCGCCACCATGAGCCTTCGGTGGCAGGGTTACCAATAAATGTTCGATCGCCTCGAGCCAATGTTCGCTATCGAAAGGAGTCGCAGAACGCGCAGTTGCGCGTCGTTGGACTGCATGGTCCGAGGAAATGACGACGAGAGTTTTGGGGGAGGAGTGTTCGCTGATCCATGCTTGGAGCATTTCGTCAGCGCTCAACCATTCGCGCGAAAAAAAGATATGTATCTCATTCTTGACGAAGCTGTCGGGAAGATTCTTGGGGGCATCCGCCGAGTCGAAGATAATCCATGTCGCGCGACGAACAGCACTCGGAAGTTGTTTGGCAACGGAATCGATCAATTTATCGCGGGCTTTTTCAAGACCGCGTTTGGTCCGATCGCCCGGTTGGATTAGTCCAATCCCATAGAGCAAGTTGTAACCATCGATAAGAAGTCGGCAGGTACCGAGGTTTTCAGGAGTGGTGCGAGGTGCCATGATGACGCTGGGGTTTGGGCTGTGCCATGCTGGCTGCACTGCGGTTGTAGCTGGCCGCACTGCGGTCGTGCTGCGGTAACGGAAATACTGTGCCTTTGGTTGCGTTGCAAGTTTTCTCTTAGGTTGTCGTGGCCATATCGCGGAGCCAATCAGGTTGCGGTGTCGGACCAGGAGTATGCCCACCTAACCTTAAGAATGACGCGAGAATTTCGTAGCCGTAGCGAGTGAGGATCGATTCCGGATGGAATTGGACTCCGAATACTGGGAAATCGCGATGTTCTACTGCCATGATAGCCCCGTCGTCCGACCATGCAGTGGCCAGCAGTTCGCTGGGCAATGTTGCGGGATCGATGACGAGCGAGTGGTATCGACCAACTTGGAATTGGGTGGGTAGCGGGCTTAACAATCGAGAGTTGCGATGCGTGATTTCTGAAGCCTTGCCGTGCATTGGTGCAGAGCCTCGCACAATCTTCGCTCCGAACGCCTGCCCGATGGCTTGATGGCCTAAGCAGACACCGAGGATAGGGATGGTTGGAGCATAGCGTCGGATGACTTCGACGCTGCAACCGGCGTCGTCTGGGGATTTTGGGCCGGGTGAGATAACAATGGCGGTCGGTTTCAATCGCCCGATCGCTTCGGCTTGGATTGCGTCGCTGCGCACGACCAGCGTCGATTGCCCGAGACGTTGCAAATAGCGATCGAGGTTGTAAACAAAACTGTCGTAGTTATCGAGCAACAGGATCATCGAAGTGCTTTTTCACCCGCTTCTAATACGGCGATGATGCGTTCGGTATCGTAGACGCACCCCCCCCAGGTCCCACCACTTGCTTTTTGCAATGCCGCCCAGAGCTGCGTGTCGATCGGCAATCGGGGATCGGCTTTCAGGCCGGGATGAGGGACGCGGGTTGCGAGGATCTCAGAACCTCGTTCCGGCGTAAACAATTCTCCATCGCAACCGATGAAATCAACCGAGGCTCGGAGGGTTCTGCGGTCGATCTCGATACGGATCGTATCCCCATCACGCAATCGACCGATAGGACCGCCTGCCAACGCTTCCGGACCCGCATGGCCTATACACGCACCAGTGCTCACACCCGAAAAACGGGCGTCGGTAACGACCGCGACGTCTTTGCCGTAGTCGAGGTACCGTAAGGCGCTGGTTAGTTGGTAGGTTTCTTCCATTCCGGTACCCATCGGGCCACAACCGATCAGAATCGCAACATCACCCGCTTTGAGTGGATTGCTATGTTGTCCTTTAGCAGCTGCGACCGCTTCTTTCTCCGACGTGAAAACGCGAGCCGGTCCGATCTTGCGATAGACTCCATCGGCATCGATCACCGATGGATCGATCGCTGTGGATTTGATGACGGAGCCATCGGGAGCGATATTCCCTCTCGGAAAGCAAATTGTGCTGGTCAGTCCCATTTGACGCGCCTTGGGTGGCGGAATAATCACCTCGTCGGGATCGATCCCGTCGCGCGATCGAAGCAACTCTCGCATGGCGGCCCGTCGAGGCGACTCATGCCAGCGGTCGAGTATCTCATGCCATGATAAACCGGTCACCGTTTTTGCATCGCAACGAGCGATCCCCATCTCACGGAGATGCCACATGATTTCGGGAACACCTCCCGCCATAAAGAGGCGTACTGTTGGATGGAATTTGGGACCGTTGGGGAGCACGTCGACGAACCGACTCACCATGCGGTTGATGTCAGTCCATTGCTCGATGCTCGGCCGCGGGAGCCCCGCGGCAAAGGCAACTGCCGGTACGTGCAGCAAAAGATTCGTCGAACCTCCGCATGCTGCATGGACCGCGATGGCGTTGTGGAATGAGTCGTCGGTCAACACATCTTTGAGCGTTGTTTTGCGATGGTGCTGATCCCAAAGGATCTTTGCCGATTGGCGTGCGATGTCCAGCCAAACAGGTTGTCCGCTAGGTGCGAGCGCGGCGTGCGGCGCTGTCATGCCCAACGCTTCGGCGATAACTTGGCTCGTCGCCGCGGTTCCCAAGAACTGGCATCCGCCACCCGGCGAACCGCATGCTCGGCATCCAGCTGCGGATGCTTCCTCGAGCGAGATCATGCCGTTGGTGTACCGTGCGCCGATCGTTTGGACTTTGCCCAAGTCCTCGGCGTCGCGAGCGGGCAAGGTCACACCACCCGGAACAACAACACTCGGTAACTGAGAGCATCCAGCCAATGCGATCATCATCGCAGGCAAGCCTTTGTCGCAGGTGGCGACACCCAGTACACCCCGCCGAGTCGGAAGGGAACGAATCAGACGACGAAATACGATCGCAGCATCGTTGCGGTAGGGAAGCGAGTCAAACATCCCGGTCGTGCCTTGCGAACGCCCATCGCATGGGTCGCTAACATACCCCGCAAAGGGGACGCCACCATTCTCAAAGAACCACTCTGCTGCGGCTCGTACCAGCAATCCCACCTCCCAGTGACCAGTATGGTACCCGAGTGCAATCGGATGCCCATCTTCGGCCCGCATGCCTCCCTGAGTGCTCAATAGCAAGAACTGCGGACCGAGCATCTTCTGCAGATCCCAACCCATGCCAGCGTTCTGAGTCCATCCGAATAAGTCGCCACTAGACCAAGTGCGCAGCATCTCGTCCGTCAAAGGCAAACTCCCCGTTGGACCAGGCCCCGAGGTCTCCATGGCGACACTGGATCCTGTTGTGTTGAAGAACTCGGTGAGTTCGAATGCAGACGGCATAGGTGGTAAATGGGGGTAAACGGTAAGAGTGAGCAGTTAGCAGTAAGGGTACGTGCGACCATGCATCGAGGAACAGCTCGCGATGCATGAAAGCGCAGGAAGAGCGAGGAAAATAATACGTATTCGACTGGCGTCAGGCTCTCTGCGTTCGCCTTAGGATAACGTTCTAATGGTTCTTGCCACTTGGGGGTAGATGCGATTTCAAATAGGCGAGCAACGACGCGAGTTCTTGGTCGGTGACCAACTCTTCGAAATTGCCAGGCATCAAGGAGAGTTTGCTGATTTTCTCACTTTCGATTTCATCGCGAGCGATCCGTAGCGATTTGCCAGTTTGATCGACAACTTCGAGGGTATCGGTTTGCCGATCGATCACCAGCCCTGACACAGTTTCACCCCCGTCGATCAGAATATTGGTGAGCCGGAACGCTTCGTCGACGTTTCGGTTGGGCCAGAGAATATCTTCGCAGAGTCGTTCGATGGTGCGTGTGATCGCTCCGTCGAGCTGCGGCCCAATGACTTTGCCTTGGCCCGCCAATTGATGGCAAGCAGCGCATCGTTCGGTAAAAACGCGAGCTCCCACGGCGAGATCTGGACTGAGTGCTTCCACTGCAGTTGCTTTCGCAGCAACGATCGCAGCCCTCGACGTGTCCGATTCTCCTTGCGGCTTCAAGTCGGCCAGAAGACTTGATTCCTCCGCGGAAAGCGTCTCCCACCAAGCAGCAGGCATCGCTCGAAGCACTTCTTTGGACATGGCGCCCTTTCGCATGAGGGTTGCCATGAGTGGAATCGAAGACCGATGACGTGACCATCGAAGTCCTAAATCCTCTTGTCCAGCTGCACTCGATCGACGGCAGTAATTCTCAGCGATCCAAAGCAACGTTCGGGGATCGAGTTGATCCCAGTCCCAACGGTAGGCTGGAAGCGTTTCTTTTGCGGTGGCTGTGACGAGTTGCGGTTCTCCCAGAAGCAGGTCTTCCCAGCCTCGCTCTATCACACAATCAACCAATTCGCTGATCACTGGGTAATTGATACCCAGTACCCATTTTTGGAGAGAGGCTTTGCAGGACGGGTCAAGCTGTTGCGACTGCATCAGCGCCGACCATGCCGTTGTGACTTGTTTTCGAGTCGCATCATCGGAGATAGTGCCGAGGGAAGGACCAAAGCATTTCGCGATCCGCTTCAACGATTCCAAGCGATCACGCAGAGGACTTCGGGCCAGTCCTGGGACGGAGACGTCGGTGATCCCTATCCATGCGTACGCGTCGTGCCCATCTCCATCGACAACTTGCAATCGCACGGATTTACCTTGGTGGGCGTTCAAATCGAGCGATGTCCACTTGGCGATATCGCTCCGCGGTGGATAGACGCGGGCGACCTCGGTCCAATCACGCGTTGAATCGTTTTGAGCCAGCACCCGCACATAGTTATTTTTGAGGTCCGGTTCACTCGGCAAGCCATTGTGACCTACGATCCAAAACGAAATCGATTCAGAAGCTACCCACGCGCTGCTCGTCCAGGTCCCGGTATAGCGTTCGCCCAGTCCAAGGCTGCTCCAGAAAGGAATCGGATTCTCGCTGCCGTTGGGCGGGCTGCTGGTCGGTTTGGCTGGGGCGCTCTTCGTGTCGACGGACCGCAACTCGATCGGCCAATCGCGATCTTCTTTACCTCGCAGAGGCCGAGCATGCCACGAATGTAGCACCACTGAATCGCTGTTGGATTTGGTCCATGGCTCAATCGCGTCGATCAACGTTGCTACACCCAACTCGATTAATTTCGGAGAGAGTTTTCCGTTGCGTGTCCGTTGGGCTTCTGCGATCGCGAGGATTTGTTCCTGGCGCGAGGAGATATCCGGATTGGTTTTTTCAAGAAGGGAAAGAATCTGCGGGATGTCGTTTTCATGGGCGACAGTAGCCAGGTGCAAAATCGCTTCTTGGAGCCATGCGGTTTTCCATCCTTCTGGAAGTTGTCGACCGGCCAGTTCGATCAATTGCAAGGACCAGTTGGCAGCCGCGGGATCACGAACTGCCTTGAGCACTTTGATCAAGGCTTGAAAGCGTTCCTCGGCCTGTTGGGTTCGCATGGGAGACAGCATTTTCAATGGGAATTTGCCATCTGTTTTGGTGGCACTGGCCAGCACATCGCGAATGGCAATCCAGTGGGCTTGTTTCAAGACTGGGTCGAACGATGCGTCGACCGAGGCCATGCTTAGGAAGATCGCATCGATGGATTCGAGCCCGCCGTATGCACCTAGCCATTCGAGCGCCCTGAGCCGTTCGATCGCGTTCAAGGTGTTTTTGGGATCGGTGATCGGAGCATTCAAGATCGCGACCGCGTTTTCATCGCTGTCGACGGCTTTCGGAGGTTGGTTTGCAATCGAGGTAGGGGCATCCGTTCCCGTTGCTTTAGGGCGAAGTCCGTTGTCGGCCAAGGTAGGGACGGGACGGATGCGCCAGATTCGGCCACTCGTTCGATCGCGATCCGGGTGATCGAGGGGGACTTCGTAGTGCCCGATGATCTTGTTGTAAAAGTCGGCTACGTATAGGGCTCCATCGGGTCCGAACTGGAGATCGACGGGGCGGAACCAGGGATCGTCACTGGTGAGCAAATCGGGCAGTTCGATCGCTTTCGCAGTCGCTCCTCGGTATTCCACTCGGTTGCGGTTGATGCGGCAGGTCATGACGTTGCCGCTGAGCAAGTTGCCTCGATAGGCTTCGGGAAAGACTCCTGCCCGGACATGCGCAATTCCCGAGATGGCGGTGCTGCCATGCAAATGATCCATCATCGGTGGAAGAAATCCCAAACCATCGTCGGGTCTTCCAAAACTCGGATAGCACCCACCTTTAAGTAATTGCGTAATCGGTTTGCTGTGGCAGTCCGCGGTGAACCAAAACCCAAACTCATCGCGGGTCATCCCAAACGGATTGACTTGGCCGGAGGTGTACTGCTCGACCCGCGATCCATCGGGACGGAACCGAAAGACATTGCCCGAGGTCAATTCGATAGAATGCCCATCCGTTCCTCGAAGCTTCGAGATGTTGTTGAAACCATGGCACGCATAGATCCAGCCATCACCTCCGTCCCGGAGCGCATTGACCATCCCGTGCGTGTCCCTGGTTGTATCGAATGGACCGAGAATCACTTTCCGATCATCGCAGATACCATCTCCATCCGTATCGCGCAAAAACCATAGATTGGGAATCGAGAATGCGATCACACCATCGCGGTAGGGAAGGATTCCGATGGGGATGTTGAGCCCATCAGCAAAGACTCGCTTGGTTTCGTAGTCACCATCGCCATTTCGATCTTCAAGAACGGCAATTGAGTCCGCCCCTTTTTCGTCCGGTTTGGCAGGAAATGGGTACTGGACGCTTTGGGTGACCCACAGCCGCTTCATTGCGTCGAAGGCCATGTTCATCGGCTTAGCGATATCGGGCTCAGCCGCGACGAGCTCGACCACGAAGCCGTCTGGAACGTGAAAGCCTTTTTGTTCGTCCGCCGGGGAACGCCAAGCCGACTCGCGGATGGTTTGCCCATACCACGCTTCGGGCGACTTCGGTTCCGCAGGGCGATCGTTTTCTTCGATCGCATAAAGCATTGGCTGCGAAAGGATCGCTCCAAGCCAAAAACTGCAAAGGGGCAAAGCAACGATCGAGGTCAGTAACATTACGATCGCGTGAAGGTGTATTCGAGAGGACATCGTATCTCGGAGAGGCTGAGTTGCAGGTGGGTTGCGGATGAAGGCGGGGTGCATTTTGAACTGTAGCAAACTGCTATGGTAATGCCGCGCGAGGGGAAACGTCGAGTATGATTGACGGACTCGAGAACTCCAAGGAGCCCCCTATGCATTCCCTCCGACTTTGCGGCAGTCAATGTTTTTCTACCTCTGCCTTTTTTCCACGGGCCATTTTTCCATGGGCCATTGCTCTAGCGATCGCCACGGGATTCGTTTTCCCGGTTTCGGCTCAGAAGGTCTACGACAGCCAAGAAGAAACGGTCCCCAAATACACACCTGAACAGTCGGTGGCCACGGCGAAGCTTCCACCAGGATTTCGGCTTCAGGTCGCCGCATCCGAACCGGATGTGCAACAACCGATCGCGATGGCGTGGGATGTGCGCGGACGCTTGTGGGTCGCTGAAAACTACACATACGCCGAATCGTCCAAGAAGTTTGACATGGATCTGTCGGACCGCATCTTGGTACTCGAGGATACCGATGGAGACGGCACCTTTGATAAACGCAAAGTCTTTTACGAGAACCTCAAGGAGCTGACCAGCATCGAGGTAGGCAATGGCGGCATTTGGGCGTTGGCTTCACCACGTCTGGTGTTCATTCCGGACCGAGATAACGACGATGTTCCCGATCAAGAGCCCATCACCGTGCTCGATGGATTTAATCCCAACATTCGACATAACTTCGCGAACGGATTGCGATTTGGACCGGACGGATGGTTGTATGGCCGCCATGGCATCCTGGGTTCTTCCGATGTGGAGTACGTGGGGCCTCAGGCGAACTCGCCGCTAACGCGAGGTGTACCCGTGCCGCCGGCAGGTTACGGCGTTCCCTTGCAATCCCAGTCGGCGACAACGCCCCAAAAAACTCGGCTTCATTGTGGTGTTTGGCGGTACCACCCAGTGACTCACAAGATCGAAATGGTTTCCGAGGGGACGACCAATCCCTGGGGCATGGATTGGGATGCGCACGGCAACCTCTTTTTCATCAACACGGTGATCGGGCATCTTTGGCATGCGATCCCGGGTGCCCACCTGCAGCGGATGTACGGTGAAGATTCTGACCCGACGGTTTATGAGCTCCTTCCCCAAATCGCGGACCATGTGCATTGGGATGAAAAAGGAGAGGATTGGCGCGAGACTCGCAAAGGTCCACCGAGCACAGGCACCGACGCAGCAGGTGGTGGGCATGCGCACAGCGGATTGATGATCTATCAAGCCGACCAGTGGCCCAAGGAATACCGAAACCAAATCTTTACGTTGAATCTACACGGTCGCCGCATCAATCGAGATCGACTCGAACGGCAAGGCGCGGGCTTTGTTGGCAAGCACGATCAGGACATGGTCTTTTGGGAGGACCCATGGTTCCGCGGACTCGATCTCACCACCGCTCCCGACGGAAGCGTTCTGGTTATCGATTGGTCCGATATCGGTGAGTGCCACGATGACGATGGTGTTCATCGCACCAGCGGCCGCATCTATCGCATTTCCTACGATGCCAAAGACCAGCGCCCTTATCAAAAAGCGGCTGACTCGATTGCAAGGATCTCGAAAGTAGGAGCAGACCTGGTCGATGCTGCGAAGAAACAAGCGGGTAATGGGCCGGTTGCTGTTCGAGGATTGACGGTCCTGCGAGCTGAAGAAGTCTCCGAAATCAAAGAACATCCAAATGCTTGGTTTGCAAATCAACTGCTCAAGGCGCTTCGGTTGAATCGACCAGATTCTCAGATCGTCAAAATCGAGGTGGCAAAGGAGATGCTGAATGAAGCCATTCGCGGTGCAAACCGCAAAGGTGTTTCCGAGGTCGCTGGCACTGCCGATGCTGCGACCCAGCAGTTGCGATTGCTGCAGCTTATCGAAGCAAGTGGAGAGTTCCCCACCAAGCAGATCTATACACTTCTTCTTTCGGATCAGCGCGAAGCGATCCATGCATGGGCGATCCGAACACTTGCCGAACGATACGCGTCGATGAACGAGGAACAGCAGTCGGAAGCGACCGCAGAGGTTGTTGATTTTCTAAAATCAAAAACCATCGACAAGATTAGTCCGCTAGTGCGACTGAACATCGCTGCGCTATTACCCCGTTTCGGAGATGAGCCTTGGCGCATCGCTTCGATTCTCGCCGGTAGCGAGGACTTAGCCAACGATCGCGATTTCTCCCTCGTTCTGTGGTATTCCCTACGGCACGCCATTGTCGAAGATCCGATGAAGGGAGCGAAGTTGGCGCTGGCGAGCCAGTTGCCCAAGCTGACGGAACTGATTATTCGCAGGTTGGCATCCGAGCCCGCTGACGAAGCGGGTGCACCGAGCGAATCCTATGAAGCCCTCAGCTACTTCCTCGCGGATGTGGCTCGCAAAGCCGACGCGAAGACACAGGAATATGTGATTCGAGGGTTGTGGGAAGCATATCAGGGACGTAAGAACGCCAAGGCACCTCAGGCCTGGGACGAATTGGCTAATAAGGCTAAAGAGAACGCGGACGAGTCCACTCGGCAGAAAGCGACATTGCTCCAAGCTGTTTTTTCTGGCTCGGTGGCAGCCGAGGATTTGATCGCGCTCGCTAGCGATGCGAAAGTCGCTGCCGCCGCACGTCGGTCCGCCATCGAGTCGCTGGGGAATCTCGATTCCGAAGCGGCGAGAACGACGCTTTGGAATTTGGTGAATGACCAAAATTTCGGTGGTGTGGCTGCGTTGGCGATCGGCAAAACGCTCAACGCAGAAAGTGCGAAGCGACTGGTCGATTTGTACTCTGGAGCTTGGCCACCAGGAAAATCGGGAATTGTCAGTGCGCTAGGGGGCAAACGGGAAACGTTGCCGTTGCTGCTCGATGCTATCGAGCAAAAAAAGATCCCCAGTGAGAATATCGATGCGTCGACATGGCGGCAATTCATGGCCGTCGCCGATTGGGATTTGCTCCAGCGGGCCCGTACGATCAATCCAACGCTCGGTGTCGCCAGCGATAAAAAGCAAACGATTGAATCGATGGAGCAATGGTTGACCGACGAGGTTCTCCAGCAAGCCGACGCTGGCCGCGGAAAAACGGTTTGGAACAACGTCTGCGCGCAGTGCCATAAACTCTTCGGTGAAGGGGGCGCCATCGGACCGGAACTCACGGGAGGCCAGCGGACCAACAAACGGTATTGGCTCGAAAATATCGTTGCACCCAGTGCGGTGGTGGCAAGCAGTTTTCAGGTAACCTACTTCCTCACCGATGAAGGAAGTGTGATCACGGGCGTCCCCGTGAGCGAAAACGTCAACTCGGTCACGGTGCAGACAGCCAAAGAGAAAATAGTTCTCTCTAAGAATGAAATCACCGAACGGCGAAAGTCGGAGTTATCGTTGATGCCCGAAGGACTGATCGATCCTCTGAGCCCGGAACTGAGAGCCGATCTGTTCAAATACTTGATGTCCCCCGTTCAAGTCACCGCGAAATAACCCCTAAAACGAAGCCCATGTTTGAATCGATCGTCCGGCTTATGAGCGGCTATTATGAATCGTAAAGAACGCGCAGCCATCGTGCATCAGCGTTTGGATGCGCTCTATCCCGAAGTTCCAATCCCGCTGGAGCATGCGGACCCGTATACGTTGCTTGTCGCGGTCGTGCTCAGCGCGCAGTGCACAGACAAAATGGTCAATCGCGTTACGCCCAGCTTGTGGAAGCTGGCCGACAACCCGCTCGCGATGAGTCGCCAAAAAGTGGAGGCCATTCAGCGGATTATCCAGCCATGCGGTCTCAGCCCGCAAAAATCGAAAGCGATTCAAGGTCTATCGAAGATCTTGGTAGAAGAACACGGGGGGCAAGTCCCCCAGGATTTTGAGGCTCTGGAAAAATTGCCTGGAGTGGGTCACAAAACGGCATCGGTGGTGATGGCCCAAGCGTTCGGCGTGCCGGCATTTCCTGTCGATACGCATATCCATCGCCTCGCGCAGCGTTGGGGGCTGACCAATGGCAAATCGGTTGTGCAAACCGAACGGGATTTAAAAAAACTATTTCCAGAAGTGAGCTGGAACCGTTTGCACCTGCAGATCATTTTCTATGGACGCGAGCACTGCACTGCACGAGGTTGCGATGGAACGGTGTGCGGCCTGTGCAAAGAACTCTATCCCAAACGTCGTAAGGGTGTTGTGACTAGCAAATAGGCGCTGTCGCAAACAGCCATGCCGGTGCACCTGGCTTGCGCTTGACGATTCGCGATGCAGGCGCAGAAGACCGTGGTTTTAGAGGGGAGGTGCGTCCTGAAGCCTTACATCCTGACTGATTACGCACTGACTCGTTACGCACTGACTCACTACGTCCTTTCTTGCTAAGTCCCATCGTTGAGCGGTTGGGAGCTTCGCAGATAAGCCATTAAGTCTCGAAGTTGCGATTCATCGAGTTTGTCGAGAAGCCCCTCGGGCATCAACGAGAGGACTTGAGGTTGCAATTGCTCGATATCGCTACGATCGATCGTATGCATTTGCCCATCAATACTGCGCAAGACGACTTGATCGGGCTGCTCGCTTTCGATGAAACCGCTCAGGACTACGGCATCCGATGTCATCAAGCGAACCATTTGATACCCTTCTCGTATTTCGAGGCTGGGGGCAACGATGTTCCGCAGAAGAGTCCCGAGCTGATCCCTTTGGTACCCTGTCAATTCGGGACCAACACGTCCTCCATCGTCGAAGAGTTGATGGCAACGCCCGCAAAGCTCGCGATAAAGCTTTTTGCCGCGGTACGGATCGCCGTTCCCATCCACGATCGACTTTGCGAGTTGTTGGCTTCGTTCGTTGGCGGTTGCTAAGTCGATCGATGCGAACTCGGGATAGAGTTTTGCAAGCCGTTGTTGCAATGTCTGATCGAGATGCAGTTTCATCGCGCGCACGGACTCCGGAGGCATCTCTGCGCCGTTCACTCGATCGGATTCGCACGCATTGAGCCATTGTTCGGTCCATTTAGACCGTGCGGCAAGCACCGATCCTGCAGCTGGTTTGATCTCTAGGGGGAGATCTTTCCAAAGATCCAGTAGGGTTGTCGCGATCGTATCCGAGTCGAAGCTGGCAAGAGCGCTGATCGCGCTAGATCGCAATGCGTTCTTTGCTGATGCATCACGCGAGACCGCTAGAAGTGCATCTCGCAGATCCGAACGCACACGCGTATGTGGCAATTCCCCTGCAAGCCTTGCTAATTGGATCCGCACACTCTCGGCGGCTTTCGGATCGAGGATGGTAGTTACGGCTTGGGCAATCGCGGCTTCATCGCCTCGGCGCACTTGCAAGGTCAAGGGTGGTTGGCCCAATGCGACCATTGCATCGATCACTGCGTCAGGGACTCCGGATAAGGAACGACCAACAAAGGACTGTTCAAAAGCGTTTTGCGCAGCGTTGGCTGCCTCGCTCTGAAGGGGGGCTGGTAAGTTGCCGATCTGCCGGAATACCCTCGATACAGCGAGGTAGGCATCCGGAGTCGCAACGGTGGACCAACGCCGTATCAAATTCGGATAGACCGTCGTTCTGGCGATCGGATGGGACCATGTCTCAGGACTGTCTATCAGTAAATTTAAGATCGATGGGTAATCGCCATGATGCTGTTCGATCGCCCACCAGCACAGGAGCGGAAAGAACGGATCGTCCGCACTTCTAGGCTTCGAGAGCAATCCAGCGACGATCCGCACCGCATGATCGGATGGCAATCTTTTTGCCGAGCAAGCGATTTGACTCAAAACGCGAGGGTCCGATTCCTCGCGAGCAAGAGTTGCGATCGCTGAGAGAATCTCTGGGGCGATGCTGTTGTCATCGCATGCCAGTCGCACTGTCCATTCGCGGACCGCAGCATTTGGATGGAGCAATAATTTTGCAGGATCGACTGGGGATTCGAAGGTGTTGCCAGTTTCGGTTCGCAGCTGGAACGGGATGGTATCACGAATCCAACCGCAAGCATGTGCCGTCCAGAGGTACTCGACAGGATGCATAGCGTCGCTCTCGGTAAGCGCGTGCATCAGTGGAGCGACGAGTTCATCGCGGCGCGGGTGTTCGGCGATCAATCGTCTCGCTTGCCATCGCTGCCAGCGGTATGGGTGAGACAACGTTGCCAGTAGATACTCGAGAGACTCAGTGGTACCTGCATTGGCAAGTTGCGCGTTCCAGAGTGCCGTCTCTGTTCGATGGGGAGTTTGTTCTGGTCGGAGGCGATACACTCTCCCACGGTCGCGATCGACGCGGCCTTCGAAGGCATAAATATGGGCGACCACTGAATCGTACCAGTCGCAAACGTAAGCGGCTCCGTCTGGCCCATCGGAAATTGCGACCGGTCGAAACCATTTGTCGCGGCTCGAAACGGTATCCCCAATATCGCGCGTTGCAAAGGTGGAACCTGTTGGTTTGAGTTCTGTCTGAATCAGTTTTCCATGCAATGGATCGACAGCGAGCATCGATTGCGGGGTGAACGGAGCGAGCGCCGTTGACTCGGTCATCAGCATCGTATGCGTGAAACGCGGAATGGGGTCATGCTGCATGGGGTTGAGGTAACCATAGCTATTCGGATTGGAGAGGCTTCCATGTTTTGAGAAGCCTTTGCGGTAGTAGCCTCCTTGGTAGTAGTGAAACCCCCGAGTGTCACCTCCGTTGTGGCCTGAGTAGACATCGCCACGGTCATCGAAGGCCACCCCGAACGCGTTGCCACCACCTTCAGCAAAGATCTCATAACGACGAGTGACCGGATGGTAACGCCAGATCGCTTGGCCGAGGCTTTGGAAAGGCTTTTCATCGGACCCATAAGCTTTTACCATGCCGCTCACGGTGCTTCCCTGGGCGGCATAGAGCCAGCCATCGGGGCCCATGCAGAGGCTGTTTACGACCGAGTGAGTGTCCTCGAGACCGAACCCAGTCAAATGGATTTCGGGTGGCCCGTCGGCTTGTAGGTCTTCGTTGTTGTCGGCGTAGTAAAGCAAGTAAGGTGGATTGAGAACCCAAGCACCTTTGGTGACGGGGGCAACGGCAGTTGCGATATTGAGCTCGTCGACAAAGACGCGATGGGTCTCGAACGTCCCATCTCCATCGGTATCTTCATGGACTGAGATTCGATCCTTTCCTGGCAATCCGCCGCGGCCTGGGGGTTGCGGCACGGTATCGTAGACGATCCGCCAATGCTTGTCCCGACTGAGTTGTTTGAGCCCTTCCGGATTGGGATACTGTCGATATTCCGCTACCCATAATCGGCCATGGGAGTCGAAGGTAGTCATCAATGGTTGTGTGATGGTCGGTTCGCTGAGAAGCATTTCCCAACGCAAGCCATCTTGGGCGCGAAAAGACTTTTCAGCGGTGGCGGGATCGAGCGCAGGTTCGGTGGCCGTGTCCTCGGGCGGTTGGGCTGAGGTGATAGGGCTCGAAATGAACAGTGCAACGATCATCATGCTCTTCGCGGCGCGCGAGATCGACTGGAAGGCGCAGTCCATGATGGAATGCTTCATCGAGGGGACGATCGACAACATAGGAACGATTCCAGGAATGGTGCGGGGAGGCGGGGCCGCTGGTGCAAGCGGAGAACCCTTATTCTATTCGCCCATCAGATCGATCGTGCGAAGATAGAGGGGCCGAGCTCGAAAAAGTCGGATTGGTTCAAGTCCTGATCGCACAGAGGATCGCAGAGAGACGAGATTGCAGAGAGACGAGATCGCAGAGAGACCAGATTGCAGAGAGACCAGATTGCAGAGTGTGTTAGGCATCGAGGAGTGCGCCTGGGAAGTGCGCAACAAAAACGCAAGCTGTCTCGTTGGAGAGAGCTTGCGTTTCTAGGCTGGACCGTATTGCTGGATATTTGGGGGGTGCTGGGGATTCGCGGCCATAATCTTCCGGCCAGGGTTCGGTTGACCAGCGACTTGATTGGTCAATGAACCCTTGAAACCAATGCTAGTCTTGCCCTGGGATCCAGAGTTTGCTGCCACCACCGGAGGACCCGGAAGGTTGGCTTGGAGCGGAGTCAGGGGTCCAGAGTCCCGACGCGGGTTCGGAGCTTGGTGATACACCTGCATCGCCGATCGAACCCCCCATTCCGCCGGGCATGCCACCTCTTCCTCGTGCGGCCATTTGTTGTTGCTGTTGCATCATGGCCATTTGGATGAATTGGAGGAGCACTGGATCGTTAGGGTTTTCTCGGAGCGAGCTTTCGAGGAATTGGCGAGCTTCCCCGCGTCGTTCGAGCATGTTGAGCAGTTCGAACCGTTCGAGGATTGCATTGCCTACCGGAAGATTGAGTTTCTTGCCTGCTTCGATGATGCGTATCAAAAGCGATTCGGCTTCGACAGGGTCGGTTGCGATCCGGGTCTTGAGGTTGAGGGTGGTGTATTCCGCCGAGAGCTTGATATCCTCGGGCCATTGGGTCGCTTCGGAGCGACGGATGAGTTCTCCGAACATGGATGAGACCGAGCGGGTGAGAGCCGACTGCATCAATTGGATCAGACTGCGAGCGTCGATGGTGTCTAGATCGGTCCAGTAGTACGCAGCACCCCCAACCAAATCGAAGACGTCTTCTTGAGACGAGATCGACGGCTGCGACACCTGCAGGTTTTTGTGAATGGTGCGGAAGTCGGAATCGTCCATTCCTGGAGGGTTGTGCGATTGCCAGTTGAGGAGCAACGCTTGAAGGGCCAATCGTGAATCTGCCAAACCGGTGCATTCGCGGGCGGAGCGTTTACCAAGGCATTCCAATTGCAGGTCGAGGACATCGTCCATAGTCAGCTGCTTGGTCGCATCGCGCAATGCATCGCGTCGCTCGACGGGAACTTGCTTGCGTACCATCACTGGATTGTTGGTTTTCGAAATGTAAGCAACATGCAGTTGCTCGATCAATTCGCGTTTTAGGGATTGGATCCCCAATTCACTCTTTACCTTATCGAGCATCGCTTTGCGGTAGCCGCTGGTTGATTCGAGGGTTACGAGGCGAGCGGGTTTATCGGTTTGCTTGCCGTAAAAAGCCATCCAGGAACCAGCGCGGAGCGCTTCGAGATCTGCGAATTGTTCTTCGAGAACGGGTTCGATGCAGATGAACGCGGATTTCGGTGGAACCTCTTCATCGAGGAAGGCTTGGAGCAATCCTTTGACCTGTTCAACAGGCAACGGCATCATCAGCTTGCTGCTGGTCAGACGTGACTCGAGCTCGGGGTCTTCGATGGTATAAACGCACAGCTCTTCGGTTTGGGTTACACCGCTAGACCGCGGGGACAGGTCGTAGGCGAGGGCTTGGTAGTAGATCCGTTGCGGTTCGCCGAGGCTCGCATTGGAAGCCAATTTACGGCAAGTCGATGCGCCGCTTTCGACATCGGTGAAGATGAGTTGGCAGTAAAGCAGGTGTTGGAGGATTGCAGGTTGCTGACCGAACTCGCGAAGCATCGATTCGAGTTTGGTTTTGGCGACGGAGATTCGATAGTTCGCCATGAGCGCTTTGACTTCGGCCAACCGTTCCGCGTACGGTGTATCGTCGGCATCCGGCGGCGATGGAAGCGACTCGCGGGTGAGCGTGCCTGCTTGGGGGTGCGAGATGAGTGACTCATAGGCGCCGGCAGCGATCCGGGCCATCGATTCCCCCATGTCCATCAGCATTTCCGCGTGTAACAAGGCGGGCATGACCATGCCGCGTTGGCCCATCATCTCCATCAGGTTCACCGCAACAGTGGCGGTCATCGGCGGGAGGGTTTCGGTCGAATCCGCGATCGCCTGCAATAGAAGTGTTGCACCTTCCTCGGTATTTCCCCGAACGACGGCGACGAGGGCTCGATAGAGTTTAGCGAGGGGGTTGTCCGGTTGGAGTCGGATGAATTTGGCTGACGTTTCCTCGAGCGACTCCAACTCGTTCAGTTGCAGCAGCAGTTCGCATTTCATCGCCAATAGCCACGGCTCCGACGGGGTGGTCTTCAGGTTGGCGTTGATCCGATCCAAGGCGGCGACGTTCTGCTCACCGGTGATCATCCGATGGATGGTCTGCATTTCCGGAAAGTGCTCATTGCACTTGCAAAACTTGATTTTCTTGCCATTGCCGCAGGGACACAAACTGTATTGATCGATGGTCATTAGATGTTCAACCGTACGGGTCGTCGAAGGTTCGTTTTGGGTGTTGGTTTCAAATCTTGAAAAAAGGGCTTGGAGTGTACCACATTCCCGGCTTTCTGCACATCCGAGAGTCTCGGCATCGGGGTGGCTGGAATAATGCAGCAAATGCAAGCTGGCCATGGTGTTGCGGCGAGAATTGTTCCGAGAATCGCAGCGAGAAGTGCCTTGGGATTGCGCTGGGGAAACCGTGTTGTGGTCGGTGAAGGTTCGGCGGGTACTTTCGGTCACTTGCGCTGGCCGAGTGACTAAAATAGGATTCTAATAGTTTGCGGTATGACAGCGTCCCAACGCTGTTGTTCCCTGCTCCCGCCTGCGGTTCTTCATCGCAAACCACCAACCTCCCTCCCGTCCATGAATCTCCTACGAAACCATTGGTACCGCTCGATGCTATCGCAATCGTCCAACCATCCATTTTTTGCCAAGCGACTACTTGCCAAGCGACTACTTGCCAAGCAAACCGTTCTGCCGGCAGCTTTTTTCATGGCGTTTGGGGTGGCGATGGTAAGTCTCGCGCAAGACGCTTCGGCCGATAAAAACGCTGCCTCAGCGGCCGAGCAGAAATTTCTGACGGGAACGCGTCAGTTGACGTTCGAGGGAGCCCGTGCCGGCGAAGGGTATTTCAGCCGCGACGGCCGGTATATGGTGTTCCAAAGCGAGCGAGAAAAGACAAATCCTTTCTATCAAATCTACCTGCTCGATCGGGAAACCGGAGATGTTGAGCGGGTCTCTCCCGGGGATGGAAAAACGACCTGCGCCTGGATTCATCCTGATGGAGATCGCGTTCTGTTTGCCTCCACCCAACAAGATCCCGAAGTGGTTGCAAAGCAGAAAGCGGAACTGGAGTTTCGTGCATCGGGACAAACGCGTCGCTACGCATGGGATTACGACCCGCAATTTGAGCTCATCGAGTGGAACCGGAAGACCGGCGAGTACAAGAACTTGAGCAATGTGAAAGGATACGACGCCGAAGGATCCTACAGCCCCGATGGGAAGCTGATCGCTTTCTCGTCGAACCGGGTTGCCTACGCCAAGCCGTTATCGGAACGTGAGAAAACGTTGTTTGAAAATGATCCGGCGGTCGCGTTGGATCTGTTCGTGATGAACTCCGATGGAACCAACATCCGCCAGATTACCGACGTTTTTGGATACGATGGCGGCCCATTCTTCTCGCCGGATGGAAAACGCCTCTGCTGGCGTCGGTTCAGTGAAGATGGGGCCACGGCCGAGATCTACTCGGCGAATATCGATGGTTCGGATGCCAAGCAAATCACGAAGTTAGGGGCGATGAGTTGGGCTCCGTACTTCCATCCCAGCGGCGATTACATGATCTTTGCGACCAACCTCCAAGGCTTCGCAAACTTTGAGCTCTATCTCGTCGATGCTGCCGGGGCGCATGAACCGGTACGAGTCACCACCACCGATGGATTCGATGGCCTCCCCGTATTCACCCCCGATGGTTCTGAGCTGGCATGGACCAGCAATCGAACCGCGGACAAGAAATCGCAGATATTCATCGCAAAATGGAATGATGCTGCCGCTCGCCAAGCACTCGGGTTGGGGGCTAGCAAGCCTTCGGGCGAGAAAAACATGTCCGAGGCTAACGCCTTGGGTTCAAACCGTGCAGGTGGCCCTTCATCCACCGGACTCAGTTCCAAGGATATCGCACTCGCGACTTCGGAAGCTAAGGCGACTCTCGCTGCGAGTGACAATGACTACAAGGCCTCCGACATCGGTCGACACGTGGATTATCTCTGCCGGCCTGAGTTGGGCGGTCGATTGACCGGTACCGCGGGTGAACGCTTGGCAACAGCCTATGTTGCTAGCACCATGTCGTCGCTCGGACTGGCTCCTGCAGGGACCCAATCGTTTCCAGGGAATAAGTCGGAGTTGAACGGGAGCACCGAAGAACTGGACGGGTTCGGTAACTACTTCTATCCATTCCCCTACACGGCTGGTGTCGAAGTCCTATCGAGCAACTTGCTGCAGTCGGGAACAGACACATGGAAGCTCGATGAGGATTGGCGACCATTGGTGTTCTCGAACTCAACGAGCATCGAAGCGACCGAGGTGGTGTTTGCAGGGTACGGGATCGTGGCACCTGCAGATCAAGGCCAACCGGAGTACGATTCGTACGTCCATCTGGATGTTGAGAACAAGTGGGTGATGGTGCTGCGCCAGATGCCATCCGATGTCAGTCCCGAACGCCGACAGCATTTGGCGCGTTACAGTTCGCTGCGATACAAAGCCATGGCAGCTCGCGATCGTGGAGCGAAAGGCCTCATTGTGGTCAGTGGTCCCAAGAGCGGCGTGCGACAGCAGTTGGTCCCGCTACAAACCGATGGCTCCCTCTCTGGGACCAGCATCGCGGCCATCAGCGTTAGCGACGCGGTTGCTGAGAAATGGTTTGAAAAATCGGAGGATAAACTCGGGGACCTCCAAGGCGAACTCGATCGCGGCGAGATGATGATGGGGTTTGTCCTTCCCGAAGTGGAAGTCCGAGCCACTATCGATGTGCAGCCCGTCAAACGAACCGGCACCAATGTGCTGGGTATTTTGCGAGCCTCGGACAAGCCCTCGGATACGATGATTGTTATCGGAGCTCATATCGATCACCTCGGAGCTGGAGCCAGCGGCTCGAGTTTGGCGAGGGAAGAGGAAAGAAACGGGATTCACCGCGGTGCCGACGACAATGCGTCCGGTGTTGCTGGGATGCTCGAAATCGCCCAGTCGCTGGCGAGCCAAAAGAAGAGTGGCAAACTCGATTTAAAGCATGACGTTCTTTTTGCGGCATGGTCCGGCGAAGAGATGGGCTTGCTCGGCTCTGCCCACTTTGCGGACCATTTCTATGAGATCTATCCAGATCTTCCTGCAGCCCACGGTCACAAGCTTTATCCCACGGTTGTGGCCTGCTTCAATTTAGATATGGTCGGGCGACTGCGGGATAACTTGGTCCTGCAAGGCATCGGCTCCTCGCCCTACTGGAAAGGTGAGATTGAGAAACGAAACGCGGTGGTCGGTTTGCCAGTAACCCTCCAAAGCGACAGCTACCTGCCCACCGACGCGAGCACGTTCTTTCTGAAAGGTGTGCCGATTTTGTCAGCGTTCACCGGTTCCCATTCGGAATACCACACCCCTCGCGATACCCCAGAGTTGCTCAACTACGAAGGAGCGGCAAAGATCGCCAAGCTGATGGGCATGATCGCGCGTTCGGTAGCCACTGCAGAGACCGCTCCTGAGTTCACCGAACAAAAAGCACCAGAAAACCAAGGGGCTCGCGCCGCGATGACGGCGTACCTAGGTTCGATTCCGGACTACGCTCAAGGAGACGTTCAAGGCGTGTTGCTTTCGGGTGTTTCCAAAGATGGGCCAGCGGCAAAAGCGGGTGTTCAAGCCAAGGATGTGGTGGTGGAGTTAGCAGGTCGCAAGGTTGAAAATATCTACGACTACACATTCGCGATCGAAGCGCTGAAGGTTGGTCAAGAGACCGAAATCGCAGTGAAACGTGGCGACAAAATATTGCGGTTCAAGGTTACACCACAGTCGCGTCAATAAGTAAACGCTGTGAGGATGCGTTCGTACCCAGCGTGAAATTATCCCTAGAGGCCGAGAGATCAGGTTCCTACATCCCTCTGCCACTTGCTAAGGCGCGTGGCTCTGATGGGGGATGATGCCGTTCATAAACGTGATGATTTCGCGGTGCACGTCATCGGCGGGTCGATTGGCGTCGACCAATTTCGTACTGCCACCGCACTTCTGGATTTGCTCGATAAACCCAGATCGCACTTTCTCAAAATAGGCAAGCCCGCGTTTCTCCAGTCGGTCTTGACCGCGCTGGATGCGCGACGCTGCGATCGTTGGATCCAAATCGAGCACGATGGTGACATCGGGCATCAAACCACCCGTCGCAATCCGTCCGACGGTCCATAGTGCATCGACATCCATTCCCCCGGCTGAGCCTTGGTAGACAACATTGGCTAGCAAGTAGCGATCGCAGATCACTGTTGCACCGGATTCCAGCGCTGGCCGAATTTGCTCGGCAACCAATTGGGCTCGAGCTGCCATATAGAGGAGCATCTCCGCCGTATTCGCTAACGGGATGTCTTCGCGATGTAGCAGAATCTCGCGTACCGCATTGCCTAGCGGAGTGGATCCAGGATCTCGAAACTGAGCAACCTGCACCCCTTTCTCTTTCAGATACGTTGCAAGCAATTCAATTTGGGTCGATTTGCCACCACCGTCGATTCCGTCAAGCGTAATGAACACGTCGATTGTTCCAAATGGAAAGAGGGTTGGATCTCAAGGTGTCCTGAGGCGGCTCGAGTCTTGCGCCACGAGTTTTTGGCCACGAGCCATTCATTACATAGCGAACGATTCCAAGTCTTCCTGCGGAGCGACTTGATACCCCTGCGGCTCCATGGAGCAACCGGCTCGGCCTTGGCTGAGGGATCGGATCGCACTTGAGTAACCGAATAGTTCCTTGAGCGGCGCGATCGCCGATACGCTGGTGATGGCACCGCGGGCTTCGGTGCGTTCGATCAAGCCGCGACGCTGTTGGAGGTCTCCGACGATCTCTCCCAAATAATCGGGAGGAGTGGTGATCTCCATCTTCATCACCGGTTCCAGCAGCGACGGCTTGCCCGCGCGAAGTCCTTCGTCGAACGCGTCGTTGGCAGCGATACGGAATGCAACTTCATCGGAACCCACTTCGGCCATTTCGGCGCCGAGCACGCTGATTCGGATGCCAGTCAGAGGGAAAGAACCCACCAACCCGCCACCTTCGGCGCGGTTGCGAAGTTCTTCGAGGGCCGCTTGTCGAAGGTTTTCTGGAAGCATTTTCTCGGGCGGAGTACGATCGAGAACAATCACTTTCGCTGACAAATCCTCCAAAGGTTCGAAGCGGACCTGGAGACGGGCAAACAAATTTTGCGAGCCGACTTGGCGATTGCATTGTCCGGTGACTTCGGCCGTCGAAGCGATGGTTTCGCGGTAGCTGACCCGTGGCTTGTAGAATTTCACGTTCAGGTGGAAGTCGCGAACGAGTCGATTCTTGATCACTTCCAAGTGGAGCTCTCCCATTCCGGAGATGATGGTCTGGCCGGACTCCGAGCTCTCGGTTGCGTGAAACGTCGGATCCTGACGTTTGAGCATATCGAGTACTTCCGCGAGCTTTTTGCGTTCGGTCGTATTCTCGGGCTCGATCGCCATCGAGATCACGGACTGCGCGAATTGGATCGAGGGCAACTCGATCATGTCGCGGGTGTCGCAAAGGGTGTCTCCGGTGATGGAATCGCGAGGTCCGATCGCGCATGCGATGTCGCCGCATTCCAGGGCATCGATCTGGCCTTGCTTCTCCCGCTTCGTTGCGTGGATTTGCCAAAGCTGAGCGACGTTTTCTTTCTTGTCGCGGTTGGGGTTGTACACGCGCGAGTTGGACTCGAGACGACCGGAGTAGACGCGGATCCAAAACATATCCCCGGTCTTTGCCGGGAGGATCTTGAACACCAATGCACAAAAGGGATCTTTCGGGTCCGGTTTGCGCAGGAGGGTTTTATCCCGTTTCTTGGGATCGACCCCTTGGACCGGAGGCCGATCAAGCGGGCATGGCAAGTAGTGGCTGACACCGTCGAGGAGTGGCTGGACGCCGACGCCGTGCAATGCGGAGCCGCAAAAGACAGGTTGGATTTTCTGGGCGATGCATGCTTCACGGAGGGCCTTGCGTATCAACTCGGGTGGGATCGGCTTTTCCTCCATCGCCAGCTCCATCATTTCCGCGCTGAAGGAGTAAAGCTTTTCGAGCATTACATTTCGCCAATCCATGGCATCGGCGACGAGTTCTTCGGGGATATCCTGAGACATCACGGTCCGCCCCGAATCTTCGTGGCTGAAGGTGAGGTATTTCAGGTCGATCAGATCGATGATGCCACGGAACGGATCGTTGGTGTGACTGGGGCCTTGGCCGACCGGAATCTGAATCGCGAGCGGGTCGGCACCGAGCCGCGGTCCGATTTCGTCCAAAACGCGATAGAAGTCAGCACCCTCGCGATCGAGTTTATTGATGAAAACAATTCGAGGTACGCCGTACTTGTTGGCTTGTCGCCATACCGTTTCACTCTGAGCCTCGACCCCTTCGCGCGCACTGAACACGACCACTGCACCGTCGAGGACTCGCAAGCATCGTTCGACTTCGGCGGTGAAATCGACGTGTCCCGGGGTATCGAGCAAGTTGACCGAGCATTCCTTCCAGCGGAATGTCACGCACGCAGCGAAGATCGTAATCCCTCGCTGCTGTTCTTCGGGATCGTCATCGGTTTCCGTGGTGCCCGAATCGACCGCACCGGCCCGGTGCTTGGTACCGCTCATGTAGAGCATTTGCTCAGTCACGGTAGTTTTACCCGCATCGATGTGAGCGATGATGCCGATATTTCGAATCGTTTTTAATTCACGAGCCATAGTGAAGTGCAATTCCCGATGAGGATCTCTTCGCAGGGAGGAAGGTTTCCCCGGCGCTGTCGTTCGACGAAATCACAGAGCTGATCAGCCCTGCGGCTCGTTAGGCTTTGGGCTGTTTCCTCAAGTCCAGCCACTCGCTGTGGAATACACCGTCGCGATCGACGCGTTGGTAAGTGTGCGCGCCGAAATAGTCTCGCTGTGCTTGGAGCAAGTTCGAAGGGAGACGTGCTAGGCGATAGCTGTCGTAATAAGCGAGCGCTGTCGAGAAGGCTGGGACGGGAAGCCCCAGATGACTCGCGGCCATGACGACGGCTCGCCACGAGGCTTGCGCCTTTTCGATGGCTTGGGTGAAGTACGGGAACAGGAGCAAGTTTTCGAGATCGGGTTGTGCATCAAAGGCTTCTTTGATCCGATCCAGGAATTGAGCTCGAATGATGCACCCACCGCGCCACAGCAGAGCACAATCCCCGTAATTGAGTCCCCAATTGTGCTCGCGACTCGCCTCTTGCAATTGCACGAAGCCTTGGGCGTACGAGCAAATCTTCGATGCGTAGAGCGCCTGCCGCACGGCTTCGATAAACTGCTTGCGATCGCTGACCAAGTGCTTGACGGCGCCGTCGAATGCTGGATTGTGCGAAGCCGCAGGGCCAGGGAGAACCTTGCTTGCACGCACCCGAGCTTGTTTCATCGCGGCCAAGCATCGAGCGTAAACGGCGGTCGTGACCAAGGTGCTAGGCACACCCAAATCGAGAGCCAATTGGCTCATCCATTTGCCGGTCCCCTTCGCTCCTGCAACATCGAGGATCTTGTCGACGAGGTAGCCATCCCCACCCGCATCGTCCTTCACGCTGAAGATGTCCCGGCTGATCTCGATGAGGTAGCTTTGCAGCTCCCCAAGATTCCAATCGGCGAAGACATCGTACAGCTCATCGTTGGAGAGGCCAGCGGCTTCCTTCAGCAAGAAGTAGGCTTCGCAGATCAACTGCATGTCGCCATATTCGATTCCGTTGTGCACCATTTTGACATAGTGACCGGCTCCGCGGGGACCGACCCATTCGCAGCATGGAATGTCGTTCTTCGGTCCGACTTTGGCAGCGATCGATTGGAAGATCGGCTTGATGGTTTCCCATGCGGCCTTGCTGCCGCCGGGCATCAAGCTAGGGCCTTTGAGGGCGCCTTCTTCACCACCCGAGACACCAGAGCCGACGAACAAAAGTCCCTTGCTCTCCACGTACTGGGTTCGTCGCTCGGTATCGACGTAGTGAGTATTGCCACCGTCGACCAAGATATCGCCCGGTTCCAAGTGGGGAAGCAGTTGCTCGATCAGATCGTCGACTGCAGGGCCAGCTTTCACCAGCATCATGACCAAGCGGGGACGCTTGAGGTTCTTTACCATTTCGACGATCGAGTGGCATCCCAGGAAATTCTTTCCCTTGGCTCGACCCGCGATCAGCTCGTCGACCTTTTCGGTGGTTCGGTTGAAGACAGCGACGCGATAACCGCGGCTCTCCACGTTCAAAGCCAAGTTCTCGCCCATCACCGCCAGGCCGATCAGGCCGAAATCACACAAATCGCTCATGCTCGTAACTCTCTCGAACGCCGCTATGGACCGCAGGAAAAATACCCAGAAAAGGGAAGCGGGCATTCTATCCGCCAGTCCCCTCATCATCAATCGATTCGCTTACCTCCCACGGAATGCCCCTAACCTGAGGAATAACACAAGGAATCCTCGAGGTTGACAGCTTGCTAAAGTTCAGCATTAGCGAAACTAAGCTTCCCGCCCCCCACGTTTTGTGCACTCGGTGTGGATGCTTGTATGTGCGTCGAAAGATGCATTCAGGTCGGCCAAAAGGGGCCGGTTTTCCGAGTATCAACGTTGAATGGGGCGATTACAAACATGGCGATCAAGCGAACGTCGGCAATTCTCACGATAGGAACCGGTTTGCTCTCATGCGGATTTCTCGCCCGCGCTGAAGATTGGAGCCAATTCCGCGGAGGAACCGCCCAGAGCATCGCCTCGGGCAGCCTGTCCGAGACCGTATCGACGAATACCCAGCCAGCATGGAGGACCGAAATCGAAGGAAGCGGTTGGTCGCAACCGATCGTCGTCGGCAACCAAGTGTTTGTAACGACGGCCGTCGCAAAATCCGGATTCAAACCCAAGGGGATGATGGGTGGGGTCATGGACCCGAGCACCATGGGGAAAGGTCCAAAGCCTAAAGATCCCATCCAATGGAAACTGATTTGCTTGTCCCTAGATAACGGAGGCATCCTCTGGGAGCAAACTATTGCCGATGCGATTCCAACGTATAGCAAGCACGCTTCGAATACCTTCGCAACAGAAACCCCCGCTGCTTCCACCGATGCCGTTTACGCTTTCTTTGGTGCTGCTGGAGTTATGGCGGCATACGACCTCCAAGGGAACCAGCTATGGACGAAGGCCTTTGAACAACAAAAGATCTCGAATGATTTCGGAACCGGATCGTCGGTCCTCCTCGCTGGCGATCGCGTTCTCGTTCAAATGTACAACGAGGAATCCGCGGTGCTGCACTGTTTGAACACCAAGGACGGCAGCGAACTCTGGAGAGCGGAACGCCCCAAGGGCTCCGCATGGAGTACACCGATCCTCTGGGATAACCAAGGCGTCCAAGAAGTGGTCACCGCCGGTCAGGGAGCAGTGATCGCTTATGAGCTCAACAACGGGAAAGAACGATGGCGAATGAGCGGACTCGATACGTCGTTCTCGTGTTCCCTGGTCGCCGACGCTCAAGGTGTCTATTTCGGCACCTCGAGCCCGGGAAGTCGAGCACCACTGGCTGCGATTCGTCCAGGGCACACCGGGGACTTGAGCCTCCCCAAGGGTGAGACTCAAAGCGATGCTGTCATGTGGTCGGGCACAAAGAGCGGCGCCGGAATGCCTTCTCCTGTTATCGTCGGTGACTACCTCTATTTCTTCGGCAATACCGCAACATGTTACGAGAAGCTGACCGGTAAAGAAGTTTATCGCAAACGTACCCCTGGAGGTACCCTCGTCGCCGGTTGCCCGGTCGTGGTTGGGGACAAGATCTACATGTTCAACGAAGCGGGTAATTTGATCATCGTTCAAGCGGGAACGGAGTACAACGTTGTTGCAGAACTCAGTACCGGTACCAAAGATGAAGTCTATTGGTCGACTCCTGCCATCGCGAATGGAGCCCTTCTTGTTCGATCCTCGGAAGCGATTTACTGCTATCGGTGATGCTGCGATGGGGAGCCAGTGGATGCTCAGTGGATCCGACGCAAGCTCTTCTCCTTCGTGGTTCGTTGCTTTCGCAGAATCGTTGTTCAAAAATGCGATGGAAACGCCCGTCGTCTTTTCCCAAGAAAATGGCACTTATTGAGACGATTCGACAAGGATCACGACAGAAACAATTCTCCCCATAGGTGCAATCCGAGTGGTCTCTCGGTTCGTGGTGCCGTATAATCCGACCTCAATCGTGATTCGTTGGTACATCCATATCGGTTTTTGTTGAACACCCATTGCATTTACACCCGTGTTATGGACGACAAAGACAAGACTGTTCTTTTTACATCTACTTCCAAAACTCCGTCGGTCGTTGGTTTTGACGTTTTAAAAAGAGATGTCATTGCTTTAGGGTGCATCACAGAAGACGAATTTAAGACCGTCGTAGCTCAAGATGCCAGCGTCAGCAGTAGCGACTCGGATGCCAGTACCGTTTCTGCTGCAAAGGAACTGGTACGACAAGGCAAACTTACTTCATTCCAAGCACAATTTGTTCTTGCGGGACGCGCTCGCGGTTTGATGCTCGGACCCTATCTGGTGCTGGATAAGATCGGACAGGGTGGCATGGGGAATGTCTACCGCGCTCGTCACCAGCGCATGAACAGGATCGTTGCTATCAAGGTTCTCAATCTCCAAGGGCAACTCTCCTCAGAACTGACCAAACGATTCGAGCGTGAGACTCGTGCCGCAGCAAAGTTGATCCACCCCAACATCGTTACCGCATTTGATGCTGGTGAGGAAGGCAAAACGCATTTTTTGGTGATGGAGTATGTCGACGGGCAAGATCTCAAGACGCTGATCGATCGCAAAGGACCCCTTTCGATCCGAGATGCCATCGACTATACGATCCAAGCGGCCCAAGGATTACAGTATGCCCACGAACAAAACATTATTCATCGGGATATAAAGCCTGCGAACCTGCTTCTCGACCAAAGTGGGTGTGTCAAGGTTTTGGACATGGGGTTGGCTCGTATCGGCGAAGGAGCCAACGTGGAAGATTGGACCACGAATGGACTGACCGCCGATGGGACAGTTATGGGGACGATGGATTACATGTCTCCCGAGCAAGGAACCGATACGCGAACTGCGGATGTTCGGAGTGACATATATAGCCTAGGCTGTACGCTATATACGTTACTGACACGTGAGCCCATGTACCCTGGCGGGTCTTTGTTTCAGAAGATCACTGCGCATCGGGAGAGCCTCATTCCCTCGGTACGCACCAAGAGGAGTGACGTTCCGGTAGCGCTTGAGCAAGTAATTACTCGCATGGTTGCGAAAAAGCCTAGCGATCGGCCCCAATCCATGGCGGCGGTTATCGATCAATTGAAGATGGTTTTGGCTCGACCCGCAGATTCTACGGAATCTCACTCAGTGGCTAAAGGAGTTTCGAAATCGGGAGCGATGGCTGGAGATGGAGAGACTGTTGTTCAGCAGGCTGCCGAGACGAAAGCAAACGTGCCAAAGGTTCCTGCGGTATTGGCTTCCACATCATCCAGTGCTATCGAACGACTGATGGCAAAGAAAAAGTCGCGGCAATTTAAGGAAAGGCTTTATGTAGGAGGCCTTGCTGCCTCGCTGTTCCTCGCAGCGTTTGGCTTTTATGTATTCAATCGTAGTGGCAAATCGGCAGTTCAAGTAGAAAACAAGAAGGATGTCGGGGGTACTGCTAGTTCCCGGACTCCTTCTGCCCAACCCCTAACGCTAAGACGAGGGAAGATGACTGTAACAGTAGAGCCGAGTACTGCGAAGTTGTTCATCTTGGATGCAAACGGGAGCAGGACTGAGCAAAAGCTCGTGAATGGCCTGAATATTGTGATGCTTGCACCCGGCGAATATACGCTGGAGGCCAGTTGTGAAGGATATGATAATCATCAAGAAAAGCTCGAGATTTTAGCCGATCAATCCGCGAGTCGTTCGATCGTACTGAAGCGTGTTGAGATAGCTTCCATCGAATCCGCGTCGCGGTCGGTTGAACCAGATGCGAGTGAATTAGCGATGTCAACCTCGGCGTCTTCAACCTCAGCATCGTCGACATCGGCGGCGGAGCCGAAGCCGGAAGGCACTGCGTCGTCCGAGGTCGATATGGAGCCAGCGAAGGATCCTAATGATCCAGCAGAGATTGTTAAGGCACTAGGTGTCGAGTCAGCTAACGGCGGAACGGATGGCAAAATGGCTGCTAAGGTGGATGCGATGCCGTTAGATCGTGAGACACCCAGCGATAGCAGCAACACTGCGCAAAACAAGCGATCGCAAAGTACTCTGGGACGAAAGCTTGGCAAGGCAAGTGCCATTCCCGTGGTTGATATGTATGACAAAACAACTGGTTGGGAGACCGGTAAAGGAATCCCCGAACCGGGTATTGTTCCCTTCAATGCCAAGACGGCTGCAAAACTTCAGGAGCAATGGGCAAAGTACTACAAGGTTCCCCGCGCGTTTACGAACAAAATAGGGATGGTGTTTGTGCTTATCCCGCCGGGTGAATTTCAATCGGGATTTTCGGACGAGGATCTCGATCAATTCGCTGCGAATTCCGATGGGTTGATCAAACGCCAGGATCTAGTTGGGAGAAATTACTGGCCGAAACATCGCGTGGTGATACCAAAACCCTACTACATCGGAATTACGGAGGTGACCTTAGGCCAGTACCAGTATGTAGCGGGCGAGAAAGAGATCGAGATAAGATCCCCCGACGCAGCGAACGCCCCAGCGGAATTAGATTACGCGCGAGCTATCCGTTTCTGTAACGCCATATCTCTCGGGCATGGGCTAAGTCAACCCTATAAATATACGACGGGAACCGTGATTTCGACGGGTGATATCGGATTCCGATTGCCATCGGAGTACGAATGGGAATATGCGGGTCGGGCGGGTTCCGATTCGCGCTTTTGGTGCCAGCCCGAAATGGTACTATCG
This sequence comes from Pirellula sp., assembly GCA_046318275.1. GTDB lineage: Bacteria > Planctomycetota > Planctomycetia > Pirellulales > Pirellulaceae > JBKCUI01. The sequence goes on along the minus strand of JBKCUW010000078.1, from coordinate 76,561 downwards.
ACGGATTGGTTCTTACAAAACTCGCAAAGAATCAGGGGCGTTGCGCAACTGACCAGCAACCCGTTCGGGTTGTATGACGTCCAAGGAAACGCCGAAGAGCTGGTCCAAGGTTATAATAAGACGATCGTTGAAAGTCCCCCGGTAGATGGTTTGGTTGTCTCACGGATCTCCGGGGATGTGAGTGGTTTGGTAACCTGCGGTGGGAAAAGTAGCCAAAATCTTTGGCTGTTTCACTTCAGTAAGCGATACCGCTACGGACCTGAATTTTCGCCGGAAGCCACAGGGGGCGGAATTCGTCTCGTAATTGATGTCGAAGCCGTACAAAGCATTTCGAGCAAGTAGAGGATGGAACCTAAACGAATTTGGAGTCTCAGGTAGTACTCGATTGTAGTTCCGAGGATCTTTCTCCGAGATGCAATAGTGACAGGACCTCGCTGCTGTGCGTTGGTCAAGATGAAATAAGCGTGGGGCACGGTGCGAGACAAAAAATCCGTTGGTGCTATTCGTTGCAACGGAGATACTCGGTTTTGTTCCGTGGCATTATCGACATGGAGCCAAACCACACGGAGGGTTTCACGCGGAGGGTTTCACGCGGTACGGTTTCACGCGGTAGGATTGCTAACCGCTATCGGTCGGAAGCTCCTTGTGATGTTCCGTTGGGCTCGCGTTGCGGAAGAGGGGTTTTTGCTTTCTCGATTTCGGCTTGGAAAACATCGAGTGATCGAGAGCCGATGAGTTTGGACCGAATCATTCCTTCGCCATCGATGACAAACGTGGTTGGGACGGCGTTGATCTGATGGAACGGTGCCGGCCACCCTGCTCCCGAAACCATCGGATACTTGACCCCTCGTTTTTCAGCGAAATTACGAATCGTGGTTTCGTCCTCGTCGCTGATCCCGATCACGATCACTCCCTGATCCCGACCTTGTTCGGCGAGTTCGATCAAGTCGGGGATTTCTTTCACGCATGGCCCGCACCAGGTAGCCCAGAAATTCAGTACGACGATTTTCCCTCGGAGGTCTTTCAGCTCAAGGTTTTCGCCATCGACCTGTTTCATCGACATCGCAGGAGCCGGAGTCGGTGTGAAAGCGCTTTCGGCAAAGCCTCCACCCGATCCAGTGTTGCCGAATGTCCGCTCGATTTCCTTCATGAAGTATTTCGGTGCGAGAGTGTAGTTGGCTACTTTCTCGACTCCGAGCGCTATCGCCGCCAAGGCTCCCAACAAAATGCTGGCAGGAACCAAACGGTCTGCAGGAATTGCCCGCCAGGCAGGATCATCGTTGCTCGTGCGGGCCGAATTGATCCGCATCGCCTTTTCGAATCGATAGACATTGCGACTGAACATGGCCGCAAGGAGAAGCAGCATGAAAAAGACGACGATCGCTGTCACGCCTGTACCCAGCATCGCAACTTGGAGTGCCAACCCCGGATACATAAGGAACAGCAAAGCCGCACCGACTAGAATGCAACCGATGCGAAATAGGCTCTCCAGCTGACTTTCGAGGTTACTCCAAACCTTAGCATCCTCTTGATCGATCGCGCTTGCGGCAGCTCCATACGCGCTTTCGGTAACCCCATCGCCCCTCTCGGAGATATCGCTTGCTTCAATTCCTTTTATCCAGCTGGCCAGTTGCTGCAAAAGTCCAACGAATAAAACGGCCTGGACGAGGATAGTCGCGGAACGAAAGCTCAGCCATGTCATGGGCAATTGCATGGTGTAAACGATGACCGGTAACAACCAAGCAAAGATTCCGAATACGAAGATCGTGTATGCCCACTTCCGTGTCCCACTCTCGGCGGGCGCAGCGCAGGTCAGCAATACTCCCAGTAACATTGCAAGCTGTAGCACAGGCTCAACAAAGGGTGAAACGCGCTGTAATGCAATTAGGAATTGGGTTGCGATCGGATATTGCATGAACAGCGATAGGCCGATTCTGAGCAATATCAAACCCGCAATGACCTCAAGTCCCCAGTGAAAGATCGTGATGCCACGACGCGTTAATGAAAGCGATTGCTGTTGCATGAGTTGTTGTATAGGGTGATTCTGGAAGTCGGATGGGCGAAAAATGGTCGACCTTCAAGAAGGCTTCGATGGGCACTCGGGTTCCCATCCAGCAGTTTAATGGATTTTGGAGTGGCCGTGAGTTTGGCATCTATTCCCGCAAAGGCACAAAAAAACCCTTCGGATGGTTACCGAAGGGCTTGGTTGCGATTCAATCGGTCGCTTCAATCGGGCGCTTGGGCCTGAGAACTCGCCATGGATAGTTCACCAGGTTTTAGCTCCCGATGATTGTTAGTTTTTGCTCGGCTCGAGAATGGTCGCCTTCTTCAAGACGATCGGTTCTACGGGGACATCGGAATGAGGACCTTTGAGGCCAGTCTTGGATTTGGCCATCTTTTCAACGATGTCCTCCCCTTTGATCACCTTGCCGAACACGCAATATCCAAAACGATCGATCGCCTTGGATTTATCAAGGTCTGCGTTGTACTTCAGGTTGATATAGAACTGGGACGTGGCGCTGTGCGGGGCGCGGGTTCGAGCCATCGACAGGGTCATCTTCTCGTTCTTGAGACCATTGCTCGACTCGTTTTCGATAGGATCGTCGGTTGGTCGTTCCTTCATGTTGGGATCCAAGCCACCCCCTTGGACGACAAAGTTAGGGATAATCCGGTGGAAAATAGTCCCATCGTAGTGGCCCTTCTTCACGTAACTGAGGAAGTTGGCCACCGTCTTTGGGGCTTCTTTTTCGTATAGTTCGACTTCTAAATCCCCCATGCTCGTCTCTAATAAGACGCGAGGATTCTGCGCCAAAACCTCAGCCCGATCCCAGTATGCCCACGCGTGAACCGCGAGCATCCATACCAAACCGTTTGCCACCAACGCTTGAATCCGAGTCATTTTTCTCACTCCAAACATGCAGTCCGACAACTAAGTACCATTCGACTAAAATAAGGACGCGCCGAACCCGGCCCGCCCTTACGTTATCTAACGATCCAGCCCTTTCGGAAAGGGGGCACTTCAGATTCTATGAATAGCTGTCAAATACCCACTCCGTCGCCCCAATCAAACTCCCTCCCTCAATCCATTTCTCTTGTCCAGGGCAAACGTTGCCGGAGCATGGCGCCAGCCCTCGCGCGGCTTGCGGCTGCGGCGAGCTTAGCAGTGGTCTCCTTCGTATTGGCACCGGAAACCGCCAGGTCCGAGGATCCGAGCAAATCATCGTTGGCAACTCCTTCCGGAGTGAAAAGCCCGATCACGATCGCCGAGCGTTCGCAGTTTTTGGCCACCTCGCGAGGTTCGGACGTGGATGCGTTCTTGCAAACGCTCGATGGTGCTAGCAAGCATGCGAAGCTGATCCAGTACGGGATGACCCACGAAAATCGCCCTCTTTGGTCCTTGGTGGTCTCCAAAGAAGAGGATGTGAAACTACCACTTCCCCCAAACGACCCTCGCTTGGTCATTGTGCTCTTGGGTGGCATTCATAGTGGAGAGTGCGACAGCAAAGAAGCGTTGCTCGCGCTCGCGAGGGATTTGCTGCAACACGAGGAACATCCTTATCTCGAACATGCGGTACTCGTATTCGCTCCCAATTTTAACGCCGATGGAAACGAAAGGGTCGGAGCTATGCATCGACCGGGACAGGAGGGACCAGCGTTGGGGATGGGGACCCGGGAAAATGCGATTGGCCAAGACCTCAATCGGGACTTTGTCAAACTCGATTCATGGGAAGTCCGCTCCTTAGTTCGGATGATCGATACATGGGACGCGGATGTATTGATCGATGCGCACACCACCAATGGTTCGCTCCACCGCTACGACATGACATACGATCTACCCCATAATCCGGCGGCAAAACCGCAATTGATCGAATGGATGCGAGGGGAGTTTTTTCCATCGGTATCGTCGGCCATGACCAACCGCGACATGCCGATCTTCTATTACGGGAATTTCAACCGGGAACATACCGTCTGGGAGAGCTACGGCTATGAGCCACGTTACAGCACCGAGTACATGGCCCTCCGCGGCAAGATTGGAATTTTGGTGGAGTCTTACTCGTACGCGACCTACAAACGTCGGATCGAAGTTTCGTACGCTTTCATCGATGAATGCTTAAAGGGACTCACCAATAACGCTGCAAAAATCCATCAACTGATCGACACCGCGGACGCTTCGGATGCGATCACGTCACCGCGCGGTGTTCCGATCCAAGGCAAAATTGTTGCCGATTCGGGTAAATCGAAAGTAGCAGCGTATGCATGGCCTAAAGACGCCAGCAGCAACCAGGCGAAGGATGGCGGTGACGGGAAAGGTGCTGCTGTCGATCGCGATCACAGCGACAAGAAAGAACCCGGCGACAAGAAAGAATCCCCTGATACGGTGTTTCCCTCCCCCAAAGATCGACAGCGGGTTCAGGAAATGGTTCCCACCGAATACGAGGTCACCGTTGCGAACCGGGGCGAAGCGACATTGAGCGTCGACGCACCCGCGTTCTACTTCGTACCCGCGGACTGTTCTTGGGTAGCCAGCAGACTGCGGTTGCATGGGATCCCATTGGTTCCAATAGACTTTAAGGCTTCGTGGCCTGTGGAGCGGTATGTTGTCCGGACTCGCAAGGAAGGGAATGAGTTTCAATTTCGCAAGATGTCCAAGTACGCGGTAGAGTTAGAAACGTTAGAAGCGGAGCTCGGCGCAGGGTGGTTGGTCCCGACGGCACATCCGCTCGGCGTATTGGCGACCTATATTCTCGAACCGCATTCGGACGAATCGTTGGCTTCGTGGGGGTTCCTGGACCCCAGTCTCCGCGAAGGCTCGTATTACCCGATTTTGCGGTTGAAGTCGAAGCCGGAGCTGGCGACTGCGGCGCCGCTGCCTCCGCTAACTTGGATGACCTTGGTACCCAGCGATGTGCACGGGGAATCCTTAAGTTTGGAAAAGCTTTTCGATCCTCAACAAAGGGTCGCGTTCTCAGGGATGCCCGCTTCGATTCCTAAATGGATGCCGCATGGCGAAGGATACTTGTTCCAGCGTGATAACCGATGGTTCCATGCGGACTGTGCGACCGGCGCGATGCATCCTTTCGAGCGACCGACCAAGCTCGTCGAAGCCTTGAGCAAGCTTCCCGAGATGGCTGACGGTGCAGCGGCACCCTACGGACGTCAATTGCAAGTCTTTGACGATACCTTCTCGTCGGCGTTGGTTCGCCATAAGCAGGATCTTTACTTCTACGATGTCCCCACCGAGACGGCGATCCGATTGACTGAAACTCCGGATGAAGAGGAAGAACTCGTCGAGTTGAGCCCCTCCCGTAACCATGTTGCGTTCATACGAGACCAGAATCTTTGGGTGGTCGATTGCAAGACGCGCGAATTGAAACAGCTCACCAAGGACGGCGGCGGCGAAATCTTGAACGGAAAACTCGATTGGGTTTACCAAGAGGAAATCTATGGACGGGGGCAGTTCAAATCGTACTGGTGGAGTCCTGATGGCAACCGGATCGCCTACCTGCGGTTGGATGAAACGCCCGTTCCCAACTTTGTTGTGGACAACTCTCTTGCTTTCGCTCAAAAAATTGAAAACATGCGCTATCCAAAAGCGGGACAGAGCAATCCGCTGGTCAGTTTGCATATTGTCGGTATCGCTAGCGGCGAAGACATAGTGGTGCCTATCGAGAAATATGCTGAGGATGATCGTCTCGTTGTTCGCGTCGGATGGAGACCGATCGGCCCGGATAATAGCAACGGGGACAAGCTTATCTATCAACTGCAAAATCGGATCCAAAACCAGCTCGATGTCATCGAATTCGACATCAGCAAGCGTTCCTCGGAAACACTGGTCCATGAGGAGTCTAAAGCGTGGATCGACGTGATCGACGAACCGCGATGGTTGCCCGATGGAAGCTTCCTTTGGGTGAGCGATGCCGACGGAGGCCGGCGCCATTTATACCGTGTTTCAACCCAGCGAGAAAATCCAGAGCAGCGCAAGCGGACTCAGTTGACGCGAGGGGATTGGGATATCAAAGAAATCTCTGCGGTTACCGATTCGGGCAAATTCGTATGGTTTACCGGACACCGATCGGCACCGACCAACACCGATGTCCTCCGACTGTCGCTTGAGACAGGCGAGCTCGAGACCGTATCGAGCCAGCTCGGATCCCATCGCATCTCCGTGCATCCAACGGGGAGTTACTTCATGGATTCCTGGAGCGACATGACGCATCCAGCCCAACTATGGCTGCGCAATCGGCAGGGGGAAGGCATTCGTTACGTGGGAGGATACCGAAGCGATAGGTTCGATTTTGTGCGCAGCAGCGATGTTGAGCTCTTTGAAATCACGGCTAGGGACGGACAAAAAATGCCGGCGATGCTCTATCGCCCAATGGGGCTCCGCGATGGCCAGCGAGCCCCGGTGTTGATCCATGTTTACGGCGGGCCGTCGGCACCCACGGTCGAAAACTCCTGGACGCATCGGAGTGACCTTTGGCATCGTTACCTCGCGCAAAACGGCATCGCGGTCCTATTGTGCGATAACCGGTCAGCGTTGGGGAAAGGGAATTCAGATACGTGGCGCATCTATCGCGATCTCGGCGATGTGGAATTGAGGGATTTGGAGGACGCTGCGAAATGGTTGGGGGATCAAGCATGGGCTGATCCTGAACGCATAGGGTTGTGGGGGTGGAGTTACGGTGGCTATTTCACCGCTTACGCCTTGACCCATTCCAAGCTGTTTCGGGCTGGTATCTCCGGAGCGCCAGTAACAGATTGGCGCAACTACGATTCGGTGTATACGGAACGCTACATGGGGACACCGCAAGCGAATCCGGAAGGCTACAAATCCAGTTCGGTCGTTGAGGCGGCGGGGAACCTGAGTGGTAAACTGCTCCTGATCCATGGTGAAATCGACGATAATGTCCACATGGCAAACACGATGCAGTTCGTCCACGCTTTGCAAAAAGCGGGTAAGCAATTCGAGTTGATGCTCTATCCGAACAATCGTCACGGTATCACCGACGCTCAGCAGTCGTACCATCAATACCGCTTGATGACCGATTTTCTCAATCGCAGTTTAGTGGGGCCGAAGTAAGTTCGTGGACGTAGCTTGTACCAAGACACAGCATAGGCAATTCGAGTTCCATCGGGAGGCTCGATGGATGGGATCGCTTGTTGTGCTTGTTTGGCTGTGGGTAGTTCCCATTTCGATCGCTTTTTCTCAAACCGAGAATGAATTTCGGGATGGGCTCGAGCGGATCCGAAAGACATCGGGGCTGCCTGGATTGATCGCTGGACACTTTTCCATCGAAGGGGCGATGGAGCTCGAAGCGGTAGGTGTGCGTCGCATCGATTCCGAAGAGCCGCTTAAAATCGACGATCCAATGCACTTGGGGTCCTGCACGAAAAGCATGACGGCGACTCTGCTGGCGTTGCTCGTCGATGAGGGCAAACTTCGATGGGATGAAACGCTGAAGGAAATCTTCGCCGATGATCCCGTGGTCGTTGCATCGCAATGGGGGGACACCACGATTGCGGAGTTGCTCCATCACACCAGCGGTGCCGTTCCCAACCCACCATGGAATCGATTCGCGGATCCAGAGGTCGATGTCGTTGACTTGCGTCGCAACCTGCTGCATTGGCTCGCGAAGAAGCAAAGGGACTCGAAGCGGGTTGGTCAGTTTGAATACTCCAACCTCGGCTACGCGATCGCAGGTCATGTGATCGAAAAGATTCGAGGCGTTGCCTGGGAACATGAGATAAAAACGAGGCTCTTTGAGCCCTTGGGAATGACGCGGGTCGGTTTTGGAGCACCCTCGAAATCCCTGGGTGAGGAGATGCCTTGGGGGCACCAAAACGTATTCGGGATCAAGCGACCGACGGAGGAAGACAACGTACCCGCGCTGGGCCCTGCCGGGACGGTTTATGCCTCGATGCCGGATTGGATCAAGTACCTTCGTTTCCATTTGCAATTGGCGCAGTGGCAGAGGATGCAAAGGGACGATAGAGTTCCTGCCTCAACCATTCCGATCCCAATCCAACGTGAATCGATTGCGTTCTTGCATACACCGGTCGAGGGTCAGACGTATGCCGGGGGGTGGATTTGCTCGGAACGCCCGTGGGCGGGTGGCAAGATCATGACGCACAACGGTTCAAACACATCGTGGTACTGCGTGGTTTTCCTCGCGCCCGAGCAAGGGCGAGGGATCATCGCGGCAAGCAACTACGGCCTGGCCGCGGTTCAGCCATGCGACGAGGCGCTGCAGTTGGTGTTGAAGCTGCATCCGGCGACCGAAACCGGCAAGTAACGGCCCGCGGATCCTGGAGTAGGAGGCTTTTTCCTCCAGTACCAATCCCAACTCCAATACCAATACCAACCCCGAACCGATCTCACGCGAAGGCGCGAAGCCGCGAAGATACTTTATGGATCGATCCTGCACGGTGTTCCTGGCGAAAGGATTACGCGTGAATATGACCGCCGGGGGCGATCGCATTTCCTAAAATGGATCCGGCTTTGGTGGGTGTCAGGAGCGTTGATGGACTAATTGGGTTATATTGTTCCTAGGTTGCCGGGTCGCTAAAAATCGCGATCATCAGTTTTCCGAGATTAACCCATCCGTGCTTGGTCGTTAGCAATTCAAACGAAAGTCTAGTCGCTCGCATGATTCGTTTGCTGGTACCGCTTTGCCGCATCAAAAACCTTTATTCGTGCCATGCGTGGTCGGTGATCCTACTGGTTGGTGGAATGGCTGCGGTAGCGTCGTCGGATGACCGTACTGTGGCAGAATCGTTGTTGCGGCAACTCGAAGGGAATCGTTACTCCGAGCGTCAATCGGCATTCATGAAGCTGAGTGATCCATCGCTCGATATCGAGTCGTGGCTCGATGAACAGTGCGCTGGGAGTGATCCTGAGCGCGTGGCTATCTGCAAGTGGCTGAGACGGATTCGCAGCATTCCTGGTTCGCTCGACGAACGATTGGCGATGATGGCAGATTATCAATCGTTGGTCGAGTCGCTGTCCAAAGGGGACTTGGATGCAATAGGCTTGTTCACCAATCGGATTTCCACCGAGCAGTTGGTCGAACTGTTGGAGATGATGCCCCAATCGGTCCTGTCGGGATTGGCGAAGTACCAACTTCAGCATGAGTCGCTTGATGAGTTGATCGATAGCGCGTGGCGCGAAGGGAAACAGCATTTGGTTCCTCGAATGCTCAACGCGCTTTTGCCTCGCCAAGGGCGACAAAGTCTTCTTCGAAGCGGTATCAATGCTCGCTGGCGCGAGATCCAAATGCCTCCTGCATGGCATCTCGATGAACCAACCGAGGAGATGGAGGCACAGATTGCGGGATTGGAACGGGAAGGGAAAATCGATGAAGCGGTCGCGAGGGCGAAACGCGACAACTCCAATCAGCTTGAGTCGATTCTTTTCCGCAATGGACGATGGGACGATTGGTTGGACCTCGATTCGGACAAGCACCTTCGGGGGAAGACTTCGCAAGAATTCCATCGGATCGAACGAGCCGTCATTTTGGAGTCCTTAGGGCGCCATGATGAAGCCGTTGCGATTTATCGCGACGCGAAAAGGAGTGAATCGGATTTCAAAGTCGATGTTGAAGGGATGCAGACTGCGCTGTTGGCGATGGTGACGGGCGACGATGATTGGTTGTACGGACGTTTGCGTGATAAAGCACCCGAAGAACTGGTGGGGCTCTATTTTATCCGCAATAGCATTGACGATTTGCTGGAACTCGAGGGGCTCGCGGATAAGTCGCTATCCTCGTTGGACGCTTGGTTGACCAAGGTTCTTCAAGAGGGCAAGCCGTTGGCGAAAGCGATACGATTCCAGTCGCTTTTCAAGCGGCTCGGTTTTGTGGACTTGGAACGCCGAATCTCGGAACGGGTCGACGGATTTGTTTTCGGCAATGACTTTGACCAGCAACTCTTCTTGGTCGACGGTCTGGTCAATGACTGGGCGATTTACGGTGTTGACGAGCAGCCGCGCGCGGCGCTTGAGAAATTGGTTGATGCTTGGGGCATTCAAAAGCAGAAGACGAAGATCGGAAATCGAGGCCCAGGCGTGCCTCGGGCTCAACAAGCGATAGGACGCGAAGAACGGGAGGTGAGCATAGAGTCCTTGTTCTTCAAGACTTTCACCCTGTTTCGGTCGGCAGCATACCCTGCATTTGAAACCCTTCGAGAAACACGCCCAACGCTATCCAACCGAGAGTTGCTAACCGTCATCGAAGATTTTGACGAAGGGCGGATACCGTCAGGCTGGAGTCGTGCGGACGTTGAAGCTTGTTTTCGCAGCATACTCCGAAAACGGAATGTGGAACCTGAACTGTTCGAATCGATGCTCGTGGACATGGCGGACGCTCTGGATGCAATGGGCATGACCGAAACGGCGCTTGAGATACTCCAGGACTCCAGCAGTTCGCATGCGGCAAATATCCTCATTGCACAGTACGCCGCAAAGCTCGGCGATTTGGAACAAGCGGCGAAACTCAGCGATGCACTCGCCGCCGCGCATCCAGACGACTTGAATTGCTACGTGCTGGCATCGAGAAACCTAGCCGCAAGCCGCAGAGTGGATGCTTGGTTGACGGTCCAACAACGCACGCTCTCGCGCCTCGATGCATGGGAGATGTACACACGCTATGCACAGACCGTGCGACGAGGGTTGCGGCAGGAACCTCCCTCCGAAATCCAATTCTTTCTCGAGCAATTACAAAAACACCATCCATCGACATGGGGAGGGATTTTGATGGGGGATGTCTACGAAAATTACGGGACATTCCTGCTCGGAAACTTGTACCATCAATTCTTTAGCAAGCACCCCGAACGCTCGGATAAGCTCGTCGACCTAATGCGATCGACTGCTATTTATGAGATCCGCGGTTTGAGCGGATCCGACGTTGCAAAGCCGAATGGATTTTGGGGCATCGACTGGCAGCGATGGTGCTGGCAAATCGAGCGTTGCATAGGGCCTGCTTTTTGGCAAGCTGTTCAGCGGGGGGATCTCGAGACGGCGGACCGGTTGGTCCGAAGCGCTCAGCGGATGAATCCAGAGCAAATCAATACCATTATCGATGCAGCAGAGTTGATCCGGAAAAAGTTTGGGTTGGAACCTTTGGAGAAGTGGTTTCGGATTTACTACGACCCGATGATGGAGCATCTCCAGAGATACCCCAACGATACCCTCATCGCAAATAATGCTGCGTGGTTGGCGGCAAAGTGTGGCTTCGAGCTCGATACGGCACATCGATTGGCCAGCCAAGTCGTTGAGGCATCGCCGACGGACACTTATATGGACACTCTAGCGGAAGTGGAGTTCATGCGAGGCAATACAGCGCGAGCGATCGAGATCTCGGAAAAGTGCCGAGCGATGAAGCCGCGTGATCCGCATCATCGCAAGCAAATCGAACGCTTCAGGAGTTCTGTGACTCCACCGAAAGCATAGGAGTCCATAAGAAAGCGTTCATTCGGGTCGCTTTCGAAAGGCTCTCGTGGTCGCGTCGCGGATTAGGAAACCCGAATGACGATCTTGCCAAAGTGTTGACCGCCCTCGAGGTGAGCGAACGCGGCCGGGGCCTCGTCAAACTCGAATATGCGATCGATGATCGGTACTATAGAGTGGTGTTCCAAGAAGCGATTCATGCGCACGAACTCATCTCTGGGGCCAACGTAGATTCCATCGAGTTGAACGTTGCGAGCCAGTAGGGGGAACAAACTGGTTGTGGGTGGGCCAAAGCCGGTCAAGACACCGATCAGGGCGATTTGTCCGCTGGCGGCGACACACCGCATCGACTGCTCAAGTGTCCCAGGGCCACCGACTTCGACCACGTGATCGACTCCATGGGATTGGGTCATTCCCCATATCTGTTCAGACCATTGAGGGTGGGTTTTGTAATTGACTCCACCCGATGCGCCGAGCTCCTGGGCCCGGAGAAGTTTGGTATCGTCGCTCGAGGTAATAAAGACTTTACAGCCGAATGCTCGAGCAATTTGCAGTGCAAAGATGGAGACACCCCCTGTGCCCAGGACCAGCACAGATTCTCCAGCGAGCAATCGGCCTCGGACCACGAGTGCATTCCATGCGGTGAGGGCTGCGCATGGCAGTGTCGAGGCTTGGATTGGGTCTAGGTGGGAAGGGATACGGACCAAGGCATCTTCGTGCAATGTGGCTTGTTCGCGCAGCATTCCGTCGAGGTTCCCGCCGAGATCGTATTGGTGGTGGGACAGATCGAAACGGCCCGACTGCCAACGAGGAAAAAAGCAACCGGCGACTAAGTCTCCCGGTTTCCACTGCGATACCTCGGCACCCACCGCGAGGACCTCCCCCGAACCATCGGAGGCAGGAACGCGTCCTTCCACGTTGCGGCCGGCTAAATTTCGCCAGGCGATTCGATCTCGGTAGTTGAGGGACACAGCGCGGATAGCTACCAAAACCTCCTTGGGGCCCAGATTGGAGGAACTGGCCTCGGATCTGGATTCCAGAACGAGGTCGTAAGCACCATTATTTTTCCGATAAATCCAAGAACGGCAGGTAGACATCCAAATTTGCCCTAAAAAGGGGGAGCAGGTTGGCTTGTAGATCAAAGCACCTAGGATATGCTTTTGTTCTGACAGGTGCCAGATTCGAAGCGATTTGGCGTTTGGTCTTGGGAGGATAAGCGAATGGCTAGCGGCATCATTGGAAATGATGTGCCCCGTAAGGGGTTGCGGGTTCGAGTCCCGTGTCCTCCGCTTGATTTCTTGCGGTTTCTCCGCGTAAGGCCCTCAAAATTCTCTGGGGCTCAAAAGTTTTTCGGCGGGCCAGGGGACTCACACAAAGACGCCAAGACACAGAGGGAGAGCCCGGAGGGTACTTGGTAGGGTTGTCGCTTGGTTTTCTTGTGTTCTTTGTGTCTTAGTGTCTCGAGCGCAGCGGGCGTGAGATTCAATCGGCATCCAGCATGCTGATGGTGATCGATCCGTTTGATGCGATCCTTCCATTCAGTTGACGGTCATGCTGGGATAGCGGGCTAGGGACTCACACAAAGACGCCAAGACACAGAGGGAGATCCGGGAGGGTGCTTGGTAGGGTTGTCGCGTGGATTTCTTGTGTTCTTTGCGTCTTAGTGTCTCGAGCGCAGCGGGCGGGCGGTGGTTTTCGATACTGTGAAAACCTCTCGATTGCGCTAAGTGGTCCGTTCTGCTAAGAATGCAATTTGATCACCTTGGTGCCTGCTATGTCGTCGTGCAAGCACTTGCGATTGGACCTAAAAATAAGAAGGATGTCGACGAGCGCGAGGAGACCGCCGATGTATGGCAAAATCGCTAGAAGTTGGATAACAAAGTATCGCTTGAGATAGAGTTCGCTAAAGGTTAGAGGTTGGCCACTATCAGAAACAATCTTGGTCTTCATCGCAATCTTTCCAATCGTCTGAGATCGTGTTGCAAGGAAGTAGCCTTGGATTGCAAGAAACCCTACGAGTCCAAGTAGCCCGCCGAGAACTTGAGCGATCAATTGCGTGGTAGGGGTATCACCCATTGTCGCTCCGATGATAAAACCGGCTCCGAGCGCAAGTGGGACGATGGTTACCAGATTGATGATGCCATCGATAAACGCTCCTGAGAATCGTTCGCTGAGCGTTGCGAGTTCCCCTTCGCTCATGTCTCGATCGAACATCGCTGGGCCTTGGCTGGGGGCATACGGGTTTTCGGAACTTGACATTTCTTGACTCCTGTAATTACATCCGTTCACTCATAAGGTTCTGGACAATGCTCGACCTTTCTAGCGAATGCTTGTGCAACAAGCAATTAGACGAGTTTTTTTTCTAGGGGAGCGATGGTATTCCGTCACTGCCCGAGGACAACGAATCACCCTTATTCAGAGCGAGTGGTAGCCGATTTGTTTTCCAAGCGATCCACGGGTGGGTTGGATGATCTGAAGCGGCGGCCGCAAGGACAGGCTCGATTCGATCGGGATTACTCGATCCCGAGGGTGGCTTCGTCGGAGGTACCCGGGCGGTTCTCGGTGGTTCCCGTGCGAGCGCGAGAGGCTTCTGCAAAGCTATCGGGAAGTCGCATGAATCGGAAAACGAAAAGCCACAACGCGACGATGGCGGCAAGAAGCGCGATCACTGCAAACAGAAAAAGCTTGGCCAGCTTTTGACCCATCATCGCCACGGGTACCGTGATGGAATTGGCGGGGACTTGGACGAGCAGCAACAACGAAGTAGGTTGCCGTCGCTCGAACTCGTCGGAGCCGCGGCGGGCGATTTCCACTTTTTCCATCGCCGCGATCCACTCTCCTTCGTAAGCTTTTCCATCTTTATCTTGTGAGACAGGGTCGATGTATCGGTAGGTCCCCGTCTCTTTAAGGCGTTTCAAGGTGGCTTCGTCGATCTGAAACTTCAGATCGGCTTGGCCCTCGGTCGGGCGACTCGCTTGTGACAAAAACGGGTGTTGGAGAATAGTCCCTTCGCGACTCCCTTCATGACCATCGACGAGGACCGCAAAACCTGTGAACTGACTCGGCGCGGGCGTGTTTTCTTCGTCGTTCTTTTTCTCTTTAGGAGCAGGATTGTTAGCGAGCAGTTCAAAGTCACCGATATTGATAGTCAATACGAGGACACCATCGGTGATTCTCTCTCTGTCGTCGATTTTCTCACGGACGGAAATCGGTGTGGAGACTGCGATTTTCCATCGATTGGTCGTCGTGGATTTGAACGGCACGCTTAGGTGGGAGACCTTCGTTCGCTGGACATTTTTTCGAGGTGTGCTTTCATTGAGATCGCGTGTCTGTCCGGTGAAGTAACTGCGGTAGGCGAAGTTCTCTCCGATGGGGGATGAGGACTGGTCACCGGCAAAAGCAGCAGCGAGCATCGTGCCAAATCGGTCGGTGACAAACAAGCTATCAAATTTGGTGGACTTGGTCGCACCAAACCCTCTCGATCGCATCAATTCCAGTCTCGCTTTGAGGTGCGCATCAAGCTCATTTCGAGCCGGGATTGCAAGCAGCTGCGCTTTACTATCCTCGGGAACATCGCCGTCGGTGGCCAGGCTTTGGAGGAGCTCGATCCCAGCGGCTTCGACAGCTTCCGAGAAATGATCCTCAAGCGACTGCCGTCGGGCTTCTTCTTCGATCAATCGAAAAAGTCCTGAGATTTCGGACTCTAATGTTCCCGCTGCGGATTGTGCTGCAAAAAAATTGCTCTGAAGTGCACCTTCCCGAAGCTCGTTCGAAAGATCGCTTTCCGCCACTGTCACGGCGCGCCAAAAGAATAGTCCCATAATGGTGACCATTAAGATCGGGCCTAGGATCCCGAGGATCATCAATGGTCTCCGGAGCCGTGCGGTGCGACGCCGTTCGATGGCCGCGATGACCTGTTGAACGTTATCAAAACGATCCTCAGGTTTCTTGGCTAGGCAGCGGTCGATGATCGCAGACAGCCAACGATCCATCCCGGGAACCCGGTAGTGGGCACGAGGAAAGTGGCTCTTGTAAATGGTGTCTCGATAACGCTTGAGCCGCTCCGGCAGGCTTCCAGCGGTATCCAACGTGGATACGGTGTCTGGAGTTCTGTAGGGTGGTGTTCCGACCAGCATGCAATAAAGGATCGCGCCCAACGCATAAACGTCCCAACGGGCATCCGGAACAGCATTGAGGTCGGCTTGTTCGGGAGCCATAAAAAACAGCGTACCGAGTGACGGTGTTTGCTCATGCGACAGTCGGCTTTGTCCAAAATCCGCCAGCCGTGGCTGCATGTCTTGATCGAGGAGGACGTTCGCTGGTTTGAGGTCGCAATGCAGTACCCCTTTGCCGTGCGAGTGATTCAGCCCCATCGCGATGTCGGTAAACAATTCGACGGCACGCGGTACGGGCAATGCCCCTCGATTGCGGATCAGGTCGTCCAGGGACCCATTCTCAAGTAACTCCATCACATAGTAAGGAGGTTCCGCATCCCAGCCAACCTCGAGGACTTGAACGATCGCTCGGTTTCCCGACATCGAGACAAGGTTTTTTACTTCGCGTGTCAGCAGAGACCAATTCACTCCAGACCGATGAAGGTAAAATTTGATCGCAACCGAACGGCCCGTGTTTAAATTGGTGGCAATCCAAACTTGTCCAAACGCGCCCTGCCCGAGCAGCTTCTCCATGCGGTAACCGGGCACCTGGGATGGAGGCACCGTCGAGCGCAGGCTCAGCTCCTCGGCTCGCATTTGCTCGCCTACGGACTGATTGAGTGTTTGGTCCAACGTCATTCGGTTGCTAGATTTCGGAGTCCCGCGTTCCGGTTATTTCCCCCACGGGATGAGCCGTCGGGGAGCTCGTGGAGGAATGGATAAATCGTACCATTGAACAATTAAGCTTACTCGCAAAGGAGCGTTGTGACAAAGTCAGCCCCGATCGCAGCAGAGGAGCGAGGCTGGATTGAAGCGATAAATCATGCGATCCACTGCGGATTCGCTGGGGAGATGGATTCCGCGAATCTATGCTCGGGGTGGGGGTGCCTGGGCAGCCTGGGGGGCTTGGGCAGGGTGAGGGTGCCTTCCAATAGGCAGGATCCTAGCCGGGCTGAGTGTTGAGTGTCACCGGTGGACTGTTGGATCGCCATGGGAGCTCGAGGGTGAACGTGGTACCGGTCCCCACCGTGCTCTGAACATTCAGATTGCCACCATGCTCGCGCGCGATTTTCAAGCTGACCGGCAATCCTAATCCCGTCCCTCGATTCCCCTTCGTCGATTCAAACAACGAGAATATTTTTTGGAGTTCGTGGGCTGGGATACCCGACCCGTTATCGACCACCTCGATGACGGCCGCATCGCTAGTTTGCTTGAGTTGGACTGCAACATGACCATCGGTTTTATCGGAACAAGCATCGATGGCATTTCCGACTAAGTTCATCACCGCTCGATGGACAGCTTCCCCGTCAAGCATCAGCGTAGGGAAGTTTTCGGGGCGGACCCAATCGAGGGCGACATTGGTTTCGTTGGCGCGGACTCGACAAAGATCGACCACATCGCTGAGGACATCGCGCAGGTCGATTTCGCGTCGCTCTGGTTTGCGATCTTTGCTGATGGTGAGCATGTCCAAGACCAGCGATTCAATCCGCTCGTGAGTCCTCTCGCAGATTCCCCAGCCCGCTTGGACCGACTCAAGATCCTTGCGTTTGAGTCCTTCGGAAACCATGAAACCGCCGCCGCGAAGCCCTTGCAAGATATTTTTTACGTGGTGGGATAGGGTGGCGATCGTTTGTCCGATCGCTGCTAGCTTTTCCGCTTGAAGCATGCTTTGGTAGTACGTGGTGTCTTCGATGGCCAGTGCGGCTTGATGACCGATGGTGACGAGCATTTTTAGATGTTCTTCATTGAACACACGAGCGTCAGGAGAATGAGCCCTTTTGCCCTGTGAGATGATCGTATCGATATAGATCACCCCGACCATGCCGTAGCGTCCTCGCATCGGCACGCAGATCGCTTCGCGGATACCACTGCTTTCGATGCTCGCGCTCGATTGCCAACGTTGATCGTCTTTGGCATCGCTGGTGAGCACTCCTTCTTCGTTCTTCAGCACATAATCGAGGATCGTCTTGCTGATCGTCATGCGATGGCTCGATTTCGGTTTTCGATTCCTGCGATACGAAGGGCGCAGCTGGCCCGTATCCCCGTCTGCAAGCATGATGCAGCCGTGATCGCACTCCACCCATTGGAAGATTAGATCGAGGATTTGATGCAGCAGCTGGTCGATGTCCAAGGTCCGGCTGACCGCAACGCTGGTCCGATACATGATCTCCCACTGGGAACGGCTTTGAGCCTCCTTCTTCTCCGTGGGGACCTGGAAGATAGCTGTGCCCTCGATGGGGTCCTCAAAATCCGCGCGCCCGATGATGTGCGAAGCATCGGTTCCGCCGCTTTGAATGATGTCGACGTTATTCTCCGTCGTATTTTGTTTTCTGGGAGCAGGTCGGTAGACGAGCAAACGCTTGCCGATCTGGATGCGATCTCCCGGTTCGAGCACGCGTTCTCGGATCTTTGCTCCATTGACGATGGTGCCGTTGCTGCTGCCCAGATCCTTTAGGATTGCATGGCCTTCGACGAGGTGGATCTCGGCATGCAATCGGGAAGTTTCCGAATCGTCGAAATGAATCTCGCAAGCAGCATCGCGACCGATTTTTTGCGAGGTTTCGCGGATAGCGATCTGGGTCCCTATGCCAGGGCCTCGAACGACTAATAGAGACGCCATGGCGTTACATCTCCTCAATTTTAGATCCAACCCAGCTCTCGCAACGGGCATCGTTGCCGTCTATCGTACATTCTCAACACCTGGATGCGAGAGCGTTTTTTACTAGCCCAAGCATGTTCGCAATCAGTTTACTTCGGCGGATTGTTAGCTCAAAACCAGCGGCCCGTCGCCGCAGTGATTTGGATTGCCAAACGTGGGGATATGGTGGCCGAAGCCATGAGCCAAACTCATCAGCAACCGATTGTGAGAAATCCCACCCAGTTTCAGTGAACGCCCCATCCGGAATCCTAAACCACCACCTATCAAGACAAATGGAATGTTTTCGAGTGTGTGGGAATTGCCTTTCCCTAACTCATTGGTCCAAACGATGGTCGTATGATCGAGCATCGATCCCTCGCCCCCCGGCTCTGGGGTGTCCGCTAATTTCTGAGTGAGGTAGGCGATTTGTTCGGAGTACCACGTGTTGATCTTGGTGAGCTTCTCCACAGCCTCTTCATTGGTATCTGGTTCGTGGGAGAGGCCATGATGGTCTTCTTCGATTCCGAGCCAACGCATCTTGGCTTGGCCTACCGAGTTGGTGAACTGGAACGTGTATACCCGAGCAAAGTCGGCCATCATGGTATGGACCATCATGTCCATCTGCATGCGAGTAAGCTTAGGAATATTGTCGTTGTTGTCTTCGACGTTGGGGTCGAGTTCGGGTACAGCGTGCGACGATTCGGATGCGGTGGAGTTCAACTGCTTTTCAAAGTCGCGCACGAGCGCTTGATGTTCGTCGAGGAGTTTGCGATCCGCAGCACTGACTCGAGAACTTACCTTGGCGAGATCCGCCTGCAATTCGTCCAGAATGCTCTTGATGCTCTCTTCGTCTTTTCGCTGCCCGTAAACTTTGTTGAACATCGCATACGGATCATCGATCGGTGCGATCGGCTTGTTCGGGCCCGCATAAACCATCCGAGTCCATGTATCTGCTCGGTTGGGGACACCGACTCCAAACTCGAGGGAACCAAACCGCGTTTGCGATTCCGGACGGGATTGAAGATGGTTCTTGATCTCTTGATCGATCGAGATGCCGCTCGCCCATCCCGCAGGTGTATCCGAACCACCTTGGATATTGCCGGGATACAACTCGATACCCGTGAGCAAACATCCGATGCCGCGCATGTGGTTATCGCCATCCCCTCGGATGCGATCGCTGACTCCATGCAATGTGAGTAGCTTGTTCTTAAACGGCTCGAGCGGAGCCATGATCCTTTTGAGTTGGAACTGGTCCCCTTCTTCATCGGGCCAAAAGTTCGGAGGGATCACGCCATTGGGACTGAAAATGATGATCATCCGTTGGCGCGGTTGGGTCGAAAACCCGGGTGCGACGCTCGACAAATTCATAAGGAACGGGAGGGCGGCGGTTCCGATACCCAGTTGCTGTGCAAATGCTCGTCGGGATAGATAGTTGCTTGACATAGGGATGGGTCAGCGTGGAGTGGGTGGGCTGGCGTTTCCACGGGGGTGGGAACGGGTGGGAGCAAGCCGTTGAGGGCTTTGCGTGTTCGATCAAGGCTTTTCAGGTCTGATCGATTCGTTCAAGGATACTGAGCGATCCTCTGCTTTGGCAGGTTCTATCGGCCGTTGAGTCGCGAGTATTGCTACTTTTTTCATCAAAGGCTTGCTTGCAAACCCTTCGTCGGTAAACGCTTTTGCCAATTCGGCACTTTTTTCCAGGCCAAACGCAGGGAGAGGCTGTTTGACGAAATGCTGAAACATCTGCCGAACGAGCGCCTGATGGAACTCGGGAGATGCGACCAAAAACTCCGACAAATCCTTTGCTCCTGTGAACGCGACTTCGCGTCCATCGGCCGTGATGTAGGAACCCGCCGAATCGATCGGGCGACCGAGTTCCTCGGTTCGAAACCTTCCTAATGCATCGTAGTTTTCCATCGTGAAACCGAGTGGGTTGATGACTCGGTGGCACGATTGGCACATGGTGCCACTGGTTTGATGAGCAACCCGCTCGCGCGTGTTCATCCCAGGCACCGTTTCCTCGGGGATCGGAATGATTGCATCGACAGGCGGCCGGAGGTTGCGTCCTAAAACCCGTTTGGCCAGAAAGACGCCTCGATGGATCGGCGAGCTGTTGTTGTGGTACGCCAGATTGGCCATGACCAACGGGTGGGTCAAAACGCCTGAGCGTTGTCCGGCTGGCAGTGAGATCTTTTGAAATGGGGCATCGGCGGGTAGATCGGCACCGTAGTGTTTGGCAAGATTGCCGTTCAAGTAGAGCGCATCGGAGCGGAACAGGTTTCGAAAATCGACTGTAGGATCGGTGGCGAACTCGTCCAGGAACAGTTCCAAGCTGGTACGGAGGTCTGCCGAGAGTCGTTCGTTGAAGTCAGGGAACTTTTGGGAGTCCTTGGTAAGGTCTTTGCCGGTCGTGGTTCCCAAGAACTCGTGGAAGAACGACCTGATTTTTTGCTGGAATCTTCGGTCGCTAATCATCCGATCGGCCATCGCCAGGATCGCAGGTTCGGTGTGCGCTTCCCCTTTGGCCGCGGACTGCAGCATCCATTCGTCGGGGATCGAATCCCAAAGAGTCAACGCGAGAGTCGCTGCGGCGATCTCATCGGGTGTACCTTCGATCGCCGGGTACTGGAACTCGGGAGAGGTAAGGGTCAGCAAGCATACTTTTTTCACCGCTCGTGGGATGGATGGATCCGATTCAAAATGGCTATCGACGAAATGACGTTTGTCATCATCGCTAAGCGGCCGTCGGATCGCTCGCGAGACCCAGCGATGGCACCATGACTTGACGGCATCAGCATTGTTGGGATCGTTTGCATCCTTTGGCATCCAACGTTTGAGGTTCGATGTCAATTGGTTACCGATATCGATAGCAGCAGCGATGTTGGCTTCGTACCATTCCCGCGAAACGTTGCTACCTCGCTCGTAGCCGACACTGCTGTCATCGGGTGGAAACGGAGTAGCGCATAATAGAGCCGTCGGCGACCATGTTGGAGAAAGGTTGCGTTCTGCAATGGTGTCGCGGATCCCGCCTGGTTGTTTCCATTCGACGGCTATGCGAGCCTTGGGTTCTTTGTGCCGAGAGATATCGACAGCAAAGTTATAGGAATGGCCGCCGATCAAAAAAATGGTGGCCGTGTTGAGGCTCTTTTCAAAAGAGACGACAGATGCATCGATCAATGGGACGGCATCATCGTTGACGAAGAGATTCGCGCGAACCGTGGCATCGAGATAGAATTCGTAGACACCGGTGGTAGGTGCAAAGAGGGAACCGCTCCAGCGTATCTGCCATTTCTCATGATCGATCTCAGGCACAGGTTTGCCTTCGCCCCAGTCCCAAACGAGGCGGCCGTCGACTTTCTTTTCGATCTCTTTACGATCCTTGCCCCAATCTCCTTGGTGGATGTGGCGAGTCAGGCCTCGTTCTGTTTTCCATTCGGAAGGCCGCCCGGTGAACGGGCTCATAAGATCGAGGATCGATTGCCTGAATTGGGTGGTTGTCAGATGGGTCAGCTCGACCTTGGGGGGCGAGTTGCGCAGCTGGGCCATCGGGGAATAGAACTCGTGATGAACGTAGTATGCGACTCGAGAGGCCTCTTCGATCGACAAGCTTCCCGGCGCACCTTCGGGCATTGTTTCTTGGATGACCTTGGCCAATTCGTTGGTGGATAGATCGCCATGGAGGGGCGCGTCGTAATGTTCGGTGGCGCCCTGGCCCCTGTCGCCATGGCATGACAAGCATTTGTCGCGATAGATCGCTTGCCCCGCATCAAAGCTCGGCGAAGGGTCTTGAGCCAGAGCGCATCGCGAGACACACCAACAAGCAAAAAATGTTCCAACCAAAAAACCGCCGAGCGAAAACAACGCGCTCCGCCGGGTCAAGGTCATTTGTGGCTTGGTGTCTCTAGGCATACAGCGGGTTTGACAATGTGAATTTCGATAGCTTGATAACAGTGTGAATCGCAAAAACACGAACCAGAATAGTTTCGAAAGGGCATCAACCATAACGCCGTTGAAGGGAGGGGCGGCCGCACTGTTGCATGGGGAGGGCGAGAGCGTTCAGTCCGCCGTTTGTGGAGGGAACTTTTACTGTAAGCCCCGTAGTAGATCGCTGTCAAGGAAAAGAGCATCGGACTCTGCCGTGTTCCCTCCGTTTTCAGGGACTTGTTCCCTACGATCGCAGCCAATACGGATCTGCGAACAGATCATAGATGCACGACGGACGACTTGCAGAGCGAGGATCAAGAGATCTGTCTGGAGTATTGGTTTTTATGGAGGATGTGCTATGGGGTCCAAATACGAAAAAACACGATTACTTTTTCAGTAATCGTGTTGGATGGATCGGAGATGGAATCATGGACTAAAAGCCCCGTACTCGGACGCTTCTTCCGAATTTTGCGCCTCGCCAGGTATTTCCACCATCACCACCGTCGATAGTTCCGCTATCGACGTTGCTGTCAATATTGTAAAAGCCGTCGTTACCAGTACCCATGTTGATGTTGGCTCGGCCCACACTGGTGTTTCGCAAGCTGCAGGAATCTTTTCCACCGCCCATTTTGACGTCCAGGCTAGCAATCGACGATTCGTAGGCGAGGAATGTATCGGAGGCTGGGTCGGTTCCAAAGTCCACGGACGCCTTGACGTTTATAGTACCTCGCATATGAACGACCGATCCTAGCGATGCCTTGGCATCAGTTACCAACTGATTCGCGTTCCCAAACCGGAGATCTGCGACATCGTAGGTGCCGGAACCCATATTGATGTAAATTTGATCCAGCGATTTCTGGTCCAGCGATATTCGCAATCGGTCGTTACCAGCGTTCAAGTTGACCTGGATGTTGCTAATCGCCGAGTTGGAGAAGTCGCCGACTACCTTCCCTTGGTTTCGAACTTGTATGATCGTGGGGCTGACTTGGAAGATTTGAACATCGTCGCGATTGTTGGTGCCGTTGACGACAAGGGTATTCCCCTGAATTCCTGCGGATGCGAAGTCCGCTGCCATCAGTTCCCGGTTTTCTAGGTTTTCGACTCTCAGTGCTCTGGTTTTACGATTCGACATGGTCTTGATCCTGATGCTTCAAACTCAAAAATTTTCTCAGGCGTCGTTCCGTGCTTGAATCCAGCAGGTTCGCCCATGTAATTGAGATGCGATTTTTCCGATTGGATCGGAAGTGAGCGGGGAAATTTTTCGGCAACTGTCCCACTGGCCCGAGGTTGATTCGGCGAGGCTTAACCCGCTAGAAACGAAAGTGGAACGACGCTTCGCGTCGTAGGCTCGTATGGTTCTTTTGCCGGTCGGACTCGGATTCTATGAGGCGTAGAACTTGTCCGTGTTCGAGGACGACGGCGGAGCGTCTTACCCCATGGGCAGAAAGGGAGTTTGATGCACAGCCGCTGACGGTGCATTCGCATGGACGAGGCCGATCAGAAGTTGAGCAATTGTCGAAAGGTGGTGGGGTGCACTTCGCTCGCACCCCGCGGCAGAATCGATGGGATTGTTTTGGGAAGGGTCATCATCGGTTGCTCGCCAGCACTTTTGGGAAATACGAAGGCTTGTTGCCACGTGTCGGTGAGCAACCAATCGCTCGATTCCGAAGTGCCTGCCCCTTCTTGGTGTGCCAAAACACCCCTTCCCGAATCAACCTCGCCATGACCCTTTACCAGTCCTTTACGCAGGTTCTTGCGAGTCGGCCACTTCGAAAGAAAGTACTCCAAATCCGATTGGTGCAATCCGGAGACCGTTTCGGTCCGCCGGTCGTTCCCCGTGTACTCCACCACCATCGCCCGCTCGTGTACATCTCGATTCGATTCGATCGTCGAGCCATGCTTGGCCGAAAAAGTTCGCGTCATCCAAAAGAAGATCATGATGATGACGAGGGTTAAGGGCATGATCAGTACCAATTCCATGGATGCATTACCGCGAGTGCGGCGGATCCAACGTATTAGGTTGGATCGATCAGAAATCGATCGGTTGGTCATTGCGCTGTTGGCTTTATGTCGGTATGTGTTCATGATTCAACGCTGTTTTTTTGGCAAAGGGTTTTAAGGATTGAGTGCGTTGGGAAGAACCGATTGCATGTCCCGAGCCCAGCCTGGCAAGCGGGCCTCGCGCATGCGATTGTTTTGGAAATCAGTTACGGGGGTTGGGGTGAAGTTCCACGCGTTGTGTATCTTTGGAAAGACATGTGGAATACCATTTCCCACCAGCTCCGATACTCGATCTCTGGATTGGTCCCATGCCAAAGTGTCGTAGCCGATGACGGCTTGGCGGCTAGGCACGATTCGTTTGCATCCCAGCAAATCGATACGTTGATTGGGCCGGTGCTGCGGGTTGTCGTTCTTGAGCATCACCGCATCCCAACGAACCCATGTATCCATTTCCGGTTTGCGGAATAGGAACGGGCTTCCCATAGGCGCTTTGAGTTCCTGGCCTGTCAGCACCATCGAAGTGAGGTGTTTGTCGGCGAGGTTGGAATGCTCTTCGAAGGTCCAATTCTCCCAACCCTTGTCGGGTGCAACCTTCGTCGGCATCACCACCATGCGTACACCGTGGTCCTTAAGCAATCGATCGTATATCACACGCGAATTGCCGGCTGCTTCATCGTAGTAGTACTTCCACGCCAAACTGAGTGGCACTCGGAGTAGCAATCTCCGAATCATTGCCGTGCGGTGGTAGTTTACCCACGGGAACGAGGAACGGGCGAGTTGCGAGGTTTTGACCATCTGGTAACGTGGATTGTCAGCTCTCTCGGTGTCGCAGTCGCAGTCCTGCGGTGGGACATAACCAGCTGGTGGTCCCTGTAGCGTGGTATAAGGATCCACTTCGACGGGTAGCTTCAAATCGTCTGGTGGGATATGCAATTTGACGTCGTAGCGATGCGCGATTTCTTTTGCGGTGCGCATCGCCAGCGAAGGGATATCCTCGATGATCCGATGCATTTGACGGTTCGACTCGGGAAGGATGGTTTTCATGATCGATTGTTTCAACGCGACCATATTTCGGGCTTGCTGGTAAAGACGTCGAAGGGCTTCCCATTCACGGCCTAATTGGTTCTCGAAGGCGTCGAGGGCCGACGTATCGCCTGTATAGATCTTTGCGAAGAACTTGGCCACATAAGTAGCCGCAAGCAAGGACTTGTTGATCTTGTGTGCTTTCAGAAGGGTCGCGCCTGCGTAAACCGGTTGGCGGACTCGCGAATAGTAAGGTGTCGGAGCACCGACAATCGTGGCTAGTCCATATCCGACGTCCAAAGCCGCATCCTGCATCCGGGTGTTTTCGCGATGATGCTCGTCGAGGGCATCGCCACCGATCGCGTGATGGATGACCACCATCGCGGCTAGTTCCCCTTGCAAATGCTGGTGCGAGGCGACCACGTTCATTCCACGAGCTTTCCAGACACCTACAGACTGGCTGATGGCCATCGCGGGACGTTGAGAGTCGTTTTTCTTTTTGGTCGCATAGCCCGCGTTGAAGAACAAGGACATAAAGCATGCTGCGATCAAAACCCAGAAAATGTGTCCGACGGCGATCGAACCGCGATCATCATCGAGTAAGGAAGAAGCTGGGAGGCTGTTTCTGATGGAGGTGATTGATTGAAAACGAGCCATAATGCACCACGACGGAAAGGAGGAATATTTGAAAGAGTTGTTGTTAAAGTTTCGTTGCTTTGAAGGGGTTGAATTCGATACCGAGGTTGGTTCGCTTCCATTGGTTTTTGAGGACCGCGATTTGATTCGTTTGGTGCAATTTCCAAACGTAGTAGTTCGCTCCTGATTCCGATTCGGTTCCCATGATGCGACCGATCACCGGGGTCCAGAATGGGGATTCGTAGGAGACGTGGATCGTGAGTTTCTGATAGGGGCCTGTGCTGGTTTCTTCCTCCACCCAGACCTTGGTCGCAGCGGCGATTCGATTCCAGCGAACGGCGTAATGCTCCGTCATGCGGGAGTGGAATTGCGATTCCTGCAATTGGCGTCGGATATCGTTGTCGGTCGATTGATCGTTCGGTCGTTCCCTGGTCACGGCATATGGCAATAGAGATTTGCACACTTCACGATGGATTTGCTGTTCCCAGGAACTCGAATGTTCCCTGAGTGAGTCTCGATGCGGCACCCACTGCTTGGCTTGTGCAGCCGCGCGATCGACCGCGGTCATCAACGCATTTTGATTGATCCCCAACATGACAATCTCAACCGCCAGGGCGGAGATGCATAGGTAGAACGGCATCGCCAACACGAGGGAAATAGAGTTGGACGCACCTCGTCGCGATCGATGTTGCTTGGGCGGACTGCATAAAACGATTCTCATGATGACACGCTCATAACCACGGTCGGTGGGATACGAAAGCTCCGAAATCATAAAAGTTACCCATGACGGTTTTCGCGATCATGTACATGGTCCCAAGGGCCAGAACCATGAATGCGATAGTGAGGACATGTTCGACGGCAATCGAGCCTGATCGTGATGTACGACGATGCATTTCAGCCTCCAATCACCGCACATACCGTTGCGGCTGCATAAAATGGACCCATAGGAATTGCGTTCGACGTCATCGTGTTGGAGTCCGGCGTCGTTTCCTCGCATCTCCAATGCTTGGGAATGAGAAACCGATCGGCGGCTACAACCATTCCAGCAAAGATGTGCGCGTAAAGGATGGTTTGCACCAGGAGTGAGATACCTAGGAGTGCGCCGAGCGCGCAGGACAGTTTGACATCACCTCCACCCATAAAACCATACTTCCATAGAACGAAGGTGAACGTGAAGCCGATCATAGCGGCGAGGATAGCACTTTGATAATCCGGTCCGTTGGTGAACGCTGCAGACCATCCGTACTCAGGAAATGCACGGGCAACCGAAGCTGCGATCGCGAGGCCAATTCCGATTCCAAAGAAGGAGTAATTCCAGGCATTGGGGATGCGATGGGTTCGCAAATCAAAAACGGCGATTGCGATCACATAAACCATGATCATGACCATTTGCATGGATCCGGTCTTGCCGAGTATTTCGATCATTGCAGTTGCCATGATTGGTCTCGTGAAGCTTTACCTGTTAGGACGGTTTTTTCGAGAACGAAGCCCGAATCGATCTCTAGGCTTCGATGCTTTATTTATTGGCGTAAAAAAAGCTACACCCAGAGATACCTCCAAGGTGTAGCTTGGTCCGTGCGACAAGCGGAGTCTTACTTTCCCCCGCCGTTGATGTTGAAAATGTAGCTCTTTGCCATGGTTACCAATCCACCGGTAAAGGTGTTGGTGTCTGAGCCAGCGCCACTTCCAACCCCAACGATGTTGGAGATTGCATAAAGCACGATGCATCCAACGCCGAGGAGCATAACGGCTTCCACGGTTCCGAGCCCGCGATCATCACGATGAAGATTTGCGAGCACCTTTCGAAAAGACTTGCACATGGTTTTTCTCTCTACATGTCTTCGCAACCTTTGACTCAACTCGCACGTGCAAGACATCTTGCACTTAGGTTGATTACGAGGTGATGGTTCGCGATTGCCTGACACTATGGAATGCGGAATCGAAGTAACCACAGGAAGTGGGTTTCGAGAATTTTTAAAAAACCTGCGATCGATGTTTCAAGAGAGGAGGAGCCGTAAGGGTAGCGTGGAGGTCCGGAGCCAGCAGAAATGCAGGGTCTGACGGGGATGCGATGCGTTGGTTGTCCAGAGTGTTCGTCGGAATGAACCTAACGCGATATGCGCACGCTCAAGCGAGAACAGGGAGCGAATAGAGGTGGGAGAATGCGAGACAATCGAAGAGCGAATTAGAGCTTTTCGGTGGCGCGCCAAAGGGTTCGCCACTGGTAGGCATGGGACGCATCGAGGCCAGATAATTCAGCGATTTCTGAGATAAATCGTTTACCGCTCGCGTGCCGTTTGGTTTGCACCACCCAGTCGATCGCCTCGGCGACTTGGGCACGTGCGACCATCATTGGAATTTGCATGTCATTCATCATGCACAATGTCTCCAATCGAGTTGCCGCGGCGGCGGGGGTACTGGCGTGCAGCGTTGCTAAGGAGCCTGAATGCCCAGAGAGCATCGACTGTACCAGTTCCAAGGCTTCGCCACGGCGGACTTCACCGATAAGGATTCGGTCAGGACGCATCCTCAAGGAATTGACGAAGAGTTCTCGCACCGAAAAAACAGGTAAATCGGGGTCTTGGTCGGTTCGGGTCTCCAAGTAGATCGTATGGGGTTGAGTTAACTGCAGTTCGCTACTCTCTTCGATGACAATAATTCGCTCCGCGGGTGAGATAAATGCGGATAGCGCATTGAGTACTGTTGTTTTGCCTGTGCCGGTCCCACCCGCCACGATGATGTTTTTGTGCGATGCGATCCCCTCGACGAGAAATCGTTTTCCTTCCTCATCGATGGAACCCGAATCAACCAACTCATCTAACGAAAACCCAGCTTTCTTGAATTTTCGAATGGTTAAGCAAATACCGACGCGGGAAACAGGGGGAAGGATCACGTGAACCCGTGAACCGTCGGGTAGACGAGCATCCATCGATAGGTAACCATCCCCGAGGGGGCGGTCGACGAACTCCGCAATGTTGAGGACTGCTGCCATCAACATCCGTTCGTCAGGAAAAAAGGAATCGGTCGACTCGATACGCCCTTTCCTTTCAAAATAGATCCGATCGGGGCCGTTGACCATGACCTCGGTGACATCCGGATCCTGAAGGAGGTGCTGGATAGGGCCCAAAAAGGTCCTGAGACTCAAGTCGTACAGGTGTTGATGGTCCATCGACAGGCGAACTCCGAAAATGGCGGACAATGGCTTGTGCGGTCGTTTGAGAGGGGGTACTCCGGATTTGGAATGCGGAAACGAGTGGCCTGGCGGAAGTTGCAGCAGTGGTATTTTCAGGTTGGGCTGAGACGAGCCACAAGCGAATAGGGGAACCGAAAAAATTCGGGCGAGCCCCAGAATGGCTACCGTGGCCCTGATTCTAGAGACAGGATCAAAACGCGACTTCCGATCGTGGGCATGAATCCGCATCTACGCTAAGTCAGGTTCAGTAAACCAATTGATATGTCCAGATTTCAGGTGAAAAAGATGACGACCTCGGACACCCAAACCATGGAAATCCCAACCAATTTCTTAGAACTCATCGAGAGCTACAACCATTACAAGCGACTTGGGTTCAACACCAACCAAGTGGAACTCGACGCTATCCATGCTGCTTGGAGCCTAAAATGCGTGGCGTTCGAACAAGCGTGCGTCGACAATCTGATCACTGCCGAGGAGTGCCAGCGGGGGCTTCAGTTGATCGAGGTTGCCTATAAAACGTTGGCCGATGAAAGTGCTCGCCGAAAATACGACAAGGAGTTGTTTCGAGCGCAAAAGAAGAGCAAGGTAGTGGCGGTAAAACCGGCCGAGGCATTTGCAGCCCGTTATCTCACAGAATCGCTGCTCACGTCGGGGCGACGCGCCAAACTTTGGGTGGCCATCGATCAACGCCTGAATCGAAAAGTGCTCATCAAGGAATTGCACCCTTCGCTTGTTCGAACCGAGGATCAAGTAAAGCAGTTTCGCGAAGAATGCAGTTTTTATGCAGCAAGTAACGCGACACACCTGGTTAAGGTATTGGACTACGACGAGCAGTCCTTCCGGGTGGTCATGGAGTGGTTACCAAGTCACATGGGTGAGGTAAGTCGGCGGCAATGGGCAGAGCAGGATCGAGATTACACGCCGAACGAAATTCGGGAAATCCTGCGGCAATGCTTGAGAGGATTGCAAGTGTTGCATTCCCGAGGATGGGTGCATGGTCGTTTGAGTCTAGGGCACTTGCTGCTCGACGATCATGGCAATGTCAAGCTCAGCATCACCCCGGGGCTGCGGGAGAGCTCGATTGCGGCAGTTCCATCGAGCGACATCACGCACATTGCTCCAGAGATGCTACGCCCTGATATTTTTGGACCGGTCAGTCCCGCGTCGGATCTCTATGTGCTGGGTTTCCTCATGCTGGAGCTCATTACTCGCAACCGAGTGATGGAGTTTATCGATCCAGCAAGTGACGAGCATCGAAGCGAACAAGAGCAGTGGTACCGGTGGCATGCAGCAGCGATGGAATCTCTTCCAACGACTGCGGAGTGGATGCATGGAATGCCGGAGGATATTATCCGTTTCGTTGAGGCATTGACGAACAAACAAGCTGGAAAGCGGCCGGTCAATGCGACTGCAGCATTGCAACTCTTGGAAGAACTCAATCTCGCCGCGAGACCTTTGGGCAACGGTCAGTTCGATACATCTAACAGTGAATCACCGAATTGGGCCGACCTCAGCGCAGAGCAAATGGGTGCGCCCCCTGCATTGCATGATGCCCAATTTGACGACTCGTCGTTGACTGGCTGGCAGTCGATTAAACAAGCAACCATGGATTGGCTCGACGCGAATCCACAGCGCAAATGGATTGTTCTGGGGTCCGCCGCTTCGCTCGCAGTCTGTTTTGTCTCATTCGTGATCACCCCAGAAAAGAACCGGGAAAAACCTGTACAGTTGGTGCAGGAGAAAGTCGAGCAGGAAGAGCCGTTCGATGTGGTTCGGGCTCCGAGGTTTCCGCTTGAGCCAGTTCAGGATTTGGCTGCCAAGTCTCCAGTGAGCGATCGTACGGCTGAAAAACCGGCTAAGGATGAAGGAAAGGTTGTATCGGATACCAAACCAGGGCGCATCGTTTCCATCGAGGTAGATGGTGTTAGAGCCGGTCGCGTGATGGTCGAATCGAAACAATCGATAGCTGGCAAAGGGAACACCTGGCACTTGGAGCCAGGGCATTACACCGCGAACATCGAATACGACCGTAATCAGGTTTTGAGGAGGAATTTTCGCGTGCCTGCAGGCGAAGGACCCTATACGATCTCGATCGTACTCCCGGATGTTGTGACGTCAGCACCAACCCGTGTTGAGACGCCTGAACCCATCCAACTACGCCCCTTTCGTACCGAT
This sequence comes from Pirellula sp., assembly GCA_046318275.1. Taxonomy (GTDB): domain Bacteria; phylum Planctomycetota; class Planctomycetia; order Pirellulales; family Pirellulaceae; genus JBKCUI01. Next base: position 45,374 of record JBKCUW010000078.1, on the reverse strand, counting down.
GTACCTTTTGATTTTGTGGGGGTATCTCCGCAGGATTACGAGCGATCGGAGCGTCTGTCAGCTATCTCCCAAAACCTCATCGACTACTTGGAATATGATTTTGGGGATGATGCTCGGGAAAAACCGAGTCTGAACACGCTGGATCGACGCGAGAATCGTGATCCGCGGCTCTCTACTTTGTTGGCAATCTGCGCGTATCGGGAAAACAAGTTGCAAGTGGCGGCTGAACTTTGTGAAGAAAGCATCAAGGTGATCGAACAAAATGAACTCCCATTTGTGCTTCCCTACCAGCTTCTAATCCATATCCACGATTGTCAGCACGAAACGAAGAAGAGCGTCTCCCTCGCTGCCAAATCGGTAAAGAAGCGTTGCGAGCAATACAAGGCCGATCCTACTGACGACAACCGAGGGTTATTGATGGAGCAATTATGGGTTTTCGGAAAGGTTGCAGCTCATGCCGTGGCAAATACAGGAAAATCGATCGCCGATCAGATCGATCACGTTGATTACCTTGAGATTGTTGAAATCAACAAGAAGATTCCTGAGGACCCGCTCTTACAGGGGCACGCGGAATATGCCTCGAGAACGAAACAAACGCGTCCCGTGTGGATGGCGGAAAGCAACCGATCATCGTGGGGTCGAACACGTGGAAACACGTGGGGTACCTACGGGAGTTCCAGCGGCGACACAACACAATCGCATGCGAAGGGGGCCGATGAAAGTGCGAAATCAGACCAGTCCCAGTTCGTTGCCGCTCCAGGACGGCGATTGGCAAATCACCTTCAACGGCGTGCGTTGACGTTCGATCATAGCCTCTCTTTCCTTGTGGAAAGGATCCGGGCTACGTTGCCACCTGCCAGCAAAGTGAAAATGCTATCGAAGTCGTGATTCCTGCGTGGAAGGAGTCCGCAATAGAATCCGCTCCCTATTTTCGCAGTAATGCTGAGGTTTTCGTTGTGCAGTTTCGGAGCTGCAGGGGGTGTCCCCTGCGGCTTTTTGCGTTTGCGGCTTCGGGGCGTTCCAAAATCTGAACGGGTTCACTTCCGGTTGCCTTCAGAAAATCGAATGCATACGTGTGACTCCATCATTTCTCATCAACCTCGGCGCTTTTGCCCGGTGATGTTGTTCCGCACCCACCAAGGAGATTTCAAATGCAATCGCGAAATTCGACGGTACCTGGAAAACCAGCCCCCCAGCAAAAGACAACTTCCCAACAAAAACCAAACGAGGGTGGATCGACTGAGTTGCTTGTCAAGATCGCGATTCCCATCGGATTGGCGGTACTCGCTGGAGTATTGAACGCGAGTGCTGTCGCCCGACAAATGCAGACACAACCATTCTTCGCTTTCAAAGAGGAGTTTCCAGTAGGCCACATGCTCACGGAGTCGGATGTGGTGGAGGTCAATCTCGGCGGTGAGCTGAGTCAGATTCCATACATGCGACCATCGGTAGCATCGAAATCGGAGCTTGTTGGTCGTGTGATGAATCGACCTGTAAAGAAGGGTGAACTGGTGGTTGATTCCCAATTTGGAGGAGTGAGCCTATCGAAAGGGAAAAGTAAAAGTTTTGAGTTGCCTCGCAACGCGAGTCGATCGTTGGCCCGGTCGGTGAGGCCCGGACAATGGGTCAGTTTTCAGTATGCGATGAAAAGCGACGCGAAGCAGATCTACGAACTAGGTCCCTTTGAGGTAGGCCCTGTCGACCCTAGCTATCGTTCCGAGTCGACGGATCCGGCGACCATTCTGAACGTCGAGATCGGACCAGATGCCGATTTGCAGATTCTCAAACTACTCGAAGTTTTAGAAAATGAAAACAAGTATCACAGTTGGTGTATCCCGCATCGCGTCAGGCCGTCTTCAGGAAAGAACACTGCTGTGAAATCCGGTTCCTAAGCGTCGGCAAAGCATCTCGTTTTTAACCTCCAGCTAACGATTTGGAAGTCCATCATGTTTCTGCGATATGCGAGCATTTTTGAAAGCCAGCCCAAAGTTGCTCGGGTTGCTGGAAAGCGATTCAAAATCGGTTCCGCTGCGACCAATGAGATCGTCATCTCCGGCCCCTTTGTGGATCCCGTTGCTGTGGAGATATCCATCAGCGATTTGGGATGGGAGATTCGAGCGGTGGGGGCGAATGGATGTGACGTCGATGGAAAACATCTGCATAGTGGCGAGAGTGCAACCAGTCATCGTCCCCAAAGCTTTACGGTCTTTCCATATTCATTCCATTTCGATACCCGATTTACTCCCGAAGCCAGTGCGCCGGTCGCTGAGGAATCCACTCTTTCTCAAGAAGTGATCCGACGCACGCATATCGAGTTGTTGGCGCACCTCGATCTGGAAGCAGACACGTCGCATGAACCAAAGAGTCTCGATGAACTTTTGAAAATTGAGCGACTGATCGAAGCTGTTGCTAAGAAGATCGGGGTTATCTCGGGTACCTACCAAGGAACGCAAGTTCATTTGGCGGGAGAGTGCGTGCGTGATGAACTGCTCAACAAAGTGATTGTCGGGGGCAGTACTAACGTCGCAATTCGGGGTGAGAAAATCGATTTTTGGATGCAGATGGCGACATCGCTTCCGAACCGCGAAGAGGAACTCGCAAAAATTGTGGGTTACTTTTATCGTTCCCTATTCCCCTCGCGAGATATCGATGTGCTCGACAAAATCTCGCGCATTGAGGAAAAGTTCTGGGGGCTCTGGAAGGTACAGGTCGCGAGGATCTTAGAAGATAGTCGCCTTTACCTAACACTCCGTCAAATCAAGAAGCAAGTGAAGGACATTCTCTACGGTTTCGGTCCACTCGAGGATTTGTTGCGCATGCCCACCGTGACGGAGATCATGGTGAACTCGACGGACGAGATATTTATTGAAAAAGATGGGCTGCTGCAAAACTCTGGTCGCCAATTTCTGTCGGAGGAAATCACAACGGCTATTATCGAACGAATCGTTGCGACGGTAGGCCGACGAATTGATACAGCGCAACCGATGGTGGACGCGCGCCTGCGCGACGGAAGTCGTGTCAACGCGGTGATTCGACCATTAGCCACGAAGGGTCCGAGCCTTACCATTCGAAAGTTCTCGCGGAAAGAGTTTTCCCTGGAGCGATTGGTAAAAGGAAAATCACTCTCTGAAAGCGCCGCGGAGTTTTTGCGTGCTGCTGTAAAAGCAAAGAAAAGTATCTTGGTCTCAGGTGGAACGGGAAGTGGAAAGACGACGCTTCTCAACTGCCTCGGACTTGAGATTCCCGGGACCGAGCGGATCGTAACGGTCGAGGACACCCGTGAGCTCCAATTGCATCACCCGAATGTCGTGAATTTGGAGGCAAGGGATAGCAATACGGAGGGTGTCGGCAAAGTCGCCATCGCAGATCTGGTTCGAAACTCCCTCCGTATGCGTCCAAATCGAATCGTTGTGGGCGAGTGCCGAGGAGCCGAGGCATTGGACATGCTCCAAGCGATGAATACCGGTCACGATGGATCGATGACAACCATCCATGCAAACTCTGCCTTGGATGCATTAGGACGACTTGAGGTTTTGGTGCGGGAATCGGGATTGCCATCAGATGCGATCCGAAAGCAAATTGGTTCGGCATTCGACATCATTGTGCAACTGGCGCGAGTACCTACAGGAGAACGGATGGTTACCGAGATCGCTGAGGTACTGGCCGTAAAGCCCAGTCGCAATGGGTCACAGCGTCAGGCAGGGCCAGAGCTTCGTCTAAAACCACTTTTCGTCCGTGGCTCTGCAAAAGATGGTTATCAGTTGATTGCTACAGGTATGCTGCCAACCTTTGCTACAGAACTGGTTCATGCTGGTCATCTCAATCCGGATCTTTTCTTTAAAGACATTTGCCCTAAATCTGAATTGCGCACTCGGGAGGTGGCATAATGGATTCCCGTACAGTCTTGTTGGTCGTACTCGCTTCGGGCACGGTTTCCGCCGCATCTTTTGCGGCCTGGCACTGGATTTTACCTTGGGTGGAGTCGGTGTCGCATAAAAACCTAGCCAGCCGAATCTTGCGTTTAAGCCAGTTGGGCTTTCGAGAGGAGTCGGTTCGCTTGACCTTGTTCCTCAGCGAAGTCGGATTGTTGCTGATGGTGATCTACCTCGCTGTCCATGTCATCGGCTGGATTCTTGGAGGTGCATGCTTATTGATATTCTTTCATGCCCGCTCGATGGTGCTCGATGCGATTATTCAAATTCGAGAAAGGCGGTTGCGGCAGCAAGTGCACCACTTTGCTGGTGATTTAAGCCATCTCGCTCATGGAGGATTGTCGCTGACAGATGCATTGGCCGATGCGGCGAGCAGGACCGCCAAGCCCCTAGGCCCATTCGTTCGTCGGATTGTGGTGGAGCATCGACGAGGTAGGCCGTTGCGAGAAGCGATCGACAGTATTCGTTCGGGGATGCAGCTTGACGCGTTTTCCTTACTTGTCACTGCGATGAACAACGTCATGAGTCGCGGATGTTCACTGACGGGTTCGTTGGTTGGTGTTACCGAGACATTAACCAACGCGACAGAAATCGAGCAACTCCTTTCCGCGAAGACTTCTGCGGGCAAGACCACAGTGGTCATCCTCAGTGCGATGCCATTGCTGTTCATGGGGATGGCGTATATGGGTTCGCCGGAAAATTTTAGGCACTTGACCCACTCGGAACTGGGGCAGAAGGCCTTGGCGATCGTACTGCTACTTACCTATGCCGGCTGTGCATGGGCGAAGAATCTCTTGACTCCAAAACTTTAAATCCTAGCGATATAAAATCACCTACGGACAAGGTATTAGGCGAAAATCATGATTCAGATTCTCTTCAAGGAACCGCTGCTTCTGGGAGCCTGTTTACTGCTGGCGGGTTCGGTTTTCATGCTGATCCGTCTGCCATTGGTCTGGTGGTTACGGCCTATCGTAGAGCACGAGTTGATCCAGTGGGATTTGGACGATAATCGACGCAAGCTTTTGCGACGCCAGTCTAAGGTGTTCAAGAAGCTCGAGCCATGGGTCGTAGGGCTCGCTACAGGCATGGAACATCACTATCCGATGCCGACTAACGATGATAAATCGAATCACCAAAAAACACCGAGACAACGGTTAGCCAAGGCCGTCTTTGGGTCTCGCACCAGCATCGTGATAGCACTTCGTGCCGGTGTGATCGAAGGTGCTTGGACCGCGAGCGAGTATATTGCCACGATGGGTCTTATGTCTGTATTGGTCGGTGTTGGAGTATCGTTCTTCATCGTCGGCAGCAATCTGTCGTTGCAGTTCGCCCTCTGCATGGGAGTTGTGGCGATGGCCGTGTATCGACTGCAACTGCTCCACTTGGACCGCAAAATCCGGATGCGTCAGTCGCAGATTCGGAAACTCTTGCCGCATTCGATGGAAATACTCTCGATGACCATGAGTGCTGGCGGAACGTTTCAAGCTGGCGTCGAAGATGTGATTCGCGATTTCCCTGGTCATCCATTAGCAAACGAGTTTGAGCGCATGATCAAAGATCTTCAGCGGGGGATCGGAATGTATGACGCACTCAAAAACATTGCGCACCGAATCCAAATTGAAGAATTTGACGATATTCTTCGAACGATGAGCATCTCCCATGAGCACGGTGCTCCGGCATCTGACTTCTTCCGTCGTGGAGCTAAGCAACTGCGTACCAAGCAACTGAGAGCCATGGAAATCGCGGTTGGAAAAGCGGAGGCGAAGATGCCATTGCCGACCATGGTGATCACGATTGCGTGCATGATCATTGCAATCGCTCCGTTCTTGGTCGGTGCCTTGGAATCTGGAATCTTGGAGATGTTCAATATCTAGATTACATTGCTCGAGGAGGCGTCGCTGACGCATCGCAACCGGTCGCTAACGCATCGCAACCGATGGATGGAAAATCGCATAATAGGATCCATTAGGAGCTCGTGGTATTGTGACTTCACAGGAATCAGAATGGTCCGTTTGGGACAATCGTCGTGAGGAGAAGTTTTTCGAGGAGTTGGAGGAAAAGTTCAGTAAAGAGCTTTCGACGAAGAGTGATTTCCCCCGTGTTGTGGCTGAGTATCCGCGAAGGTTTGCGGAACTTGTGAACAAATTGCCGGAGGGCTATCGGCCGGGGTTCCTCGCCGATTTGATTTGCTCCTGCAATTGCTTGTGCCTCAGTTACTGGAGGGATTATGTTAAAAGCCACTGGGAGTCGAGCAATCCTGAATCGCTGTTATCGCAATTCGATCAGCTCCCTCGAATTACCTCTTTTTTGGCGGCTCTCGGATTGGATCATTCCATCGTAGGCAAGTATCCCACGTTGGCAAAAGAGGAGCTAGTTGCGCGGCATGCCTATGCAGATGGTGGTCGCGGGGAGGATTACTACGAGCAATTTGGTTGCAAGTTCCAAGTTCCGGAAGCGAATCTGGTGATCGTGCCTCAGACCGAAAGCCAGATCGTCCGAGACTTCATCGGGCGACCCTCTACGATTTTCGGAAGTGGAGGTTCGAGCTTTTTTTCCGATGACGAATCGACACGGGGGGCTATGAAGCGATTTCCATTGTGCCAGCGAGTCTCCATCGGCAGGCAGCGATCGAAAGAGCCTGGAGCCTTCAATATGGTTTATGGGAAACAGCGGCATCGTTTGGTGATTGCAGACGAGACCGATGTCCAGGTCGCCAGTCGAGAGCAGTTACTCATCGCGAGGCTCACTCCGCAGGTTCTGTACATGAAAAACATGAGCGAGCATTTTCCGATTGAAACATCGAGCTTTCGCGGTTTCAAATCATTATCACCCGGAGAAAGTACGCTAGCTCTCTCGGATATTACGATACGTATTAACAAAGTTCGTATTGAAGTTCTCCCGGCGGAACACGTCTGTTAATGCCCGCCAGTACGCCTTCGATTCAATCGATCTCCACGTGCCGCGAGCTTTTTTGCGAAATCGATTTTGGGTTATCAATCCTACCAAGCGAATACTATTGGGGGAGCCTTGTGAGAATCGCTTAGGTGAAGGTGATAGCGTAGAGGCGTTTGATGGTGGGACCATCAGGCAGTCAGCTAATTCCATAGATAAGGAACCAAATCAAGCAGTCGCTTTGCAATCTCTCGGTCTAAGAATCCCCCTGAATAAAGCAGCCGAGCGCTTCTTCGGTGGCCTTCATTCGATGATAGATGGACTTCGTGGAAAGTTTCCTGCCGTACTTGCGCTCAGCATCGTCGCAGATTTCTGCGTATTCTTTTCCCTCGAGCCTCGCCAATAAGACTTCTTTGCAGCTCGGTTCCGAATACCTGTCGAGTGTGAGTTCGTCGAGCTTGGCGAGCAAGCCTTCGATCAATTCGCTAGTTGCTACGGCTTCTTCGGGGGTTGGTTCCCGGCTCATGCCTTCCAGAACAACCAGTGGCAACGAGTCCTCCTCCCCTTCTCGATCCCCATTTTTTTCGCGATGAACATCACGTCCGAGGGCCGTCCAATACTCGATCTGACGGTGGACCTTGTTCTTCATCACCGCCATGAGTAGCGCCCAAAATCGTTTTTCGTCCTCGATCTCGACTTTGCCGGATCGCATTCGTAGCGCGACAGATTTCAGAACGCTGATGGCGATATCTTCACCGTCGAATTTGCCCTGGAATTGATCGCCGATCTTTCGTTGTGCTTGATCCGCCAGTCGGCCGAAGTAGTGCGAAATCAACTCATTCTCAGCGTGCCGATCCCCCGTCTGGCAACGGTTCAACAGATCATCAACACCCATCGGATTTCCTATGTCATCGAATGCTTGGTAGTACGGTTCGATCAACGGCAGTTGTTTTACTGGTTGTACCTGAATCTCCATGGTAACGCTGCGGATTAGAACCTGCAATTTGCAAGGCAATTGCTCCCCGAATTTCCTGTTTTTTCTCCAGTCGCTTCCGACACGCTCAAGAAACTCGCATTCCATGATGGCGACAGTCAGCTTTCCCAAGAGTCACTAATGGTCTGGGAAGCCATAGGAAATGAAACCATTTGACCGAAAGAGCCCAAGGAAATGAGCGGAAGCTACTGGCAGATCCCACCCCGAGTGTTTGCGATGGTTCTCCTTCTCACGATGGTTCCATGCTCATTGGTAGCGTACCAAATGGTCGGAGGTTCGGCGGACCGGTTGCCAGCCACCGTGGTGAAAATCCATGAAGGCTTGGAATGGATCGAAGAACAGGCCGTCGCAGATCCGGTTCCGCTACGGGTCCCGACAGATCGAACCTGCCTTGGTTTTCAACGCTAAGCCGCCGGTTCCGCGAAGTCTGAGATACGGAGTTGAGTGAGTGTTACCGTGGAATGATCAAGGTGCGAAGTAAGTTCAAAGTGCTGGAAGTAAAGCGAGGATGAAATCATGTGGAATCGATTTTTGAGGATCAAAAACCCCTTGAGGGATTTGGGAAGGCTCTTCCTGATGGTACTTTTGGTTCCGGTTTGGACGCCCCTGTTGCTGATCATCTGCATTTGCTGGATTTGCGTCTGGCTTACGGTTGATCAAAGGGATGTGTCGGACGGAAAAACTTGGACAAGTTCCTTGATTCGCATGGACAAGCATTACATGTGTGACTGTTGGTCTCGACGTGCACATGGTTCCGCGGCCAATGAGAGTCCGGTTTCAGAGGTCGGCACAGCAATGCCGCTCGTTGCTGCACCCTAGCTAGAGTTGGTGCATGGATCTGAGACGGCGGATTAGGGGGCCGCTGTGGAACGAGGTACTTGCTGGGATTCCGCTTTTGCTTGGAGCGAGCTTACTGTTTTAATAGAATTTTGAGGCCCTGGGTTTGTTGTGGGCTCGATAGCGATTAAGTAGACTCTGGCGTCGTCCAAGGCCCAAATCCCTGATTTCCTCGATTCATGCCGCGTTATACCTATGAGCAATGGTTCCCGTTCGGATGACGATAAAAGCAATTCGCCCGAGAACGAGTTTGGGGCGTCTGATGAACTGGATACGATCGCTTTTCAGTCTGGGAAACCCAAAGAACAGGTGTCTCGGATTGAGTCCAAGATCAACCGCACGGGACTTTCCCGATACCGTGTCGAACGACTGCTTGGAACAGGCGGTTTTTCCGAAGTCTATGCTGCCTATGATCGGCAATTGAGGCGCGAGGTCGCCTTCAAGACGACGAAACGGGTCTTTGCGAATCGTGAGGTGCTCCGAAGCTTTCTTCACGAGGCACGAATTATCGCCGCCCTCGAGCATCGGCACATCCTTCCTATTTACGATGTTGGTGTCACCGATAACGGCGACGCATTTGTCGTGATGAAGTTGGTCTCAAGCGGAGATCTATCCAAGCACATCGCCGATCAGACCATTCCGAGGAATGACCAAATTCGTCTAGCGGCATGCATTGCAGACGCGTTGTATCACGCTCACAAAAATGGGGTCATCCATCGCGATGTTAAACCAGGGAATATCCTGGTGGACAACGATGGCCATGCCTATTTGACCGACTTTGGTTTAGCCCTTCAGGAAGACAGTAGCTCGGCGGATGAGGGTTTTGCCGGGACGGTTCCCTACATGAGCCCGGAACAAGCGAGCGGTGAGATTTATCGCATGGATGGGCGCAGTGATATTTTCAGCCTAGGCGCTGTGCTCTATGAAATGCTGACGAAGCATCGACCTTTCGTCGGCGACAATCGAGAGGAAATCATTGCAAAAATCACTACGGGCAAATTGAATACTCCCCGTCAAATCGATGCGACCATTCCTGTCGATTTGGAAAGAATTGTATTGAAGGCATTATCGACGCGAATTGCGGATCGCTATTTGACCGCGTTGGACTTTGCTCGGGAGCTTCGAGCTTTTCTAGAACGGAATCAATCCAAGAGTTTTGATGTTGATAGTGAGCGGAACGAAATCACTGAGTCGGACTTGCTAGACAGTGATATTGTGATCAGCTTCGCGCAGGTTGACGATCAGCCGTTGCCAAAAGATCGTATCGGCTGGATTTCTAGCTTCCAAAAAAACGTGGCGCTGCGTGTGGAGCAATTGATGGGGGAGTCGGTCAAAGTCACACCGTTCCCAGGCAATCGCGATGCCAGTGCCCAAGACACATTGGTGGATTCGATAGGGTCGGCCAAGACACTGGTGTCGGTTCTCAGCCCGACATTTACCAGGGCGAAAGACTGCCAGAAAATCGTGCAGCGTTTCGCCGATGCGATCGAAAAGTCCAATCAGCCTTCGCGGCTGATCAAAGTGATCAAAACACCTGTGGATCCCGCGGACATTCCCCGCGAACTAAACGCGATTTTTGCCAACGTCGAGGAGTTCGCATTCTTTGAGGAAGAACCGACGACCGGTAAGGTGCGAGAGTTGGACGAGCGATTTGGCGAAGAGTCTCGGCTGAAGTACTTTGACCGTATCTATGATGTTGCGGACGCCATCTACAGGACTTTGAAGCAATCGAAACGCGCTAGCGATTCGGTGAACACCGACTCTTCCGATAGCGAATCGAACACTCATCCGCTGGTCGTGTACCTCGCTGAGACGACATCGGACCTGACGTCGGATCGGGAGGTTTTGAGGAGAGAACTGACAGCGAAGGGATGCATCGTACTCCCTGAAAACCCGCTGCCGAGAACGCTGGAAGAAGTTGAAGGCGAGATCAAATCCGGGTTGTCGAAGGCATGTATGTGTATCCATCCAATCGGATCCGTGTATGGACTGATCCCGGAGGGTGCGCAGGAATCGGTGGTTGCAATCCAATATAGGTTGGCCGCAAATACCAATTGCTCCCAGATCATCTGGCTACCGAGGGATCGGGTCATCAAGGATTTGCGTCAGGAAAACTGGATTCGTGAAATCACCTCAGATCCAAATCATTCGGATGACCTTGAAATCATCGAGGACCGAATAACTGCGGTCAAAGAAATTGTGTTGCACAAAATTTCGCGTCGTCGCGAAGCGTCCGAAAGTCTCCGGTCTGCATCGGAGATACCTCCCACTGTTTATTTGATGATCGATCCTCGCGATGAAGAGCAGACCGAGGCAATCGAGGATTTCTTTTACAACGAAGGGATCGAAGTCCTGCTACCAGCGCTGGATGGAGACGAAGAAGAGCGTCAGCAGGTTCACCTCAATAATCTACAGTTATGCGATGGCGCCTTGATCTATTTCGGAAACGGGTCGCGGCATTGGGTGGATTCCAACGCGAGGGAATTGATCAAAGCGACGGGGTATAGAAACTGCGAGCCGATCGCCTCGCGTGTTATTTTCTTGGCAGATCCTCCTGATAAACGGAAAGAACGCTACAAAAGCTTGACAACAGACGTCGTCAAGCAAGGCGATTCGGGGGATTTCGCGGAGCTACGAAGTTTTATTGAGCGGCTCAAGTCGAACCGGAAGAGCGGAGTCTCGGTCATGGGAGGACGCTCATGAGTCGTATTTCGTCAGAAATTACCGGTAATCCCTTCCCTGGGCTAAGACCTTTTCAGGAGGACGAAGACTATCTGTTTTTCGGCCGCGAGGGCCAGATTGCGGAGCTCATAAAGCGGCTGCGAGAAAGCAAATTCCTCGCCGTGGTGGGAACATCGGGGAGTGGGAAATCGTCCCTTATCCGAGCAGGACTAGTACCGGCGCTCCATCGAGGGGCGATGGTCGGAGCAGGTGCCAACTGGGAGGTCGTCTTCACACGACCTGGCGGCGCGCCATTGGAAAACCTCGCGAGATCGTTGGAACAGTCGGATTTGTATGAGCCCGATGCGGATTTGCTTCCAAGACTCCTGACATGCATCAACCGAAGTCGCGTCGGACTCGTCGACGCTGTGAAACAAGCGGGCTTGGAACCTGGGGCGAACTTTCTACTGATCGTCGATCAGTTCGAGGAGATCTTTCGTTTTCGGAACCGTGACGAAGAGAGCTTGATCGCCTCAGCCCATTTCATCGCGAGTTTGCTCGAAGCGACTGAACAGAGCGATATCAATTTCTATGTGATGCTGACCATGCGGTCCGACTATCTCGGCGATTGCGCGCTCTTTCCTGGACTCGCAGAAGCAGTGAACCGAGGCGAGTATCTCATTCCTCGATTGAATCGAGAAGAATTGCAGTCGACCATCGTACGACCTATCCAAGTTGCCGGAGGACGTATCGCAAACCGGTTGGTTCAAAAGCTTCTCAACAAGGTCTCGGACAATCAAGACCAACTGCCGATTTTGCAGCACGCCTTGATGCGAACGTGGAGTTTTTGGGAGAGAAGTCACGCGGCAAGCGAGCCCGTGGACCTCGCCCATTTTGAATCTGCAGGAGAGATTGAATATGCAATCTCTAAGCATGCTGGCGAAATCATGGCATCCCTCTCCCCGGCGAACCAAGCGATCGCTGAAAAAATGTTTATGGCGTTGACCGAGTTGGGAAGCGATCGACGCGAAATTCGGCGCCCAACACGGTTCGATCAACTCCAAAAAATCGTAGGTTGCAGCGAAGAGGATCTTCTGCGAGTGATCGAAGCATTCCGAGACAAAGGGTGCGCATTCCTTACCCCTACCCAAGGAATGACGATCTATCCGGACACTGTGATCGATATCTCGCACGAAAGTTTGATGCGAGTTTGGGATCGATTGATAGAGTGGGTTCAGCAAGAATACCAATCGGCACGCATCTACAAGCGTCTGGCGGAAACGGCGGTACTCTATTCCGAAAATAAATCGGGACTGTATCGCGATCCAGATCTGCAAATTGCAACAACATGGAGAGACCAAAATCCCACCAATGAAGCGTGGGGATCTCGTTACCACGAAGCCTACCAACTGGCCCTCGAATTCTTAGAGCGTAGCCAATCGGAACAGCAGAGGGAGAGTTACGAGAGAGAAGCAGCCCGCGAGCGGGAATTGCAACAGGCACGCGCGCTGGCCGAACTCGAAAAAAGACGGGCCGATGAGTCGATTGCCTCGGTAAAACGCTCCCGAATCGCGAATGTTGTTATGGCTGGATTGACGATCGCTGCCTTGGTCTCGGGAGTCGTTTCTTTTGTATCCTATCGTCGAGCTCAGGAGCTTTTCCAGTCCCAAAAGCGTACGTCGGAACTGTTGGAGTTAAAGTCAAACGAGGCTGTCGCCTCCAATCAGACCGCAACGAGAAACAAAGAGATCGCCGAAAAGCAATCTAAATTGGCTATCGATACAACCAATCGGTTTATCGATGAGCTTATCGATCGCATCGATTCCGGATCCGACCCAGAAGCGATGAGACAGCGATTGCTGAAGTATTTAGGTGGCAAAGTCGGCGAACTGAGAGTGTCCGATGAGACATCGGATTTCGGGAATTTGTCCATGGCGGCTGCTGAATTAGGTTTCGCACGGTCTTTGGTTCGGCTCGATACTAGTGGAAAGGGTTCGCTAAGTGAAAATCCCAAAGGGGATGCAGATAGCGATTCAAACGCTGACGGGAAAGACGTCGACCAGGATTTGATTGCAAAAGGTGGTGAAGACGTTGCAAAGCGTGCACAGGAGATCGCAGTCAAGGCTGAAAAAGTCATCGCGTACACCAAAAGTAAATCCGCCGGAAACATGAAATCCATCTGGAAGGAGATGCTCCGTACCGAAGGACTATTGGCCGAAGTCTATCAGGAGTTGGGGCGACTTGACGATGCAGAGAAAGTGCACCGCGACGTAGTCGCAAGTATTGAGAAATTGATCAGTGACCCTAAACTGAACGCAACTGAAGTCGCAGTCGCGCAGAATTCGCGGATCAATTCATTAATGCGATTAGCTCAAGTAGCTAGCCGTCGACGTCAGTACAAGCAGGCGATGGGGTTGTATCAGCAGGCGATGAGGATTGGCGAGGAGGTCGTCCCAGCCAACGAGCCCCTCGACAAAGAAGTACTCGAGGAATCGCTGGCATTGTTAGCTGAGGCGTGTCACGGAGTTGGAGCGATAGGCGCTCGGTTTTTGTCAGCAACGCAAATAGCGGAGTATTTTGAAAAATCGGATGCAGCGATTTCATCGATTCAATCGGGTGAGTTAAGTAGTCAACTGAGAAGCATCCAAGCAAACAATCTCAGTGAATTGGGGGGATTGTACGCTGGCATCAATTCTTCCAAGTCTGAGGAGTATCGGAAACGGGCCGAGGAGATCCTCGATCGTGGTTCCATGAAGCGGGTCAATCCTGAAGAAATCAAAGAGCGAAGTCAGGAGGCATGGATTTGGATCGATCGAGGAGATGATTTATGGGAGAAGCCTGAGTCGTGGGATACTCGATTGCAGCATTATAAAAAGGCGTTCGAATTGCTCGCGACCAATGCTCAAAAAGACCCCAAGTCACGAAGAACTAAAAGGGATTTATCGACGGCTCACGAACGAATTGGACTCGCGTACTTCAATAAGCCGCCATCTCCATCGAGCGAGGATCGAGAATCTGCGAAGATTGAATTCGAAAAAATGCTCGAAATGAAGAAAGAGCTCGCTGAAAACAAGGACGATTTGCAAGCGCAATTGGAACTAGCGATCACCTATAGTCACTTCGGTGATATCGAGGAACAATTTGGGGAAGTAAGCAAAGCTATTCCTTTTTATGACAAACAAAAAGATATCCTCGAGCCTCTTTTCCAAATGTACCCGGAAGAGTTTTCTGTTGCTCGTAATTTGACTTCATTGTATTGGAATCTGTCCGAGGTGTATCAAAAACAGGGAAAGATCTCTGAAAGCCTTGATTGTCTTTATCGAGCAGGTGCTATCCTCGATCAGGTGGAGCGAATTGAACTCGGACCATCCATCGCGCCGCGATTTGCGCAAATGCAGAGCTTCAATCGGATGAAGACGCTTGATTTAGAAGCGATGAGCGCTGTCGGAAAATCGGCATCGGAATTGATGGATTTCGATTTCAGACGTCGAGAATTAGCATTCGACGCGCGTTGGAAGTCTTACCTGGAATCTAAGGATTTGGCGTCCGCCATCAATCTCTTGGAACCGCTTGAACAAGCGGCACAACTCAGGCAGGGCGACTACCGCTCTCTCGTCAAGGGCTACTTGACGATCGCCCAAATTGCGTCCAGTTTGGATGTCGATGGAGGTGGTGTTGGCTCTGATGAGGCGACCGCTGAATCACAAAAGTTGTTTGAGCGGTATCAGGAGAAAGCAATTCAGGCGGCGGAGGAAGCATTAGCTAATGGGGCGCTGAGTTTGCTAAACTTAAGGCAAGGAGTTGATTACGAACCGATCCGTAAGGACGATCGCTGGGCGGAGATCAACAAACCCAACGCGGACTATCGTGCTTTCGCGGAATCCATCTTAGAGGTTGGAGGCGTGGTCGGGATCATTGATGAATCCAATCAAGAAAAAACGATCAGTCCAGGCCAGAATCTTCCGGATAAAATCTATGAAATCGTCGAGATCATACTTAGCGGATCTCCTGCTATTGAAGATCGAGTCATGAGACAGCTTCGTTCACTCCGCGGGTTGCGATCCCTCATGATCGAAGCAATCCCTGGACTAGCCAATGATCAACTTAAGTACCTTGCAGGCTGTAGATCGTTGAAAAGAGTTGGGTTGGGCGGAAATCTTCAAATAGACGAGACGGGTCTCGTGCACCTTGCTGAGTTACCCGAACTGACAACCCTATTTCTTGGGGGAACCCGTTTCACCTCCGAAATGGCTGAAGCGGTCTCACGCTTAGACTCAGTTTTTCTACTCGATCTCAATACAACGCTAATCTCTGATGAAAGTGTCAGACCCCTTGCGAAAATGAAATCGTTGAGGGATTTATGCCTGACCAACAACGCTATATCCGACAGAGGAGTTGAATACCTGCAGGGACTGGATCTTTACATTCTTCGTCTTAGTGAGACTGACGTTACCGACAAATGTCTCGATAGTTTGTTTGGCATGAAGTCTTTGTATGCATTGAATCTCGATGTGTGCAACATCACGGATGAGGGGGTTGAGAAGTTGCTGAAATTGCGCAGCCTACAGGCCCTCGGGCTCGAAAGTACTCAAGTGACGTTTGGAGCACTGTGCAAGTTGGCAAACTTGCATTTCCTCGAAAGTCTCCACGTTTCCTTTTGTGGATTGAGTGATGAAGAGGCTGCAAAACTAAAAAAGACACTTCCGTTTTGTAAAAATATCAATACGACAGCGCGCCTTTTTGGAGCCCACACTACGGCAAGACGCATGAAACCCCCACCCGCAAATCAGTGATTTGATGAGTCCTAAATGCGCTATGTCGGTTGGCAAGTTACCTAACAGGTTGTCAGCAATCTATTTTCAGAACGAAACTAGAGCCGCACGATCAATTCTTCGGAGTTGAAGCGGACTTTGTGGTTGTGCGCGTAGCCGTCCTCAGCGTGGCGGTAGCCGAGCGCGCAGGCAACGCGCGTTGCGTAGGGCGTATCGCTGAGTCCCAGGACCGCATCGTACTTGGCTGGCTCAATCCCTTCCATCGGGCACGCATCCACTCCAAGATGGGCTGCCGTAGCCATCAATTGCCCCAACGCGATGTAGGCTTGATGGGCGGACCACACGTCGTGTCGGCCTTGGGTCGCTTCGATGAACCCGAGGACGACCTTGCGGTACCCAGCGAGACTCTCGTGACTGACCGATCGAGTCGTCGCTACGTCCTGCAAGAATCGATCGACATAGGTTGCATCGACCGAGCGCAAACTTGCGAACACCACGAAATGCGAACAGTCTTTCGGTTGTGTCTGGCCCCACGAGATGGCAGGCAATTGCGACTTAACCCCCTCCGACTCCACCACGATGAACTTCCAGGGCTGAAGTCCAAAACTACTCGGAGTCAGGAGCATACTCGTCTCGATCGCCTTCCACGTTGCTGGCGGGATTGTGCGAGTGGCGTCGAAACGCTTGACGGCATACCGCCATCGCAATGCACCTAGCCACGCTTCGGCGTTCCCGTGAGGCGTCATTTGGTCGCTCGGGCGATGGGCTGTCGGATGCATGTTTTCCTCGATGTGGAGTGCTGTTGTGAATTTCTGGATGGGTTGCGCCGGTGCGCTGCTAAAGATCGTTATCCAATAGATAAACGAAAAAAGGGCCCGAAGAACAGGTGTCTTCGAGCCCCCCCACACGCTACTCAAGCTTCTGGCAGCTTGAGGAACACTTCTTACAATCTTCAGTTCGGAACTCCAGACCGCATCAGCGGTTGGCTTCCTCGTTCATTTCTGCCGGAAACTGGCACCTGCTCGCACTCCCTGAGATACTAGATCCTTGGAGAATTGGTATTGAGCGAGGCCAGGGAAAAGGAATTGATTCGAGGCAAAACCCTAACAAACAAAGGGTGCGACCCGTCTGCAAACCTTCTCGCGGGAAGTATAGACGTGCGGCAAGGGGGCCTTGGAAAAAAATTTCCCCGCATCGAATCGGGATAAGATAAGCTGACGGAAGCGGATTTTCCTGTGTGGCTTTTTAACCTGTGTAGTTTTTTCACTCGTTGCCGATTTTGCCAAATCATCGGATCGGACGACCTGGCAATCGCAGTCCAAACAACCCATGGCGACAAAAACAACGAAATCAAAAGCCGAAGGAGTGCCGCACGCATTCGAGTTTCTCGAACGGACCGGTCACGAAACCCTCCCCACCGTTGTGGCCTGTTTCGGCCCCGACGAGTTTCTGCGCCGCAAGGCGATCCAAAAAGCTATTGAGCTTGGGCAACTCGACGAATCGACGTTGCGCAGTTTCGACGGTGACGAAGCGGAGTGGCGTGATGTTCACGATGAATTGGCGACCCAAAGCCTGTTCGATTTAGGGGGGCACAAGGGAGCCCGCCTTCGGAACGGTGACAAATTTGTTACTCGAAATCGGGATGTCCTCGAGCGGTGGATTGAGAAAGCAGCTTCGGGGAGTACGCTTCTAATCGACGTGCAGACATTGCCGGCCAACACCATCCTGTACAAGCTTGCCAAAAAGCATGGTTGGCTGGTCTCCTGCGCCGAATCCAACGATGCAGAGTTGCAAGCGTGGGTATTGCGATGGGGCAAGATGCATCATCGTATTTCGTTGAGCAAGACCCAGGCCGACATCTTGGTGCAGCGGATCGGTTCGGTTGCCGGGCTTATCGACTGTGAGCTCGCAAAGCTGGCCCTCTTTGCCGATGACAAGGGTGCGGTGTCGGACGCGCGCGTCGATGAACTCGTCGGTGGCTGGAGGACTCAGACAGTGTGGGTTCTCGCGGACGCCGTCGCTGACGGCAAAATAGAAGAAGCCATGGAGGCGATCGATAAACTCTTCATGGCGGGCCAGTCCGCCTTTGGCATCGCCGCGCAAATCTCTTGGTCCCTGAGGCGTTATGGATTTGCGGCGCAACAAGTCGAGCAGACGGAGCGATTGGGACAACGGGTTATCTTTTCCCAAATCCTCGAAAAGGCAGGTTTCCGTCCATTTGAAGTTGGAAAAGCAGAAGCTCGCTTGCGCAGGATCGGAAGGATTCGAGCCAAGGAGCTATTATCATGGTTGGTGGAGTTGGAACTGCAGCTCAAGGGGAGTCACAGCGGCGAGGATCGCGCCCGATTAGCCCTTGAAGCGTTCCTGTTGAAGTTATCGGACTTGAGTCCGGGCGTTGCCAACAATTCAACTGTGGCAAAGACGGGGCGAACGATTACCGGGAGCGTAACATGAACCGACGAGATTCGTGGTTGAAAATCTGTCGTACGGCTGTATCTTCGCTTATCGCCGTCGCGATCGCGATAGGGATTTCCATTGTGCCTTGCGCAGAATTAGCATGGACGGCATTCAGCGGCCAAACCATGGTTGGTCGAGCCGCGTATGGCCAGGATGTCTTTGTGTTGAGTTTGCCCGGTGCTGGTGGATCGAGTTCTATGGCTCGACTCACTGCACAGGAGTTATCGATCCGCGACGCAGCAGGACAGACAACGATTTACCAACGATTGCAACGCTACGACACACCCGATGGCTCCTACATAGGTTATGGTTCGCGGGCGGCCCAACGCGTGATCCAATGGCCAACTGCGAACTCAGGGAATATGCGCATCGGGACTTTGCGAAACGGTCAGATCGAGTTCGCTCCCAGCCGTATGACAGTGACTCGCCCAAATCCCAATGGGGGTAACTACGGGGTTGGTAACAACGGAGTGGGTAGCTACGGGGGTGTTGCTTACGGGGGTGTTGCTTACGGGGCAAGTGCCTCAGAGACTTGGAACGAAGGGGGCTACAGCACACCGTCCCCGATAGCGAATAGCCAGAACGTGAACTCGGGTCCATTCCAAGGCGGCCCCATCGGTGTTGGTCCCGTCGCTGGTGGGCTCGATCCCGATGGAATGGTCGCCGTTCAGTTGTCTGCTGGTGATCCTGGCCAGCGATTCTTTTTGAGAGCGAATCGACCTGGGCAAGTCTCCTTGGTGCAACAAGCCGATCAACTCGACTCCGCATGGTACATCACACCCGTTGGCCAAGACATGGTGCGCGTGCAGCAATACATCGGAGGTAACTGGTACGCGCTCGGTGTGGATGATCGAGCACTCGCGGCAGGAGGAATGGCAGGTGGCTTGAACAGCCGAGCCTCCATTCGGTTCTCGTCGCTAGGTAGTTCCGCGAATCAATTGTGGAGGATTCAGAATTTCAATGGCGGGGGGTATTGTTTTGAGAGTGTGTGGATGCCCGGTTATGGATTGACCTGCGATCCTCGCAATGGTCTATGGCTTCAACCGATCACATGGAGTCCATGGCAGATCTGGTGGCCGCAGCAACCGGTGTTTTCACTCCCAGCGCCCCAGTACCGAGTTAGCTCCGATCAGATTGTCCCCAACCAGCCATTGCCTCCTGTTTCTCTACGGGTCGCGAATACGCACACCGATACTTTGCTTGTGTTATTGGCGGATAGGCGCAATCCCAACCAGCCGCGCAAGCTTCGCATCCCCGCGGGCGGTTCGGAGACGGTGACCCTTGAGCGGGATGCGGGGGCCACTGTAATTCAGACGGTGGAGATCATGGACGCCTTTGGCAACTGGAATCGGGATCAATACCAAATCCCTGTACCACCGGCGGTGCTTTACGATATGAGCGTGTATGAAGAGTTTTTGCAGTCGATTGCGATCGATAGGACGGGCAAAAGTCCTAGTGCGATTGAGGATGTGAATTACCAGCCTCGCAGCATTGGGTTCTTTCTGCTTCCCGCCGGTGCCGCGCTCCAAGACCGAAGCGTGATCGATGCGTATCGCGCCGCAGACGATTCAAAGAACCCAGGGGCGTGTCGCAAGCTTTCGCCTCGCGATTTTCCCAGTTCCTCTTCCCAGGTTGCACCGCGGGATCCGTTGAAGGATTTATTGCAGCAACTGCAAGGTAGACGAGGGGCGTTTTGAGCCACGATCCCAAAGGAACCGATCACTCAGCCCCAAAGTTGCCAGCGCAGGATGCAGCGATTCCTTCCTTGAACGAGTCGGCGCCGATTGGAGCTGACTTGTTTTTGGAGCGGGACGTAGCCCCGGAACTTCATGCGCTCGGCGAGATCGCAGAAGCTGCCGCTGTTGAAACAAAACGGCGGCGCCGTCGACCTGTTTTTTCGTTGCGGCGGCATTGGCCAATCCTGGCTTTGATAGGCGTATTGATCGGTGGCTGGTTGGTGTACGCGGTCTTGTTGCCACCGCTCGAGATCCGCCACAAAATCGCAACGTCCCGTTGGAAATTTTCTCGCAATGATCCTGAAATTTCGTTCTCGATCAAATGCATGCAGAGGACGTGTGAGTATTGGTTCGTCTTCTGGTTTTTCTACTTGGGTGCGAGTATCGGCTCTTTCATCAACGTCGTGGCTTGCCGGACCCCTCAGAAAAAGACAATTGTCACCCGCGGTTCGCATTGCCCGTTCTGCGATACGCCCTTAAACATGATCGATAACTCTCCAGTGTTCGGTTGGGTCTTCCTGCGCGGCCGATGCAGAACGTGCCATCTTCCGATTTCGCCGCGATACCTGATCATGGAGATCATCGTTGGTTTGATCTTTATGGTGCTCGGTGGGATCGAATTGATCGGGAATGGAATGAACATCCCGTTCCGCGATTGGAGCCATGGGGCCGGAATCGTATCGACGGTCTTTTATCCAAAGTGGGATTTAATCGGGGCAGTTATCGCCCACTGCAGCCTCTTTGCGGTCGCGGTCATGTTGATCGGTTCACAAATGGATCGGCTTCGATTTCCGATGTTTCCGCTGATGGTCATCGGCGCAATTTATATGGTTTCGGTTAGCCTCAACGCAGTCCTCTGCCCGGTTCGTTGGACCGAGCCTTTTTCAGTGCCCCAGTTTCGTTTTCGCCAAGACGCCCTGCAGCAGTGGCTGACAAGTTCGTTAGGAGCAATGATGGGGCTGGGGATCGGATGGGTTGGAGCAAGTCTACTTTCTCAGTTTTTTTCAAAAACATTTGCAGCACCCTTTGGTCATGAGAAACGTGATGCAACAGCGATCGAACTTCGGGAGGATCGTGTCCCCTCGCACGAGCTACACGCAGCTCCTGAAAGCCTCGATGGCGTTTCTGAAAATGGGATCGCAAACGACGGAGCGAAGGCGAGCTGCACGGATTTGGTCGAGAAATCTCAAGGGGCTTGGTGGGTTCACTATGTGCTCCTCTCGGTGTTGTGCGGAGCGCTCTTGGGCTGGCAAGCCTCGCTGACGATTGGAGTGGCATCGTTGGTACTCACTATCGGATGGTGGGCATTCCGACCCAATCGGCTGTCGCAAGACGGGCCTGGGGATCTGTTTTTCAGCCCACAGGTTATTGCACTGGCGATTTGGACTAGTACCCTATTTTTGCATCATTGTTTGTGGCGACAGGTAGCGCATTGGCTACGCATCGGTTGATGGTCTGCACCACGCGATTCCTCTCCACTCCCTCCCTCTAGACCTGGTTTCAAGAAAGGTCATCTTATGACAAAGTTTCAGCTCTCTCGTTGGATCGCATCCGCTGTTTTAGGAGCCACCGCGTTGGTGGCAACCGACGCGCGCGCGGATGTCAAACTCCCCAATATTTTCAGCGACAGCATGGTCTTGCAACAAGGCCAAGAAAACAAAGTGTGGGGCAAGGATAACCCGGGTCAAGCGATCGCGTTGACCATCGGTGATAAGAAGATCAACGCGACGGCAGACGCTCAAGGGAACTGGCAAGCGAAATTGCCGGCCATGGAAGTGGGTGGGCCTTACACATTGACCGTCACCGGAAGTTCGACCAAAACGATCAACGACATTCTCGTCGGTGAAGTTTGGATTTGCTCGGGCCAATCGAACATGCAGTGGTCGGTGAACCAATCGAACGACCCGGATCTTGAAAAACTGGCAGCCCGGTTCCCGAGGATCCGCATGATCAACTTTCCACAGGTTGGAACACAGGACCCAATCTGGTCCCACGATGATCGCAAATGGCAAGTCTGTTCACCGGAGACGGTTGGCGGCTTCTCGGCAGTCGGATATTTCTTTGCACGACAAATCCATGAGACCACCGGTGTTCCGATCGGCATGATCAACAACGCCTGGGGCGGGTCTGCTTGCGAAGCCTGGATCAACCGAGATGTGCTCAAGAGCGATGGCAAATTCAACAAGCTCCTCGATGGATGGGCAGGACGCGAAGCGCAGTTCGAAGAATTGACGAAGAAGCAAAGCCGAACCGAAGCTGAGGAAAAGACCCTCAAGGACATGACTGGCGGTATGCGAGGGAACTCCCGTCCTGCGAACATCTACAACGGTGTTTTGAAGTCTCACCTCGGATACGGGATCCGTGGAGCGATCTGGTACCAAGGTGAATCCAATGCGGGTCGAGCGTATCAGTACCGCGAACTGTTCCCGCTCATGATCCAAAACTGGCGCAATGAATGGGGGCAAGGTGATTTCCCGTTCTACTGGGTGCAGTTGGCGGACTTCAAACCTGAAGCCAAAGAACCGGGCGAGAGCGATTGGGCGGAATTGCGAGAAGCTCAAACCATGGCTATGGATAAGTTGCCCAATAGCGGGCAGGCGGTCATCATCGACATTGGCGAAGGGAAAGATATCCATCCCAAGAACAAGGTCGACGTTGGACGGCGTTTGGCACGCTGGGCATTGGCCAAGCAATACAGCATCCCCATCGAGTACCAAAGCCCTCGTTACAGTGCGATGCAAGCGGACGGAGAAGGCATCGTCCTTTCGTTTAATCACTTGGCTGGAGGATGGCGCCCGTTTGATGTCAATGAACCAGTTGGTTTCACCATCGCTGGCGAAGACAAAAAGTTTTATCCAGCACAGGCTAAGATTGTTGATGGTGGGAAAGTTCGCGTTTCTAGCCCCAATGTTACGAAACCGATTGCTGTTCGTTATGCATGGGCCGACAATCCCGTGTGCAACATGTATGGCGCTGCATCCGGGTTGCCATTGACCCCATTTCGAACCGACGACTGGCCCGGAGTCACCGCGGGCCGCGAGTAAGATCGACGCCCTCTACAGGTAGTTCCATGTTTAGAACAGAGGATCGCGATTTGCGATCCTCTGTCGCTTTGGCGATTGTCCCGTTGTCGCGAGAGAGTGTGGAGTTGTTCAATAATTGGGACCGTGGTTAACAGTGATCTGCGGAACCACTTGTCTGAGTCGGGTTGCGGAGTGTACCACGGTTAGTTTGAGTTCCGTTGTTTCTTACGAAAACCAAGATCTATGCGAACGCTTTGTTTTTTGTTGCTCTTTTGTGGGGCGAGCCTCTCAAGCCTTTTTGCTCAGGATGCGTCGCTCCTCACGGTGGATCGGATCTTCTCCGACGAGTTTCGCTTGGAGCCGACGCCGTCGATCAAGTGGCTAGCCGACGGAGGCTATACCGCGCTGGTGCCCTCTGAGGTTCACAAAGGGGCTAGCGATATCGCAAAGTACGATCGAAACGGATCTCGCGAAATTGTTCTTGCCGCTCAAACGATCATTCCAACTGGAAACAACGAGCCGCTCCAGATCCATGGCTACGAGTTCTCAGAGGATCAAAATGTGATCCTTCTATATACAAATTCGGTCAAAGTTTGGCGGCAAAACACGCGAGGCGACTACTGGGCCTACGACCGAGTGACGAAGAAGCTTACCAAACTAGGTGGCGACGCGTCTGGATCGAGCTTGATGTTCGCAAAACTATCTCCAGATGGGAATCGCGTTGGGTACGTGATCGCCAACAATATCTATGTTGAAACCATCGGAAGCGGCAAGCCTGAAGCGCTGACCACGGACGGAACCGACCAAATCATTAACGGAACGTTTGATTGGGTGTATGAGGAAGAGTTCGATTGCCGGGATGGATGGCGCTGGAGTCCTGACGGAAAACGCATCGCCTATTGGCAACTGGACACACAAGGCGTACCCGCGTTCACGATGGTGGATAACACCTCGGCGAAGTATCCGATTCTCAAAACGTTTACCTATCCCAAGACAGGTGAGTCGAACGCTTCGTGCCGCGTTGGGGTGATCGATGCCAAATCAGGCTCGTCGACGCGATGGATCGATGTTCCTGGGGATATGCGCAACGATTTCTATATTCCTCGGATGGAATGGATGGAGAGTGGCAATGAACTCTGTATCCAACGTATCAATCGGCTTCAAAACTCGTTGGATGTCATGATTGCGAATGCGGATACGGGCGGTGTCCGGACGCTGCTCACCGAACGCGATGAGGCGTGGGTCGATATGCCGGATGAGCGATTTGATTGGATCCAAGACGGCCGGTACTTTCCATGGATCAGCGAGCGGGATGGTTGGCGTTCTTTGTACTTATTGGACAAAGCGGTTGGCTCGGAGAACGGGTTGCCGGCGACAGATGAGGCCGAGTTGCAGCGTGTGACAAACGGCGACTTTGATGTCACGCGTATCGCGTCGATCGATGATGCGAACGGCGTCGTTTACTTCATCGCTTCTCCTGACAATCCCACGCAGCGTTATCTCTATAGTGTGCCGCTGAACAGCCCATCGAAAAAGCAAGCGGGAGGTCCTGGGGGTGGATCCCTTCAGCGGCTGACACCAGCAGACCAACCGGGGTGGCATGATTACAACATCTCACCCGATCACACGATGGCGGTGCATACGTACTCCTCGTTCGGCCAACCACCCCGAGTGGAATTGATCCGTCTCTCTGATCATCGAACGATACAGACGTTTACCGATAATGACAAAGTTCGAAATGTGGTCGATAAATTGGAGCGTCAGCCTGCTCAATTCTTTCGTGTTGATCTTGGCGATGGGGTAGCGCTCGATGGTTGGATGATGAAGCCTTCCGGTTTTGATGCAACGAAGAGCTATCCCCTGGTCTTTCATGTCTATGGTGAGCCGGCGGGACAAACCGTGGTCGATCGCTGGGGTGGCAATAATTACTTGTGGCACCTCATGCTCACGCAGATGGGGTATGTGGTGGTGAGTGTGGATAACCGAGGCACACCGGCTCCGCGCGGACGCGAATGGCGCAAGCGAGTTTATCGCAATATTGGAACGTTAGCATCGGCCGATCAAGCGGCAGCGGCGAAGAAGATTCTCACAGAGAACTCGTACTTGGATCCGAATCGGGTCGGGGTGTGGGGGTGGAGCGGTGGTGGCTCGATGACTTTGAATTTGATGTTTCGGTCCCCGGACATTTATCGAGCTGGGATATCGATTGCGCCAGTGCCCGACATGCGTCTGTATGACACCATCTATCAAGAACGCTACATGGGGCTACCGGATGCGAACGCAGCGGATTATGTAAGGGGATCACCGATCTCGCATGTCGATGGGTTGGCGGGGGATTTATTGATCGTGCATGGGACCGGCGATGATAACTGCCATTACCAAGGTCTCGAAAAACTTGTCGATCGATTGGTCGAGTCGAACAAAGCGTTTTCGATGATGGCTTATCCTAACCGCAGCCATTCGATCAACGAGGGAAAGAATACGAGTCGACATCTGTACGGGATGATGACACGATTCTTTAGGAAGCATCTCCCCACGGGCTTGCCTCCAGCGCCATCGATTGGCCCGTGAGTGGGTGCACGAATGCCAATCGCGACGCGTGCAGCAGCATCGGGGATGAGCTCGCTTCGTCCGCGCGAGGCGGTCGCATTTCAGTCGAGAGTCGCGATTGGCCCCCTGCGAGGTACAACGGGTCGCCGACGATCGGAAATCCTAGATGTGCCAAATGCAATCGGATCTGGTGGGTGCGGCCTGTCTTAGGTTGGGCTTCGACGAGTGTTCGGTTGCCTCGCCGTTCGAGGACACGGAATAACGTCAATGCGGTCTGCGCGTTGGGTGTATCGATGGAAGTGGCGATTTCCCGGCCACCGTTGGGAAGTGGTTCGCTAGAGATCGGTGCATCGCACTCGGTTTCATCCCATGCCGGAGTCCCCTCGACCCAGGCTAGGTAAGATTTTTCGACGGTGCCAGCGGCGAATTGAGGTTGAAGTTTCGATGCGAACGCGTAGCGGCGGGTGAAAACCACCAGCCCGGTGGTCATGGCATCGATGCGATGAGCAGGCCGGAGTTTTTCAGGAAAGTACGCTTCGTGCAGGATCGATTCGAGCGTGTTTTTTTGGTAGCGGCCCGACGGATGCAGCGGTAGCGGTGCGCCTTTATTGACAACCACGATCGCTTCGTCTTCATGGACCAGTTCGATCCTCGGATCGATAGCAGGCTCTGTATAATTGGGGATTGTTTGCAGGAACCGTTCCCCTTCGCGAACGATCCGCTCGGGGGTTACCGGAGTTGTTTTCCATTCTTTTTTTGTCGCCGCGGGAGCCGTGATTTCACCCAGTTCGATCGCCCGTTCCCAACGCTCCCGATCCCACCCAGGATAGATCCCTTGCAATGCTTCGAGGAGCGGAAGGCCAGCGCATCGACCGGGAATGGATATCCATCGACGGTTCTCATACGGTTCGCAACCACGCTGCTGAGCCGCGATCGATTGGATGCGAGCTTCGCGCTCCTGACGGTGCTGTGATGATTTGGTATCGGGATCTCGATAGCAGTATGGGCAGCTGATCCCCTCGCGGTACTCGGGCGAGTTGCAGTCTTCCAGGGTCAGAGAGTGCTTGCAAGCAAAGCATTCGTAGATATCGGTGGGAGCGAGGGACGGATCGACGGCGACGCGCTGGTCAAACACGAAGCATTCCCCCTCGTAGTGTTCCTGCCGGCAATCCTCGAAGTATTTCAGGATCCCGCCTTCGAGCTGGTAGATTTCTTCAAAGCCGAGCCCCTTCATGTAAGGGCCGATTTTCTCGCAGCGGATTCCGCCTGTGCAGAACATGACTACCGGCTGCTTTTTGATTTCATCGGGGAGCGCCGCGGCGGCGGCAGGAAACTCACGGAAGTTTTTGAGTTTCAGATCGATCGCATTATGGAATGTGCCTAAGGACACTTCGTAATCGTTCCGGGTGTCCAGGAGTGCGATGTTTCGCTTCTGATCGAGCCATTCCTTGAGCTGTGCAGGAGGAATCTTTGGAGAAGCGTCTGGTTCTGGGGAGACTTCGGGGCAACCGACCGGAATGATGTCCTTTTTGATTTTGACCAACATCCGGTTGAAAGGTTGGTAATCGGTCACGCTTTCCTTGACTGGAATCGAATCAAAACCGGGGATTGCGCGTACCATTTCGAGCACCGCGTCGACACTTGTTCGAGACCCGGCGACGAACATATTGATCCCCTCCTGGCTGAGAAGAATCGTGCCTTTCAACTCCAAGCGACGGCAAAGCTGCCGAAACGACTCTCGATGCGTTTGGAGCTGGTCCAAAGGGTGGAATTGGTAGGCAGCGATATTGACGATGTTCATAAGGTATCTCAAACTTGCCCTCTGGGGCGGTTTTCCTGTACTGTAAGAGCCTACCCCAGGAGATGAAATCGTCCAGAGTTGTTTTGGCCCGAGCCCGTCTTCTCTGTAACTGTCTTCTCTGTAACTGTCTTCTCTGTAGCCGTCTTCTCTGTATCCATGCTTCTCTGAGTCCGACTTCTCTGTATTCCATCGTCTTGGGCTCCTCCTCGGTGATCTCTCCTATGAAATCGATCTCTCCAGAAACCCGACAATGGCTCATTTGGTGCCATCAGGGGCAACCGCGAGAGGTTGTTTTGGGTGCGATGGAGACTGTTGCGAGGATGGCGACGTACTCGCCATTTGAGGCCCCTGTCCTTGTTGCCCATTGCAACCGCAATGGTGGGGAATGCGTCGGATACGCCATTGCGTGCGAAGGTGCCATTGGAGTTCTAGGTGGTGTCCGGTATCAGCCTAAGGACTCATCTCTTAGTAGCCAATCCCCCAGCGAAGCCCCTCCCAGTGACAAATACGACAAATACAACGCGGAAACGGAGGCGTTGGTTTTGGCCGAGGATACGTGGGACGCGATGGGAGAAGTGGTAGCGCAGTTGTGCGAACAAGCGTTTTGTAAGGGAGTGGAACTCGTCCAAGCGATACTCCCGATCGATCGAGATGGATGGGTGGATACGGATCTATCGATGGCGTACGAGCTTGGTGGATTGCAGCGAGTCGCGACGCTGAACCAGATGGAGTGCGAGGAGGCTCAGCTATGGTGCCGAGACTTTCCTCCCGCATCCGAGGTGCTCCCTCTCCGATTTGAACCCTTTGATGCGATGCCATGGAGCGAATGGTGCGAGCTTGTGGAACAAACCTATCGCGACACGCTCGACGTCCCCGAGCTCAACGGTATTCGATCGATTGCCAACACACTCAAGGGATATGCGGCGGGTGGGTATGGGTATGGCCAGGGAGATTTGCACCGTCCGTGGTGGAGTGCGTGGTTGGACGGCAAGCCAGTCGGATGTTTGTTGTTGACGCCCCTTTCGGAGTCCAGTTGCGAACTGACGTACCTTGGATTGGTACCCGAAGCCCGCGGACATCGCTACAGTCCTGAGATTATGGACTTTATTGGCCGCTGGATGGTAGCCGAGAATAAGCATCGCGTGGTGCTCGCCGTGGACTCTCGAAATGCACCGGCGATACATTTGTACCGCGGTTATGGATTTCGTGAGATGCAGTCCTTGCAAGCTTGGATTGCAATTCCCCGTAAAGGCTGAATCCCGCTGTCTGCATGCAACATCGCGACGTTGTCCCGTATTGCGTCGTTGTCCCGCATAGCGTGTTTGTCTTCTATCGCGTGTTTGTCCAATATCGCGTGTTTGCACCTTTGCAACCCGGCCGTCTGCATCGCAGGTCCGATGATGGACCAAGACTTTGATTTCGAGCGTAATCCTTGGTAGTCGCTAAACTAACGGTGTTTGTAATGCCCCAACCGATCCCTCTCTCGGGCTTATTGCTTCGCGGGTGGTCTCATTCGATTGATCGGAGCTAATTCCCAAGAATTGTTGGATTTGCCGTCTATGGCGAAGTTGGCGCTCTTTTATAATCGGGCCATCGATTCGCAGTGCATTTTTTCTTACATAGAGGGGTGGGTTCATGCGTCGAAGATTCCGTGCCACGGCGCTCGTGGTTTGTTCTGTATGGTCTGCAGTTTCTGGGGGGATGGTCTTTTCGGGTTCACCTGAGAAAGTCACCACGGTCGAGGGGATCACGGAATATCGTTTTGATAACGGAGCGAGGTTATTGCTTTTTCCGGATCCATCGCGACCAACGATCAGCGTCAATATGACGGTGCTGGTCGGATCGCGGCATGAAGGTTACGGCGAAGCGGGCATGGCACACTTGCTCGAGCATTTGGTGTTCAAGGGTACCCCGACCTTCCCAGAAGTCCCCAAGGCATTGCGAGACCACGGTGCTAATTTCAATGGCACGACGAACGTAGACCGCACCAATTACTTCGAAACTCTTCCAGCGACCGACGAAAATCTTGAGTTCGCAATCCATTTAGAGTCGGATCGGTTGGTGAACAGCTTTATCAAACGCGAAGACTTGATGAGTGAGTTCACGGTCGTCCGCAACGAATTCGAGAACGGCGAGAATAGTCCACAGCGCGTATTATCGCAGCGCGTCCAAGCGGTCGCGTACGAATGGCATAACTATGGCAAGTCGACGATCGGGAACCGATCCGACATCGAGCGCGTTCCCATCGACAACTTACAAGATTTTTATCGGCGATTTTATCAGCCGGACAACGTCGTGCTGATCGTGACTGGCAAGTTCGAGGAGGCCAAGGCTCTCGAACTGGCGAACAAGTACCTAGGTTCCATTCCTAAGCCGGAACGAAAACTGAATGCGACCTACACCGAAGAACCAGCACAGGATGGCGAACGCACGGTGATCCTTCGCCGGGTTGGCAAGATCGGTTCGGTGATGGCCGCTTATCATATGCCATCGGCTTCGCATCCTGATTGGGCTCCACTGACGATTTTGGCCAGTATCTTGAGTGAAGACAAGATCGGGCGATTGGACAAGGCCCTGGTCGAGACATCGATCGCTACCAGCGCCAGCGGATTTGCCGACAGCGCCCATGATCCTGGTTTATTCATGTTCCAAGCCCAGCCAGCGGAGGGAAAGCTTGAAGAGACCGAAAAGGTTTTGCTGGATGTGGTTGAAAACATGAGTAAAACACCTTTCACCGCAGAGGAATTGGAGCGAGCCAAGATCCGTGCGAAGCGAGGGTATGAAAATAGCATATCGAACGCGGCGTCTATGTCGCAAGCATTGAGTTCCGCATCGGCTTTGGGTGACTGGAGGCTTTGGTTTGTCCAGCGAGACCGAATCGCGGCGGTGACCCCCGAGGATGTGAATCGCGTAGCAAATACCTACTTCAAGGTGCATAACCGAACGATCGGTCGATTTGTCCCTGTGGATGAACCTCAGCGACTGTCGGTGCCTGCCGTGGAGTCGATCGCAGACGTTGTTAAAGACTACAAAGGTGGCACTGCGATTGCGGCTGGTGAGGAGTTCGATCCAACACCGGAGAATATCGATGCTAGAACTACGGTCACCGAAGTCAATGGTGTGAAGGTCGCACTCCTTCCTAAAAAGAATCGTGGCGATACCGTCAACATGACGCTGACCTTGCGGTACGGCAATGAGGATTCATTGATGAATCTATCGAGCGCAGCAGGGATGTTGCCATCCATGCTGATGTCGGGAACCAAAAAGTATGACCGCCAAGCGTTGCGTCAAAAACTTGACGAGCTCGGAGTTCGATTGAGCGCAGGAGGCGGCGGTGGCGGCCGACGTGGTGGTGGCCGAGGCGGTCGCGGTGGCGGCGGCGGTGCAGCCGGACAACTATCGTTTAGCCTGGAAGCAAAGAAGGAGTCGCTCGGCGATGGTATTAAGATGCTTGCGGAAGTACTTCGGGATCCTGCGTTCTCCGAGGAAGAGTTCGAGCAGATGCGTGCTCAATCCATCGCGATGATGTCGCAGATGCAAACCGATCCTGCGATGCTCGCCGGCAGCCAATTATCGCGGGCTCTTTCCGACTACGAGAAGGGAGACGTGCGCTACGCCAAAACGGTCGACGAGAGCATCGACGAACTCAAAGAATTGACCCTCGATCGCATCGTTTCGGTCTATAAGGACCAAGTGTCCTCGGCGGTGGGTGAAGTTGCTATCGTCGGCGATTTCGATCCCGAGGAGGCCCTGAAGGAAGTAGGAGAAGCCCTCAAGGATTGGAAGTCGTCGACCCGTTATGAACGGATCGATCGGGCGGTGAAGAAGGGGCAGTCGGGTGCGAAGGAGAATATTGTCACTCCCGATAAAGCCAACGCTGTCTTTCTAGCGGGTTTGTCGTTCCCGCTCAACGAAGATGCCGAAGAGGACATCGCGTTGGAAATCGGTAACTTCATCCTCGGTGGTGGCACTCTCTCGTCGCGTCTCGGGGATCGAATCCGTCAGAAAGAAGGTCTTTCCTATGGGGTCAATTCCTCGATCTCCATCCCATCGCGCGGCAACGATGCCCGATTTACAATCAATGCGATCACCAATCCGGAGAACATCAACGCGGTCGAAACCGCTGCGATGGAAGAACTGAACCGCTTCATCGAATCGGGGCCTACCGAAGTCGAGTTGGCAGATGCCAAGAAAGCCTACTTGGAAGCCCGCAAAACGGGCCGGGCTTCGGACGGGGCGATCGCAG
Source organism: Pirellula sp. (assembly GCA_046318275.1). GTDB lineage: Bacteria > Planctomycetota > Planctomycetia > Pirellulales > Pirellulaceae > JBKCUI01. Next base: position 13,473 of record JBKCUW010000078.1, on the reverse strand, counting down.
GTCAACTGAGCGCCAACCTGGACCTCGGCCGTTCCATGGAGTACGTTGCTCAGGAAGAGAAGCAGATCGCAGCGTTGACGACTAAAGACATTCAAGCAGCGTTTCGCAAGCACATCGATCCGAAGCGATTGGTCATCATTCGCGCAGGCGATTTCAAAAAGTAGTCGATTCGACGTTTCAAGATCCTTTTACGGATCGATGAATTTTTGATTACAGTAGGGGCGTTGGGAGAACGGAGCATCGTCGAAGACGATAAACTCCGACCTCTCAACGCCTCTCTTTTTATCTGTTCCTCCCGTCGAAAAAACGAACAAAACCTCGACCCAAGCAACTTCCAAACCATGAACTATCGAAACCAATCCTTTCGGCCAAAAACGTTGCTGGTGAGTCTATTGCTGTTGGGGGTGATTTCGATGGTTGGAGTCGCAGCGCGAGCCGCTGAATCGGCACCTCTGATTCGAGTCATGAGTTTCAATATCCGATATGGCACTGCCAATGATGGGGTCAATCGGTGGGATGTTCGTAAAGATTTTCTCATGGAGACGATTGAGGATTTCGACCCGGATTTGCTGGGAACCCAAGAGACACTCGCTTCGCAACGGGACTACCTCTCGGAACGGATGCCCGATTTTGATCGTGTCGCAGCTGGTCGAGATGATGGCGCTGAGAAAGGCGAAATGGCGGCGCTCTATTTTCGCAAAGATCGATTTGAGCGGCTTGACGCAGGGCATTTTTGGCTCAGTGAGACACCGGACCAGGTCGGGAGCAAAGGCTGGGACGCGGCCCTTCCACGGATCGCGACTTGGGTCAAGCTTAAGGATCTTCGAATGCCGGATGCGGAACCTATTTTATTTCTTAATACGCACTTTGATCATCAGGGTGAACGAGCGCGGGCAGAGAGTGCACGATTGATTCGGGTAAAACTGGCACAGATTGGGCGAGGGTGCCGCTGCATCGTCACGGGAGATTTCAATGCAGATCCGGCCCAATCACCATACCGAGAGCTTTTTGAGTTGGATTCCAAAGGTACCGGGGACCACGGCCCATTGCTGATGGATACGTTGCGCGCTTACAGCCCTACTCCCAAGCCGGAAGAAGGGACTTTCTCCGGATTTGATGCGACGAAAACCAGTGGGTCACGAATCGATTGGATTGCGTGTTCTCGAGAGTTCGAAGTGCGATTGGCGGGGATTGATCGTACTAGCTTGGAGGGGCGTACACCCTCGGACCATTTTCCGGTGACCGCTGTGTTGCGACCTCGAGTACCTTCGGTCGAGGGGACCTTGCGAGTGCTCACCTACAATATCCATCATGCGATTGGTGTTGATGGAGCGCTTGATATTCCGAGGATTGGTGAAGTGATCCGCTCGGCAGATGCTGATTTGGTGGCGTTGCAAGAGGTGGATCAAGGTACCAAACGCACTTTTGAGCAAAAGCAGTTGGAGATGCTCGCGAGGTACACAGGACTCCACGGACGATTCGCGAAAGCGATCGATTTTCAAGGGGGAGAGTATGGTCAAGCGATCCTGTCGCGAGATCCAATCGCAGGAATTGAAATCCACCAGTTGCCCAACGAGTCGAGTCGCGAGCAACGCATCGCTGCGGAAGCCGTCGTGGAGGTTCAAGGAAAAACGATACGTTTTGTGTCGACGCATCTGGATCATTCCAGTGAAGAGCTTCGCCGACGACAAGCGGACCGATTGGTGGAGTTGTTTGAAAAGGATGAGGGCCTAGTTATTCTGGCGGGTGATCTGAACGCAACGCTTGAAAGCGAGACGATGCAAGCCATAGGGCGGGTTTGGAGATTGGACGAGCTAAAGAGTGACGGGGCGACTTATCCGGCCGAAACGCCGACAGCTCGGATCGACTACATCTTGACCAATAAGAAGGCTCCGATTTCCGTTGTCGAGATCCGTGTGCTTGACGAGCCAATCGCATCCGACCACCGACCTGTACTGGGGGTATTTAGATAAGCCTTTTGGTGCAGACGTATCGGTTTGGAGGCCCGCCTCTGTTAGAGCCGTTAGTGTTCTTTCGAAGTTCGGTTCTAGGTGATCAAGAGAAACTTGTACTCAAAGCGAATGCGTACCTGTTTTTTCTGTTCAGTATTGATTCGAGTCGATCGAATTGCTATCGATGACGAGAGGGGAGCCCCGGATTGGCAGAAGAGCTTTGGAGGTAGCCAGGATGAGCGTTCAATTGTCCCAGGAACTGCACTCGTTTCAGAATCTATGGAAGGACGGCTACTTTGAAGGTGATCCTTTGCATCCGATCGCCAGATCTTCGTATGGCGACTTGGGCTTTATGAGTACGCTACATGCGACATTTCTTTGTTGCATCAAGCCCTATGTCAGCCGTGATACGGTAGCGTTGGAGATTGGTCCGGGGAGGGGTGCGTGGACTCGAGCGTTATTGCCTGCCAAGGAAGTTTACGCCTTGGATGCACTTCCTGCGGAGCACAATGGTTTCTTTGATTATGTCGGACAGCATGAGCACGTGAAGTATTTTCAAGTCTCTGACTTCGCATGTAAAATGCTTCCGGAGAATTATTTCACGTACATGTTTTCATTTGGCTGTCTTTGCCATGTCTCTTTCGAAGGGATCGAGGCTTACGCGAAGAGTTTGTATTCCAAGTTGCGATCGGGTTGTCACTGTTTTTGGCTAGTATCCGACTACGAAAAGTACAATAGAGCGGTATCGAGTTTTTCGGAACTGAGTGTTCGGAGCGCCTTGTTCCGTCGCACACGAAAAAACATTTTCAAGCAGTGGTTCATCAATCAGCGACGTCCCAGCAATATCGCTCCTGATCGCGACAATCGTCCGCAACCGGGCCGGTGGTATCATGCTGGCACCGATCGGACCTGCGAGATGCTCGAGTCGGTCGGTTACACGATTTTGGATCCGGACGTAGGCACTTGCCATCGCGATCCAATTTTGCATTTTGTAAAACCCTAGCACAAGTCGCTGCTGTCGTTCGTATTCATCAGAATAGACTTTTAGCGATCGGATCGGTTTCGCCAGATAGTTTCATCGGCGGGGTAGGTTGCTAGGACCAGGTCTCGCAATTGATGGGCTTTCGTTTCTTTGTCCATCGAACGTAGCGGCTTCGCGACGTTCGGTTCCAGCTATGGATCGCTTCTTACTCGAACACTATTTGCTATTGGACACTACAGTCCGAACTCATTCTGTTTCGCTGCGTGCGAATTCACGGCGAGATATTCGTCAGCGGGGCCGATAGCCTTCGTTTCGCTAGCATTTCTTAGCTCTTGAAAAACCCCGAAGATTTTTCGTAATCGTTAAGAATTCTTTGTCTGGATTTAACAATTCGTCGATAGTAGCAACTGGGTGGAGTTTGCGGGTTAGTGAGATTGTAATGGCTGGAGCGGGGGTATGGCGAGATTCTATTGGATCGTGACAGGGGGCGTGCGGCTTGCCTTGGCGTCGATATTTGCGGGATGCGCGGCCACAAGTGTTTGGGGGCAAATTCCGATATCGCCATCGATTGAGCAGGGGTCTTCTGCAGGTGCGATTTTCGCTTCCGCACCTGCAGGATTGTCAGCCTGGAATCAGGATCCTGTGGTATCGGTCGCTGAACCTCCCATCGAGGATACTTGGCTCACGAGACTTCAGGCATCCGAGGAAAAGATTGCGCAGTTGGAGGAAAAGTTAGCATTGGCATCGGGGAAAACGAGCGATGCGGCGGGAGATGCCAAGGCGAAGGAGGAGAAGCCGAACGAGGACAAAGCTAAGGACGACAAAGCTAAGGACGAGAAGAAAAAGAAATTGTGGTACGATAAGCTGACACTGCGAGGCTACGCGCAAGTCCGCATCAGCGATGTGATGCATATGGAAGACGGGTCCTTCCAGCCTCAGTTGCCCGCTGATGCTTCGATTGCAAACAATCAGAATTTCTTGATTCGCCGTGCGCGGTTGATCGTATCGGGTGATGTTCACGAGCATCTCGGCGTATATCTTCAACCTGAGTTTGCCGCGAACATTCAAGGGGCTGCTGACTCGAACCAGTATGTTCAGATTCGCGATTGGTACAGCGATTTGTATATTGACACGACAAAGGTGCATCGATTGCGGATCGGGCAATCGAAGATACCGTTCGGCTGGGAGAATTTGCAAAGTAGTTCGAACCGAATCCCGTTGGATCGAAACGATGCGATGAATACCGCATCGCGAAACGAACGCGACATTGGCGTTTTCTATTACTGGACGCCCGAGGGAGCACAGGACTTCTTTAAATACGTGATCGACGAGGGCTTGAAAGGTTCTGGGAACTACGGGGTGTTTGGTTTTGGACTATACAACGGCCAAGGTGGATCGTTTATTGAGCAGAATGATACGTTGCATGCAGTAGCACGTTTGACGATACCAGGTTGCTTTGCAAATGGTCAACGCTATGAGCTTGGCATGCAGGGATACCGGGGCAATTATGGTGTGCTCACTAGTCCTATCGCACCTCAAGGTATTGGAGCTGCTGTGTTGCCAACAAGCCCACCGGGTGGAATCATTGATGAAAAGTTAGGATGGAGTGCAATCTATTATCCCCAACCGTTTGGATTTCAAACCGAATGGACGGTAGGGCGAGGACCCGCGTTGAACGATGCGCAGAACGAGATCGTCGAACGCTCGGTGCAGGGTGGATACGTCCAGATGATGTATCAAACCAAGGGAGATTACGGTACTTTGTTTCCCTTCGTGCGTTACAACTACTATCAAGGTGGTTTCAAATGGGAACGCAATGCGCCTTGGTCCCACAATGATGAATGGGAATTTGGTTTGGAATGGCAATTCATTCCAGCTGCTGAGTTGACGACCCAATTCACATTTACTGACCGCACGAACACTTCCGCAAGATCGCAAGCGAATACGCTTTCTTACGGACAGTTTGAAGGCTCGTTTGTGCGATTCCAGTTCCAGTTCAATTACTGATTGCGCTCGAATTCGTCAGTACTTCAAAGCCTATAAGCTCTCTTTCGGGAGAGCTAGGCTTCTGTTAGGTAGACTGCCAGACGAGCTTTGGGCCGCCTTTCACATGGATTCCATGCGGGACTTCCAAGGGATTGTTGCGGCGGGGTAGGTAGCTAGGACCAGGTCTCGCAATTGATCGGCTTCTGTTGCGTTACCCATTAATCTCAGCGTCTGTGCCGTGCGGGCGCGCGCTTCAAGCCACGGTTGGCTTCCTGCCGGGAGACCGCTCGCCATTTGGCGGTACATTGCAATCGCATTTTGTCGTTGCTCGGCGACCGACTGCATGGCGCGAGCGGTATGGTAGATCCACCAGAGCGATTTTTTATTCTCGTCGCGTTTGCTCTCTAGGACACGTATTCCTTCATCGCTCTTCGCCACATGGCATTGAGCCAGCGCGCCGTAGAAAGCAATCGAGCGTTCGATCCTTGCTCGGGTCCGTGGTCCAAAAGGATATCTAGGTTCTCGAGCAACTTCCTGCGTCAGTTGTTCCAGGAGGTTTACGAGTTCTTTGGCAGTAGCAACGCGGGTCGATTCAGGTGCTACGAGAAGTGCTTGTGACGTTGATTCGCAGGCATACCATAGGGAACCCACCCGGCTGAGTGGATCGTTTTCGGGTAGTGGCAAGCTGGAGGTTGAGGCCTGAGGTATCGATTGGGCAATCCATTGTGGAGGTTGCTGGGAATTTGCAGAACCCTTCGATGGGTTTTGCCAAAAGGGGGCAGGGGAGAGCGTATCCAACCAGGAAGTGATCGAAGAACGTTCATTGAGTGGAGCGTGTTGTGCGATCGTTTGAGTCAATAGCGTAAAGTGCTCTTCGTTGTTATCCCGGTCCTTGGAGGGAGGTTCCAACCAATCATCCTGCAGCAGGGTTGAAGCGAAGAGCAAGCGATGGATCGTGTGTGTGACCTGTTTCGAAGTCTGTTGTTCAAAGTTTGGAGCAGACTTGACTTGGTCGGTCCAGAAGTCGAGGAGTTGATTCCAGGAATCATTGCTGAGCAGTTCTCGCTCGAGCCAATCGGAGGCTTGGGAGGCTGCTTCGGAGGCAGGCCATCGCCGAGCGGTATCGATCAGTCGCTCGCGATAAGTTGCTCGTTGCAAGGCTGCAGCATCGAGATCTTCCTTCGGATCAGCGGTGGTCTTTTTAATGGGATTGCGGATTAGCCATGCTGACATCAGGGCTGTTGCTGGGGCTTTTGCGGCATCGGGGTAGCTGACAGCAGCCCGATAGAACTCATCGGCAGCTTGGCTAGGTTCTCCGTTTGCAGCGAAGGTGGCTGCAATCTGAGTGGCGAACGCGAACGCTTCTGCATCTAGCGATTTTTGCGAGGCTGCTAGTTCCGCTTGTTGGAGTTTCTCGATCGCTTCCCTCCACTTCTTAGCGGCTAGCAATTGGCGGACTTGGATGCGAAATATCTCCAGCGAGGCCATCGACCCACTGTTGCTTGGATTGTTTAGGGTCGCATTGTTGGGTGTATTTTCCGAAACATGGTTTGGGCTGGCTACCAGGATCGCATCGGCTCTTTGCTCCCAATAGAGTCCAAACCTCTGTGCGATATCTCGCTTGATTTCGAGAGCCGCAGTTGCACTTGTGGGTTCGTTTTTAGCAACGGTAAGAGCGATATATTCGAGAGCTAGCTCGGGCGAGGCGAACCATCCGCCTCCTTTCGCGATCCAGTCACCTGCGCTCTCCCATTGCGACGATTCGCGAGCGGCGCGTGCTGCGAGGCTGGCGATCGCTTGTTTCCATTGCGGTGACTTTGGATCGGGTGAGTCATCCTGTTCCAATTCTATCCATAGCGACTGAAGACTCTTCTGAGCGTCTGAGGGTTGGCCCATCTGCAGTTGTGCGGTTGCACGTGCGATCCTTAGCAGGGGGAGATGGCTCCACGTGCCAGAGATCCGCTGGAGAGCTCGATCGATCGAGGAAAGCATTTCTGCGGCAGCGGTGAGCCGATCGTCGCTCTTGGGTGGGTAGCACTGAGATCGTTGGTAGAGTTGGTCCGCTTTGAGGAGTTCCAGATCGCCGCGGAGATCGAGGATTTGAGAGGCCGTAATGGATGGGGACGATCCTTTCGCGGGCCCTTTGGTCGGCTGTATTTTTTGAGCAGCCAGTTCTAGCTGTTCGGTGGTGTCGAGTGATTGCCGAATCGAGGCCAGGATCCAATCGCGGATAGGTTCGCGACCAGGGACTGCGAGGAAGGCTGCCAGCGCGCGTTGTTGCAAGAAGCGTCGGCACCATTCTTTTTTCCAGAGGATCCATGGTTCACGGGGAGTTCCCAAAGAGGGTTGGGCGCGCTGGTCGAGCGATTTGAGAGCCGTTTGGAGATTGGGTTCGAACGAGTTCCAGTCGACATCATCCAGTTCAGCGGCGATATCGGCATGCATTGCAAGCATTGTCCACTGGGCGAACGCATCCGAGTTTTTAGCTTGCGAGTCGTTGGAGAGTATGGAGAGGCGATGGTTGCAGATTGCGACAGCAACTTTGGCTAGTCCTTGGCGAATCAGCGTTTCCACAAAAGTAATATCGGGTGCATCGGAGAGGCTTGGCATGCCGTAAGAAGCGCGCGGGGACTCGTCTGAGGCTGGCTGGCTGGATGCTGAGGACTGGCCATGGGCGAGAAGAGCCGGTGACGGCGCGATCGCAACTGGGAACGCAGCTAGGATCGCAACGATGGGAGCGAGGGAACGCCACCAGGTAAATTTTTCCGTAGGCTTGTGAAAAGCATGACTATCCGTCACGATAACTTTGGCTCCTTTTGCACACCCCGGATGGTATTTATGCATTCGACGACATTCGCAGGCGACTTTCGAACACGCACGATTGGAGGGGAATCCGCGTCAACTTGCAATCCGGAGTTGATGGCGCGCTACCAATTCTTGCTTGAAGATCGACGCTTGCAATGGATGACTTACCACCGGTTGGAGAAAGTTTTAGGGAGCGGGGGGCAAGGGGTCGTCTTTTTTTCCACGCGTTTGGGTTCAGACGGGTTTGCTTTGCCTGTTGCGATGAAGGTGTTTTCGCCCGAGCGTTTTGGGACTCAGGCGGCGTATGACGAGGCGATGTCGCGGATCGGTTCGGTGGCGTCACATGTGGCGAGGATTCAGCACGATGGGGTGCTCAACGTCCACGATTTCATCGATCGGAACCGGGTACGCATCATGATCATGGAGTGGATCGATGGTTATGACTTGCGCGAGTTATTGCGGTTGGAGCGTTTGGTGTTGCTGCGGAGTAAACTGACCCAGCGGCGTTGGGAATACATCAACAATGTCGTGATTACTGCGGGGCCTGTGCATGCAAGGTTCAAGGCGGGGGTTGCCGTAGCCATCGTTCGGGATTGCTTGGTGGCGCTGGCGGCATTGCATCGGGAGAATATCGTTCATGGCGATATCAAGCCATCGAATATTATGATCAAGCGGACTGGTTACGCGAAATTGATCGATATAGGTTCGGCATTCCAGATGGGGCAGCAACCCCCGATCTTTACGGTAACTCCGGCCTATGCGGCACCGGAGGTATTGGAAAACGCACCGGTATCTCCGAGGAGCGATTTGGCATCGTTGGGATATGTTTTGGTCGAATTGCTGTCTGGCCGTCCTTGTTTCGTCGAGACCGATTCCTATCGAGAATTGCTCGAGCAGAAGCGGTCGTTGCCGCAGCGGTTGCATGAGATCTTGCCACCAGAAGTTTCTTGCAATGATTTGCTGATGAGTTTTTGTCGAGGCTTGATTTCACCCGATCCCTCCAGGCGATTTCCGAGTGCGGAGGCGGCCGAGTTGTTGCACGAAGGTGCGGCATCGTTCCATCGCCAGTTGGTGCTAAGCGATTTGGCGAGCGAGTATGATCACGATATTCGCGTTTGGATTGAGGAGCTTAAGCGGATCGATATCGAGGCTGGTTGATTTGCGATTGGACGGTTTGCATCGCTACGGGGCAAGAACGAACAGGAAGCAAAAGAAGATCGGACGAAGGGGAGATGCGGATAGAAACGGATTCGACCATTGCTGCGATCGCGACTGGGGCGGTGGGGGCGATTCGCGGCGCGATCCGAATTACGGGACCGGATACGCTTCGTGTGCTCTGCGACATTTTTCCTGAGGCTGCTGATCAATGGAGAGCGATGAAACGAGCTACGGTAGTTCGGGGCGACTTGCTTTTAGATTCGTTGGGATCGATTCCTGTTTCTGTGTACAGTTGGCCTGATCATCGCAGCTACACGGGCCAGCCCTCAGCCGAGTTGCATCTTTTGGGAGCTCCGGTGTTGCTTGAGCGAGTCCAAGCGAAAATCTTGGAAGCTGGAGTGCGGTTGGCGCAACCGGGCGAGTTTACATTGCGAGCGTTTTTAGCTGGCCGCATGGATTTGACGCAATGCGAAGCGGTCCTAGGGCTGATCCACGCCAGTGGCGAGCGCGCGTTCCAAGTGGCCTTGAGTCAGCTCGCGGGAGGATTGGCGGAGCCTCTCAAGTTACTTCGTCGCGATTTGATCGATTTGTTAGCAGACATCGAAGCTGGATTGGACTTTGTAGATGAGGACATTGAGTTCATCGCTTCGGAGCAGGTGATTGCGAGGCTGGATCGAGCGAGGGTAGCGATCGAGGCTTTGAGCCGTCAGTTGGAGCAGCGGGCAGGGCAACAAGTTGAGTTTCAGGTAGCGGTGGTGGGGTTGCCGAATGCGGGTAAGAGTTCCTTGGTCAATGCGATATCAGGACGCGATGTCTCGATAATCAGCGATCAGCCGGGGACCACGCGAGATTATGTTCGATCGCGAATTTTCATCGATGATTGCGTTCTTGATTTGCTGGATACGGCAGGGCTGGAGTCGCCCGAGCGAGAAACACCTCGGGGGTTGGCACAGGAGTTTACAAAGAATGAGCTGCAGCGAGCGGATCTTGTTTTGGTATGCATCGCGCGCGACGATGAGGATCCAGCGGAAACCTCGCGAAAGTTGTCTTGGGTGAACGAGTCTGCAGCGGTACCTGTGTGGTTGGTTGAAACCAAGACCGATTTAGAGCTGCCGGTGGCTTGGAGCGTTACAGATGCGTTGCGGACGAGCGGTCGGTATTCCGTAAGTTCGCGAACATTGGCGGGAGTTGAAGATCTCAGGAAAGCGTTGGTGTCGGCTGTTCGGCAATCGCGAGAAGCGACCCACGATGTGGTGCCGATGACGGGAGAACGTTGCCGAGAATCGCTGGTTCGAGCTGCAAATGCGATTGGTAACGCACAAAGTGCTGCGCAGGAAGAGGTGGGAGACGAGGTTGTCGCAGGGGAATTGCGGCTGGCCTTGGAGGAGCTTGGCGAGGTCGCGGGAGTGGTCGTCAATAATGATATTTTGGATGCGCTTTTCAGTCGTTTTTGCATCGGCAAATGATTACTTGGATGTATCCCCTGTCCGCTTCGTGTCGTAGAGTCTTGAGGTCGTCTCTGGTGCGAACGAGCAAGGGATGACGTATCGAGGCGCAGTTTCTGCCGAGAGGATCAGAGGATCAGGGCCTCCCTCGTTACATGATCGAGAAGTAGTTCTCGACAGCGAAATCGAGGTTGGCTCGTGTGAGTTCCGGCTGAATCGAGTTGAAGAGGCAGAAGGAGCGGACTTGCAAGAGAAGATCGCGTGGGTGGCAATTGCGGAAGGGGCGGTCGTACGGTTTGTAGTGTTGGGTGATGAGGTAATCGATGGCTTCTTGGCGATGGGGGATTTTCAAGGAGCGGCACATGATTTCGAAGAGCTTTCGGAACGCTTCTTCCGTGGGGTTGGGCACTTCAATTTTGTAAGGGATCCGTCGAAGGAAAGCGTCGTCGACGAGGTCTTTAGGCTCGAGGTTGGTGCTGAAAATCACAAGTTGATCGAAGGGGACTTGGACTTTTTTACCGCTGCTGATGGAAAGGAAGTCGTAGCGTTTTTCGAGGGGCACAATCCAGCGGTTGAGGAGCTCGTCGACACTCATTCGTTGGCGTCCGAAGTCATCGATGAGCAGGACGCCGCAATTGCTTTTGAGCTGCAATGGGGCTTCTGAGATATTCGTCTCTGGGTTGCGAGAGATTTCGAGCATCGACATCGTCAATTCACCGCCGGCGACAATAGTGGGGCGTTTGACGCGAATCCAGCGGCGATCAATGGTGCTATTCTGCAGAGGCCCGTCGCTTTCCGAGAGCGGGTGTTCCTCATGGTTGAGCGGGTCGTACAGTCGGAGCAGATCTCCATCGACGAGAATGGCGCGAGGGATCCAGATGTACTGGCCGAACGCGCGGGTTACTCGCTCCGCGATGCTCGTTTTGCCGTTTCCTGGGTAGCCGTAGAGAAACATCCCTCGCCCGCTATTGATCGCTGGTCCGAGTTTGGCCAGCAGGTGGGGAGGGACGAGCAGGTCCGAGAATGCTCGCTTCAGGTCTTCGCCGTTGGGATGTTGCTGCTCCACCGACTGCAACTTGACCGACTGGATGTACTGTTCGAGTGGAACAGGGGCTGCCCCGAAGTAGGTGGACTTTTGCAGATGTCGTCGAGCGCGTTCGCGTCCTGCGTCGGTGAGTCCATGGATGTAGTCATTCATGGCGGTCGAGCCAAGATAGACCGTCAGTTGCTGCATTTTGAGGCGGTAGAGGACTGGCTCGATCAATCGGAATGGAAGTCGGATCTGGTCAGCGATATTGCGCCCGGGGGATTCGCCACGGTTGAGTAGAAACCGCATGACGATCTCTTCCACCATGTTTGCCGAGACCCCGGCTTGTTCGAGCGAATTGGGCTCCAAGGGGACGATCGGCTCGCTCGGTTCATTCGTCCATTTGAAGAGGCTATCGTCCTCGAGAATCTGCTTGGCGAAGAGGGACGGGGGAAGTTGGTTTGGGCCGGGACCGCTGACGTTTGAGCCGGGTGCGCTCATGTTCGAGCCCAATGGCGACGAAGGCGTGGGAGGTGCGCTGGTTGAGGCCGAAGAGAGGTTCGGGCTGTTGGCTGGCTTTGGGCTGGTGGGGTGGAGCGATTCTGCATGATTTAGCGGTGATTTGTTCGCAGTCGCGGAACTGTGATGGGCGGCAGGGCTCGGAATCGCCGGAGGTCGCGCGTTCGAACCACCAGCCGCTTGATCGGCTAAGCGGTTGATGCGTTCAAGCACTTCCTCGAGCGAATTAGCAGCCGTCGATGGAGACGGCGCTGGCGAGTTCGGTCGCGCATCGCTAGCGGGTAGGCTGCGGTTCGAGCTGCCGGGTTTGGGTTCGGGAGGAAGTGATTGCGACATCGAATGAACGGTTATGTCATGAAAAAGCCTCTCGCGACCCGGGCTTTCGCAGGAGATGGTTTCGTAGCTCTCTCGGGGTGATTCGTCCAAGTGCCTTGCCCGGGTCGAGAAAATGTCGGCTTGCGAGGGCCGGAGGGGTGCCGGTGGGTTGGAAGAGACCGATTGAAACGGGAAAACCGGGCACCGATGAGCGGCTTGCATGGAGGTTTTCGATGCTTTTGGAGGTTGGTCAGACCGGATCGCATGCGATAACGACAGCGTGCATCGGATTCACGGAAGGAGTGTTGGACTGCTCAAGAGTTGGCGTATTTCCATGGAGAACCCGAAGGGTGGATCCAAAAATGTCCTATCAGCCATAGGATTGCAGGCCTTGTTTCTCTTTGAATTTACAGGGTTTGTGAGCATTTTAGAATAATTTGCTCAAAAGCCCTTGCGAAGGATGTCGACCATCTATATCTTTCTGCTCCCTCGCCCGCCAAAGCGAGACGCCGCTGAGAAGTGGTGATTGACGAGGCGGAGTTTTGCGGGTCGGTTCTTTCCGAGAAACGATTCGAAAAAACTTGAGGTAGGGCTTGACGGTTGTCGACAACAGCGGCTACCATGTTGGGCCCAAATCAACGAAAGTTGAATGTCTGAGCTGGCTTCGGTCGTGCTTGGCAGTAAGCTTTGGTTGGTGCTTCGCTAAGAAGCAATGGAACGATCTTTGACAATCCGGTGGACGAGCCTTCGAGTCGTCGCTCTTTCGGGAGTGGCGACAACTGAGAAGTTTTGTGAATTTTTATATCGGTGCTTTGTAGACCGCAAAGCACCAACCGGTTTCAAACTGAAACTTTGTTAGAGATGGCTGTCGAGGAGCGATTCTTGATGGTCTAAGCATACATAAGTGAAGGGTTTGATCCTGGCTCAGAATGAACGTTGGCGGCGTGGATTAGGCATGCGAGTCGCGCGAGAATGTAGCAATACAGGAAAGCGGCGAAAGGGAGAGGACAACATGGGAATCTGCCCTGGGGGCGAGGATCGCGTCGGGAAACTGACGGTAATACTCGATAATGTCTGCGGACCAAAGGTGTGATTCCGCCCCAGGATGTGCCCATGTCCCATTAGCTAGTTGGCGGTGTAATGGACCACCAAGGCGATGATGGGTAGCTGGTGTGAGAGCACGACCAGCCTCACTGGCACTGAGACACTGGCCAGACACCTACGGGTGGCTGCAGTCGAGAATCTTCGGCAATGGACGAAAGTCTGACCGAGCGACGCCGCGTG
>JBKCUW010000077.1:0-4128 GCA_046318275.1 Pirellula sp. | reverse complement strand
AAAACGACGGTTAGAAGGTCCTGATTCGACTCCGCAAATCATGTCGCACCTCGCTTCAAGCATCGCAACCGATAGACGATCTTTGGCCGGCCGCCAGAGACGACGCTGTCGGTTTCGATTCGTTCTTGGTCGACAAGCGCGTTGCGAATGTCTTCATGCTCACGTCGATTCCATCGAAGCTTGCGACTGATGTCACGATACGGCATCCAGGTTTCACCGAATTGCTCAGACCATTTCGAGAGCAAATCGATGACTCTTTGACATCTCATTGCAAAGTCATTCTCGTTGGAATAGGCGTTGGCCATAAAGAGCATGCGACGCGTTTGATGCATCATCAGAGCCGTTGCCCAATTAGCAGCATCGGCACCGATGATCGGATTCGTATGGTTTTCGCTGATCGCATACAGGAGCGCAAGCTTCCTTGCTTGCTCGTTGACTCGCCCCCACACCGTTGTACCGATCGAGTCGTTTTGGTTCTCTGCCTTGCGATACTCGGCTTCGGCTTCGCTCCGACTATCGGCAAGGATTGACATCGCCTCAGCGGACTGGGGCACAATCAATGGAATCGGATGCCATGACTGAAGGTTTCCGTTGCCTGGCATCAAATCCTTCCACCATTTCGCGGTAGCAATCACACGCTCCGGGATCTCAAGGACCTTTGCATCTTGGCCCTCGCTCCTGGCACCACACTCGAGGATGATCATTCGGGCGAAAAACCCGTTGGTGAGCATCCGTTCGGAGAGTGCCTCGTAGTAGTGATTCGGAATCGCGGTACCGAAGACTACCAAACATGGCTGGTCGATTGAGCCCGGAGATTCCTTGCCGGCTTTGCGACGCATGGGGTACACCGAATTGGCCGTCGAGTACATCGTTAGCAATGTGGACATGAGGTTTTCATGTCGCCCGTCGCGCGATTTACTCATCGACTGGAGCATCCCATCGATCTCGTCCGTCTGAAACAGCATGCTCGGCGAGAGATACAAAGCGTCTTGGATCCCTTCACCGCTTGAGAATCGCTCCCCAAGTGAGCCGGCCGCTCCGATCTCGAATAGGATTCGTGTGTTGAGCTTGCGTGGCCAATCTTTACCAGCTGAGGAATGGGCGAGCCCAAGCAGATACAGATTGGTCCGATTATCACCTGGATCGCGAACCTTGCGTCCAGCCAAGTAGGCTTGGAGTGAGAGCGCCCCACAGAAAGCCATCACGTGATTTGGATACGGTGCCGTGTCGAGACACAGATCCATGACCTCGGAGACAAATCCTGGGATGCGCAACATTTCCAGAGGGACCGGACCAGGATCAACCGGTGAATAGATTGGATTCGAATCGATCGTGATCGTCGTAGATTCAACGATTCGAATGGTACTCACGGCGATTGGTTCGCCTCCAAAACCTTCCTGCCGGAGCATCCTCGCAGCTCTTTCGAAGTCTCCACGGTGCTCAAGCCACGCGTAAACCGCAAACGGACTGTATGCGCGGTTCGGTTCCAACGGAGCCGCGTTGCCACTAAAGACATAAAACGACTTGTCCTTCAGGGATGCCGACCAGCCATTGGCCTTGCCCGGGCGTCGCCAGAGTTCGTTTTCCGCTTTTTTGACCAAGGTCCAGCCATGCTTGATGAGCAGGGCGCGGATGTCACCTCGGTTGTTGAAATCGTCCCCTGGTCGATTCTCGGGCACGAACTGCGAATCCGCAGGAACATCGGCCGTCGGCAAGTACTCGTTCAGTGACCAAGCAGTCTCCAAGAGTATTTCTCGTTCCTGTGGAGTTAGCACAGGAATTTCGGTAAGGGAACCTTGCTCGAGCGAGTAACCCAAGGTTGGAGCGCAGAGAAACAGTCCACCTTCGCCACGAGTCTCGATCAGAGTGACCATCGCACCGTCCCGAAATCCCATGGCAAGCTTCATGTTGCCATTGATCGGCTCTGTGCAGCGATAGATCACGTGCTTGCCTCCGGACTGGCTAGACTCAATCACCAGCCGAGCCAATAGCTCGGGCGGGATCTGTTCTTTCCAGGCCTCGAATCGATCGCCACCGCGGTCGAAGTCGAGCATTTCGAGGTTGCCACTGACTTGGCCAGTGACGACGCAAATCGCATCCTCGGGTTTGGAAAACCATTCGACGACCTGCCGCTCTTGTGGGATTCGCAACTGAAAGTTTTTCCACCCTGGAAGAGATGGTCGTTTCGCTAACCTCTTGGCCGGCAGGACAGAAAGACCACTCTCGCGATAAGCCAAAGCGGATGGGAGCAATGATGCAGGATTGGATGTAGTAATCAAAACGGAATCTCCTCGTCAGAAAATGCATTCGAAAAATGTTGTGGTTCGAGTGGCTCGGGCAACGGCCCGAGCTCGTAGTCGATGATCCGTTCGTACTCCTCCCCCGAGACGCTGCGCACTTGGATCGCGAGGGTTTGCGCAACGGCACCCCCTTCGATCCTCGCGAGTGCCTCGTCGGTAGTTGCCGGAACCGGATCGGGGGATCGCTGTTTCCACCAAGCCACGGCACGTTGGCGTGCGTAGCCGGAGTGTTCAAAGCAGATCCACTCGGATTTGTGGGAACGCCAGCCGACCATGTAATCGACTCGCATCGATCGAGGTGCGTCATCGGCGGCCCCACGCTTGAGGTGGCTGTAGTAGTGTGTGTCAGTGACTTCGTAGCGCGTGTTGGTGACTTGGCCAGATAGGATCGGTGCTTGGGTCGCTTGGGCTTCGTGGTTCTGCTTTTCAGGTGGTGGGAAGGTAAAACCGCACTCTGGGCAATTCGCGTATCCCATCGCGATGAGTGCATTGCATTTGGGACATTGCTTCGCAGGTGCTTCTCCTGTCGATTGGCTTCCTGCAGGTTTGATCCGCAGGCAATCAACCGGTCCGTGCCTCAAAACATTGCCACCAAAGTCGAGGACTAAACAGTTCTGTTTGCTGGGGTGAAGTCTGAAGCCTCGCCCCACAGCCTGATAGAAAAGTCCCGGCGATGTCGTCGGACGTACCAAGGCCACGCAATCGATGTTGGGTGCATCGAAGCCGGTGGTAAGCACGTTGACGTTGCACAAGTATTTGAGACTTCCGCTGCGGAACTGCTGGAGTAATCGGTCTCGATCCTCCGAGGAGGTTTCGCCAGTAACGAATCCGCATTCCCAGTTGTTGGGTCTTCAAGAGGCACGGCCACTGTTTGCGATCGATCGCACAACTCGTCGATTACAACTTCCCCACCCTTTATGCTAAGGTAGATTGTTACTACAGGTGGAGGTATGTTCCCATTCACACTTCCCTGGATTGCCGTCATGGAAAAACGGCTGGGGTGATCTGGTTTGCCTCCTCCTGCGAGGAAGGGAAGTCTTGCTTTTGGAACTACCAGTTTGATTCCGCGGTGATCGACGATCGTGAGCCCTCCATCTGGTGCCACCGAGATCATGCAGGGATCTGCCAACATCTGGGCTGCTTCGTTGTATCTCTCATTGGATAGATGACCCACGAATCGCTGCAGCAGCTGTTTTGGTCGTTCGATCCACCAAAGGATAAAACAGCTAGCAATTAGTAAAAAGGCGACAAAGAAAAGGATTCTCTTGCTGGTTTTCATAAGTTTCTCAGTTTGAAAAAATGGACTCCAAAAGGAGCGTAGTATCAGAGGTCATCAAATACTTGAGGTTCTCCCCTACCAAAGGGCTGACAAGAGAATGGAATTTGCCACGGGCGAACCGTTTGCAATGGTTCAATTATCTTGGTTTTCGAACAGGCTGGTGTTTGTCAGGTGGACCGGCCCCGAGCCGTTGCCAAAATTATTGTACGCCGTGAGATGGATTGGAAAAATGCCAACCAACTAACTGAATTGAGAATTGAAATCCATGCGGGTCGGCGTGTTCTTAATAATTCTCCATTCTCAATTTTCCATTCTCAATTCCTAGGTTACCGAGGATGATTTTGCAAGAGCGGTTGGGGCGAAGAAGGTGATGGTGGAGGGGTGAGAGAATTGCCGGTTTGGGGTGCGCGGCGACGAGCATGCCTTACCCGAGGTTCGTCCGTTTAAGTATTGGTTCTGTCAAAACCTTTGTACGAACCGAGTTAGCAATAAAGCATTCGGCGTGGGCATCGTGGTGCATCTCGACGATTACGGAATCGGCAGGAGTTT
>JBKCUW010000076.1:0-29325 GCA_046318275.1 Pirellula sp. | reverse complement strand
CGTCGTAGGTGAACAACATCGATAATGTTGGATCGGCGTTCAGATGACGGACCGAATCAAAGGTTCGCGGGTAGAGCAGCTTTTTTGTTCGGTCGAAAAAGTCCCGCGATAACGCGATACCTCGCAAAATTCAGCATGGTTTTTCCATGGTTTCTGAAATAGTCCGATTCGGGCGGTGTCATTATCTTTGAATGCAGCCGCCAAAATGCCGGACCATGCATCCAAATCCTGCGTCAAACCCTGCCTGCGTCAAACCCTGATTGTTGAGCGTTTGTGAATCGAATCACTAGCCTTGAACTTGAACAGATCGTCAATGAGTTTGGCTCATCGCTGGTCCTGTTCGCTCGCCAGTGGTGCTCGGCTCCCGATGATGCTTTTCAAGAGGCATTGATCGAGCTGGTGAAACAAGACCCAGTTCCGCGATCTCCGAAGGCATGGCTGTTTCGTGTCGTGCGCAACAAAGCCATGAATTTGGCTAGGTCCGAACGACGCAGAACGCATCATGAGTCGAAGCTTTCCGCTGCCGACTGTTGGTTTGAGTCGGATGCAGCGGCGCGTCTCGATGCCGACGTGGTGGCTCGCGAGATTGAGCGACTTCCAGACATCCAGAGACAAGTCGTCACGGCGCGCGTTTGGGGCGAACTAACATTTGAGCAGGTCGCCGAAATTGTTGATCGACCCACGGCGACCGTTTTCCGTTTGTTTCACGAAGCGATGGATACCCTGCGTCAACGATTGCAGAAGCCGTTCCAAGTACAGCCGGCGTTTTCACTCGAAAAGGAAAGTAGCCATGACAAAACCAAGCGATGAGCGCTTCGACGGAGATCTCAGGGGAGATCATGAGGACGCACTTGTAGATGCCCTGAAATCCGTCAAGCCACGAGCGCCACGAATCGATTGGGATGCGATTCGCGGTGTGCACATCTCCGAGGAAGCGACACTAACCACGACGAATCCTGCAAAGATTCCGCTTTATGCAAATGGGTCGCGAGCGTTGACTTTGTGTTCGGGAATGGCAGTCGGAGCGGCAATCACCTTTGTCGCGATGCAGTGGATGGTCTTAAGTGACCTACGAGCCAAGCTCGAGCGACTGGAGCAAATAGCGCCGGCGACGGCACCAAAATCCACTGGATTGCAGGATATTAAAACGAGGGACAATCTCGTTGCGGAACCTGCGTTCGACTGGAATGGACTGTTAGACACACCCAACTTATCGGTCGGTTCGTATCGCGGTTTGCCAGATCGGCTGGTTTCTTCCCGTTCCGTATCCCAATCGTTCGAACCATCGTCCCCATCGAATTCCGATGAGTTATCTCGACCCAAAAACGAAAGTACGCCCGATAAAAATTACCTTGCACCTCCTTCCGCGACCGGTGCCCCTGAATCCGAGCGGATGGAGCCGGCAATGAATCGATTGTGGCTCCTGAAAGAGTTGCATCGCGTTGTTCATTGACCGGAGTATCGTTCTATTCAATTTGTCCTGTAGCATAACTTTCAAAACGCTTTCAATGCAGTTTGTCCACTTTCAAAAAAACATCCTAACGAGGTTAGTCATGGGGTTCCTTCCAAGTACGCGAAGTCAATTGCAAACTCGATCCAAACGACAGGCTAGGTACAAGATTGCCGCAGTAATTCTTAGTGGTGCATGTCTGTTCGGTCGGTGTCCAAGTCTATTGGCAGAGGAAGACGCGTCCAAGGCGAGTGCCGGCAATGCGACTGCCGAGGTTGAGACGGTGAAGTTGACGATTCATCCGAAAGCGGAGACCAAGCCTTCTTTGGGTATTCAGCTAGTGCTTGACCCGACAGAGCAACTGGAGGGCAACGCAGCTATCTTCTACCTTAAAGCGATGGGATTTCTCGAGCAGGATTCAGCGAGAGATAATCTGAGAGCTGTGCTAAAGAAAGGGGCGGAGCAAGCCAAGGCGACTGGCAAAGATCCCCTGGACTATCCACCCTATTCGTATCTGGAGTTGCGCCCCGAGGAATATCCAAAAGCCGAGGTACGCGATTACTTAAAGTTACTCTCCTTTCAAGTACCTTCGCTCTGGGAGGCAAGTCGGCTTCGCGATTTCTCGATGCATCGAAATATCCACCTGTCAGACAATCCAGTCGGTTATCTGCTTCCCGAGATGCAGGCGATTCGAGAACTCGCAAGAAACCAGAGCATTCGCTGCCGTTTAGCAATCGCAGAGAACCGAATCGACGATGCGATCGAAATTATCGGACAGCAGTTATCCATGAGTCGCCATATCAGTATGGACGACTTTCTGGTTAGTTACTTGGTGGGATCCGCGGTGCTTGGAATAGCAATCGAGGACACCATGTTATTGCAGGAGCATGCGGAGTGCCCCAATCTCTACTGGGCTTTCACGCAGTTGCCAAACCCTCTTTTGGATTCGATACGTTGCCTTGCCTTTGAACGCCAATTCGTTTATCTGCAAGTTCCGAAACTGAAAGAGATCGATACAACGCCACGGTCGCCTGCGTATTGGACTGAGTTCATCGAGGAATTCGCCCAACGTACCTTAGATATCGATCAGGATAATGATCAGAAATTCGTCATCTCGAAGATCCGTGGAGAAGGACGGGTCGAATCGATTCGCAAATCGATTGAGGAAAATGTTCCACAGGCCAAGGAGTACCTGCTGGGCCGAGGAATCCTCGCCCGAAACACCATCGAATCCTGTCCCAAGGAGCAACTGGTCTTTTTAGCGATGAAGGACTATTACGAAGTGAACAGAGATCAACAGTTTAAGTGGATTCACGTCCCCTATAGTGTTGCTCTCGATAATATAGTAGTGGCGAGTAAAAAGATGCAAAAAGATAGAGAACAACTCGGCTGGTTTACGAGGTTGACCTGTCAATTTATACCAGGCCTCGAAGGCTTCTACACGGCAGTGACTCGAACCCGGCAAAGGATTGCAGTGGTGCAGGTCATCGAAGCGATTCGCATGGCGGGAGCGGAGAATGGTGGCAAGCTGATCGATTCGCTGGATAAAGCTCCCGTTCCCGTGCCGAAAGATCCCATCACCGAAAAACCGTTCTCGTATCAAGTTTCAGGAAAGCGTGCCATGCTGTCTTCGGACTTTCCAACAAACGCCCCGGTGCGGATCGAACTGCAATTCGCTGAGTGATCGTCTTTACCCGTGAAGGATGGGCGACGCCCCAACGGACGGGGCGGGGCGCGCTTTGGGAGTGTCGCGGTAGTTGCCAGTTGTAGCCTCCACTGGGACGAGCCCAGTGGAAGGCCGCAGTGGTACGCGTACTCTACACGGTTGTTTCCCGTTTTCTCGATACCTAGCGTTTCTAAATCAGCCCATCGAGTTCATGGACCAGGGTCCCAAACCGCTTGAGCGCGGTTTGAACCGGTTCCGGTCGAGTCATATCGACTCCAGCGTCTCGCAATAAATCCAGCGGATCCTTCGAGCAACCACCCTTGAGGAAACTCAGGTACTCCTCCAGTTCTTTCTTTCCACCATGCATCACGCGCTGCGAGAGGGCGATCGCCGCGGACAATCCAGTCGCATACTTGTAGACGTAAAATGCCCGATAGAAGTGGGGAATGCGGAAACACTCTAATTGCAATTCCGGATCGATCGCAAAGTTGGGGCCGAAGTAATCCTTCAATAATCCCCCATACACCTCCTTGAACGAAGCCACCGTCAATGGTTCACCCGCTTCGGCCATCGCATGAGTCTTCTTTTCAAACTCGGCAAACATCGTTTGTCGAACAATGGTCGCTCGAATACTGTCGATCTCATGGTTGATGATCGCGGCCCGTTCGGATTTAGAAGAGGTGTTTTTAATCAAGTATTCCGCAAGCAATTGCTCGTTGAAAGTGCTCGCAACTTCCGCGACGAAAATCGTGTAGTTGTAGTACTGGAATGGTTGGTTCCTCGCAGAATAGTAACTGTGCATCGAGTGACCCGCTTCGTGGGTCAGCGTGAAGACATCATTGAGGACATCGGGTTTGTAGTTCATCAAGATGTACGGTGCGCCATCAAACGTCCCGCAACTGAACGCACCGCTCTGCTTTCCTTGATTGGGATACCGATCGCACCAACGACCCCGCAATCCATTCGCCAGGACATTGCAATATTCCTCACCCAGCGGTGTCAGCGACTTGAGCACCAACTCGACCGCTTGTTCCCACGTGTGGTGACTCGGTACGTCGTTCAGAATCGGGACGTAGGTATCGTAATGGTGGATATTCTCCAATCCCATTTTTCGGCGGCGCATGTCAAAATAGGCGTGCACGGCAGGTAACTGCTCTCGCACAGCGGCGATCAAATTGTCGTAGACACTCACTGGGACATTGTCTGCGAACAGCGACGACTCGAGCGCGCTCGGGTAGTTCCGGGCCTTGGCATAGTAAACATCGGTATGAACGCTTCCGGCCAATGTTGCGGTTAACGTATTCTCATGGCCCGCAAACTGCGCATAGTACTGATGGAAAGCTTGCTGTCGCACGTGGCGATTGGGGGAGATGAGCAACCCGCTGAAGGTGGCGTTGGTCAACTCGATCTTCTGGCCTTCGGCGACTTCGATCTCACCAAACTTCAAATCCGCATCATTGAGTTGCCGAAACGCTTTGCTCGCCGACTGGGCCATTTCACCTTGCATGGCCAGCAGGCGCTCTTCCTTTTGCGACAAGGTGTGCGCTCGGTAGCGATCGATCCTTTCGAGCACCAATCGATACGGTTGCAACACGGGTGCAGCCATCATTTCCTGGAGGCGTTCCTCGGGGATCGCCAGGATCTCGGGCCGAATGAAACTGGCCGCTTGGGAAGCGCGGGTCGCAAGATTTTGGTACTTGGCTGAAAAGGCTTGGTAATGGCTATTCCCTTGATCCTCTGTGGTTTTCAGGAACGCATACGTTCCGATCCGTTCGGCCAACCGATCGGTCCGTACATCGTGATCCAAACAGGCTGCGAGTGTTTCCGCGGAATCGGCAAGCTTGCCCGTAAAATCCGCGAAGCCTGCGATGCACGCTTCGAGTTCAGCGAGGGATGCGGTCCATGCTGCATCGTCTGGAAACAGGGTCGATAGATCCCAGGTATCACCAATGGCTACTTCGCTTCGCTTTGGGTTCTTCTGTACGGTTGCCATCATCTCGATTCTACCAGTCCTTGAAAAATGAACTTTGAAAACGGCGAAGTTGCCTGGAGGGTTTCGTGCAAACCAACTTACTCGTCGGTCACGCAACCTTCGCTGGCACTCTTCACGTTCTTGATGTACTTGAACAGGGTCCCACGCGTTGCTTTGAGAGGTGGTGCGACCCACTTTGCACGCCGTTTGGCCATTACTTCATCGCTTACCGCGACATCCAATCGATTCGCTTGAGCATCGATAGTGACTTGATCTCCGTCCTCGACCAACGCCAACGGCCCGCCGACTTGGGCCTCGGGAGTGATGTGGCCAACGATGAAACCATGGGAACCACCTGAAAACCGTCCGTCGGTGAGCAAGGCCACATCGGATCCGAGACCGGCACCCATGATCGCGGAGGTCGGGGTCAGCATTTCTGGCATCCCCGGTCCACCTTTGGGGCCTTCATAGCGAATGATGATGACATCCCCTTTTTGGATTTTCTTTTGCTCGAGAGCATGCAGCATTTCTTCTTCGCTGTTGTAGCAGCGAGCAGGTCCGGAGAAGACCAAACCTTCTTTGCCAGTGATCTTTGCTACGGAACCTTCGGGGGAAAGATTTCCGAACAAGATCTGAATGTGACCGGTCGGTTTGATCGGATTGGAAACCGGCTGAACGATCTTTTGTCCTTCCTTGAGCCCTGGGAGCTTCTCCACGTTCTCTGCCAGGGTCTTGCCGGTGACGGTCATGCAATCGCCGTGCAGGAACCCTTCGGCGAGCAAGTACTTCATCACGGCAGGTGTTCCGCCGATCGAGTGCAAGTCTTCTTGGACGAATTTCCCGCTCGGTTTTAAGTCGGCCAAGTAAGGTACTCGGTTGCTGACCGCTTGGAAGTCGCTCAACTCCAGTGGCACATCGACCGCCCGAGCCATCGCCAATAAATGGAGGACGGCGTTGGTGCTCCCGCCGAGCGCGATCACAACGGTCATCGCATTTTCGAAAGCTTTGCGAGTCATGATGTCGCGCGGTTTCAAGTCGATCTCAAGGAGATGGAGCATGGCTGCTGCCGCTCGATCGCACTCCTCTTTTTTGGCGGGGTCTTCTGCGGGAATAGAGGCCGAGTATGGGAGCGCCATGCCTAATGCTTCGATCGCCGAGGCCATGGTATTGGCGGTGTACATACCACCGCATGCGCCGGCACCCGGGCACGAGTTTCTCACGATGTTCTCGCGAGTCTCGTCATCGATTTGACCTGCAATGTATTGGCCGTAGCACTGAAACGCAGAAACGATATCGAGCGAGTGTCCATTCCATTTGCCAGCTCGAATGGTTCCGCCATAAATCATCAGCGAGGGGCGATTCAGTCGCCCCATCGCGATCAAACATCCCGGCATGTTTTTGTCGCATCCCGGGATAGCAATCAAACCGTCGTACCATTGGCCACCCATGATTGTCTCAATCGAATCGGCGATCAAGTCTCGAGACTGAAGCGAGTACGACATCCCGTCGGTACCCATGCTGATCCCGTCGCTTACCCCGACCGTATTGAAACGCATCCCCACCAAGCCTTGTGCAGTCACCGATTTTTTAGCCTCACCCCCGAGATTGAGCAGGTGCATGTTGCAGGGGTTCCCTTCGAACCAAACACTGCAGATGCCAACTTGGGCTTTGTTCATGTCCTCAGGTTTCAGGCCTGTGGCATAGAGCATCGCCTGTGAGGCTCCTTGGCTCTTGGGTTGCGTGATGCGAGACGAATAACGGTTGAGGGATGCCATGATCGTTGAGTGGATTTATAGGTGAGGAAGGTTGCTGTCGTGTTTCGGAATCGGGTCGGTGGGATCAATCGGTTCGATGGGATCAATCGCGTCGGTGGGATCAATCGCGTCGGAGCCATCTGGGTTGCGTTCCCGCTCCTTTTGGCGGAATGCGCGTTCGTCAAGTCGATATCACTCCTGAACAAGGCCGTGGCTCGTGAAAACCTGCCTGCCTGTGGAGCTCGGCCTGCCTGTGAAGTTCGGCCTGTCTAGTGAACGCCCCTGTCTAGTGAACGCGGTGCCCAGGCTTTGCGCCGGAGTCGACTCCCAGGAGGAAGACTTCGGTACCACCAGCACCAGCGGCGGTAACCATTCCTTCGCTGAGTCCGAACTTCATTTGGCGAGGCTGTAGGTTGGCGACGATCACTACCAAACGGCCTTCGAGTTGGGCCGGAGTGTAGGCGGCTTTGATCCCAGCGAAAACGGTTCGGGTGGTGTCGCCACCCAAGCTCACCGTCAGTTTGACCAATTTCTTAGCTTCAGGGACTTCTTCTGCTTTGATCACTCGAGCCACCCGCAGATCGACTTTCGCAAAGTCCTCGATGGTGCAGGTGGGAGCCAGAGGCTCGGCCAGGAGGGTTTCTCCCGAATCGGCCGTTGGTGCCGCCGTGGTCTCTGGTGCTGCAGTTGTCGCGGGTGTGACGGCAGCTTCGTTGGTGGAAGGAGTTGGTGCTTCTTTGCTTTCTTCGATCATTTGATTCACTTTCGCTAAATCGACGCGTTGCATTAAATGTTCAAATTTGGACAACTTGATCCCGCACAATGGTTTTTGGCTATCTTCCCAAGCTGTGATGTCCACTTGGAACAATCGTCCGCATTGTTGGGCCAAACGAGGCAGTACGGGGGCTAGGTAGACGCACAATTGTCGGAACAAGTTCAGCACAATGGTGCAGACTTCTTGAAGCCGCACTTGTTGGTTGGGATCCTTTTTCAAGGTCCACGGAGCCGTGTTGTCGACAAACGCGTTGGCAGCGTCTGCAAGTTCCATCACCAATCGCATCGCCCGCGCGTAATCGCATTGCTGGTAGGCTTCCGCAATTTTTTCTCCCGCGGCCGCAGCAGCTGCAAAAAGTCCACCGTCGTGCGGGTACTCGATCGCTAGTCCAACACCATCGACAAATCGCGCAGTGCGACTCGCAAGGTTCACAACTTTGCCGACCAGATCGGAATCGATTTTCTGCGCGAACTCGGTAAGGTTGAGATCGATGTCATCCAACCGTGGTCCGAGTTTGCTCGCGTAATAGTAACGCAAGTACGATGGGTCCAAATGTTCGAGGTACTTGCTCGCACGGACTTGGGTCCCTTTGCTCTTGGACATCTTTTCACGATCGACGGTGAGAAAACCGTGAATGTGAACGAAGGTAGGAAGTGAGTACCCTGCAGCTTTCAGAACGCCGGGCCAGAATAGGGTGTGGAAGTAAGTGATATCCTTGCCGATGAAATGGTGAATTTCGGTTTCAGGGTTCTTCCACCAATCCTCGAGTTTCTCATGGTGCAGTTTGCACCATTGGTGCGTGGACGCGATGTATCCGATCGGGGCGTCGAACCAAACATACCAGTAATTGCCGGGACTGTCGGGAATAGGAAAGCCAAAGTAGGGCTCGGGCCGCGAGACATCCCAGTCCCGAAGTGGCTTGCCCAAAAAATGACCCTTGAGATAGTTCGCAACCTCGGATTGCAAATGCTCTCCGGATTGAGTCCAAGCATCGAGGAACTCATGCAGTTGTTCGAGTTGCACAAACAAGTGCTTTGCAGACCGCTTGACGGGAGTCGCACCGCTCAAAGTGCTCACGGGATCGATCAAGTCGGTGGGTGAATAAGTCGCGCCGCACTTGCTGCAGTTGTCACCATACTCCCCGACCGACTTGCAACTCGGGCAGGTTCCTTTGACAAATCGATCGGCGAGGAACGTGCCCGCTTCGGGATCGAAGAGTTGCTCGACATCGTCTTCGCGAATCAATCCCGCGTTGCTGAGAGAGCCCCAGATCTGTTTGCACAGTTCATAGTTCTCCGGCGCGTTGGTGCTGCCGTAATGATCGAAGGCGATGTCGAAGCCCGAAAAATCCTTCTCGTGCGCGGCTTGCATGTCTGCGATCAACTCGGTCTCGGGTCGTCCTTCTTGACGTGCCCGGATCATGATCGCTGTTCCGTGAGTATCATCGGCGCAGATAAATATGCACCGTCGACCACTGAGTTTTTGGAAGCGAACCCAGATATCCGTTTGGATATACTCGACCAAATGCCCCAAATGGATATGACCATTGGCATACGGCAAAGCCGCCGTGACCAGCATTCGTTTCGAACTCATGGAGGGTTCCGAGGGGTGAGCAATCAACAGCAG
The DNA here is from genome assembly GCA_046318275.1 of Pirellula sp. Lineage (GTDB taxonomy): Bacteria > Planctomycetota > Planctomycetia > Pirellulales > Pirellulaceae > JBKCUI01. The sequence continues at coordinate 20,082 of JBKCUW010000076.1, read as the reverse complement.
TGATACAATAGGACCCAAGAATCCGCCTTGGGAGGCATCAAGTTTATGCCAATCCCGAAATCCCGGTAGTCCTTTCCGCCCCCAACAATTGGGCGGTTCTCATGAAAACCAAGGGAAATTGAGGCTCGCGCTGGCGTTTTACTTGGCGTGCTGGATCGCGAAGTCGACCAATTCCCGGCACTGAAAAAATCCGTCCCACATGTTGTGCCCTTGTCCCGGGGGGATGATCAGTACCATCGACCCACCGTGTTCTCGATAACGCTCGCGCAGCAAGCCTGAGTTGAGTTCCAATGGAACGACGGTGTCGATATCGCCGTGGATCGCAAACAAGGGAACTTTGGATTTTGCCAAACCCTCGATCCGATCGACTGGATTGAATTGCTTCAGTTGTTCCTTGAGCTGTTCCGGGGTGAGCGAGAATGCGGGCGCGGCCCGATCAAGCCCTGGGTAGCTGGCTACGTTGCAGACCGGGTAGATACCTGCCCAGGCGGCGACACGTTCAGGGTTTGCTGCGGCCCACGACAGCGTTTGCAGTCCCCCTCGCGATCGACCCAAGAGAACAGGGGTCGATGAGTAACCGCGTCGAACCATTTCGCGATGCAGTCCATCAAACACGCGATTTCCATCAGGGCTACCGTACGATTCACCAGCATCGATCCCCGCGATGGCGATTCCCTCATCTAGGAAGCGTTCAAACATCCAACGTTCCTCCGGACCCGGGAGATTGGGCAAGGTCGGCGCATACCAAACCCATGGTTTGGTCGGAGCGCGAAACTCCTTGGTGGCTGGGATCACAAACGCTACCGATGTGTCGACAAGAAACGTTTCACCATCGAGCGGCAGTTTCTTATCGATTGCCTTTGGTGGACTAGCCTTTGGTAGACCAGACTGCGATCGGATTTGTGGAGGATTTTGCGATAGCGCAAAGGATTGCGCGAATATCCAGAAAACCAAAACGCTACCGATCGATAGCAACCCGTTTCGCAATGCTCCCATCGCTTTAGACACCATAATATCGATTCACTTGCTCAAGAACCCGAGAATGCTCCAGGGATCGTACTATGCCCCAGACCCCATCCATGATACACAACAGTCCTGTTGATTTGACAAATTGGCCTATTTGCTTAATAGACCCAGTTGGCTTAATTGGTTGGGTTGGCTTAATTGGTCGGGTTGGATTGATTGGTCTCGTTGGCTTAATGGACCTTGTTGGCGACCGTGTTCCCAACGCTGTTTTCGGGGATAGGATCTACTTCGGTGCTCTTGCTGAATAGAAAAGCCAGTAGGTCACCGGAATAACAAACAATGTGAAGATAGTGCTGGCGATCAGTCCGAAGATGAGCGACCACCCCAATCCCGAGAAGATTGGGTCGAGAGTGATTGGAATTGCCGAGAGCATAGCCGCTCCAGCGGTCAATAGAATTGGACGCAGCCGAACAACACGACTTTCCAAGATCGCATCGAAAAGCGGTCTTCCTTGGCGGACGGCCGACTCCATGAAATCGACAAGGATGATCGAGTCTCGGGTGACGATTCCGGACAACGCGATCATGCCGATCATGGCCGTAGCGGTGAAGTAGACCGGGTCCGCGTATCCTCCGGATTGGGTCGCCATCAGTTGATTGAGCATGTAAAAGCCTGGCATAACACCAAGCACAGTCAGTGGGATCGCGAGCATTACGATCATCGGTATGAAAAAGGATCCTGTTTGTGCAACGAGTATGATGTAGATCAGTACCATAGCTGCTCCGAATGCAAGACCCAAATCACGGAAGACGTCGAGAGTGATTTGCCATTCGCCTTCGCCGGAAAAGTTTGCTTGCAAGCCATCCTTAAGTCCCCATTCTACTCCTGAACCGTTTCGAAGGAATGAACGCATCTTGAGCGACCTAGGCTCTTCCTTGGCCACAAAAGTCGTCGGCCCGTTGGATTGATCCGCAAGGATGTCGACGATGCAGTCAGCGGGTGGGCGACCAGCGGTCTCGGCCATCACATAGGCGACACGATGAAGATTCTTGTGATAAATAGTTTGGCCGACGCGATCATCGATCCACTTGCCAATTTCTGTGAGTCGCACCAAGTCACCTTGTCGCCCTCGAACGGCGATCTGGCTCAACTCTAAGGGATCTTGGCGAAGAGCCTTTGGCAATCGAACGACAATTTCTAGAGGGTGGCGTTCTCCATCGATTCGGAGCAGCCCACTCGTTGTGCCCGCCGAAGCGGTCCGTAGTACTTCTGCGATATCGCTCACAGTGATACCCGCAATAGCTGCTTTTTCCTGATCTGGTACAAAGGTGAATCGCTGCATCGCAGCCTCCGACATATCATCTACTTCGACAACGCCCGGTTCTTTTTCCAGTCGGTTTTTGACCACCGATCCAGCTTGGAGTAACTCTTCATAGGAGGTATCGGATTGTCCATAGATCTCAGCTACGATCGATGCTAGGACAGGTGGTCCCGGTGGAAGCTCGACGATCCTCAATGTTCCGCCATGTGATTGCGCCGTGTGGGTCAAGCTATCGCGAAGCCGAAGTGTGATGGCATGGCTTTGCTGATATCGGTTTTTCTTGCCAACTAAGTTGATTCGTATTTCACCTTGGTGTGCCCCTCCACGCAAATAATAGTGCCTCACCAGTCCGTTGAAATCGATGGGGCTCGGGCATCCCGCGTAGCTTGTGTAATCGACCACCTCTGGCTCGCGAGCTAACTGCTGTTCCAATTCGTGAAGGACAGCAGACGTGCGTTCGACGGTTGTCCCTTCCGGCAAATCCAAAACCAAAAGAAATTCATTTTTGTTGTCGAACGGGAGCATTTTTAAAGGGACCAGACGAAGCGCACCGAGTCCCATCGCTAAGAACGTTAGCATGCCGATCGTGGCTAGAAAGGCGACCGCCCTTATCCGCGTTTTCAGGAGCGGTGTCATCAATGGTCGAAACACTCGATACAGCAATGACTTTTGCACCTCATCAATATCATAGGCCCCATGGTCAACATAGGCCCCATGGTCAACATAGGCCGCATGGTCGACAGGAGATGCCGTAGTTGATTCATTCGCAGTTGGCATTCTCGATGGGATTTGGTCCTCGTTAGGGTATTCACGTTTCAGGACGTGGTAGGTCAACCACGGCGTGATGGTGAATGCTACGAGCATCGACATGAGCATCGCGATGGGGACGTTAAGAGCCATCGGCGACATATAGGGCCCCATCATGCCAGTGATAAAAAACATAGGCAAGAAACTAACGATTACCGCAAGGGTTGCACTGACCAGGGGTGGGCGAATCTCTGCGACGGCTTCAAGCACAATCCGTCGCGTTGCGCGTTTCCGCTGATGGAAATGCCTAGCGATGTTTTCCACATCCACAATTGGGTCATCCACCAGCAGCCCCAATGCTAAAATCAATGCAAAGAGAGTGACACGGTTGATGGTATAGCCAAATAAAAGATTGACAAATAGTGTCAATCCAAACACCACGGGTACTGCGATTGCAACGATCAACGCTTCACGCCAACCCATGCCGACCGTCAACAGCAATATTACGATCAGAATCGCAATACCGAGGGCTTCGATCAGTTCGTTGACTTTCTCATCGGCGGTCATTCCTGCATTCCTCGTGATGATCAAATCTACATCTGCGGGGAGGATGTCGCGTTTCAGATTTTCCGCTTGTTCGATAACCGACTGCGCTACTGAGACGGCGTTGGCACCTTTTTGCTTGGAGATGGCAATCGCAATTGCAGGCAGGGACTCCGCGTTGCTTCCTTCTAATTCCTCATTCGATTGGGGAGCCGGGTCGCCGACTCCTATACGGCTTCCGGGCGATCCTTCGTGTTGCGGGAATGTCGCTGCGGCACCCCAACCATGGCGCAAGTAGGTTTTGGGCTCGGCGGAAGTATCGATCACTTCGGCAACATCCTTGAGGTAGACAGGAAGTCCCTGAGAGACTCCGACCACTAAGTTCGAGATCTCCGAGGGATAGCGAAGTTGTGCCGAGGTTCGCAGCTGGATTTGGTGGTCATGGCGAGCAATTTGGTCTGCAGGTGCAACCGCGTTTGCTGCCCGAATCGTTTGCTGCACATCGGGCAAGGTCAGTTGATAAGCCTGCAATCGATCTGGAAGGACTTCCACGCGGATGGTTCGCGCTTCACCACCGACGATGTAGGCGCGATTGACGTGGCGTATCGATGCCAATCGTTCGACGAGTTCTTCGCCGATGCGACGGAGTTGTGCGGAATCATTTCCCGCCCCTGTCAGTGCAAATGTTACGATGGGTACATCGTCGATCTCAACAGGTTTAAGAATCCAAGATTTTACGGCAGAAGGTATCGCGTCGGAATTCTCGTCGAGCTTTTTGAACAGCTTGACCAGGCTCCGTTCTCGATCTTGTCCCACATAAAATCGAACCGTAATGATCGCTTGATCGTCCCTGGACATGCTGTAAACATACTCGACTCCATCGATCTGGGAGAGCATGCGCTCCAGTGGCGTAGAGACAAGTTGTTCGATCTGCTTGGCATCGTATCCTGGTGCTTCGACGAATATGTCTGCTAGTGGTACAACGATCTGCGGGTCTTCTTCGCGAGGTGTAATCCACAAGGCTGCCAGTCCGACTATTGACGCGGCCAGAATTAGGATGATCGACAGATTGCTTCGAAGGAAAATCCCAACAATTCGCGATAACACATCCTGAGGCCCATCGGAGGACTGCCCACCAGAGCTCGATGGATCCTGTGACGTGGTGTCGGCTGGGAATTCCGTCTGAATAGAAGCGTTTTTCACAATAGTATTCCCTAGTGCGAGTTGCCCGGAGTAGGAATGCGATCCGTGGTTGCGCGGACGATGATCGTCTCTCCGGATCGTAAACCAGCCAGTATTTGCACTTGGTCGCCGAGCTCTCGCCCAACTTGCACATTCCGTCGTTCCATACGATTCTCATGCGCGATATAGATGATCGAAAGTTGTCCGATATGAGTGATCGATGATTTCGGAACAAGGATCGCGTCTTCGGTACCGAGCGGAAGTTTGAGTCGGCCGAACATGCCGCTATAGATGCCCTCGGGTACCGGTCCGATCACCTTGACTTCGAACGAATGTGTCGACGAGTTTGATTGCGGGACCACTTCGCTGATCGTAGCTTGGGTTTCGAACCCGAGTGCATCGAGACTCGCCGTGAGTTTTTGACCCGGACGAAGCGTCATCGCGAGCGATTCGCGGACTTGGGCTACCAACTGCATCTGCGTCGGATCGTAAATGCGGAATAGGATTTGCCCTGGTACCGCGGTGTCCCCCGCTTTGACTTGTTTGTCCACAACAACTCCATCGAATGGAGCCGCAATGGTCGCGAAAGACAGTTGGATCTTCGCCTCTTCAATCGCTTGTGTCGCTCGTTCTACCTCGGCGTTGGCGAGTCGAAGATCTGCGTCGCGAGCTTGTTTCTCCGAAAGAGAAATCGCGGACTGAGCGAGGAGCCCCTGGGCCCGCTGGAACTCGGTTTCCGCCTGCGCTTGTCGGGCTTGGGCTGCTACGAGATTGGAGTCGACCTGGCCCAATTTGGCTCGCAAGTCCTGATCGAGCAACCTGACTAAGATCTCACCAGCCCGGACCTTCTGCCCTGCTGTCACGTTGACTTCTTCGACCCGAGCAAGAATTTTCGATGCCACGGCTGCCTCATGGACAGCTTGGATGGTGCCGACTGCCGTCTCGTATCTCGGGATACTTACTGTATGGATCGGTAATCGATGTGCATTGGTTGGGATAGGTAGCATCGAGTCTTGAAGTTGCCGATGGACTTTGGGATGAAAAGTTCCAGACGCCCAGAACAACATCGCTGCTACTGCAATCGCTCCTGTTGCAACGAACAACCACAGCGATCCAATGCGAAATGCACTCCGAAGCCGCTGGAGCCATAGAACGGAAGTGGGTTGGGGCATTGCTCGGTCTCTTACTTGTAGGATCTTTTTAGGGGCATCAGAGGCTGGGACTCGTGATTCACTTCGCACAATTCCAAGGCATCTTCGAGAGAATCATTCCCATCAAACAGCTATTCGTGGCACCCGCGTGGAGCAATCCGGCTCCAACGACTCCAGCGAGCATCCCCCATCGTAGATCGTGAACCATGGCCAACAGCGAAGCGATCACGATTAAACCACCCGAGATGATTCGAACTTGGCGGTCCAAGGAAATGCTTTGCCGACCGCGCAACACCGGCAATCCAGCTCGATCCCAAGCTTCAGTGCCGCCCTCTACGTTGAATAGATTCAACAATCCTGCGCGGGCCAGTTGCGAACATGCCTGGCCGGCACGCCCTCCCGACTTGCAGATGACATAAAGCGGCGATGCACTGTCTCGGTTCGTAACAAATTGGTCGGTTTGCAATCGATCCAGAGGGATGTTTTTCGCGCAAGCTATGTGTACGTGTTCATACTCAGCAGGGGTGCGTACATCGATCAAATTTACCGATGCGTTGTTTCGAATCTTTTCAAACAATTCCATGGGAGAAATCGAAGCGATGGTCATCGTGTGTTCACCTTTTGCAACTAGGGTTTCATGGGTCTTTTCGAGATCTAAATATCATCGACTCAAATGTTGTTAGTTCGGAATATTTCGAACTTTATGGCGAAAATTTTTTACGCAGGTTCGGTTCCAAATCGATCTTCGACGCAAGCAAGGATTCGCTTGAGATGCGGCTCGACGACTTGGTAATACACATTGCGTCCCTCGCGCTGGCTGTCGAGAAAGCCACATCGCTGCATCAGTCGCAGGTGCTCCGATGCCATTGCCGTTGGCAAATCGCATGCTTGAGCTAACTCCGTGACGGTGTACTGATTGGCTAGCAGCATCTGAACCATTCTTAATCGGTGCGGATGCGCCAGAACCCTCAAACATTCCGCTGCTTCGCAAAGATTCGCCATGCTGGTAAGTTTTAGTTTGGCTGTCGCCATCTTTCTCCTCGCGATTCACCTTCCGAAGTACCACCGTTGGTCGGATCCGCCTGCGGACGCATATCCGTGACCTTGAGACATTCAAATATATCGGAAACTCCCGAACTGTCAAATAGTAATTCTTCTTCGATTTTCGTGCGAGTTCGGTCATGTCTATTTCTCGGATTTGATGGATGCGTTGAGAACTGCGAGTGTGAACTGCGACTTCATTGGATTTGGTGGCTATTGCTATCAATTTTCACACCCGATACCCTGAGTTCGTCGAACTTCGCGGTCTGCAACATTACGATGAGTTATGTTTTCCGATCGGAAGGCCGTCGTTGATGCCTGATGGTCACTTCGCATTGTTTGATGGAACCACGATGACTATGCTCTCCCGAACTTTTCGTGCTCTGCCTGTTTGGTCGGTTTTCGCGATATCGGTTTTCATGGGCTCTGAATTTTTCGCTATTCGGCTTTTGCAAAACGCGTATGCAGAAAAACCGAACATCGTTTACATCGTTGCGGATGATTTAGGTTGGGGAGATGTTGGATGGCACGGGAGCGAGATCCCTACGCCGAATTTGGATGCGCTCGCCAATGCAGGGGCAAAGCTCGAAGCGTTTTACGTCCAGCCAGTATGCTCTCCAACCCGGGCCGCTCTGATGACGGGGAGATACCCTATTCGGCATGGCTTGCAAGTCGGCGTGGTTCGACCTTGGGCTCAGTACGGTTTACCTCTCGAAGAACAAACCCTTCCCGAGGGACTGAAAACCGCAGGCTATGCGACCTCGATCGTTGGCAAATGGCATCTAGGGCACTTCGCTGCGGACTATCTTCCCACCCGACGAGGATTCGACCACCAGTACGGACACTACAACGGTGCTATCGATTACAACACCCACGTCCGCGACGAAGGGTTCGATTGGCATCGCGATGATCGACCCTGCAACGACGAAGGATATAGCACCCATCTCCTGGCCAAAGAAGCCGTCTCCGTGATCGAACGGCACGCGGGCAAAAAGCCCTTCTTTCTTTATGTCCCCTTCAACGCTGTTCATAGTCCTCACCAAGTTCCCAAAGAATACCTAGCTCGCTTCGGGCATCTCGAAGGACAGCGCAAATTGTACGCGGGGATGCTCACCGCCATGGACGAAGCGGTCGGAAAGATTGTCGCTGCTATCGATGCATCGGGCCAACGCGACAATACCTTGTTTCTTTTCAATAGCGACAACGGTGGACCCAATCCAGGCAAAGTAACAAGCAACGGGAAACTGCGAGCTGGAAAGGGGACTCACTACGAAGGTGGCGTTCGAGTCGCCGCCTTTGCGACGTGGAAAGGCCACATCCCTGAGGGTTCTACCGTGCAACAACCGATGCATATCGCCGATTGGTATCCGACCCTGTTGCGTTTGACCGGTGCGAACGTCGAGCAACGACTACCCCTCGACGGTCGCGATGTCTGGGATGCCGTTGCACATGGAAAAACCACGACGGACCGTGAGATCCTGATCAACGCCACTCCTTCCGCCGGCGCACTGCGCCAAGGAAACTGGAAACTGGTGGTTACCGGCCCGGCCACCAAAGAAGAACAAGAAGATGAGGACGCTCCCATCGGTAAAGGCAAAACACAAGTCCAACTTTTCGATCTCGCCGCCGATCCGTACGAAGAGAAAAATCTCGCACAACAGCACAGCGATATCGCCGACAAAATGCTCTCGCGTTGGCGCGAGTACCAAAAGGAGGCTGTTCCGATCAAGATTCGTCCTAAGCCTAAATCGTTTGTTGCGCCGAAAATCTGGGGGGATCATTTAACGCCAACATCTTCCGATCCAGCCGCATTGGAATCGGCCGCCCCTTTCTTTGCAGCCTTGGACGATTCCGGAAGGTACTGGAAGAGCACTGAGCATGTCGGCAAAAAAACCATGGTCGTCTACTTCTACCCAGCGGACATGACCGGGGGATGCACCAAACAAGCGTGCAGCTACCGCGATGCCGCTAGCGAACTGAGCAAGCTCGACGTTGAGGTCATCGGTATCAGCGGAGACTCGGTCGAAAACCACCAAGCGTTCAAGAAACTACACGGATTGAACTTTACACTGCTCGCTGATACCGACGGCAAGATTGCGGAAGCCTTTGGTGTTCCGGTCACTCGGGAATCGAAGAAAGTCGTAGCCAAGGTCGACGACCGGGAGCTGACCCTTCTCCGCGATGTCACCGCCAAACGCTGGACATTCGTGATCGATCCTTCTGGAACAATCATTTATCGCAATACCGAAGTTGCGGCTGCGGAGGACGCGCAAAGGGTTATTGAAGTGATCGCTAATCGGAAATAACAGTAGGGTGCAGTGTTCTGAATCTGCTCCGCTCAGCCGGATAAATCCGTATCGCAATTTGCCTGAGGTAGCGGAATTGCTCCGGTAACTGGATTGCAGTCCACCTGAATTCATGGGTCGCTAGCGTTGCCGGCGGCCATTAATTGCATATAGATTGTGAGAGCCCTTGGCTATTCTCGTTCGCCGCTCCCTTGCGTGACCTGGGGCTTGGTTCCACAATACCGGCTAAGGAAACCATCCTTGCCGCGATTTTGGCTCGGCCCATCGGTCCGACCGCGTGCGACCACCACGAAAAGACAGGCGCTTTGTCGCCCTTTGTGCCCCATGACTACCGAATCGATCGATATTCCCAACCGGTTTGATTTTTCGGAAACCTCCCAAACCATATACCAGCAATGGATCGATGCCGGCTGTTTCAATGCGGACATCGACCCCTCCAAAAAACCATTCACGATCGTCATCCCGCCTCCCAACGTCACCGGTGCGCTCCACCTGGGGCACGCCCTCAATAATACGTTGCAGGATATTCAGATCCGCAAGCATCGGATGATGGGGGAGGTCGCGCTGTGGATGCCTGGAACCGACCACGCTGGGATTGCCACCCAAGCGGTCGTGGAACGCCGTTTGAAGGAGCTTGAGAACAAAACCCGCCACGATCTAGGACGCGAGAAACTGGTCGAGCGTATTTGGGAATGGAAAGACCAATACGAAACCCGGATCTTGGGACAATTGAAACGGATGGGCTGCTCCTGCGATTGGCGGCGAACCCGGTTCACCTTGGACTCGATGTGCGCGCGGGCCGTTCGCAGCACGTTCTACGATCTTTTTGCCAAAGGGCGTATTTATCGTGGCAAGCGACTGGTCAATTGGGATACCTATCTCCAAACCGCGGTCAGCGATGACGAAGTATTTACGGAAACGGTCTCCGGAAACTTTTGGCATTTCAGGTACCCCGTCCTGAACCCCGCGGCTGGTGAACCCCAGCACGTCGTGGTCGCAACAACGCGGCCGGAGACGATGCTCGGCGACACGGCAGTCGCTGTCCACCCGGAACCGCGCACGGCACTTGAGAAAGCAAGGACGGCACTCCTCGAAAAGATTGCCGAAGCCGCTGCGAAAGATAAACCGGCTCTCGAGACGCAACTCGAGGAACTTGAGAAGCGTCAGCGAGAAATTCTCCCGGCACTCGAACGACTGGCTGAGATGGCTCGTGCTGGACGCAAGCTTCGACTCCCACTCGCCGAACGAGAAATACCTCTCGTGGTCGATACATGGGCGAAACCCGAGTTGGGGTCGGGCTGCGTCAAGATCACACCGGCTCACGATCCGAATGATTATGAAGTCGCTAAACGCTGTGACCTGCCGATGCTCAACATCATGAATATGGACGGAACCATCAATGAGCACGGCGGTCGTTTTGCGGGGCTGAGCATGTCCAAGGCGCGCGAGCGCGTCGTCGCGGACATGGATTCTCTCGGCTTCCTCGAACGGGTCGAAGATCGAGAAATCGATTTGAAGCACAGCGATCGGAGCAAGACACCGATCGAGCCGTTCCTCGCGGACCAATGGTTCGTAGCTATGGCCGAGTTGGCGCAGTCAGCCATCGATGCCGTCAAAGATGAGAAAGTAAAGATCTATCCGGAACGGTATACCTCGGGCTATGTCGATTGGTTGAGTGAAAAACGAGATTGGCCTGTCGGCCGGCAACTCTGGTGGGGGCACCAGATCCCGATCTGGAGCAAGTCTTTTGAATCCGCGGCCGAAGCGAACTCCATGAAGTTCCAAATCGATGCGATGCCCGCACGCGCTGCTGGACTCTTAGCCGTCACCATCGAGGAACCAGCGACATTGCACGTCTGCGTGAAAGACGAAGACTCCCATTTGGAATCGAGCTTGGAAGCCCTCGGATTGGTCCGTCAAGCCGATGTGCTAGACACCTGGTTCTCGTCGGCACTTTGGCCGCACTCGACCTTGGGTTGGCCCGAGCAAACCGAAGATTTGAAGTACTTTTATCCGACCAGCACGTTGATCACGTCGCGCGACATCATCACCTTATGGGTCGCTCGTATGGTGCTCATGGGGCTCAATAATGTCGGCGAAGTCCCGTTCCGCGAAGTTTACATCCACCCCAAAATTTTGGATGCGTACGGCGAGACGATGTCCAAAAGCAAAGGGAACGGAGTCGATCCAATCGATGTCATCGACAAGTTCGGTGCGGATGCCTTGCGGTTCGGGTTGGCATGGCTCACGACCGAGACCCAGGATGTCCGGATGCCGGTTCAGTACGAGTGCCCTCACTGCCAAGCATTGGTCAATCAAACGAAAGAGAACCGAGTCCGTCCCAAGGTCACTTGCGACAAATGCAAAAAACCATTCTCAACCCAGTGGGCCGAGAGCGCCGAGGACAAAGCGTTGCCACGCGCTCCGGTCGTCAGTGAACGGTTTGAAGTTTCGAGGAACTTCGTCAATAAGCTTTGGAATGCAAGTCGCTTCGTGATGATGAACTTGCAAGGGTATTCCGAAGTGCCCGTCGACTGGAACGCGTTGCCTCTCGAAGACCAATGGATCTTGTCCAGGATCGCATCGGTGACGCAAACCATGAATCGGGAACTCGATCGCTACGCCTACGCCGAGGCAGCCCGAGCTATCTACGATTTCGCATGGGACGATTTCTGTTCGTACTATGTGGAGATGGCCAAGCCACGATTGCAGGATCCTGCGGCGAGGCCATTGGTTCAACGCGTGCTCGCGCACTGCCTCGATCAAATGCTCCGATTGCTCCACCCGATGATGCCATTCGTCACCGAAGCGATCTGGCAGCAATTGGGACGGTTTGTCAAAACCCGAGACTTGTTCGCATCCTCCCCAGCGACTCCATGGATCATCCATGCGCCGTGGCCTCAAGTGAACCAGCAATTCATTCGGCCTCACGTCGAGTCGCAGTTCGCGCATTTCGCCGCGCTGATCGGCGCCATTCGGGAGATCCGTTCACGGCAAAATATCGCTCCCAAACAACGCGTGCACTTCAGCGTCCGTTGCCAAAACGACATCGAGCAGCTCCTTCGCCCCATGGCTCCATTTTTGGAGAGCATGGCTGGTGCACAAGGTGCCGAGTGGGGGCCGACGGTTTCCCCCCCTGAAGTCAACGCGCACATCGCGATCGATCAGATGGATGTTTATGTCGACCTCAGCCAGTTCCTCGACATCGGGGCCGAGATTGCGCGCAATGAAAAGTTGCTAGCGAATTTGGTCAAGCAGATCCAAGGCAAAGAGGGTCGGCTCTCCAACGAAGCCTTCGTAGGCAAGGCGCCACCTGACATCATCGAGAAGGAGCGGGCAGCATTGAGCGAACTGATTTCGCAACGAGCAAACACCGAGCAAGCGCTCGAGCGCTTGCGTCAAATGCCAAGAGCCTAACCCAAGCATGCCCGTCGCCTATGTGAGAGTCGTAGCGGTGACGCGCAAGCGGCCCGGTGAAGGCGCGAGCACAGGTGAATGCATCCGCATTACCGCCCTCGAATCAGCACCTTCGAATCAGCACCCTCGTATCACCGCCCTCGCACAACCAAACGCTTCCATGAACCATTAACCCGCCTTCTTCACAGCCGGTTCCGCTTGGTTCAGTTTGTTGTACAACGTCTTTAGGCTAATACCGAGCTCTTCAGCGGCCGCCGGCTTGTTACCTCGGTGACGCTGCACGGCTTCCTGAACCGCCAGCACTTCCAATTCGCGCAAACTCATCGGGCTCGACGAGGCCGAGGCCGTGGTCGGGGCTGCGGTCGCAGTGGGTTTGGCCTCCCGCCGCAATTTGCGATCCACCACATGGCGTGGAAGATGCTCTGGAAGGATGGGTGGATGCTCGCACAGAATCGTCGCATGCTCAATCACGTTGGCCAATTCTCGAACATTGCCCGGCCATGGATGCTGTAGGAGCAAAGAGACTGCGTCCTCGCTGAAGAGGGCGTCGATCGATGCGTGTTCCGGTCGATGTCTCAAATACAGATGCCGTGCCAGAGGCAGGACATCTTCGATCCGATCTCGCAGTGGAGGCACCTGGATTTCAAAGGTGTTGATGCGGAATAACAAATCCTCTCGGAAGGTGCCGTTGACCACCATGGATTCGAGGTCGCGGTGTGTCGCACAGACGACCCTTGCATCGACATGGATGATTTCGTTATCCCCGACACGACGTAGGTCTCCGCTTTCCAGAACGCGCAGCAATTTGGCTTGCATCGAAAGGGGTAATTCACCGATTTCGTCGAGGAAGATGGTCCCACCGTTGGCCGCCTCGAACAATCCTTGACGCTGCATGTCAGCGCCCGTGAACGCACCCTTCTTGTGCCCAAAGAGTTCACTTTCGATCAGGTGTTCAGGAAGAGCACCGCAATTGATCGCGATGAAAGGCTTGCTGTGACGCAAACTTTTTTCATGGACCGATCGAGCCACCAATTCTTTGCCACAACCCGTTTCACCGCGGATCAATACCGTGCTGTTGGTTGGAGCGACTTTGGCGACTAATTTGCTGACGACTTGCATGGAGTGCGAGGTCCCCACCAATTGAGTCGCCTTGGAGGTGGTCGCTCGTTCCATGCGTTCGAGGTTTGCCGTTTTCTGCTTCAGACGCCGACGCTGAGCAACGCGAGCAAGCAACTCCTTCAGTTCCGAAAATCGACATGGTTTGCTCAGATAATCGATGACACCAAAGCGCAATGCTGCGATCGCGGTTTCCAGCGAGCGTTTGCCGGTGAGCACAATCGCCTCTGTGCGAGGAGACAATGTCATCGCGCGCTCGATGACTTGGATGCCGTTCATGCCCGGCATGTCCAAATCGACGATGAGGCAGTCAAACTCTTCCTTTTCGAGCGCGGCGATCGCGGTGTACCCGTCCGGGCAAACCGTTACCCGATGCCCAAAGTACGGGAGTTCGACCCGAGCGATTTCCTGAAGCTCTTTCTCGTCGTCAGCGAATAAAATCGATAACGAGTCCGGAGAAACGGGTTCAGGCGACTGCAAGCTTTTGTTGATTGTCATACAACGAATCGTTGGTGGGTTTCGAAGGGATAAAAATTTCAAATCGTGAACCCAGACCGGGTCCCATGCTGAGGGGCGTAATACGTCCTCCATGGTCGGTGATAATACGGTTGGTGATCGGTAACCCCAACCCTGTACCTCGACCATCGCGTCGGCGTGTGAAGAATGGTTCGAACAAATGGTTCAAGACTTCCTCGGTCATGCCACAGCCGTTGTCTTCCAAGATCATCTGAATGCAATCGCGACCCTTCTTAAGTTCGATGGAGACGCGACCATCCTTCGATTCAGGGTCGAGTGATTCGAGGGCATTGGTCAGAAGATTCAGAACGACTTGCTTCATTTCTTGAGGGCTTGCCCACGCGATCACCGGCTCCTCAAGCGGGGTAAAATCGATCCGCTGTGAACGGTAGGGGCCACAATGCCGGACCATTTCAACCACATCCTCGACGATGCAGTTCATGTCGATTTCCTGTTTGCGTTGGACGTTACCTAGCCGCGAAAAATCGAGCAGTCTTTCCGTGATGCCTTTACAACGAAAGGCCTCATCCTGTATCCGACGCAGGTAGGTTCGCAGCGTATCGAGGTCGCTACCAGCCAAGGGCTGTACGTCGCGGCTGTCGGTCGATTCGGGTGTTATGGTTTCGAGAACTGGGTGGAGTATTCGATGCAGTCGGGATTCGAGTGCTTCTGCACTCCAAGCGATAGCTGCCAATGGATTGTTGATCTCATGTGCCACCCCCGCAGCGAGAAAACCTACGCTTGCTAGTTGTTCGTTGCGGATGACTTCGGCCGATCGCTGTCGGACTTTTTCGTTCAAGTCGCTTTGGATATCGAGAAAACTTTGCGCCCCGTGATTGATGGCTTGTGCTAACTCGGCGAGTTCGTCCGAGCTCGAGGTATGAATACGGTAGGAGAAATCACCATTGGCAACCCGGCGAGCGCCAAATAGTAGTTCCTTGAATGGCCGAACCACGGCTGTTCTCGCATACGCGATCAACCCAATCAGAAGTCCAGCCGAAAGGATCGCGCTGCTCCATGCCATTACAATCCAGGTTCGATACCGAGTTCGGACCTCGTCCCGAAAACTGACCATTCGCGACGTGAGCAACGATGGGAGTTCGTGGGCTAGTTCCGAAAGGCGGTCAAGATCCTGCAATTGCTCGAGCCTAGATAATCGCGATGTTGCGATGTCCCGCGATTGGTATCGCCACGCGATCTCGTTGACCAATTCACTTATTTCTTTAGCCTGGAATAACTCTTCGCTTCGGTCCGATAGGAATTGGTCTTCCGAGTGAGAGTTTTCGAGCCGCGATTTGTAGCTTGCCAGTAACTCGCGCACGTGCTGCACTCGGTTGAGGAACGGTGTATTCTCTTCCGAGGTATCGGAACTCATGGTCAACGTGAACGACCCGTCGGGTTCAGTAGGCTTGCTATCGAACCCGATGCGAAGCTCGTCAATGGCACGGGTTAAATCCGAGGTCAGTGGAATCTCCGAAGCGCGACTGCTTAGCGATGCGGCCAGCTCCTTATAGGCATAAACCCCGCGAAAGCTGCTATACCCCAAGACGGCGATCACCAAACCCAGGACGATCATCGCCATCTGCAGCTTTTTGCGGATCGTCCATCGCGTGAACATTGTCGTGCTCGTCCAATTCGAGTTTAAAAACCGTTCGCTCTGGACTGTAGCAAGTTTACGGAAGCGATCGCAATGGCAACCGCATTGCTAGCTTGCTGGATTTCGGGGGCGAGAAGTTCGGACCCGGACGAGTAGCATGGATCCGCAACCGCAGACGGATTTAGCGCATTAGGGGTCCGTCCCACGGTACACCGCGGTACGCAGAGTTAGGGACTTGGGCAGGCGGAGTGACCTGGATCGGCGTTACCGCTTGCGGGAGTCCCTGATTGAATTGCACCAAGTTCACTACCTCGTAACCATTGGGGTTAGGCATCTCGAATCCGGCGTTTTGGTTCGGATCCAATCCATTGACGGAGTACTTACCAATAGTGATGTCGATCTCAGTCGGAGGATCGATCGCTGGGGTCAATTGGATGACCACGCGGTGAGGAAGCGACATCGAAATCGACGGGTAATATTCGTGAGCGGATTGGGTCGCCGATGCGACGAGTCGACCCGTGGGATCTTTTAGGAAGATTTGCCTCGTGTATCCGAATTTCGGATCGGCGACCAAGGTTCTGGTGTAGGTCCCTGTAGGAGAGGGAGACATGGTGTTGATCTCTAGCATTCCATCGGGACGTTGGATCGGTTGCCCCATCATTTGGTATGGATCGACCTCGCTCACCCCCAAAGCCTCAAGGATCCACAGGGGAGATATGGGAAGAATGCGACGTACCGCTTGGGCATCAAACTCCTGATGGCGCGCGACAAACAGTTGTGGCTTCATCCCATCACGGATGGCCATCCAAAACCATTCATCATTGCTGCCGACCTCAAAGTTGTTACCGAGCATCCGGGAGATGCCACCCGCCATCTTGAATCGCTTCTGACGCTGCCAAACCAAGGTCGCATCCAAATTGCGCATCTTGTTAGGATTCACAGTAACGAAATTGGACTGCAACGACTGGATGCCTCGCGAGCGATTCAAAACCTCGATCAACTGCTCGGTCGATGGCTGGCCAGCAAACATCGGTTGCGGCTGAAACTCAGGAATGTTCCGCTTGGGCAAACACGTTGCACCGGTCGCCGATATAGTCACCACAACCCACGCGAGGGTCGCGAGGTACTGTCGAACTCGGCATGTTGGATGCGTCGACGGCTTGTGCATGGATGCCCACTACGGATTTCGGTGGTGTTGTACAAGAACCTGTGCCGAGATACGAACAAGGAGTCTTGGCAATGACTGCGCTCCGTATTGTCACTGGCTTCGCAAAAAGGCTAAGCTTCGCAAAAAAGGAGCTCGGTCAATGCCGCTTGCAACAGATCGAGTTGATCCGGCGCAGGCTCGCAAATCGGTATGTCAAAATCGCGATTTGTGGCGTTGTGGGTCAAGTGCAAAAAGGGGTCTGTGGAGGAGGATTCGTCGGATTCCTCGATACCGCTGTCCCGCTCGACCAGAACACGGCGACGGACCAGAATCAAAGCTAGTAAATAAGCCAAGTCTTGCTTGGAAGGATCTTCGAGAAGGGTTTCAAGGGTATGGATCAAGACACTCGCGGGCGCGGGAGTCGG
Source organism: Pirellula sp. (assembly GCA_046318275.1). GTDB lineage: Bacteria > Planctomycetota > Planctomycetia > Pirellulales > Pirellulaceae > JBKCUI01. The sequence goes on along the minus strand of JBKCUW010000076.1, from coordinate 2,607 downwards.
TTTTCCGGGTGCTTTCGTCGGCATACGGCTGAGCCACCACCCCACGGTTCCTTCCGGTGGACCATTCCACACATCCCGCGACAAATCCAACCGAACCAATTCGCTGCCACGAGCGAGAACCACCGAATAGTACGATTCCCCGGGCGCAAAGGCTCGGTCGGTTTGTTGGCAACGACGTTGGCTTCGATGAATGCTATATTCTTGCATGCTGATTCCTTACAGCATTCAAATTCTCAGCGAAATACCAATATCGATCCTCACCCATGACTCAACCCAACACCGAATCCGTCTACGAAAACCCACTGATCTCCCGTTATTCCTCTCGAGAAATGGCTAGGCTGTTCAGCACCGAGCATCGAATTCGCTTATGGAGAGAGCTTTGGATCATCCTGGCTGAAACTGAGAAGGAACTGGGCCTTCCAATCACCGAAGCTCAACTGATCCAATTGAAGGCATTTCGAACCGAATTGAATCTCGACGTAGCGAATGCCTACGAGCGAAAATTGCGGCACGATGTGATGGCCCAAGTCCACGCGTATGGCGATCAGTGTCCGGACGCGCGTCCGATCATTCACCTTGGTGCTACCAGTTGCTATGTGACAGACAACTCGGACCTCATGATCTTCCGCGACGCGATGCAAATGGTCCGAAAGCGTTTGGTGGCGTGCATCGAGGCGCTGTCGGGGTTTGCGAAAAAATATGCTGCGATGCCGTGCCTCGCCTACACGCACCTGCAACCAGCCCAACCGACAACCGTTGGCAAGCGAGCGACGTTGTGGATTTACGATTTGGTCCTCGATCTCGAGGAAGTCGATCACCGATTGGATTCGCTTTTGGCGCGCAGTGCCAAGGGGACGACGGGCACACAAGCTAGCTTCCTGCAACTTTTCGATGGAGATCATGAGAAGGTTCGCGAATTGGAGCAACGGATTGCGGCCAAACTTGGGTTCCCGGCGGCTTATGCCGTTACTGGCCAAACCTACACCCGTAAAGTTGACGCGTTCCTCGTCGATTGCTTGACAGGCATTGCCGTCAGCGTTCACAAGATCGCCACCGACTTGCGGATCCTGGCCCACAAAAAAGAAATCGAAGAACCGTTTGAGGAAAATCAAATCGGTTCTTCGGCGATGGCGTACAAACGCAATCCGATGCGAAGCGAGCGGATGTGTTCATTGGCTCGGTTCGTGATGAGCATGCAATCGAGCCCAGCGATGACCGCTGCAACGCAATGGCTGGAGCGGACGCTCGACGATAGCGCGAACCGCCGATTGGTTTTGCCTCAAGCCTTCCTTTCGGTCGATGCATGTTTGGTCCTGCTGCAAAACGTATCCCAGGGCTTGGTGGTCTATGGCAAGACCATCGAAAAGAACCTCCTCGAGGAACTTCCTTTCATGGCCACCGAATCGTTGCTGATGGCTGGCGTTGCCGCTGGTGGTGACCGTCAGCATCTTCATGAGGTGATTCGAGTTCACAGCCAAGCGGCCGCGCTGCGTGTCAAGCAGGAAGGATTGGCCAACGATCTTTTGGACCGATTGGCTGCGGACCCAGCGTTTGCCAAAGTTTCGATCAGCGATGTGTTGTCCCCAGCGCAGTACACCGGCCGCGCGGAGAGACAAGTGTCCGAGTTTCTCGACGAAGTCGTCTCGCCCATTGTCAGCCAATCAAGCGGCAGCGGATCACTGACCGCGGAAGTGCGCGTGTAAATCGCCACTTGCTTACACGCGTGGCCCGGATTGGGTTCGCGAAGCGAAGAAGTTCAGAGCCCTAAGCGTGAGCGCCGGGCGGAGGCGGGTCGGCAGTGCTAGTCCCAATGTTTCGATCATAACTAGCGACTGGGGCTAGCGGTTCGAGCGTCCAGTCGCCACTTGCTAACACGCGTGGCTCTGATTGGGTTCGCAAAGCGAAGAAGTTCAGAGCCCTAAGCGTGAGCGCCGGGCGGAGGCACGTCGGAACTGCTAGTCCCAATGTTTCGATCATTGCCAGCGACGGGGCTATCGGTTCGAGCGTCCAGTTGCCACTTGCTTACACGCGTGGCCCGGATTGGGTTCGCGAAGCGAAGAAGTTCAGAGCCATAAGCGTGAGCGCCGGGCGGAGGCGGGTCGGCAGTGCTAGTCCCAATGTTTCGATCATAACTAGTGACGGGGGCTATCGGTTCGAGCGTCCAGTTGCCACTTGCTAACACGCGTGGCCCGGATTGGCTTCGCGAAGCGAAGAAGTCAGAGCCCTAAGCGTGAGCGCCGGGCGGAGGCACGTCGGCAGTGCTAGTCCCAATATTTCGATCATTGCCAGCGACGGGGGCTATCGGTTCGAGCGTCCAGTCGCCACTTGCTCACACGCGTGGCCCGGATTGGGTTCGCGAAGCGAAGAAGTTCAGAGCCCTAAGCGTGAGCGCCGGGTGGAGGCACGTTGGCAGTGCTAGTCCCAATCTTTCGATCATTGCCAGCGACGGGGGCTATCGGTTTGAGTGTCCAGTCGCCACTTGCTTACACGCGTGGCTCTGATTGTCTTCGCGCTTTAGTGGGCGGGCGCTGATCCGGAACCACCGCCTGCAGCAGGGCGATCCGATGGTGGCTGGAACCCGAACAGCAGCAGCAGCATCGCGACGAT
>JBKCUW010000075.1:0-6050 GCA_046318275.1 Pirellula sp. | reverse complement strand
TTCCTAAGACTGATTGTGTGATCATGGCCGGTTTTTTGATGCTGTTGGTTTCCGGAATTTGTGCTCATGGGTGGCTTCTGTTCGAGTTTTTTCGCGAACGCTGGAGTTCGAATGAAGGGTTGTTCGTACCGGTTGCAATTTTCCTGGCGGCACTCTTGATTTGGCTGCGACGGAAGGACTTTTTCGCTCGCAAGATCGACGACGTCGAAGATACTGTCCGTTACCAACGAGTCCGTGGCAACGTGCGAGTCGCCGGCGGCATTGGACTGCTTTGCGCTGGCATTGCGCTGCTGAGCAACATTCTCGGTTCGGCCCATTTGGGATGGATCTCGTTCCTCATGCTCCTGGGGCTTTTTGCGTATCTGTTGTATGGAAAGTACGGCTATGCTGGGGCACTTCCAGTTTTGGTCTTGCTGTATTTCATGAAGCCGATTCCCGATGCGTTTGATCCGTGGGTGCAATTAGGGTTTCAGTGGGCATCGAGCAGGATGGCTGGAGTGATCCTCGACTTTTTAAGCATTTTCTATTACTACGAGGGGGTGGTGATGGGGCTGGTTAGTCAGGACGGACTTTCCATCGCTGCGTGCAATGGCGTGAGGTCGCTGGTGCCAGCGGTGTTCTTCGCTATCGCCTGGGGGATTGGCTGCCGGTATCACTGGTTCCGGACTTTTATAAACGTATGCCAGACGCTCTTGTGGGTGATCTTGTTCAATGCGATTCGCATTGCGGTGCTCCTGTGGAACCAAGATCGAGGCGGGGATTGGGCTGAAAGTTGGTTCGCCACTACCGTTATCGAGATTGTTTCGCTGGGGCTGATTCTTTTCTTTGCGTGGAGCAGCGACCAACTGTTTGCGAGCATCATCGAGCCCGCGAGCAATGCGTTACCCGACGGAGTGATCGATCCGGGGCTCAAGGGGGTAGACGCGAAGCCTGTGGCTCCTTTATCGGCATGGGTTGCGATCCTTGGAATCGTACTTCTGTTGGTCGGTCTTACATCGATTCGCTGCCGTGTCATGTACCCTTCGCGTGGCGATCTTCTCGAGGACCGGATTTTAGGGATTCAGTTGCCTGATGAGATCGAGGGATGGAAAATCGTCGAGAGCAAAGAGTCGTATGATTCAGGAAAGTCCTTTGTGTTTTTTCCTAAATACGGTTCGACCAATCGAGCATGGACCTTTGAACGCGAAGGACGTGTGATGCAATTGCGTATCATCGGCTCGACCCCAAGTTATCCTGGTTTGGGTTGGTTTTGGAAGTGGAGTGGTTGGGATATGGGGTTGGAGAGTCACCACGCCACGGATTCATCGACGAACGAACCCCGAAGATACGCGCTGTTAGAATTGACTCGATTGCCTGGCGAAGCCGGAGCAGTAGTAGGCTGCGGAATTGGACCGAGCGGAGTAAGTATTCCGCATGGAAGCATCTTTGGCTTGAACGATAACATTGGCAAGTTCCTTGGAAATGCAGGCCGGTACATCGTCGGAGCGACTTCGCTCGATACAGTAGAAACGCAGTCCCAAGGAACGCCCGTGGGTGCGGTATCGCTTTACCGCAAATCGGCCCGAAAGCTCGATTCCGATCAGATCGAGGAGCTGAAAAATGTGTTTGGTAGGATTCTAGATCGCATACATTCGAATCCCATGGGCGCGATGGAGAAACCAGTATCATCGCCGAACGAATGATGAATGCCATCGTCGTAAATCCGATCTAGCCATCGAACTAAAAACCATGTTCCATTTTCTTCGCGATCTTCCGATAGTAATCTTACGAGCCATCTCCGATGGCATCGAATGGCTACTCATAGCCATCTGGAAGCCATTCCAGCGAGAGAGCGACGATGAAGTACTCCCGTGGTACAAAACCGTCCTGCTTTTGCCTTTATTGATTCCCTACTGGTTGTTCCGATTGGCCTTGATAGCGTTGGCGTTTCCCATCCGCGCATTTTTCCTACCGTCCGAGCGACGCAGGCACTATTTTCGTGGCATTCCGGCGATGCTGGTAACGATAGGGGTATCGATAGGCTTGGTCGGCTACGCGTTTGTGCACGATCGCGTTATCGGTCGGTACATCAATCGCGCACGGGCTGAGTTGGGTCGGAATGACGTTGAAAAGAGTATCGAGTATGGTCGGCGGTTAGTCTCGGAGCGTTCATCGCTAAATACGGAGGGTAAGTTCCTATATTCGATTTCGTTGGCACAGCAAGGATTTTCGGAAGGCTCGAGTGCGGTGCTGGAAGAGATCGCACCCGACGATGCCACGGGCTTTATGCCGGCTCACCAAATGAGGGCGATGGAGTTTGGGAGGTTGCTCACGTCTGGTGCTGAACCACGGGAGGAGTTGCTACCCAAGATGCTGTGGCATTTAGAACAAAGTGGCGAAGCAAGGGACGAGCGGATACACGGACTTTGGGCGACGTACTATGAGTTGAGTGGAGAAAAGTCCAAGGCGATTTCGAGGCTCGAGAAGGCTGGGAAAATGAACCCGGCGTTCTTCGTGAAGCTTTCAGAAATCTATCGTGACGATGGTGACGAAGCCATGGAGAAGCGATCCCTCGGCGAAGCGGCTCAGGGATACTCCGAGCGATTGCGGGAGAATCCACTATCGAAGACTATGCGAGTTCAGTTTGCGTTGACATTGGCACGGCTTAAGCGTTGGGGAGATGCGGAAACGGTATTGGTGAATGGAGTGCAGTTGCACCGAGATAAGGAATCATTAGAAACACTTGCCGATTTTTATCTAATGCGATTGAAGGACGAAACCGATTCGGAGGCCATCGGAGCCGAGCAGCTCGATTTGCTACTTCGAGCATTGCGAGTCGATGTCAATCATTTTCGAACCTATGCGTTTCTCGCTAAGTTGTTCGATACCTCGCGCAGTGAAGGGGAACTCAGTGACTTGAAGGAGTTGCTTGAGGAGCGACTGGTTGACGGTGAGAATGCAGCTTTGGCCCATTTCGGGTTGGGGTGCTGGTTTTTAATGCAACGGTCCATTGATCAAGGGCAATGGCATTTGAAGCAAGCGATGGCGCTTGATCCCATTTTTGTGCTTGCCTGCGATAATCTCGCGTTTGCGTACACCCTATCGGAGCCGAAAAGACTCGATGAGTCACTTTCGCTGGTGAAGGCAGCGTTCGAGTTCGCGCCGGATTCGAGCGGTACCATGGAAATGCTGGGAACGGTTCAACTGGAGCGTGGAGAACTGGATAACGCCTTGGAGATGCTCTTGCGAGTCGTGTCCGAAAAGAATGGGAGCAAGGGGACGCATGCTAAACTCGCCCGAGTTTATCGCGAGCGTGGCGATCTTGCGAATGCGGAAAAGCACGAAGCGTTGAGCAAGTGATGGACACACGACGAACCATGCAGCAAACGGAATCAATACGGACTCAGTGATGGTACGGGAAGCGATGAAAGAGTTTTTGGAGCGGATGTGGAAAGGGATCTGCGAGCCATTTGTCTGGTTTGCAGAGCACCTGGAAGCATTCACGCGCCGGTCGTCCCCAACCGACACTGCAGATACTGATCCGTCGTCTGGCTCTATTGATGGTGAAGGGGACGTCGAACGACCTCGCAACGTACGGGAGTATGGTCGATATTGGATCCTGAAAGCTGGAAATGCATGGCGTCGATTCATAGATCCTTTGGGTTCGGAGCATCTCGCGAACGAGGATGGGCTCGAGACGCCGGTCACGATGCAAGATCGGTTGACCGTATACAAAACGCAGTTGAAGCATCAGTTTGGGATTGATGGGAGCGAATCGGACCAAGCTGAACCCATCGACAAGGCTAACCAAACGCCGGCTCAAGGGATTTTTGGGACAATTTGGGAGCCAGTTTTAAACGTTTGGCGTTCGTTGACATGGAGCAATATTCAGGAGGTTGTGAAATCGCATCGCCGCGAGAGTGTGCTAGCGATTCCTGTGCTGCTGCTACCTGGGTTTTTAGGCGTGGTGGCATTGACCCAATATTGGACACGCACAAGTTCGACGACGCGTTATGCAAAGGCGATGGCCGAATCGATAAAGGATGAAGAGTGGGGGCGTGCAGCGAATCTAGGAAAGCGGTTACTGCGTACGGTTGGGCCGAGAGCAGTCGAGTGGACGTATGCTTTTGGTGAGGGGCTAGCCGGGATCACCATGCCGGTCGAAGCGGATTTGGTGTTCGAAGCCATCGCGCCCGACAACGACATTGGTTATCCGCGAGCGCATCAAAAGAGAGCTAAGTGGTGGGCAGAGCGGTTCCGAGTCAGTCAGAACTCGAACTATTTGACACGACTGCAGTGGCATCTCGTCCAGTCTGGGCAGCATCGCGACGAAGAGTTGTACTTGATTGCAGCCGAGTACAACACGCTGATGGGGCGTTACGTGGATGCGCTGGTGCAGACGGAGCGAGCAGCTCAGTTGAACCCGATCCATTACTTCGATTTGGCGGACCTCTATAAGACGTTGGGCAATCGCGAAGGAGGAATACGAGCGATCCAGTTGGGCAAGTCCGAGTTTGCCAAGCGATTGGCGGCAGATCCTTTGAATGAGAGGGATCGAGTTTCGCTGGCCAAGGCATTGGCAAAGCAATCGCAGTACGATGAGGCGGAGCGATTGTTGCGTACGGGGATCGATTTGCAAGATACGCAAGCGTTGCACCGTGCGCTCGCTGAAATTTATGGCATTTGGTTTGATCAGCAACAGGGGAAGCCGAACACCAAATTGGAATCGCAGCTAAGCCTTTTAGAAAAAGGAATCCGCGAGGATGGTGGATCTGCAGCACTCTACGATCGATTGCTGGGGTTGTATGCGGCTGCGAACGAGACGCAAAAGGCAACGGTGCGTCATCTGGTGGAGCCACTTTGCGAGAGTGGGCCTAATCCGGCGATGGCAATTTTCGCCTTGAGCAGCATGAGGATTATGGAAAGCAATTTTGTCGAGGCCGAGCGGTTATTGCATCGAGCTTTGGAATTGAAACCAGACCTTGCCGCCGCGAAGAACAACCTGGCCTATCTATTGCTAACGCAGTATCCCGAACGAAATGCGGAGGCGCTTCGGTTTGCTTTGGAAGCGGTGGGAACCGAGCCTGGCGAAGCAAGTTTTCGGGAGACGCTGGGGTCGGCTCAATTACGGAACGGTGATTTTGTGGGTGCAATCGTCGAATTGGAGAAGGCGCTGCCGGCGGCCAGGAATAAGAAATTGGTTCATGCGAAATTGGCCGAAGCCTACGAAAGCCTTGGGAAAACAGAAATCGCGCAAGGGCACCGCAAAGAGGCGGACGGTAGGTAGCCAAGTTCGATTCGGGGACAGTAGCGGTATCGGATGTCCTTTCAGCCCTTTTGTTTACGGTGTTTGTAATGTGAAGATTTTGAGCGAACGGTGGATAACGGCTGTACTGTTTGCTACCATCTACCAATTCAAGAGCCTGCGGTTTGGGGAAAAATCATAATTGCTTCCCCGATACTTCTTCGAATTACAGCACAGATTGTCATCCATGAGACTTCTATTTTCGATCACGTTATCGTCGCTTTGCACATTGAGCCTGCTTGTTTCGACATGCAAAGCGGACTTGGTTGCCGGTTGGGATTTTCAAACGACAACCAATGGTGGAACGGCGGTCTTAGCTGCACCTGCGACTCCGAAGCTTTACACAGCGAATTTTGGTGCAGGTACGCTTTACCTTAACGGGTCCGAAGGTTCTAGCGATTGGTTTGTCCCTGCCACTGGGACCGCAAATACTCAATTGAACGGGTTCGGCGGAACGGCTGTCAATGCAGGGGTCGGATTTTCAACCACAACATCATCGCCTGCCGCTTTGGCTTTTATTAGTAATGCCGCAAATGATAAATTCGCGGTGTTTAAATTCTCAATGGCTGGTTTTAAGGATTTGGTCGTGAGCTATGCCACTCAGAAGACGTCAACTGGTTTTACCACCCAAACATGGTCGTTTAGTACCAACGGAACGAGTTGGACAGACGCACAGATTGTAGGCGGAGCGAGTATTCCAACTTCCTTTGCTGCGGTGACGCTTAATAATATTTCTGGCCTTGATGATGCCGCGAATGCCTATTTG
>JBKCUW010000074.1:0-101280 GCA_046318275.1 Pirellula sp. | reverse complement strand
CGCGTCTTCGCGTCTTCGCGTGAGTTTGGATCGGATCGAAGGTGGACAGGAACAGCCGGACTCTCACAGAGGCACGGAGACACAGAGAAGAACCGTTGTGGGTTCGGATAGGCAGTATCCATCCTGCTTCCAAGGTCGGCCTCTACGTCTCTGTGAGAGAGTCCATATCGCGTGCGGTTCGATCAGAAGTCAGCGAGTAGAATCCAGAACATCAAAATCGGGGCTGTGTCTATCGCGTCAGGATTCCGCAACCGAGCAGTTTTGACGGATTGCTTTCAACAATCGTGAAAACACCTCCGACAGAGTTTCCTGCCCGGGAAGACGACGACCTAGTCCTTCTTCTTTTTGTTAGACCCATTGGGTGGATCTTCAGGCGGGTCTTGGGGAGGCTCTCTGGACGGATCCTTTGAAAGATCTTTGGAGCTGTCCTTTGGATTGTCTTTCGGCGGAGCCTTCGGGGGAGTCTTCGGAAGCTCAGGAGTGAGGATCGGGGTCAATTCTTTGACGAAGTCTTGCGCGTCGCGAAAACTCCGATAAACACTGGCGAACCGAACGAATGCGACTTCGTCAAGTTTACGCAGGTTCTGCATGCAAAGATTACCGATGTCCTCGGAATGGACTTCCCGTTCGTAGTTATCAAGGATGTACGATTCGATCTCAATTGCAAGACGCTGGATCTCTTCCGCATTGATTTTGCGCTTCCAACATGCCAACGCTAACCCGCGTTCGATTTTAGCGCGACTGAAATCCTGGCAAGTACCATCCCGTTTGCGGACTTGAAGCAAGCCTTCCACGCGCTCATAGGTGGTAAACCGTCGCTTGCAGTGGTTGCAAAAACGTCGGCGACGAATTGCCCTGCCGTCCTCGACCAATCGAGAATCTCTCACCCCATCGTTATCGTTGCCACAGAATGGGCATCGCATGTAACCCGCCGCGTCCGTTAAGGAGTTTCCTGAGGAATGTCGGTTTGCAAACTTCGGCAAGATTGTCGCATACCTGGGGAATGAATCAAGCCACTGAATGGGTCGCCCCCTGTTTTAACGAGCCCGCCTTTTGCTAGCCTTTCGAGAGCTTTGTCATGGTCTCCGACCGAGTGTAGGCGTCGATCGAACAGCAAAACTGCGGTCCAGAGTGGCACAGGAGGCCGAGGTGATTGGAAGGCCTCACCAGCGAGAGGGTTAGACCACAAGCTAGCCGAAATGCGTACAATGAGTCCATCGCATGCCGAAGAATCGGTGCTCTTTGGGTTGGGCTAAACGCTGTACCTCAGTCGAATAGTCCTCGGCCATACATTGCCAGGACGCTTGATACGCCCCGATTTTTCTGGCAGAACGCGTTTGAGGTCCACCTTATTAAGCCTACCTTCTAAAGCCTACTTACTAAAGCCTACCGTTTGAAAAGTCCCGATGGAACCGATGAGCCAATCCGACCCAAATTCAAATCGAACAGGAGACCTAGGAACTCCAACCCGTTCTGAGAATCCATCGATCCAGGTTGCTGACAGTTCCCTGGGAGGCGAACGTGCCGGTGGAGGTGAGAGGCCCAAGCCGTCGTACCGCTATCTTGTTTTTGCTGGCCTATTCATGCTTGTGGGACTATGTTTCTTGATCTTCTTGGGGCGGGAGAGGATCAAGATAGCCGGTCAGCCCATCGGCGACTTGGATTTGAAACCATTGATCAATGTGGAAAATCGACTCTCCAATCAAGACCTTTTGGGAAAGTGGGTGGTGTTGCATTTTTGGGGACCTTGGTTCCCGCCTTGCGCTGCGGAGCTTGTGGACATCGCAAAGCTGCAGCAACAGTATCAAGGCAGCACCGAAGTCGCCGTTATCAGTGTTTCGTGCGGAAGCACGTCTCCGGAGAATCTCGATGATCTGGATTTCGACACAAAACGCGTGATGCAAACGATCGATGGCCGGCTGCCGGTCTACTGCGACCCTACCGAGTACTCGCGGGTCCAAGTTGCCAACTTGCTGGGTAGAAAAGGGTTTGCGTATCCCACGACTCTGCTGCTCGATCCTGAACTCCGTGTCGTCGACTATTGGGTTGGGGTATCCGGCGACGGAGCGATCGATCGAGCGCTAACCTCCGCGATGAACAAGCGAGGAGTGAAATCGAATCCATGACCCATGCGGGTATCAAGCCAAAGATTGGCATCACCATGGGAGATCCGACTGGGATCGGTCCGGAGATTCTCGTGGGAGCATTGGCGTCAGGCGAGCTTGAAGACGAGTGTCATCCGATTGCAATCGGTCGCTCAAACGTGCTTCGAGCTGCGGCTTCTGCGATGCGAGTCGTGGTCAATATCAAGTCACTGGAGACCTGCGACGAAGCGATCGCCGCTTCGTTGCAGCACAAAGGGGGAGATGTCCCTACCTTATACTGTATCGAGGCAGGTCGAGCAGAAGCCGATCTCGCTGTGGAGCCACGGATCGATGCGCGCGGAGGCCAAGCTGCCTATGACTGTTTGATCGCAGGGACGCAATTCTGTTTGGATGGAAAGCTTGATGCCATCGTAACGGCACCGCTTCACAAGAAGGCATTACAATTAGCAGGTCATGATTGGCCTGGTCACACGGAGTTGCTCGCCCATCTATGTGGTACCCACGAATCGGCGATGATGTTGTATTTGCCACCGAGAAATTTGGGGCCTGTGAATGACAAAGTATTAGTAAATAACTTGGGTGCAGATCGTCAATCTGAGCCGATCATGAATACGAATCGCGGAGGTCCAGCGGGGCTCGGCGTTGTTCATGTCACGTTGCATATGGCCCTTCGAGACGTGTTCGCCAATCTGACGGTGACGGCGATCGCGGAGAAAATCGACTTGGCTCATGCCTACTTTTCGCGTCTGCGCAAAGCGATGCATTTGGTAGACGAGCACGGCAGTTCTCATCCTCGTATTGCGGTAGCAGCACTGAACCCGCATGGGGGTGAGCATGGGCGATTCGGCGACGAAGAAAGCCGAATTATCGAACCCGCGGTGAGACTGGCACGGGAGCGAGGCATCCGCGTCGAAGGCCCCTTGCCAGTCGACACCCTCATGCCAAAGGCGGTTCGTGGTGAGTACGATGCTGTGGTGGCGATGTATCACGACCAAGGACACATCGCGTTGAAGCTTCTCGATATGTACGAAGCCGTGAATATCACGTTGGGTTTACCCATCATCCGCACAAGCGTAGCGCATGGTACCGCCCATGACATCGCGTGGCAGGGAATCGCGAAACCAGGGGGGATGACTCAGGCAATCTTGGCTGCGGCAAGACTGGCTCGAAGCCGCGTTTAACGATCCAAGTTCGCTTGGGAGTTCGTCGTTGCTTTAGTTCTTGCTGGCCATTCGGGTGTTCTGGATCACGTAAAGCTTGGGATCGTCGACGATCCAATCGGTGCTCCAGTCTCTCCCGTTGTCTCCATTGACCACGTTGTAGAAGAACGATCGCAGTTCCTCGCACCGGTATCCATAAGGCATCGCGGTAGCGATGTAGTCCTCGCGCGACAGTTCTTCGATGCCTTGGCGAGCGAAGTAATGAACCAGTCCATCTGGCGTGAACGACAGTCCGAGCGTCCACCATCCCGTTTCAGGGATCTCTGGGCCCATGAAGTCGCCTCCGTTTCGATCGGCACGAACTCGGAAGTATGCGTAAGGAACGACCTTGCCATCGACTTGTTTGGTCCCGCGTAGAATGAATAGACCGGGCCAATAGACTTCGTCCTTCTCGGCCTTGCTCGAAAACAAGAACTTTGTTTTGTTCTCCATAATCGTCGTTTCCACAGCCGCTCGGAATGCAAAGTGAGGGCCGTTACGGCGTTCCCATTGATCCAAGGGCGGAATGAAGACGCGGGTCGTGATGTTGGGAGACTGAGAAACTTTCAAGGTCCCGCCGAGGCGGTACTGGACGTTGCAAATGAAATCGTCCTGGTGCATCTTGTGGCTGGGGCGATTCGGGATCCCGGTGAACAGAGACCGCATCAACATCGAGCCTTCGCTCCCGGGAAGCCCGCCTGGAGGTGTCGGTACACGCTTCACAATGTCGGGATGCCCTCGTTTTGCTCCCTCGTACCAACGCCCATTGTGCGTCTTGCCCATGGGCATCCGCTGGTTTTCATCGATGTCTTCGGTGCTCTTGGGATTGTTGGGGACGTACCCCCAGTCTTCATCCTCAAAATCGTCACCAACTTGCTTGAGTTGGACCCCAGTTCCAGGAACCACGATTTCGCTCCGAGATTGAGCAAATGCATTTACTGCTAATGCCGACGAGAAAAAAACCGCGGCGGCGGCGAGAATGGGCTGGTATGACGATCTCATAATCTCTGCACCAATAAACCAATGAAAAGAGGTTAATTGGTCGTATCGGCAGTCGTCGCCGGAAAAACCGTCATTTCCGTTTGAGCTACCAAAGTGAACGCAAATTGCGTAAGTTAACAAGTTGTGGAATGTCGATTCAGGTTCATCCCAACGTGAAACGACGATCCGCAGGCAGCACTCCGGAGAATGGCTCCGCGAAACTCACCTCGTAAAAGTAGATTCTATGACTAAGAGCGAATCGGACTCCAAAGAATCAGCTTCAAGCGAACCGACTGGTTTGGCCTCCGTTGAGCCGATCACGCCCGATGTAACGAGTGGCAGTTACGGGCGGACGATTGTTGGGAGACTGGGGGAATCGGGCAAAATCACCGCTGTGTTTGTGATCATGGCGATTGCCTTTTGGTTCGTCTCGAAAAAGCTAAAAGGGGTGACCTGGGCACAAGTGCAGCAAGGCTTTGAGATCTTGCCTACGAGTCACATCATTGTGGCAATCCTGCTAACGGCCGCCAACTACTTGATCCTGACCGGGTACGACTGGATCGCGATCCGGTATCTGAAGAAAGACCTGCCATTGAGAAAAATCATGGCAGGAGCGATCGTCGGATACGCATCTGGGAATGTTTTGGGCTGGCTCTTTGGCGGAAATATTGTTCGCTATCGAATGTATTCCAAATGGGGCTTCTCCACATTTGAGATCATCGCCCTGGTGAGTATTCTTTCGATCACGTTCTGGCTAGGTCTGTTCTTGCTGGCTGGTGTTTCTTTTTTGGCGCTCCCCATTCACTTGCCACCTGATGTCGTTGAAATGCTCAAATTCGAGTCCAAGCTTTGGGGCGAGGTCTCGTTATCGCAGCATCTTCTCGGCGTGATTTTTCTTTCCTGCGTTTTCGCCTACTTGATCTCATGCGCCTTCATCCGTCGGCCAATTCGTTTCAAAGAATACACCTTATCCCTACCTCCCGTTCGACTGTCAGCGATGCAGCTTTTGGTGTCGGCGGGTGACTTCCTGCTAGCGACGGCAACCCTGTACGCTTTGCTCCCACCCGATGTTGTCGGCCCCGACAAAATCAATTTTTCCACGGTTCTCATCGCATACTTGACCGCACAAATCTGCGCTGTGCTAACCCACGTTCCTGGTGGGTATGGACTGTTGGAAGCTATCCTGCTGACCTTTTTAGAAGGTCCAGAGGCTGACAATAAAGGCCCCATCGTTTGCGCGGTGATTCTATTCCGGATCATTTACTACCTAGTTCCATTTGCAATCGCGGCCGTGATTTTCCTCTTCAATGAGGCTCGATCCGAAAAACCAGCGTTGGACGTGGCGGATGGCATCTAGCGGAATCGGCCTACAACGCATGCAGGACACAGAAAACTCTGCATGGCAACATTCGATGCAAAACGCAGTCCGGTCCGTATCGGAATTGCTGGATTGCCTGGGACTTCGCCCCGAGGACTTCCCAAGTCCCATCGATTCGGAAAACCCATTCCCATTGTTCGTCCCTCGCGAGTTCATTGCCAGGATGAATCCGGGGGATCCAACAGATCCCCTATTGCTCCAAATCCTCCCAACCAAGGAGGAACGAGTTCAAACGCTTGGGTACCAGCGCGATCCAGTGGGGGATGAATATGTAGAACGCGCACCGGGATTGCTTCACAAATACAGCTCGCGTGTCTTGATGATCGCTTCCGGAGTGTGCGCCGTCCATTGCCGATACTGCTTTCGCCGTCACTTTCCCTACGATGAGGCACCGCGAAGCAACGATCAATGGAAACCGACGTTAGAAATCATCGCCAACGATCCATCGATCCATGAAGTAATCCTCTCGGGGGGCGACCCTCTTTCGCTGGGCAACCCGCGTCTAAAAGCACTTGGAAACGCTCTCGAATCCATCGACCATGTGCAACGGCTACGAATCCACACGCGGTTCCCGGTGATGATTCCCAATCGAATCGATCCCGAGTTCTGCGAGTGGCTTGCTTCAAGCCGCTTGACCAGTTGGGTCGTGCTTCACATCAATCATGCCAACGAGGTGGATGATGCCTTGAGCCAATCGATTCGCGCCATGAAGCGATCGGGGGCTTCGGTTCTGAACCAAGCTGTCTTGCTGCGCGGGATCAATGACACGGTAGCATTGCAGCGAGACCTGTGTGAACGGCTAGTTGATGTGGGAGTCCAGCCCTATTATTTGCATCAATTGGATCGAGTCGATGGGGCAGCGCATTTCGAAACCCCCAACCCTGTCGGTGAGCAGATCATCGACGAACTCAGGAAACTGCTTCCAGGATACGCTGTCCCTCGTCTGGTACGCGAGGTATCAGGGGAACCGCACAAAACCGTGCTTCGATAGCGATTTCGAATGCGTGAGAGTTGACCGAGCGGGTTTCGAGTTGCTCCTGCCTCCGACGAACCATGCCCCAAAACAGTGCGGGCATTGCTATGATGAGGAGATCGACGTTGTTGCCCCCTTGGCACAACTTTCTCGATAGTGCCATGCATTGGCGCAAAAGCATCGATAAGGACATAAATCCATGAAGGCTGCATTCATCACTCAAACCGGCGGTCCAGAGGTGATCCAAGTTGGTGACATTCCACCGCCAGTGCTTCATGCCAATGGGGTTTTAGTCAAGGTGCGGGCGGTATCGGTGAATCCCATCGATACCTATATTCGCGGAGGTGCGAACTACTGGCCGCTTCCGAATCCGTATGTTATCGGATGCGATTTTGCGGGCGAGGTCGTCGCGACCGGGGCCCATGTGAAGCAGTTCCCGATCGGCCAACGCGTATGGGGATCGAATCAAGGCTTGTTGGGACGTCAAGGAACCTTTGCTGAGTTCGCGGTGATCGACCATGAATGGCTCTACCCATCACCGGATGCAGTTAGTGACCAGCAATTGGCAGCGGTCGCCTTGGTCGGAATCACTGCCCACCTCGGCTTATTCTCAAGAGCCCAACTGCAACCCGGTGAAACCATTTTTGTGCGAGGCGGTACCGGTGGCGTGGGGGCGATGGTGGTCCAGATGGCCAAAGTTATCGGTGCGAGGGTCATCACCACTGCAGGGAGTGCAGAAAAAGCTGCCCGATGCCGAGAGTTGGGCGCGGACGTGGTCATCGAATACCAACGGGAGAATCTTGCTGAATCGCTCCTTCGTGCGGCTCCGAATGGGATCGATGTTTTTTGGGAGACTCTTCGCGATCCCGATTTCGACTTCTCAATCGGCGCTTTAGCACCGAACGGACGGATGGTGTTGATGGCAGGTCGCGACGCGAGACCCGCATTTCCAGTGGGGCCATTCTATGTCAAGGGCTGCTCCCTCCATGGGTTTGCAATGTTCAAGGCGACTCCGGAACAGCAAAAATTGGCGGCAGTCGACATCAATCATTGGATGAGCAGCGGAAAATTGCATGCGCAGATCGATCGCGTCATGCCTCTCGAAGACGCAGCCGAAGCGCATCGATTGCAGGAGTCGAACACGCTCGCGAAAAGCGGTGTGCTTCAGGGGAAACTGGTGCTGCAGATCGGTTGATGCGGCGATTTGGGCCGCAAGGAAACTAGCAACAAAAACTCACGTACGACAACGCAACACCGCAGACATCGATGGCGCTGACCAGCAAGAAACAGGTCCTTTCAACAAGCACCCCAATTCTTTAGGAAATAGTACTCCGAGCAACTCAACGATGGCGATCGCAAAGCTCTCGAGCATGGTGGACCTCTTTTTTCCAAGGGCCTGTGCCTTGTGCGCGGGACTCATGGACGAAAGCCAACGGGGCTGCCTCTGTACTCAATGCCTAGAGCGGCTCGTTCCCCTCGATGACCCTTGCTGGAAATGCGGTGCCCCGCGCGGTGAACGTCCGCAACCTTTCCGGGAGCACAAACGTGGGAAACCTCCAAAATCCTGTCGATGGTGCAAAAACCGCCGATGGCAATTCCAGCGAGTTTTCAGCTTCGCGGTCTATTCTGGAGCCGCGATTCCGGCAGTACGTAAAATGAAAGAGCCCGCCTATGAAGGATTGGCACGCCAACTGGGCGATCGTATCGGCGATTGGCTAACAGGCCAATTGCTATCTCCTTCGGAGCAACCGATTCTTTTTGCTCCGGAGCATTACGATGCCGTGATTCCGATTCCTCAGCATTGGTTTCGCAAGTTAACGCATCGGTACAACCAGGCCGATGTTCTTGCGAGCCGCGTCAGCGCTGCGATCGACCAGCCCGTCCGGAGCACGTGGCTACATCGGAGTCGCTGGACGCAGAAGCAGGGGATGAAGACGGTCGTGGAGAGGGAGTTCAACATGCTCGGAGCATTCCGAGCCGGCCCGGCGAAAGCGATCGAAGGAAAGCGGCTACTGCTGGTCGATGACGTGATGACCTCCGGTGCGACCTTGCATCAAGCAGCAATCGCGTTGCGCGGAGCGGGAGCGGTCCACGTCGATGCCGTTGTTTTTGCTCGGGGAGTCAATGCATCCCGCATGCCGACCCACGGGGCACCCACCCGCTCAAACCCGCCTCCCGCCCCACCCCACATCACCGATGCCGCTCCTCCGGAAATCGGGCCGAGGGACACCCCGAGTGCCCTGGAGTTCCGTCGAAAAATCCACTGAAATGGGGCCATGGATTGCGAACTTGGACCGGTTTAGTTGCGTAGAGCGCTGCAAGCGGGCGGCCCGGCACACCCACACGAGCCGCGGTAGACGGGGCTGCCAGCAGTCGGTTAGGCGTTCAGCCTCGAGTCGGGGTACGTTGTTGAAGTGACCATACTCGCTATACTGACCCCGCTCAGGTTGAAATCGACGGACCATTCTGGCAGCGGACGCCAGAGACTCCCGCACGAGGCGAGGCTCTTTGGCATCCTCACCCTGCTCAGACCCACCGTCCAAACTCGGATTTACGTTTTAGCTCCTTTTTCATTGGAAATACCGAACAAAATGGCTGAAACCAAAGCTAGCTCTCCGGCGATGATCGAAGCGGTTGGCCTTTCGAAATTTTACGGCCCATTTGCAGCAGCCCGAGACATCTCGTTCTCGGTAAACAAGGGTGAATTGGTGGCGTTCTTGGGTCCTAACGGGGCCGGTAAGAGTACCACCATGAAGATGCTCACCGGGTACTTGTCACCGAGTGAAGGGTCGGCCAGGATCGCAGGCCACGACATGTTCACCGATCGGATCGCTGGCTCCCGGCACTTGGGATACCTCCCCGAAAACGGCCCGCTATATCCAGATATGACTCCCCACGGCCTCCTGAACTTCTTCGGTGATGCTCGAGGAATGGAGCCCGGGTACAAGAAGAGCCGGATCGAAGCGGTCGTCGAATTGTGCGATCTGACCACGGTGCTCCACAAGGCCATCAGCAAGCTATCCAAGGGGTTCCGTCAGCGGGTGGGTATGGCACAGGCCCTCCTGCACGAACCGGACGTTTTGATCTTGGACGAACCGACCGCGGGCTTGGATCCAAACCAGATCCGCGAAGTACGGAACACGATGAGGAAGCTGGGTGAGACCAAGACGATTCTTTTGTCGACTCACATTTTGCAAGAAGTCGAAGCGATGGCGAGTCGCGTCATCATGATCAATGAAGGAAGAAAAGTCTTCGAGGGATCCGTGGAGGACTTGAAGAAGGTTCGCGGTGATTTAACCGAAGCTTTCCACAAACTTACCGGCGCAGCAGCCTAACCCCAACTCGGATGGCTCCGAGACCTGGTCGACCGAGACTATAGGCTCGCAGTCAAAGCGGCAAATGTGCCGATCGATTTCCAAACTCCTCACCTCTGCGGCGACGCAGGGGGATAACTGCCGAGATCGAACATTCTCTGCAACGAACCAACTCGATTCAATAATCGTTCACCTGTCTTGATGAAGGATATTCAAAAGTGATTGCAAGTGCCTTGATTCGATTGCTCTTGCTGGACATTGTGTTTTTAGGAGTCATGTTGGCAGGACTCCTGCTTTTGGCTCGCGGCCGTCGGGTCGCGTACGCAGTCCTCAAGAGAAACTTTTACGGGTATTTCTCAAACCCGACAGGTTATGTGTTTCTTTGCTTGTTCGTTCTTCTGACGAGCATGGCCGCTTTTTGGCCGCACGAGTTCTTCAGCTCCAACTTGGGCACTCTCGCGGAACTGAACAAGTGGTTCACTTACATCATGCTGTTTTTCATCCCAGCTATCACGATGAGCATTTGGGCCGAAGAACGCAGGCAAGGAACCGACGAACTGCTTCTGACACTTCCTGCGGACGATTTCGATATCGTGATCGGCAAGTATGTCGCCGCGGCGGCTATCTACACGGTTTCTCTTCTGTTCTCCCAATTCTCGACGTTTATCGTCTTGGCGTTCTTGACCAATGGCGAAGTCGACACCGGTTTGTTCTTTACCAATTATGTTGGTTATTGGCTCATCGGGTTGGCGATGATCGCCTTGGGCATGGTCGCGTCCTTCTTGACCAACAACCTGACCGTCGGATTTATTCTTGGGGCGCTTTTCAATGCACCGCTAGCGTTTGCTGCGAAAGCGGACACCATCACTGGTACCAACTTTGCCCGGGATGTGAAGAACTTCAGTCTCTCGGAGCGATTCGATGATTTCGGACGAGGCGTGATCAGTTTGTCCGGTGTGGCCTACTTCCTGCTCCTCGCCATGTTCGGCTTGTACCTCTGCATGATATTGATCGGGAAGCGGCATTGGAGCAGCGGCAAGAGCGGCGGTTCACGGCTTGCCCACTACCTGCTGCGAGCAGGTCTGTTGCTCGTCACGGTTATCGCGGGAAGCATGTTCTTCAGGAACCGTGATTTTGTTCGCGTCGACGCGACCGAACTCAAAGTCAGTTCCCTCTCGCCTGTCACCACCGACCTTATTCGAAACATGGGTAAGGATCGCGATGTGGTGGTCGATGCTTTCATCTCGGCCGACGTTCCTGAGATGTATGCGAAAACCAAATATGAATTGGTTTCGCTTCTGAAAGAATTCGAGTCGACGGCGACCTCCGCAGGTGTTCCCATGTCGGTTCGCATCTATGACTCCATCGCCCCTTCGAGCGAGGAAGAAAAACAAGCGGAAAAGCAGTATGGGATCGTGCCTCAGACGGTGCGAGTCCGTGAACGAGGGACACTTTCCGATCAGCCGGTGATCCTCGGAGCTGCGTTTCGAAGCGGCTTGCAAAAAATCGTGATCCCGTTCTTCGAACCCGGAATCCCCGTCGAGTATGAACTCGCACGCTCTCTGTCGACAGTTTCCAAGCCGTCGAGGAAGAAGCTCGGGGTTCTCAAGACCGAGGCGAAGATGATGGGGGGACTCGACATGCGATCTTTCCAACAGCAGCCGCAACAACCGATCGTCGAAGAAATGGGGAAGGAGTTCGAATTGGTCGACGTCAATCCTGCGTCCCCCATCGATCCTGAACGCATCGACGTGCTGCTCGCAGTGCAGCCCTCATCCTTGGCGCCAGAAGAGATGACGAACTTCATTGCAGCGGTCAAAGCCGGGATCCCAACGGCGATCTTCGAAGACCCACAATCGGCCATCGACCCGACGATCCCCGGAACTGGCGACCCGAAACCACCGATGGGTGGCGGTATGTTCGGTGGCGGACAACCACAGCCCAAGGGGCAAATTCAGCCGCTATGGGATTTGCTTGAAGTTGAAGTTCCCGGCCAACCAACCCCCATGGGATTGTTTGCCCCAGACCTCTGCTGGCAACAGTACAACCCTTACCCGATTCTCGATGCCATGGAGCAATCCACGGACCTCTGGATCTTTGCCCGAGAAGAAGCTCCTGGTGCTCAAGACGCCCTCAGCGAAGAAAGCGAAATCACCAAAGGCCTCAAGGAATTGATGTTCCTATTCGCGGGTACAATCAAACCCAAGAACGGCGCGAAAAACAAATTCACGCCGCTGGTCTCAACAGGCGATTTCTCAGGAACTATTCCTCTGTCGGAAGTTCGCAACATCCAACGCGGCACTTTAGACCGCAACACCGAGATCCGCGCTCGGCGAAGCAAGCCGACAGGACTGCCTCAGGTGATCGCGGCGCTCGTCGAAGGCAATGCTGCTGCGACCGAAGGTGAGACGGGCACGGCAAACAAACCGCTGAAGGTGGTTTATGTATCGGACCTCGATTGCATGTCGAGCGTGTTTGTCGACATTCGCAAGAATCCAAGCCAACTCGAAGAGATTCGCTTTCAATTCCAGAATATCACCTTCGTCTTGAACGTAGTGGATGTTCTGTCGGGCGAAACCAAGTACCCTGCCATCCGACGCCACGTGCCAACGTATAGCACGTTGAAACTGGTGGAAGCTCAAGCGGAAGAAGCTCGTAAAGAAGAAGCTCTCGAGCGAAGCGCTGTCGTTGACAAGTTCAACGAAAAGGTCGCTGAAGCAGAAGAGGCAAGTTCCAAGGCAGAGCGACAATTTAAGGAGGCGGTTGATAAACTGCAGTCCGAAGGTGCAATCGACGCGTCGAAACAGCAGGAACTGCTACAACGGATGACCGAGTACCAGATGAAGCAAGCCCAGCTCGGTAAGAAGCTGGAAGTCGAGCGCGAAAAACTCCAACGCGAGCGCGATACCAACATTCGCGATGCGCGACGCAAAGCGGACGAGTCGATTCGAAAGATCCAAAACAGCTACAAATGGCTGGCCGTTTTCATCCCACCGATACCACCGTTGTTGGTCGGCATCGTAGTGATGGTCTCGCGTCGGTTGCGCGAGCGAGAAGGCATTTCGAAGAACCGTCTGCGATAAAACCAAACGGAATAAGCAAACGGATAAACCAAACCGATTAGCCTCAACCGATCGGCATCCAAGCCACCATGGTTGACCCCTGGCAAAGTGCCGATGTGCACTTTGCAAAAAATGACACGATCAATACACGACAAGTTTGTTGGATGGAGATAGATACCTGTGACAGAGTCTAGCAAAACTGGAATCATCGCCGCCATCGCGGCACTATCAACGTTCCTCGCATGGTCGACAACCACTCGAAACTACTCCACGGGACCATCGACCGCAACGGCTCGTATCAACCAGCCGCTGTTCGAAAAGTTCGCGGACCCGCTGACCGCTGCGTCCCTGAAGATTATGAAATACGATTCGGATGCCGAGCAGTACGAGGAGTTTGAAGTGGCCAAGGACCGAAATGGGGTCTGGACCATTCCCTCGCACGAGAATTACCCCGCGGATGCGAACAAACAGATGAGCGAAGCCGCAAACTTGTTTGTTGGCCTCAAGGCGCTCAACATCGCAAGTGAAAAACGAGATGAGCACAAGATGTTCGGTGTCCTTGAACCTGATAAGAAGAAGGAGGCCGAAGGTGGTGATGGAGTTGGCGAATTGGTCCAGTTCCGAGATGAAAAAGGGGATATCCTCGCAGATCTGATTATCGGCAAGGTGGACGCAACCGACACCAAGAAACGCTTTGTCCGTATTCCCTCCGAAGATGTCATCTACGTCGTTGAACTGAACACCAATCCGCTGTCGACCGATTTCAAACAATGGATCGAATCGGACTTGCTCAAACTGAGCAGCAACGACATCGAAGGGATCGGGATCAGAAACTACTCGCTCGTGAAGACGGGCCAAGGGACCCTGGGCCTGAGTCAAAACTATGATGCTGACCTCAACTTCAACGTACGCGACGGCAAGTGGCAACCAACCAATCTCGTCGTGTACGATGGACGCGTCGCCAAGCCTCGGGCGCTCGAGCCTACCGAAGAGGTCAATGCGACCAAGCTCAATGACATGAAAGGCGCGTTGGACAATCTTCGTATCGTCAATGTTGCGAAAAAGCCACCTGGAGTCGCCGCAGACTTGCGAGGAGAGAAACTTCAAGAATCCACTCTGCAGGCACTTCAGCGCCGAGGCTTCTTTGCCTCGCAGACCTCCGGCACGGATTCCTACGAACTCTACGCCATGAACGGCGACCTCCAAGTCACATTAAAAGATGGCGTTCAATACCTCCTGCGTTTTGGCAACGGCGCCGGCGCTAGCTTCGAACCCGTGGAAACCGAGGAAACAAAGGAAGGCGAAGCACCGAAAGAAGTGTCCATCAATCGATTCCTTCTGGTGACCACGCGGCTCGACGAGTCAAAGTTCCCACCCCCAGATCTTGAACGCGTTCCAGAAACGGTGGAAGAGCTCAAGGCGATGGAAGCTGCGAAAAAAGCTGCCCAGCAGCCAGCAGCACCTGCCGATCCGGCTCCTGCTGACCCCGTGCCTGCCGAACCAGCCGCCACTGAACCAGCCGCCACTGAGCCAGCTGCAACCGAGCCAGCGAGTGCTGATCCGGCAAAACCAGCAGCAGACTCACCAGCAGCAGACTCACCGTCGGAAGAAAAGCCCACCGGCGATGAACCAGCGAAAGAACCTGTGGCACAATCCCAAGAAACCAAGGGATCTGTGCGGTTGGTTTCGTTCCAGGACCCAGCCCCACCAGCGGAGCTTTCCGACGAAGAATGGAAGGAACGCTTGGAAGCGGAACGCGAGCGGATCACCAAGGAGAATCAACGCAAGATCGACCAGCGGAACGATCGCATGGCGGTTGCCAAGAAGCGGGTTGCAGAGCTTAATGCCCGATTCGCCGACTGGTACTACATCGTAAGTGACTCCGAATTCAAGCGGTTGAAAATCGAATTAGCGGATCTGATCACGAAGAAGGGGGTTGGCCTTCCCACCCCGCCAACTTCGGGTTTGCCAGGATCGGTTCCAGGGCTTAACATTCCAGGATTGTCCGATCAGTGATCCAACCTCTCCCTGGCAATTGATCCTCCATGTTAGAAGCCAAAAATACTCAACGCGCGGTGGTGCGCATTGGGTATGACGGTCGTGTCCACAAGCAGTTCCTCGGTCCTAATGCGAAAGAACGTTTTGAGAACGAGTGTCGCGTCCTAAAGCACTTGGAACAAAAGCGTTGTTCGTTCGTACCAAGACTATTGGCGGCCGACGAAAAGACCCTCGAAATCGTCACCAGCAATTGCGGCGCCCGCGTTGAGCACTTGGGCGATGCCAAGATCAAAGAACTCTTTGGCGAGCTCGAGCAATACGGCGTCCTCCACGAAGATGCATTCCTGAGAAACATCACCTACCGTTCGACCGATGGTCGGTTCTGCATCATCGATTTCGAGTTCTCGAAAATCCTTGATGCCATTCCAGAAGCTGGTGGTACTAATGAAGTTTCAAGTGGTGACGCAGACCCGTTAGCGGCCGCAGCGGCGAAACCGATTGAGGTCCATTGGTCGGCGATGACACACGCTGGGAATTTTAGGACCAACAATGAAGACCGATTCCTCGCAGTGCTAGCAGACTCGCATGGGGTTCGTTATCTAGGCAAGACCGGTAATGCTTCGACTGGAGATGGCGATGTCCTCTTCGCGGTGGCTGACGGGATGGGGGGGGAGCGATCCGGCGAGCTCGCTGGAAAGATCGCTATCGATCAAATCACTCGCATGCTTCCCAAAGCGTACATGCTCAACGATCAGCACTTGATCGATTCATCCCCCGCAATGCTAAAAGGTCTTTTTCAGTCGATCCATAAGGAGTTGGATCGATTGGGGGTCGATGCATTATGCACCAACATGGGATCCACCTTGACGCTGGTTTGGATTCACCGCAGCATCGCAATGTTTGCACATATCGGTGACACTCGGCTCTATCGAATTGCCGCGCCCGCACCCGATTCCAACCGCGGTCCAGAGTTGGTTCAGGTGACCGAGGATCACACGTTTGTAGGATGGCTGCGGCGGACGGGGCAAATCAACGAACGACAAGCTCGATTTCATCCGAGAAAGAACGTGTTGTCGCGAGCGTTGGGTGCAGGTCACCAATTTGTGGATCCACAAGTCGGCGCGTTCGAACTGAAGAGTGGCGACCGCTTGTTGATCTGCTCCGATGGGGTCATCGACGGTCTCTGGGATCATGCATTGCTCGATCTGATCACGTCGCCGGATTCGACCCAGGCCTCGATGAGCGCCGCACAACGACTGGTGCTGAGTGCGGTTTCGGAATCAGGACGAGATAATTCGACCGCAATTGTTGTCGAAGCCAAGTAGCTTTTTCGGACGAGATAATGCACGACGTTGACTCGTAAGTTCGTTGCACCCCTGCATGCTTGTCATCGTTTAAAATCGTCGGATATAGTGATCATCCCCGAGGTTTTCAGCGTGCCTCCGATATCCCCAGCGATTCATCATCCGTTCGGTCAGCCGATCGTTGGTGGCTTGGCAAACGATCGCACGTGCTTTTTTAAGGATCGCGACACGGTCCAACGTTTCAATACCACGATGAAACGTCGCGTACGTGGTCTGGGGGCCCGCGTGGGTGTACAGCAGGGACATGAAGCCAGGTGAACTCCGCGGAAAGGCATAATAGAATCGGCATTCATCGACCGGTAGAGAGCGACTGATCCGGTCTGTCCACATGCCTAATACTGTCCCCCACCGCGGCCACCAGCGAGCTTGGATCGAGTGGAGTTTGGAGCCGACGACAGTGATCTCCCCGTAACGCCACGAGGCCACGGTAGTTTCATGACCGTCGATGCACGGCACGCGCGGCAAGAAAAGCGTGGACAATCGAGGTAGCCCACTCTTCTGATACCGCGGATCTGGACACCGCAGATCTGGACACCGCGGATCTTGATCCTGCCGGTTAGGCTTATCGAGCCGAGGTAACAAAGCGAAGCGCTCTTAAAACTTCCGAAGTGGCTTGAGATTTGTTTAGCACGTAGAAGTGGACGCCGGGGACTCCCGCATCGAGCAACTCTGCCACTTGTTGTGTCGCAAACTCAACCCCGACTCGGAACTGCCATTCTGCAGACTCCTGCTCGGACAATCGGTTCACGAATGCATCCGGAAGCTTTGCTTTGCAAAGAGCTGTGATCCGTTGGATTTGGGCAAGATTTGTTACGGGCAAGATTCCTGGGACTATCGGGATGGTGATCCCGGCAGACCGGCACTTATCCACAAAGCGGAAATAATCATCGTTGATGTAGAACAACTGCGTTACGATGATATCAGCGCCGCTGTCGACCTTGCGCTTCAAATTCTGGAGATCGATCTCCGCAGATGGCGCTTCTTGGTGAACTTCAGGATATCCTGCAACCGCGATTCCGAACTGAGGAAACTCACTACGGAGAAGATCCACAAGTTCGTTCGCGTAGCGGAGGCCGCCGACGGTTTGTTGGAACTCGGTCTGGCCTTTGGGGGGATCGCCACGCAACGCGACGATGTAATCGGTACCAACTTCAGTCGCTGTTCGCAAGTAATCTCGCAACTGGTCCACCGTAGATCCAACACACGTCAAGTGGGTAGCGACGCGCTGCCCAAATCGTTGCTTCACGGCGGTGATGATTTCCAGCGTACGATCGCGGGTGGATCCGCCAGCACCATACGTGCAGGTGTAAAAATCAGGAGTGAATTCGTTCAACTCACTGACCGTATTCATCAGGTTCTGAACTTGCTCATCCGATTTGGGCGGAAAGAGCTCAAACGACAGACCACGCCTGTCACCTCGAAAAAAATCACCTAGCTGCATCGATGCATCATTTCCTGCAATAGTTACCCAAATAGCGAACCGCGCGTTGCACGCGATAGCCTGCTGCTTTTTCCGTGGCAGCGCACCTATACGATACTTTGTTTTCCAGGAATTTCATGGGGGACCGTTAGGGCGACGTTTCAAAAAGCACTTTTTTGGTACGATTACTCGCGGAATCCGGGCCCGGCGGAATCCCCTGCTTTCGAGCGGCCTCGGCGAAGATCCTCGGCGAAGATCCTCGGCGAACCGCGGGTCGTCGAATGGCATGTTCCCGTCATCCCAGCCAATGAGTCCCAGCAAAAACGAATTACCGCAACGTTATGACCGCAAAGCCGCTTCAAGGAAAACGGGTTTTATCCTTCGTTGGTGACATTTATGAGGATCTGGAGCTTTGGTACCCAAAGCTCCGACTGATCGAAGCCGGTGCTGAGTTTATCATCGCGGGCGAAGAGGCTAAACGCGTTTACGCTGGGAAGAACGGCTATCCCTGTGCATCGGATATCGCGATCGCCGACGCTAAATCGTCCGAGTTTGATGCGGTATTGCTACCCGGTGGATTTATGCCCGACCGACTGAGAAGGTTGGATCGAGTCAAGCAATTGATTGCGGAGTTCGCGCGGGACGGAAAATGCGTAGCAGCGATTTGCCATGGGGGATGGCTGGCTATCTCCGCTGGTGTCTACCGGGGCGTCCGGACAACTGGCTCACTGGGCATCAAGGACGACTTGGAGAACGCAGGAGCGATTTGGGAGGATGCACCGGTCGTGGTCGATCGGAATTTTGTTTCGAGTCGCAAGCCGGATGATCTACCATGGTTTGCGGCTGCAATGATTGAGGTAATGGCAAAGTAGCACGCATGACGGTTCGATTCCTTCAAGTCAGCGACACGCACTGGAATACGACGCCTGTCATCCCCGGCGTCCAATCGGATCGTCGCTCGAGTCTCCTGTGCGACTGGATTCGCAGCTTAAACGCGCCGATTGATTTCATTGTCCATACAGGTGACCTCGTTCATCGAGGTCACATCCCTGGGGATGACGGCCATTCGACACGGGCCGCACTCAATCCTTTTCAATCGCTAACGCAGCCACGCCACTTCGTCATCGGGAATCATGACAATCGGACCGCACTGCGACAGGCTCTAGGGGATTGTCCTGGCCAACCCTTGGTGGAATCATCGGAACGATGGGCCTATCGATTCACCGTCCGTGGGGAACATTTTTTGGTGCTTGATGCTCGGGATACAACAGAAATCGATCCTCACGGACGATTGGATGAGAGGCAACTCGAGAGCATCCAAAAAGTCCTTCACGAGACTCACCAACCGACCACCCTTTTTGTTCATTACGCACCATTAGCGATGGACTGTGATTGGATCGACCGGACGATGCTCCTCACCAACGGCGAAGCGTTGCATCAGATACTCGCCAAGCACTCAAAACGCATTCGCGGGGTGTTCTTCGGCCACATCCATCGCCCGACGTGTGTTTCACGTGATGGTATCCTTTACGCTTCCTGCGGCAGTGCCGCGATGCATCTGTCTCATTGGCCCGAAGATGCTGTTCCGACCTCGCACCCGGATCCGATCGCTTTTGCTAACTACGTTTCGCTCGGCCCCCACGGTGCTCTCGTCAAAACGCACTGGATCCCTATTCCCTCCCCACCAATCCATCCTTGAAAGAAGTCCATTCGTGTCGACACTTAAAGCCTGGGCCCAATTGGTTCGTGTTCCCAATACGCTAACAAGCTGCGCAGATGTCTTGGCAGGAATGTGTATTGCAGGTGGAACCGCTCACTCCTTTATTCAGCATCCGTTGGCTGCCGTCGTTGGTGCGTTCGCATCGATCATGCTTTACTGGTCAGGAATGGCGCTCAATGATGTGTTTGATATCGAGGAGGACCGTCAAGCCAACAGGCCCGGCCCGATCGTAAGCGGTAAAATAGCATGGCATACGGCGAGAAACGCAGGTGTCGCCATGATGCTCCTCGGCGTGCTTGCCTCGATCCTTGCTTACACATGCATGCCACCCATCGCATGGCAACAAGCTCTCATGCCACTGGCTGTCGCTATCCTCCTGGCATTTTCGATACTCGCGTATGATGGACCCCTGAAGAAAACCATATTCGCACCCGCAGTGATGGGATTGTGCCGCGCTTTGAATATGGGCCTCGGTGTCGTCATCGTCAGTTCCGCATTGGGGACTCGCATTGAGCCCACTGCACTCTGGCCACTGCTCGGACATGGCGTGTACGTCACCGGTTTTACCATTGCAGCTAGGAAGGAATCCGATGCAGCGCAGGTGCGTTGGCGATTGATTGCCGGTTGGCTCACCGCAGCGGCAGGGATTTCGATTTTCGCGTTTGGGAGTTACTTTTATCCGGCCCGAGCGTTTGCATTGGGGGGTGCCGACCAATCTCGAAGTTCCCTGGATAGCTTTCGTTCCATGTACGCCATCCTCTTCGGTTTGCTAAGTCTGCCGTTGGCTCGCCGAGCGTACGAGTCGATCGCAACCCTCGAACCGAGGCGCCTGGGATTAGCGATCAAACAAGCGATCGTAACGATCTTGTTTTTTGACGGGGTAATCGCACTGCACCATTCGGGAAGCACTCCCGGTATTTTGATCTGTTTGCTAGTGATTCCCAGCACGCTCTTGGGACGCTTTTTCCGATCTACCTAAAGCACTGCCTTCGATCACTCGGCAATCATACTCCGATTCAGTTGGAGCGATGTTTGCAGTTGAGATTTGATTTGGCCCACTCGAATCCCACCCGGGTAGGTGATCATCATCGCTTTACCAGCGAACGCGATGTTCTCAACAGGGGGGACCAAATTGGTCAGCGCGGCGCGCCGCCGCTCGTTGAGGAATCCACGAATTTCTAATTCGGGGCGACCACGGACCGCAAATCGGTTCTGGAACTCGGGATCGTCCGGGAATTGGATCGGCTTTACCCCGATTAGCCCGGTCAACTTGGTGCTCCAGGAGGCGCGTTGTAATTGCAAGGGAGGAGCCGCCAATCTCGAGTCTGAGCTCATTGCGATCGTGTAGGAATGCGTGTTTTTACCGTTGGTGATCAGACGATCAAACAAAACGATTCGCGTCACCCCATCATCTGCGATCAGGGCGAGCTTTGTTTTCTGCTGCTGCCCACGTTTCGCGAGATCGAACGCGAAGAAAACAGACTCATCGGCAGATGGAAGCTTCATAGAAACCTCCATCCCCAACGATTCTGCGAAGTCTTTAATCGATTTACGGCGGCGCGACTCCAACCAAACCGCGGTCCCAGCAATCGCAGCAAACGCTGCGAGACCGCCAATAACAACGATGAACTCCACCACGAATTGGTCCTCCAACTCGAAGGGGCGCGTTAGGGAGCCACTTTGGCCTCGAGGAGTTCCTGAACCTTGGTGTCGAGTGCCGCACCGCGAATATGAACAGCCGCGACATTGCCATCTCTTCCGATCAAGATTGTGAAAGGAATGGCTGTGATCGCAAGGGACTGAGCGAGAGGGGATTCCATTCCGGACTTGTTGGTGTCAGCACTGACGAAAACAGACCATGGAGTTTTCTGTTGAGAAAGAAAGACATCGAGATCCGATCGTTTTTCGTCAAGGTTCACGGCGATGACATCGAATCCTTGTTCGTGCTTTGCTTCGTAAACCTTCATGATGTTGGGGATTTCGGCGATGCATGGTCCGCACCACGTCGCCCAAAAATCGACCAAAACCACTTTCCCTTTGTACTTCTCGATATCCAAAGGCTTACCATCGGTATCGACCAGCGAATCGAGGGCCAGAGGTTTACCGATAATACCGGTCCTCGCTTCGAATCCTTTCAGTGAGACTTCGATTTGTTCGCGGAGTTCCGGCGTCTTGGTAGTCTCTAATTGAGTTGCGGCGATATCGAGAAGACTTTTCGCGACAGCGACGTTTCCTGAGTATTCAAACTGGGTCGCGCATTGCACGAGTGCGATCGCGGTCCATGGGGAAGGCATTTTCTCCATCAGGCTTTTCGCGCCGGCGGTGACCGCTTCGGGACTAGCCGACATCGCTTGACGGGTATCCAGGATCTGTAGGTAAGATTCAAAATCAGGAAGCCGTTGAATCTTCATTTGCCAAGCCCCCATCCCCATTTGCATGTTAGGGATGTCGCGGTATTTGGCCTCGAGAAGATTTACAAGTTTGTCGCATGCTGCGAGCTTTGGATCATCCGCAGCGGGTTTCGCCCCTTCTTGCACATCTCGGGCGACAGAAGCGTCGAGCACTTGGGCGGCTTGGGCGACAGCCATGAATACCGATGCATCCGGCGTGTCCACTTTGGAAAGCAAATCGGTTGCGATTTCGACGATGTTCTCAGTTGTCTCGGATTGATTTTGGAAATCATTAAGGGCGGTGACCAGTTGCATGCGTCGAGCTTGCCGAGCCACCCGCGGATCCTCGTTCTTCGCGAGTTCCTTGGCAACAATTCGGAGTTCATCAGCGGATGGTACGTCCTTAAATTGCGCCATTTGCCCGAGTGCTTCCAGTTTGCCGATGAGCGCCTTGCTCGACTCATCCGCATTCTTACCGACCTTGCCCAATCGCTCCGATGCGGTCAATTTCATTCGAGCCAACGCCATCCCTCGATCGAGCACGAGATCCGAGTTCACCATGCGTCGAGCTGCATCCTGCTGCAATTCCTGGAGGGATCGGTCAATCGTTCCGATGAACCGAAGGATCTCGGTGGGATCCTGAGACTGCGTCATCTCCAATTTCATGTACGATTTCGCAGCGATACTCGGATCCACTTGACCGGGATTGAACGTGGGGAGGGCCGGGACAGATGGCGGGTTGTTGGTTTTTTCAGGGCCAGCAGTCCCAGGAGCGCCAGCGGTGTTGCTGGCGGGAGCCCCGCTCGACTTACCACCTGTGGAGCCAGGATTGTTGGATGTTGAGGAGGGCTTGGGCGCGCCGGTATCCGCTAAGGTCGAAGCGCCAGTGGCCGAACCATCAGCGACCGTTGTTGCGGTATCCTTGTCCGGGTTCCCCTTCGGAGCAGTACCCTTGGGAGCATCGACTGGTCGGTAGCCACTCGAGGATGCAGAGACTTCGTTTGAAGGCTTCTCTGAGGAACATCCAATCGGGGCGACACATGCAGCGAAGACGGACAATGCCAACCAACGGCGAGCAGCCATTTTCGAGGACGAGGCAACGGAACGTAAAGAACGGCTCACAGGATTCTCCTGAAAAATAGAAATAGAGATCGATAGTAG
This sequence comes from Pirellula sp., assembly GCA_046318275.1. Taxonomy (GTDB): domain Bacteria; phylum Planctomycetota; class Planctomycetia; order Pirellulales; family Pirellulaceae; genus JBKCUI01. The sequence continues at coordinate 78,215 of JBKCUW010000074.1, read as the reverse complement.
CTTGTACGATCCAGCCCGCCCTGGCAATACTGCTTGCTCCGTATCCCCACCCATTCACAGAGAAATCCCAATGAAAGCCATAACCATCGGTAAAAACCAGCAGATTCCCAGCGTCGGATTAGGATTTTGGAAAATCGACAATGCGGTGGCTGCCGAGGTAACGACCGAGGCGATCCGGATCGGCTATCGGCACCTTGATTGCGCATCCGACTACGGCAACGAAGCTTTCGTGGGTTTCGGGTTAGAAAACGCGTTCCGCCAGGGGCTATGCCGCCGCGAGGATTTATGGGTGACCAGCAAGCTCTGGAATACGTATCATCGCCCCGACCACGTCGAACTCGCATGCCGAAAGAGCTTGCAGGATTTGCGAGTAGACTATCTCGACCTGTATTTGATCCACTTTCCGATCGCGCTCGCCTATGTCCCGTTTGAGCAGCGGTATCCCGCTGGTTGGTTTTTCGACCCATCCGCGCCAGATCGCGCCATGAAGCCATCTCCCGTACCGATCGCAGAAACCTGGGGAGCGATGGAGCGACTGGTTGAGAAGGGGTTGGTGAAGAATATCGGCATCAGCAACTTTGGTACTTCGCTGATCCGAGACTTGCTGAGCTACGCCGCTATCAGACCTGCGGTCTTGCAAGTCGAATCGCATCCTTATTTGGTCCAGCCTAAGTTGCTGCGTTATTGCCAGAACGAAGGGATCGGCTTCACCGCTTTTTCACCGCTCGGAGCACCATCGTATATACCAATCGGGATGGCTACAGAAAAAGACTCGGCCATGAACGAACCCGTTGTTCGGTCCATCGCAGAGAGTCATAAGAAGTCTCCTGCACAAGTCCTACTGCGTTGGGGCGTTCAGCGGGGCACTGCGGTGATTCCCAAGAGCAGCAATGCGTTGCGGCTCGCTGAAAACTTAAGCGTCTTCGATTTCGAGCTGACCGAAGATCAGATGCAGTCGATCGCAGCCTTGGATCGAAATCAACGCTTTAACGACCCAGGCGTATTTTGCGAATCAGCCTTCGGATGTTTCTACCCGATTTACGAGTAGTCCAGCTGAAATCTAGTCCAATCGGCATCGGCAACGGCATCGGCATCGGCATCGGCAATCGGGGTGACTTGTCCATGTCGACTCTCGATCGCTGGGCTCATGACGGGGCGACGTCGACGGTGATTGTTTCGTCTTAACGCGCCGTTCGGCTCGCCTTCCTAGCCTCATCCGCAGCAGCCTTGATGGCCTTCGCACGGTTCGGGTTGTCGGCTTGGTCGGTCAACTCGTACAGGAAGCGGCTTGGGTAGGTCGGCCGTGGCTTTCCCCATTTAAATCGGCTCAACGGGAGCGTCAGCGTTAGTTCGTCTTGAGCCCGCGTTACGCCAACGTAACAAAGGCGGCGTTCTTCGTCGACGCTATCCCCTTCCTCGGTGATCGAGCGTCGGTGAGGCAACACGCCTTCCTCCATACCAACCATGTAGACGATCGGAAACTCTAGCCCTTTGGCGCTGTGGTAAGTCATCAGCGACACCGCATTTACACCAGCGTTCTTGTCTTTGGAGCTTCCATATTCGCGTCCGGAAAGCGTCACACTTGCTAAAAAATCACCCAGATTAGGCTCGGTCGCATCTTGTTCATACTGCGCGACGGCGTTGAGCACTGCCTCCAACGAACCGATCCGCATGACAGCTTCATCGGCATCCGTATAAAGACGCTCGATCTCCTGCCGGTACTTGAGATGCTCTATCAGATGATGCACTGCGTCGGTCATGCAACCCGATTCGTCGTCCGGGTCAATCTCTTCATCGCCAGATGCTCCTGTTTCCAGCGTCCCATCGATTGCGACTTGGTCCGTTTCCGCAACGGCATCTTCATCCAAAATGGCATCTTCATCCAAAATATCTTGGTCATCCAGAATGGAGTCATCGCTCAAAGTTGCATCTCCATCTGTAAATCTCTCGTGGTCGTGAAGCGTGTTTGCCGATGCTTCTGGCCCAGGTGCAGCAACGATTGCATCGTCAGCTTTTTCAGCCACCTCCGCGACTTCGTTATGCCTACTGCCGGTATCTTGGCCCGTGTCATCACGCGATAGCAGGTTATTGCTTAACGTAAAAACGGATGGATCCACCATCCCTTGTGTAGGCTCGCCAGCATCAACGCCGCCCGAGCCGAAGAGTTTTTCAAATTTGCGATTCAATGCGATTAAACTCGCAACGCCGCGCTGGGCCCCTGGAGAGAGCGTCGCGACAAACGCTGAATCGTGCATGATTTGCCAGATCGATTTCGACGTCGATACAGCTTGCTTGAGCAGTTTATCAACGCTGCTAGCTCCCATCCCGCGTGGTGGAACATTGATCACTCGCAGCAACGCTAGCTCGTCGTTGGGCTGATCGATCCAGCGTAAGTAGGCAAGGATATCGCGGACTTCTTTGCGATCAAAAAAAGATTGAGTGCCGGTGATCTTGTAGGGGACGTTCAATCGGCGAAGTTCTAGCTCAAAGGGCCTGGGCTGCTCGTTGGTTCGAAACAGGATCGCAAAATCCCCGGGAGCAACACCGCGATCTCGTTGCAGGCGCTGCGATATCTCCTCGACGACACCTTTGGCCTCCTCGTTTTCACCCGGGAACTGCAAGACACGTGGCGGAGCACCATTTCGACGCGCGGGACGTAGAATCTTTCCATGGCGATGCTGGTTGAATGCGATGAGCCGATTGGCCATGGTCAGGATGGCGTCGGTTGAACGGTAGTTCTCTTCCAGGCGAACCACTTTTGCTTCAGGCCAATCATTCTTGAAGTTTAAAATGTGGCGCACCTCCGCGCCTCGCCATCCGTAAATCGATTGGTCGTCATCGCCGACTACGCAGAGATTTCGATGGTCCTGTGCGAGAGTCTTGATAATCTTGTACTGGGTTCCGTTGGTGTCTTGGTACTCGTCCACCAGCACATGGTCGTAGCGTCCTGCCTCCGCGCGTCGTACGGCTTCGTTCTCGGTTAAGAGTTGCTCCGCGCATACGAGCAGATCATCGAAGTCAAACGCCGCTTGCAGTTTTAACGCTCTCTGATACCGCTTGAACGCGCTCGCAGCGACATGCTCTTTGTCGTTGACCGCTTCGCTTTCAGCCCGCTCGGGGCGTACCCCTGCGTTCTTCCATCGGCTAACAATGTTGAGAAAATCGGGTGGGGCCAGCATGTCCTCGTGAACTCGGATTTCTCGGAGCACTGTCCGAGCCACACTTTCCGCGTCGCTTCGGTCGTAGATCGTGAACTTTTCTGGATACCCCAGCACCGGTGCGTGCCGCTTCAGGATTTGAACGCAATGAGAGTGGAAGGTGCCGATCTGTGGACGGAGGGGGGCTGGTTGGCCACGACGTACCCGCTTGGGTAATTTCAGCTGGTGTGAGATCCGCTCCTGCATCTCCAAGGACGCTTTGTTGGTAAATGTCACCGCCAAAATTCGGTCAGGACGAGTACCATGCTTGATCAAATTCGCCACACGAAACGTGACCACCCGAGTCTTACCCGTCCCCGCTCCTGCGAGGACCAGAAGGGGACCGGCCAAAGTGTTGACTGCATCGTGTTGGGCTGGGTTGAGGTCTGCCATGCCAGAAATGTAGCGAGAGTACGGCGGGAGGGTAGTCGCACGCAAAACCACCCCATCCCCCCCTTTTTCGCTTTGCGGCAACGACTGAAGCTACCAGCCACCCATGAATGGCCGAGGCCTCATCAGCCTTAGGAATGCCGCAACTCATTGCTGCGGAGATACTTAAGGAGGCGTAGGCTGACTTTCAAGCGGGGCGAGACGGGGTGTGTTCTGCGTCCGAAACCGGTGCTTTGGACCACCTTGGAGACAGATTCTTTGTAGAATCCGCGGGAGGGACGCCCTAAATGGACTCGACGATCGCCTAGTTCATCGCTAAACTCTTCAGCCCTAAACAGTTCTGAGCCCCTACGGATTATTTGACGAACTTTCGAAATGTACGCGATCATTTGTGACGGCGGACGCCAATACAAAGTAACTGAAGGTCTTCTCTTGGACATCGACTATCGTGACACGGTGGAATCCGGCGACGCGATTGAGTTCGACCGTGTTCTCGCGATCGGCGGTGACGCCGGTCTGAAACTTGGTCAACCGACGGTCCATGGAGCCAAGGTTCAAGCCGAAGTTGTTGGGCTGGAGCAAGGCAAAAAGGTCTTCATTCAGAAGTTCAGCCGTCGCAAGAATTTTGACGCCCGCACGGGTCACCGTCAGAAGTACACACGGGTCATGATCAAAGCGATCCAGGGTTAATCTTACCTCTGCGTCCGCCGCGGTGGTTCTGCACTGTTGTAGTTTTCGCTGCTGTAGTTTGCACCGTTTGGGTCTGTAACCGTTGTGGTATGCACTGCAGCGGTCTGCGAACCAGCCGATCACCCTTCTCTATTATCGCCACGCCATGGCTCGGAACCATTTGTATTTGGTCGGTTACCGCGGTTCTGGCAAGACCACCGTTGGTCGTATCTTAGCGGATCGATTGTCGCTCCCATTTGTCGACACCGATGAGGAGGTCGAGCAACGCACCGGGCGCACGATTCCTGAGCTTTTCGAATCCCTCGGCGAAAGTGGTTTTCGAGAGCTTGAGACTTCTGCTATCCGTTCCGTTTCAGTGCGGGAATCCAGTGTGATCTCTTTGGGTGGAGGAGCGATCCTGCGTCCCGAAAACCGGGAGATCCTCAAAGGTACCGGTTTTACCGTGTGGCTCCAAGCGACCGCAGAGCAACTGGCGGCGAGACTCACCGAGGATGAAGCGCAGGGAAAGCGCCGCCCTAGCTTGACCTCACTCGGGACACTTGGTGAGATCGCAACCGTGCTGAAACAACGCGAGCCACTCTACCGAGAGTCCTCCGACTTGATTCTCCAATCAGCAAACTCCTCCGCTATCGAATTGGCAAGTCAAATCGCGGATTGGTTTCAATTTCAACGAGGTTGAGAAACCCGTCCCACCGATCCACCAAGCTGGGTTAGAATGAAGGCATGCCACGCGCTGTGAACACGCGACTCAATCGCCAGGGATGAGCCAGCAAGTTGCAAGGAGCCGCCTTACCGACAGCGGAACCGCTTCATGAAAGAAAGAGTGTACGGTGGGAAGCATCGATACCGTAGAGTTATGCTTGATTTTGGCGGGGCTAGTATTGGGGCCGCTGATCAATCTTTGGATCTACTCGATTTGTTTCTTTCCTTCTCCCGTGAGCCCTTGGCAGAAACGTCCCGCCGAATGGTCTTCCCTTTCTGTTGTCTGCAAGCTGCCTATCGTCGGTTGGTTGTTTCGCAGTTCTGACAAGGACTCATTGGGCAAGTTCTTTTGGTTGAGGCCATTCCTGATCGAACTGATAACGCCCATTCTTTGGGTACTGCTGTATCGGACGGTTATGTCGGGATATTGCATTCCGATAGAGATCCAACCCTCCTCTGCGCAGCGATGGGCTTTGTCCGTCCAGTTTGCGTCCTATAGCATTTTGCTAACGTTGCTGACGGTTGCGACCTTCATCGATTTCGACGAGATGACGATCCCTGATTTGATCACGGTGCCCGGCACGTTGATCGGAGTGCTGGGATCGGCATTGATTCCTAGTTGGCCTCTTTGGGAGCCCCAAACGGTCGGGACCATCATCCCGTTGAATCAAGAAAGCGTGTCGATGCACGCTGGTTCTCCGAGCGATTGGATTATGGAATGGGGACAGACCGGAGGATGGTCGAGTGGTCTAACCATTGCGATCTTGATTTGGCTTGCATGGTGCTGCGCATTTGGAAATTTGAGATGGATTTCTCGCCGCGGTTTCTCCAAAGGGGTGCAGTATGCAATCGTCAGTTTTCTCCGAAGCTTTAATCTGCCATTGATTGTGTTGATGAGTGCTTTAGGCAGCGTGTTAATTATCGCATCGTACGTTTGGCTACCTCTTGAACAGTGGCGAGCGTTGCTTTCCTCGTTGATCGGAATTGGATTAGGGGGCGCATTGGTGTGGAGCTTCCGATTGATATCACGATTTGTGTTCGGGCGTGAAGCTCTTGGCTTCGGGGACGTAACTCTGATGGCAATGGTGGGCGCATTTTTTGGGTGGCAAATTGCCTGGATCGCGTTTTTTCTTGCACCCATCCTTGGCGTCCCCCTGATCGTCTTACGCTCTTTGCTGACTAGAAATGAGGAGACGCCGCTCGGCCCGTACCTTTCGATCGCAACGGCTTATCTCATGATCGATTGGGTACGGTTTTGGGGATACTTCTCGCAGTTGTGGTATGTAATACCGGTGACGAAAGCGTACCTCGTGCTTCTCGGCCTGACGGGAGTCTTGGGCGTTTTGCTATGGGTAGTCCATTCGATTAAACTCGTTTTCTCGGGTGGGGCGAACGGCCGTTAGCACGAAGCAATGAGGTTGAGGCAACCATGAAAGAATTGGATCGAAGTGTCCGGCAGTTGACCTTATGCTTCGCGATTTTCGCAGTCATCGCAGCGGGGCTGATCGGTTTGGGGCAGGAGTCTTGGAACCTACCGATCTTGGTAGCGGTCGCATCGTGTATGGCCTTTATCTACACGGACACTTTGGGGTGGTTTTCATTGCATCGACTTCTGGTCTATGCGTTGATGATTTTGGGAGCATTAGTCGCTATCCGAGATTTTGTGCTGAATGAGTCCGGCAACAAGCTGCTCTCTGTAGGCAACCTCCTGGTGTACGTCCAAATTCCATTGATGTTCCAAAAGAAGTCGAAGCGTGTCTTCGAGCAAATGGGTGTATTCCTGTTGCTCGAATTGGTGGTCGCGGCTCTTGTTAACGACAGCGTCCTTTACGGCGTTATCATGTTGCCTTTGCTGATCATCGGTTGTGCTGCTCTGATTTCCCTAGCGCAGTACAGTTCCTTAATCCGTCATAGCGAGTCGGTAGCCGAATCCACCGGGTACTGGGCCGGGCTTCTCCACTGGCTGGGAAAAGAGCAGTTGGTGACCCGCCGAAGTTCAGGTGTTACCCTCACGGCATCGCCGGATCAGAAAGCCTCGAATATCGGTCGGGCGAGCGGAGCCATTCGGTGGCGAGCGGGAGTTTTGCCGATGGCGATCGCGACACTTCTGTTCTCTATAGCCTTTTTTTACATGCTCCCTCGACTACACAGCGATACCTTTGATAGGGCATCGCTAGGATGGGGCGAAGACAACGTCGGGTTCAGCGATCAGATTTCCTTGCAGTTCATCGGTGAATTGCTCAAAAGCGATAAACCAGCGCTGCGTCTGTCGATGATCAACGAAAAGACGGGCGCCAACTACCGTCCCAGCCAACCTCCTTACATTCGGATGAGTGTCGTCCATCGTTACATCGATGGTCCAGGACAAGGTTATTGGATTCCGGCAGAGCGAGGTTTCGCGTTCGCAAACAGCTCCAACACTCGTGATATTCCGAATCCCTCAGAGATCGATAGTGAGTTGTTATCCGCAACCGATCGTGTTCTAGTTACAGTCATCGAGAAGTCACCCTTCGGGGATGTCGTCGCAAGCCTTCCTCCGTTCGCTCAGCTTGAAAAATCAAACTTCAAAACGGTTCGCCGCGACTGGCGGATGATCGATCCAAGAGAGCAAAAGGAAGATCAGCGAGGCGTTAAGCGACGCTACTCGTTCATGTCCTTAGCTTTTGCTTCCGGAAACGACTCTCCCTTGCTCCCTGATTTCTCCGACTGTTTGGAAGACAAACAGCCGAGCACCTTCTCGCTCTATCGCGGGGAATTGACCCGAATCCCCTCAAGCATGGACGAGGCACTGCCAGAGCTCGAGAGGATCATGGCCTTGAGTCGGGAACCACTTCAAAGCAAATTGTCCAAAGCCTTTTATCTAGAAGATTATTTTGCGAATAGCGGAGATTTCAACTACACGCTTTCTCTCACTGGCCCCAAGGATCGAAATCTAGATCCTATTACGGATTTCATCATCAATAAGAAACGGGGGCATTGCCAGTACTTTGCCAGCTCGCTAGCTCTGATCCTTAGGTCTTTTTCGATCCCAACCCGTTTGGTCATCGGTTTTAGGCCTAACGAGTACAACGATGTCGGTGGCTACTTTCCAGTGCTACAGCAGCATGCCCATACCTGGGTGGAAGCCTACTTTACGCTCGATGAGATCGCCAAGAGTGAGGAAGTCGTACGCAACAACGTCATCATTCCTCCATGGGCAACCAAAGGCGTTTGGATTCGGTTGGATCCAACGCCATCCGGCGAAGGATCCAATGCCGGGGGTACGTTTCGTATTTCGAGAACCCAAACCCTGGATGCCATGCAGGACTTGTGGACGGAAATGGTAATGAACATGGACAAATCGAAACAAGGATCGATCTTTTCCCTGTTCGGTGAATCCTCGGGTAGCTCTTACTCGAACGTGTGGCTACAGATCCAATCAGCACTCTATCGCATGCAATCCAGTCGCTTTATCGGTGGTCTACTTTCCCCAGATCGTTGGTTCTCGTGGCGAGTCGCTGTTGCCATCTTCGGAGTAGGTGGTTTGTTTGTGGCGATCTTCCGATTTGTACCGCAGTTCTTTCCGAATCTTGTACCAACCGCGCGACGACGCAAGAACTCATCGCGTCGTGACGTTTCGCGCGTCGAGTTCTATGAACGGGTTTCAAAACTGTTGCGCAAACTAGGCCTGCGTCGAGAGGATTCACAAACGCAACGTGAGTTTTTAAATTTCGCCGCTGCCGAGTTGTTGTCGTACGGTGTCAGTATCAATGCTGGCGACCTTTCTGAATCTTTTTACGAGCAGCGGTTCGGCGAAGCGAGACCGCTGGACGCCGCCCAAAAGGATCGGATTCAAGTCGCGGTATCACAGATCGAATCAGCCCTCAAAGCGGGCGTCCGTCGCAAAAAGCACCGATCATGAGATAGGTACACCGATTTCGCATTTCGGCTGTAGCGTTTCGACAGAACGTTCTATACATTCCACCTGCACTATATCCCCTAACCTCTTCCGTTATCTGAGCTAACATGGACCATCCCGATATTTCGCTTGCGATCGATTTAGGAGCCTCCAGCGGACGTGTCATCGCCGCAGAACTTCGCGGTGACCAGATCGTTCTGCACGAAGTCCATCGTTTTGAAAATGCCCCGCTGCCGATCGGTAATCGACTCCATTGGAATGTGCTGAACCTTTGGCAAGAAATTGAACGCGGTATCGGCTTGGCTGCAGAGCAATATCGAGATCAAATCGTCAGCCTGGGGGTAGATACCTGGGGGGTAGACTATGTCCTGTTAGATCGGAACGACGATCTAGTAGGACCCGCATTTTGCTATCGAGATGCTCGCACTAGGGGAATGATGCCCAAAGCCTTCGAACGAGTGTCTCGTGCGGATATTTTCGCGGAGACCGGGATTCAGTTCATGGAAATCAACACCTTGTACCAACTCTATAGCATGCGGGAAGAAAACTCCCCGCTGCTGGACATCGCGGAGCGGTTCTTGATGATCCCAGACTTTTTCCATTGGGCTCTAACCGGGGAGAAAGTCAATGAATTTACCAATGCAAGCACCACGCAGATACTTCGTCCGGGCAGCAACGGTTGGTCGACAAAGATCCTAGAAGGCTTGAACATTCCAACCAAATTGTTCTCCACACCTGTCCAGCCTGGTACCGATCTCGGATCTGTTCGTCCAGGCGTTCGTACTCGTACCGGCTTATCGGCACGGGCGAAAACGATTGTCCCCGCAACACATGACACCGGTTCCGCAGTCCTCGCAGTACCCGCCGATGGATTTGCTCATGAGAAGCCAAATTGGTGCTACATCAGCAGTGGAACTTGGTCCTTGATGGGAGTGGAACTCGATCGTCCGATGCTCAATGCCCGGTGCGCCGAATTGAACTTTACGAACGAAGGTGGTGCTAATGGGAGTGTTCGACTTCTCAAAAACATCGCAGGTCTATGGCCGTTCCAGCAATGCCGTGTTTCGTGGCAACGACGTGGCAAACCATACGACTGGACCACGTTGACCACCCTCGCCGCAGAAGCATCTCCGCTTCAACACTGGGTGGATCTGGAACACCCCATGTTCGTGGCGCCCGACGACATGGTCGAAGCCATCCTCGACTACCTCCGCAAATCGGGACAATCTATTCCAGCGAGCGACGGAGCCCTGGCTCGCGCAGCCTTGGAGAGCCTAGCCCTCCGATACCGAATTTGCCTTGAGTATCTCGAAAGCCTACTCGGATACTCGCTCGAGACAATTCATATCGTGGGTGGTGGAGTTAAGAACCAACTCTTATGCCAAATGACGGCCGATGCCTGCAATAGAACCGTGGTCGCAGGGCCTGTCGAAGCAACCGCACTTGGGAACGTAAGTTCTCAACTGCTCGCCTTAGGGAAATTCCAATCGATCGCTGAATTCCGTTCCTGGATGCGATCGCTGAGCGACATTCAAGTCTACCATCCAAAGAATACAGGACCCTGGAACGATGCATTAGCTCGCCTCCAACAAGGAGCATTGCCACATCAAGGCTAGTCACTTCCCTGCAACGGTTCCTCCAAGCCACGTTTCGTCGCGTCGAGTTTCTTGCTGTCAGTTTGAAGGGCTCCAACGCTGGCAATTACCAAACCTTATGCGGCCATGTTTCGCTAGACTCGCAAGTGAAGTGAGTGGACGATCGGAGAAATCGTTTTAGCGTAAAGTGAGCACACCTCCATCCACTGGGTATCCAGAACCCGTGATGAAACCCGCATCGTCACTGCATAAGAAGTGAGCAGCAGCGGCGACTTCCTCGGGTGTCCCCATCCTCCCAATCGGTTGCTCCTTGCTCAGTTTGTCAAACATCTCAGCTTCATGGCCCGCGTAGTTTTTGGCGATAAAGGCGTCTACCAGTGGCGTGTGAATCCTTCCGGGAAGAAGAGCGTTGCAGCGAATTCCGTGGGGCAAGAAATCCTTGGCGATGGAATAGGTCATGGCGAGCACGGCTCCTTTGCTCGCGGTATACGCGAATCGATTCGCAAGTCCGAAATGGGATACCGTCGATGCCAGATTCAAAATAGCCCCTCGTTGCTGATCTACCATGTACCGCAACGCGGCTTGCGAACAATTCGCGACGCCTTGGACATTGACGCGCTGAACTCGCTCGAAATCCTCTGGCGATGTGTTTAACGCGTTTCCGATGTGCACCACACCCGCGCAATTGACGAGGATATCGATGCGACGTCGCCGTTGATGGATCCGCTCAAACAATCCATTCACCGCACCAGAATCTCCGACATCGCACAATTCGCCAAAAGCATCTCCATCCAATCCGCGAATCGACTGGATAGCAGCCACGATCCTATCGGCATCAATGTCCAACACTTCAATCAGAGCTCCATGAATTCCGAATCGTTTGGAGATCGCCAAACCGATTCCGGACGCTCCGCCTGTGATCACTGCCACCTTTCCTCTCAGAGAAAAGATTTCATTTGTTGCCGGTGACTGGCTCATCGCAAAACTCTCCTAACGTTCCAAGAATGGCTTGGGCATCGAAATGACTTGTGTGCATAGAAACTCACGCAATCCTTCTTCGCCCCCTTCTGCACCAATCCCACTTTGTTTGATTCCGCCAAAAGGTATTTCGGCCTTGAGCGGACGCCATTCATTGACACCAACGATTCCAACTTCCAATTCACGGGCCACGGCACGGCAGTTGGTCATGTCGTGACCGTAAACGTATCCGGCAAGGCCATAGGGGGTTTCATTGGACCTTCGGATCGCGTCAGCCACGGTTTTATAACGTAGGACAGGGATGACCGGACCAAATATCTCGTGACTCGCAATAGGCATCGAATCCTGTACGTTTGAAAGAAGGGTTGGGGGATAGAAACTCCCCTCCTTCAAACTCGGATCTCGTTCAAACGATGTATTTCTGCAAACCAACTTGGCCCCCGCGGTAAGTGCTTGGCTCACCAACGCACCCACATCCTGGCATGCTTGTCGATGGATCAGCGGACCTGCATCAACATGCTCCGCGAGACCATTTCCAACCACCGATTGTTCCATTTTGTGCGAAAGTATTTCTAGAAACTCAGTTTCTATCGTTTCATGGACAAAAACACGATTCGCCGTCACACACACCTGTCCTGAGACAAACAGCTTCAATCGCAAAAGATGCTCGGCGGTAAACTCAAGGTCCGCATCTGGCAAAACAATAAACGGCGCATTGCCACCGAGTTCGAGCGATACGCGTTTGATTTGACAAGCGGCATCAGCCATGAGCGAACTTCCGGTTGCAGTGGAACCGGTAAGGCTTAAAACGCGCACGGCAGGATGCTCTGCAAAGATTTTGCCAACGACCGAACCTCGTCCAGGCGCGATTTGCAACACGCCGGGAGGAAGTCCGGCTTCTGCGAGGATTGGTGCCATGGCCAATGCGATAAGCGGGGTTCTCTCGGCGGGCTTCCAGACCGCTGTGCATCCGGCGGCCAAGGCAGCAGCGATCTTTTTGGCTCCTTGGGCAAGCGGGAAATTCCATGGCGTGATCAGTCCCGCGACTCCTATCGGCTTGTGCTCCACAAAGAACTCTCGCTCCGCCTCCGGATGCGCAGCGATCCTGCCGTAAGATCGTCGTGCCTCTTCACCAAACCATTGAAAAAAACTCGCTGCGTAGTCCACTTCGCCTAAGCCTTGCGCGTAGGGTTTTCCTTGTTCGGCGCTGAGCAACACAGCCAACTCTTCTCTTTTCGCGATCATCAATGCCGCCGTCCGTTTGAGGATGCCGCCTCGATCGACCGGAGAACGATGCTTCCAATTCGCCCACGCCCTTTCAGCCCCTTCGATCGCTTCATGGATCAATCCTGCGTCGGCGCGAGTGACCATTGCCAGCGATTGGTTGGTGGCAGGGTTAGGAACCGATATTTCTTCCGTTCCGCGACGCCACTGACCATCAATCCATGGGGCTGGCTCAAACCAGAAATTGGGAACGGCTTTCATGGATCTCATCCTCTGAAAAAGATTGTTCGTAGACCCCGTCTGTCGATTATTCGGCGGGGGGAGTCTTTGGGGACCCTTCGGAACGAGTGTCTCAGGCTGGGCTCGTTACAATGGTAGTGTCGGTTGAGCCCTCGGGGCCCAGCGGAGATGGTATCAAGCCCACAGCGTGAAGGCGACGGCATCGAGTGCCAACTCATGTACCTTCCGCAACACGCAACACAGACCGATAAATCCTCGCCGCGTCTGCCTCTTTGACTTCTTTGGGATTGGGCCCCATCAAACGTCGGTTGGCAACCGCATCTTTCGCCATCGCGGGAATCACCGAGCTAGGGATCGCATGCGCTTTAATGGAGTCGACAAGCCCTAGACTTTCAGCCAAGGAATCGAGGTTTCGCGAGAATGCCTCGATGTCGGTTGCCCCCCATCCAAAGGCCATTCCGAGTTCACGGAAATCGGCTTCACACACGTCCGCATTATGACGCATCATCTCGCCAGCAAAGCAACCAGTGATGACTCCATGGGGAATCGCAAAACGCCCACCGAGAGGCAAAGCGAGTGCATGAACCGCGCAGCATGAGGAATTTGCAAAGGCCATACCGGCGAGATGAGAGCCGATCGCCATTCGATCCCGCGCGTCTTTATTTGTCGGTTGCTGGTAAACAACCGAAATAGCTGCACCCAAGAACTTCGCCGCCTCGAGCGCCAATCCGCGGGCGATCGGGGTAGCTACGGTTGCAATGAACGCTTCGATCGCATGGACTATTGCGTCCATGCCAGTTGCGGCGGTAATGGAGGGAGGCAAGGCATCGGTCAAGGAGGGGTCGACGACAGCGATATCCGCCAAAAGAGCCGGATCGACGACTCCAATTTTATTGCCGGAGTGCGTGTCGGTCAGGATTGCTACAAAGGTAGCCTCGGAACCTGTTCCTGCAGTTGTAGGAACAAGGATTGTCGGCAAGCCGCGTCTTTCGACTTTGCCGATCCCGACCAGAGAACTGGCATCACAATTTCTGTCGGCGACAACGGATGCCACTTTGGTAGCGTCCATCACGCTTCCTCCGCCGAGCCCAATGACTGCGTCGGCTTTGCAATCGCGAATCTGCCTCGCGATCCAATCTACGGTTTCAATCGGCGGCTCCGCAGGAACGGCAAGGAACGAACCAACCGAAAGGCCTTGCTTCACCAACGGTGCGTGGACAAGGTCCACAATTCCGGCCCTTGCCAGCCCTTCATCGCTAACCAAGAAAACCCGCTTGTATCCCAACTGCTGGCATAGATTTCCGAGTTTCAAAGACTCCCCTCTGCCGGTCAGGACACGACGAGGGAGATGGTTTTGGAACGAAGAATTGAATAGCCGCATTATTTCCCTGTCTGGGTCTTTTGGCCGGCGACCTCACGCTCGTATTTTACTTCCGTCAGCTCAATATCCTTGAACGGAAGAACGTCAGGTGTGATCTTGACCGCAGTGGTAACTTTCAAAGGAAATAGAGCCCCGACATCATACGTCAGCTCGACGAAACTCGCAGTCCATCCAGGCTGCTCAGGTGCAGGGGGAGCGGTGTAATTCCCATCGGCATCCGGCGTGAGAGCTGTGCTCACAAAGGCTGGGCCAATCGTCTGCAATCGGAAATCCCGTGCGTTGGGATTGTTGGCTCGCCACACGACAACTTGCGAAGGCTTTGTCGTTGGATGCACATGGATCGCGCCTTCCCCAGTGATCTTCCACGAATACACGGGACTTTTCTTACCTTGGCAGACCATGTGATAGAACGCAGAAATACTCTGGACTGCATCGGAGTTTTTTAACCCGTGGTCCGCGTTTGGCACATAGCGCAATAATTTTTCTCCTTGCAGTTCATCGTAGTAGAACTGTGATGAATCCGGGACGAAGAACTGATCGCCGCTCGCATTAACGATGTATTTCGGAAGCTTCAATCGATCGCGATAGTAGTAGGGGTCAACGATCTCATAAAGGGACTGCATCCGAGGATGGTCGAAGCGTTGGAGGATTCGATGCTGGTAGTAATTACCAATAGCATCCGCCCAGAACCCGTAAGTCTCTGCGTGATTCTTCAGCGAGTCTCGACAATTTGCAACATCGATCACAATCGGCACGATGGCTTCAATTCGCTTGTCGGCAGCACCCGCCATCCACGTTGTCCACCCACGTTTTGAACCGCCTGCAACGACAAATTTCTCAACCTTGCGTTTACCCCGCACTTCGGACGCTTCGAACTCCGTAATGCAGTCCATCGCTCGCACAACACTTTTCACCATCGGCAATCGAGGCAACCATGTAGGGTCGCCTGTCTCTAGGAATTGGGCCCAAGCGTAACCGATTAGGTCGTCCTCCGATCGAGCTTCACCATCGTTATGGAAAACGAGGGGTTGATTGGGAATGTTTTTTAATTCGGCAACGACGCTTCCTGTCGCTGCAGCGATCGCAGCAACCACGGCATCGGGAGCTTTGGGTTGGGCACTGGTGTGGCTACCGCCCCCGATGAACAAAAAAACCCTGTCGGTTTGAACCTTGTCAGGGACTGTAACGGCGAGCCAATGCTCCCACAATGGCTTATCCACATCTGCCTCGGTGCGCCATCGTTGCGATGTTAATCGAATCGCGTGCGTCTTGAAACCTGGAGCATCAATCGTCTCTCGGAGTTCCCATCGATACGCATCGTCAGGCTTCGCCACGTAATGATCGAGCGGCGTCAACTTGCTCCCAACAGGCGGTTCCGCATGAGCCGGCGTCGTCGCCAACGCGGCACTCAAAAAGGTAAGAAATACAGCAACGAATCGATACCAAGTCTTTTGCATGATCAATGGTTTAATCAATGGTTTATAGGTGAAGATTTTGAATTTTTGACCAATGCCCAACCGAGAGAAATCATATCTCGCGAATAGGATCGTTAAGCAAAATCGCCTTGCGATCAATTTCGTATTACTTCGCAGTATTTCATGCGAAGCAATCGCCGATCATGCCGGTACCAACACTCCTACCGGTCCACCGACCTACCGGTCCACCGACCTACAGGTTCAGCGACCTACAGGTTCAGCGACCGTATGCAACGGGTTGCCAGAATCCAGCAACCATATACTTGCAACTACTTGCAAGATCAATTGGTGCTTAGTTCGATAGGCGGGAGGTCTTTGCTCGATGCTGTGACTTCTTGGACCAAACCAGATTTTCCGAGCATTGAGTACTTCCCTTTAAGAAGGTCGGGGCCACCATCGAAGAGGCCTTGCATGCGTTGCGATTCGGTTGGCTTCACCGAAGGGTCTGGCCATGTCACGGTGACATCGTAACTCCCAACAGGAATACCGGGGCGCAAGTCGCTCATGAATTTGAACTTGCCATCGGCCCCCGTCGCTGCCGATGCAACAATACCATTCTTCACGTTCTTTGGATGAAAAAGCAGCGTTGCACCATCTGCAGGCTTTCCATCGACCATCAATGTTCCCGTCACATCGATCAATTTCGGCCCGCTGTCGCAACCTGTCATGGACAGTAATCCAACAAGCATGGAGGCAGCCACGACGAACGAACTATTCCTCGAAGCACTCGAACAAATACTCATTTTTATGGACATCCTTAATCAAGCAAAACCGCTGGTGGGCTGAAAAGAAGTGAAGGTCGATTCACTTTAAGAAACTACAGTTCAGAATACCAAAAAAGAACGAGCAAGCCACAGGGCTTGCTCGTCTCTCAAAATTTCATCGCTCCGAATGAGTTTTTAGCAAACGAGGCTATGACCCTTTCGAATTACTTTCCATCTACTCAGGCTGTTCAACCGTCTCAGCACCGTCTCGGGTGACCAAGGCGACGAAGACGCGTGGGTCGGTCGCTGCAGCGAGGAAGACAACCGATGCATCCCCTCGAACCGTTTGAACACCGCTTCCATGGAACGAATACGGGTTGTCTTGATTGAAGATGTTGATCACTGAACAGCCCGCAAGGAGCGGGTTGTTCTTGTCAGCACCGCTCAAGCCGCGTGGGAAACGCGCCGTGTTCCAGTCGCCATAGAACGAGTTCAACGTGAACGCAGGTACCGGAGTTGTCGTCCAGGTTCCTGGATACGACTGGCCCCGGAAATACAGCTTCTGCTTACCAGCGATTTCGATGAAGCATATCGTATTGGAGAGACCATCCGTAACCGCGGAGAACTTGCGCCGAGGATTCGTGATGATTTCCTGATCGGTTGCGCCGAGCATCGAATTGTGAACCGTCGTGTTCGGTTGCCCAACGCACGTTTGCAACGAGCCGTGCAACCCTCGCAACGTCACATAGTCAGTGCGCGGCAAGTTGTACACCGTTCCCGATGGCAAGATACCGCCGGCGGAAAGGTACGGTCCGTAATCCGATGGGGATTCAGGTGTGGAGGGGCATTGGAACAGCGGCAATGGAGTTGTCGCCGCTACCGGAACTTGCCCACCTGGGAAGGGCGGTGGCATGTTGCGAGGATCGATCAACGGTTTCTTTAGATCGAAATAGTTGTAGATCGTGTTCCCTTCGATGAATGGGAGCAGTTGCCCCAAAACACCGAACGGCTTGCGAGCATCGCCAGTCAGTGCAAAAAATGGATTACCTTGGCTTGCGTACGTGTCATTCATGGGAAACTCTTTGCCCCACGTCGGAACCCACTTGTACGCAGATTCGTGATTGTGGAGAGCTAAGCCCAACTGACGAATGTTGTTGCTGCAGCTCATCCGTCGAGCCGCTTCACGAGCGGCCTGAACCGCCGGTAGCAACAAACCCACCAAAATTCCAATAATTGCAATGACCACTAGCAACTCGACAAGCGTGAATGCTGTTCGTCGAGACGCTTTCTTCATGGGCACCTCCGTAAGTGCAAAAAAACAACGCAAAGAAGAGACAAGGACGGGATGTTTCCCGCAACTCCTTTTCAATTTACGAAAACCTGAAACCAGAGTCCAGCATATTGGGGAAAAAAACCCCCTTTCGGTCCAGGCTAGGTGTAAATACCCTGCCGTGAGAGGGCGTCTCTAGAGCCCGATTTGGGCACAATTACCTGGTTACCCGGTGCTGCACGAAATGGGGTGGAATGAGAACGAGGTGGAATGAGAAACAGCGAAAAACCCGTTCATTCGCTGCTTGCTGACGCTCAAGGCTCAACCCCATGTCGGGGTGAATTGCCCCCCAGTCCATGCGTCTAAACTCCCATGAGGCGGCAGGCTCGTACTGGTGCAGGCGTCCACAGATGGACCACAGGGGATTCGCCAACTGCCCAAAAAACGTATTACTGCCCCAAAACGTAAGCAAAAATCAGCGGTGCCACAATGGTCGCATCGCTGGCAATCATGAACTTAGGACTCTCCGGATCAAGCTTGTTCCAGGTGATTTTCTCATTCGGCACCGCACCGCTGTAGCCGCCGTAACTGGTGTCCGCGTCGCTGATCTGAGCGAAGTACGCCCATCGCCGTATGTTCTCATCGCCCAGGTCTTGAATCCACATAGGTACTGCGCAAATCGCAAAGTCCCCAGCGATACCTCCACCGATTTGGAAGAAGCCCACCGGTCGTTTGGCAGCTACCGACCGGTACCATTCTGCGAGATGCTGCATTTGCTGCGTGCCGCTCTTCAGCGCTGAATGGGATTTTACGGTGCCATCCATTACCCGAGCTGCGAACATGTTGCCGAGTGTGCTGTCCTCGATCCCGGGAGAATAAATCGGTATCCCCGCCTCCTTGGCAGCAATCATCCATGAATGCTCGCGAGGGATCTGATAGTGCTGCTTGAGATCCTCTTCATCCAGGATCCTGAACATGTACTCGTACGGGAAATACTGTTTGCCACTTTCAGCTGCCTCTTTCCAATACTTCACTAATCGATCTTGCATGTGCATCATCACCGTTTCCGGAATGCATGTGTCCGTAACGCGATTGTAGCCAGAGTCGCGCAGTTCTATCTCATCCTCCGTGCTTAAGGCTCTCCAATTGGCGATCGTCTTGTACTCATTGTGCGCGAACAGGTTGAAGAGATCCTCTTCGAGATTGGCAGCCGTACATGAGATCGCATGCACTTTTCCTTTGCGGATCATTTCAGCCAATGAGATTCCGATTTCGGCGGTGCTCATCGCTCCGGCCAAAGAAACCAGCATCAAACCGTTGTCGTTCTCGATGAACGACTTGTAGGCTTTCGCCGCAGACACGGTTTCACGCGCATTGTAGTGGCGAAAATGCTTGTCCATGAACGCGGTGATGCTCATCGCTTGGCCCAATCTCTAACTCAAAAACCGAATGGATATGCACAGAGTTCTAAAAACACCGAGGTCTCAAACAAAGGTATCCTCGGGGAAAACAATTACTGCCGAGACATCGGCATCACGACATACGAGTACTCGTCATCGGTATGAAACAAGGCGGGTTCCGTGTTGCTGCGCACTTCTAGGTAGAAGACCTTGTCCATGTCCAGCACCTTAAAAAACTCGCTCACAAAGCGATAGTCCATGGTGATGTTGATGGTATCACCTGTATAGGCGATGGGGATTTCAATACGGGATTGACCTACATCAGCAGTCTTGGCCGTCACCACTAAAGTTCCATTGCCGAACGCGAACTCCACTCCGCGACTCTCTGGATCCGCCACGATGGAAGCTTGCCGAATCGCTGAAAAGAAGGGACCGACGATCCCTTCGATACGTGTCCGGCCTTCGCTGCTCGGCATCACCATCCGCCAATTCGGGTAGCGACCTTCGATCAATCGCGAGTAAATCGTACAGCGGTTTGTTCTCAGAAGGATATCATTGGTACGGGCCGCGATCTGAACCATCTCATCCTTGTCGGTGATCGAACGCTCAATCAACTGCAGCGTCTTGGTCGGAACAATCGTCGACATCCCCGAGTTTTTGTATCCATTGATCGACGTCCCTTTACCTTTCATGCAAGCCAACCGACGTCCATCGGTTGCGACTGCGACGATGGCATCCCCTTCGATCTCAAACAGAACGCCACCTAATTGGTAGCGAGTGCTCTCATTGTCAGTCGCAAAGACAGTCCTTCGGACCAACTCTCGAAAAAGCCCCGACGGAAGCTCGAAGTAGCTGTCCTCACTGAATTTTGCAACACTGGGGAACTCATCTGCGTTGGTGAGGGGCAAGTGAAACTCGGAGTTCTGCCCTAAGATATCGATGGAGTTTCCGGTCGTCTCAATCGTCAGCTGCTCATCGCTCGTCTCACGAAGAATATTCCCAACCCGTCCAACGCTCAGCAGAGCTTTACCCGCCTGCTGGACGTCCACATCCTCCACCTCAAGCCGAACACCCGCTTCTTGGTCGGTCGCCATCAAGATAACTCGGTCTTCATCCGCTTCTACCTTGACGTTCATCAGAACATCTTTTGGACTTCGTGTAGGGACAAGAGCGGATGCGATTTGGAACGCCCCGAGAAACTTATCTCGCTTGCAAACGATTTTCATATACCAAAGCCCTCGGATGTTGAAACCGAAAATCCATGCCGAACCGTTGATGGCGAGAGTGCCCCAACTCGGCCTTCGACCAGCCCATTGTTTTACCGTCGATCCCACGTTTCTAGAAGTGGGGCGGCCCGCATTGGATCGTCCGTTGATCGCAGGAATTACCCTGGAAATTCGCGAGATATCGATGGTTTGCCACCCCCGTGAAAAAACAGCCTAGGAAGTGCGGCAACCATTCGGACGATCAGGCTCAGACGGTCAGACTCAGACGGTCAGACTCAGACGGTCAGACTCAGACGACCTAGAGTGCGCGTCCATAGGTGCATGTGAACTCGCCCAGCCACTCCGCTTGCCCCGCATCCAGCTTCCTCGGTGGGCACCGCCAGGTCCAGTTTCCAGTCGAAGTTCCGGGAGTGTTCATTCGCGCGTCGGCGGGCAAGCCCAACAAATCTTGGATCGGTGAGATAGCCAGTGCCGCCACCGAACTCCAGATCGCTCGCATCATTCCGCGGTGAATCTCACTCGGCGCACATCCGAGATACTTCAGGGCGAATTTCTTTTCCGCATCGATTTCCGCTTGAGTTCTCGTGCTTCCTTCCCCGGCGACGCTCTCGTACCAACCTACAACCGTGTCGTTATCGTGCGTGCCGGTATATGCGATGCAGTGGACGGGATAGTTGTGCGGCAGATCTAGCGATGTCGCAACACCTCCACCAAAACCAAACTGAACAATACGCATCCCCGGAAAATGGAACGCATCCCGGAGCGCGTGCACCTCGGGGGTGATGAACCCCAGATCTTCGGCAATCACCGGTAGTTCCCCGTGTTGTCCGTGTCCCAGGCCATGCCGAATCGCTTGGAAAAACTCATGCCTCGGCCCAGGTTTCCATTCGCCGATCCTTGCATCCGGGTGGTGCGCTGGTATCTCCCAGTACGATTCAAATCCTCTGAAATGGTCTATCCGAATCAAATCGCACAATTGAAGGATCCGCTTGAATCTTCGAATCCACCAATCGTAATGGCTTTGGCGATGCGCATCCCAACGGTAAAGAGGATTGCCCCAACGTTGCCCTGTCACCGAAAAATAGTCAGGTGGAACCCCAGCAACTACTGTGGGACGACCATTCGAATCGAGTTCGAACAGATGTTGTCCGGACCACACATCCGAGCTATCCATCGAAACAAAGATCGGGATATCACCGATGATGCCCACTCCCAACTCGGCGGCGTAGCGACGCAACTCCGCCCATTGGCGTTCGAAAAGAAACTGGATGAAGGCCTCGAAATCGCAAGCAATTCGCAATTTGTCGTACCAATGGGCAAGTGCGCTCGGCTCGCGCCGCGCCAACGTTGGCTCCCACTCGTACCATGGTTTGTCCGAGTGATAGGCCTTGCTTGCAGTGAACAAACAGTGCTCGTCCAACCATTGCGACTGGTCATGCCGAAATTGCTCGAAGGCGCCGTGCAGTTGGCCACCATGGGCTTCATGACGGGATTGCTGGAATCGGCGAAACGCCATCCGCAGCAGTTCCATCCGCTGGCTCGAACTTTTCTCAAAATGAACTTTGTGCGCGTCGGCCTCGTGAAAATGAGAAACAGCTGCGTCCCAATCCTCCTGCTTGAGCAAACCATCGCGCACCAATAACGCGGGACTGATGAGCAAGGCGTTTCCAGCGAAGGAAGAAGGTGACTGGTACGGCGAGAAGCCATATCCCACCGGCCCTGTCGGCAGGATTTGCCACCAGCGCTGTTTGCTCTGGTGCAAAAAGCGAACAAACTCGTACGCAGACGGTCCGATATCCCCGGCTCCTAGATCACCGATGCTCCATGGCCCATCGGTACCTGGCATGAGGTCGGCATGGGAGTAACCTCGCAATCGCGCAGGCAACGAGGTGACATGAAGCAACTGACCACTAGCGCGACGAAAAAGGGAATCCATAAAATGTCTGCTGGTTTGTAAATTTCCGGCGATCGAACCATTCGGTGCGCATCGATGCGCGCCTAAGTAATGGTTCGACGATTAGTCGTTGTAAGCTGAATCAATCAGGGGGACTCAGCATGGAACCGAGGGGGTTAAAACTCGCAATTCCCGGGAGTGCGGGGGAACGGGATCACATCGCGGATGTTCGCCATCCCGGTCGTGTACTGAACCATCCGTTCGAGCCCTAACCCGAACCCGGCATGCGGAACCGATCCGAACCGTCGAAGATCGAGGTACCACCAGTAATCGTCCGGTTTGAGACCGATTGATTCCATGCGGCTAATCAAGACGTCGAGACGCTCCTCGCGTTGGCTACCCCCGATGATCTCCCCCACGCCAGGCACCAGAACATCCATAGCGGCCACCGTCTTCCCGTCGTCATTAAGCCGCATGTAAAAAGACTTGATGTCCTTTGGATAGTTGTAAAGGATCACGGGGCCTTGAACATGCTTTTCGGTCAAGTAACGCTCGTGCTCCGACTGCAAGTCGACACCCCAAGCGACCGGGTAATCGAATTTTTCCCCACTCTTTTGCAATATCTCCACTGCCTCGGTGTACGACATGTGAACGAAGGGCTTATCGAGGACCAATTGCAAGGATGCCAACAAACCAGGCTGGATCCTCTTCTCAAAGAAATCCATATCCTCAGCACAGTGCTTCAGCGTCTCGGTAATCATGAACTTGAGATAACGCTCTGCGAGTTGCATGTTGTCGACAAGTTCAAAAAATGCTGCCTCCGGTTCAATCATCCAAAACTCGGACAAGTGCCGCGATGTATTCGAATTCTCCGCGCGGAACGTCGGTCCGAAGGTGTATATTTTGCCGAGTGCACATGCATAAGCCTCGCCTTCTAACTGTCCGCTAACGGTCAAGTAAGATGACTTGCCGAAAAAATCCTTGCTGACGTCCGGCTTGCCATCCGCCATCGGGATTTTGTCCAAGGGCAATGTCGTCACGCGGAACATCTGCCCAGCGCCTTCGCAATCGCTGGCGGTGATTAGAGGAGTATGGACAATTACGAACCCCTCTCCTTGGAAGAACTGATGGGTCGCGTAACTAAGTCGATCGCGGACACGCGTCACCGCTCCGAAGGTGTTGGTTCGAGGACGGAGGTGGGCCCATTCACGCAACTTTTCAAACGTGTGCTGTTTCTTTTGCAGCGGATAATCTGTCGCGCTGGCGAGTCCAAGAACTCGAAGCGATTTCGCTACCATCTCCGTCACTTGACCTTGGCCCGTGCTCCCCTTGATCTCCCCTTCGACTACCACGCTACTGCCCACAGTCAAAGTCAGGACATCCGCTTCGTAATTTGCAAGTTGGCCATCCGCGATGACTTGTAGGTTTCCAAAGGAACTGCCATCGTTGACCTCAATAAAGCTAAATCCTCCTTTGCTATCCCGCCTTGTGCGCACCCAACCACGCACTTGGACGGTACGTCCGATGGAGTCTGCTTTCCGAGCCTCTGTTACCGAAATCCACTGAGTTGCCATAAAGTCCGCCGCCAGGAATTGTTGCGAAGTCAAAGAAGTAGTCATCACTGAACCAGATGACCGCTATTTTCAGCATTCGCGGCAAAATTCCAAGCCGTATCGGAAGATTAAACGCGTGGCACGGGTCGTAACGCGACGGGTTTTGCGATGACGTTACCAGATACGTCGACTTTGCTAGGCAAAATTCGAGCACCTCATGACTGGATGGACCGACCAAGGAGACTCCACCGCGGGTGCGCAGGAGTCTGACTGTCGGTGGAATGTCGGTGTAATGTCGGTGGAATGCCGATGGAACACCGATGCAGCGAAGGACTCTTCGATCGACTATTGGTACGTTGCAGGGAACATCCACATCAGCAAACGATACGGCCACGGATGAGACCATGGGTTCGGCCAAGGAAGCGTTGCTGAAAGTACGCTGATCCCCAAAGCGATATATACCAAACTCCGCAGAGCTTTCGATTTCGAGCTCCGCTCAATCGCCGGGACCGCCAACCAGAGCCAAGCGGGAATCAGCCAAAACAACCAACGGAAACCGCTGCAAACACCTGCATAATTCCGATCGACCACATCCCGCGACGTGTAAAACGCGACGCATGCCAGAGTCACCGCCACGAGTGCCGCCGCAATGCCTTGCTCGCTTAGTACCCACCCGCGGAACGAGTGGCCCAAAGGATGTTCATCGGCTTGATGCTTGGCCAAAGTCCGCCTGCCGCTTTGAATCCACATCCCTCCACCGATCATGCTCCAAAGCCAAAATGGGGTCAACGAAAAAACACCGTGATGACCTATAGTGAAATGCATCAAATACGACCAGCGGTTGGGCTCGCCCCGATCCACTCCCTTTTTGTTTTCAGGAAGCCAGTACGACTTCGGATAATCGTACCAATCGTCCCACGCGTAGATGTTCCAACCGTCCGTGGTCTTCGTAGCAGCAACTCGTACCCCCGTAGCTTCATCGAGAACCTGCTTGACACCATCAAGCCGAGCGGAAGTTACGATCGATTTCTCTCCGAGTTTGAGATTGGGGTACAACGTCGTGTCAATCGCTGCAATCACTTCGGCAACCACCGGTTCATCCGACGAACTGTTTGTCCCAGGTTGAGTGGTCCGAATATTTGCAATCAATGGGCCAAGCCCTCGGTGCGAGTAGGGAGGCCTCCAATCGCCATGCGCCCAAAAGTTGGTCCCCAAAAACGCCACTGCCACTGCGGCGGAACCGATTCCAAATCCGATCAGCATGCGTTTCCAATCTGCGAATAACAAAATACCACCCAGCGCAGTTGCCCATGCCAAGGCCGGCAACTCGCAGGCAACGGTTAACGCAGCGCTGATCCCGACACTCAACCAGACCGACCACGAAGTTGTCTTGCCCTGTTGGGAGTTCTGGATGATTTCCCAAGCCAACGCCAAACTGATGGTGAACAGGATGGCCCCATGAAGATGGTTGTTGAGAGTCGCAACAAACGACGTTAAAAAGGTCCCCCACAGGGCCATGTTCAACACGATCCACCGGACCCATGGATCCGCAACATTTCGCTCGATCCATCGCTGCAACCAGAACCACCATAAGACTAACGGAACTAGATTGGCCACGATCATCGTCAATCTGCCGATAAGGAACGGATCATCCGTCAGCGTCTTTCCGCACAGGATCGTTATCGGTTTGCAGATTGCCGCATACATCAATGTCAACAATGGCGGTTTGCTGGAATAACTATGCTCGATACCATCATCTCCCCGATGACGCACCATATCGATGGTATTCCAGATTTTTGATTTTCCTTTGCTGTCGAGTATCTCAAGATACTTATCGATCTCCCAGCGACCATCCTGCGTCAGCGCAGCGATCGCGCACCACCGCGAGCGATCATTCGCGCTAAGAAAAGGCAATTCGCCGTGCGGCGCAGTGACGCTCACGATGCGGGACAATTGCATGATCGTCGCCAGCGCAATCATGAACCAGCCTAGAAATCGCGAGTCGATCGCAACCGTTCCACTCAGGCTATCGCTCGAAGGAATTTGGTTTCCAGTTCGAAACGATTCAGTTTGATGTCTCATCCGCAGACCCCCGCGTGGAGTGATGGTTCCTGTGTTTTTCCGTATCGGAAAGTCGGCTCTCTTCGGGCCGGCTATCCCCAAGTCGCGATGTTGTTCCAGCGACAGAGTAAGGAGGTCGCCGCATGGTCGAGTTGGCCACCACCAACTCCGCGAGCAGTCCAACCCCCAAGAGTTGCAATCCTACGAGTAGCAGCAAAATTGCAAAGTAGAACAGGGCGCGTTCGTGAAGATGGACTGGATGTTCATACTGCAAGAGTCGAGTCCAAACCCATGCTGCGCTGAGCAAAATCAGGAGCACCGCACCTAGGGCGCACGCTGCGCCTCCCAACCCTCCGAGCAAATGCTGGGGGCGATATCGGAATCGCGTTAAAAATACCACCGTCAGCAGATCCATGAATCCCTTAGGGATTCGAGACCATCCGTACTTGGAAGCCCCGTGCATCCTTGCATGGTGTTGCACCGGTAGCTCGGCAACACGAAACCCTCGAGCCGCTGCCAGTACCGGTATAAAACGGTGCATTTCCCCGAACAAATCAATCTCCTCGACCACTCTTCGCCGATACGCTTTTAAACCACAATTGAAATCGTGAAGCTCCAGTTTGGTGAAAGATCTTAGGATTGCGTTGAAGACGAGCGAAGGCCATCGTTTGTGCCACGGATCGTAGCGCGTTTGCTTCCATCCGCTCACCACATCAAATCCCTCGTCCAACTTGCCCAACAGGCGAGGGATCTCATTCGGATCGTCTTGCAAATCGGCGTCCATTGTCACCAGGAGTTCACCATGGGTATTCGCAAAACCAGCCGAGAGTGCGGCCGCTTTACCGAAATTGCGTCGGAATCGCAGTCCCATCACCTCGGGATGCCGGCCCGCCAATGACTCAATCACATCCCAACTTCCATCGCTCGACCCATCATCGATCAAGAGTATTTCGATGGGATCCTGATTCCGCTGCAATCGGTTCACATCGAGGATCTTCGCGACCAGCTCCTCCAACGAATCCCTTTCGTTGAGTAGTGGTATGACAACCGATAGCATCATAAGGTCAGGCTTCGAGTCGGAACGGAGTTGCGAGAATGATGCCACGCATCACCACGTAAATAATCACCCCGATCAGGATACCAAACAAATCCGCTGAGAAGTCCCCCCAGTCCGCAGTTCTGCCGACCGGAATTTGCGTTAATTCGTCCACACCCGCGTAGATAGTGCCGACGATGGTCGCGATCACTACGTTCTGACTGAGCCGTTTCGGATTGGTCGGGATCGCCCAAGCCAGAAGAAATGCGAGCCCTGTATAAGCGACATTATGGGCGACTTTGTCGTTGACCTTCACCTGCTGGATCGCTTGGGCTGGAATATGCGTCGCGACAACCAACGCTAGCCAATACAAGGCCAGGGCGAGTAATGCAATTCGAACTCCTCGGATAGTCGCCCGCATAAAACCTGATGCACTCCCGGAAAACCTAGCTGCGATGAAATAGATTCGCGAAAATTAGGGTCGCAAAAAACGAAAGCAACCGCGTGAAAGCAGTTGCTTAACATTTTCCAGGGGAGCGCCGCAACCCGAGAGTCCAATCGCTATCAGGATCAGTCCCACCACCACTGGCCTTCACGAAGATCGGTGGGTGCTGCTAACTTTTCCTTTTCATAGTCGATTTTTTGATCGACCGATACATTTTCATCCGAGATCAGCTTGCGTGCGGCGATGTGAACACCTCCTCCGATCGGTGTTACCAGTTGGCCATCCTTCCATACAGCGTTCACGGCCGACTCGACTTGGGTAATGGTTGGATTGGAGCTGACGCTCAGCTTCGCCTCGTCCGCGAAAACGCCAAGATTCCAGCCAGCCTTTTCGTAGAACTCGTTTTCCTGAATGAATGCTGCTGCGATACTCATGTCGAAGAGGCTTCGGAGTTCGCTGAAGACGGGAATTGCTTCTCCAAGGGCTTCGAATTTCTCGGTGAACTCTTGGGTGAACCCGCGACTTGCAGCATCACCAGCACCAGCCCCTCGGCTTCGCTTGCCATTCTTAGCCACAAACTCCTTTTCTCCGGTCAACTTAACACCGCGGCCTTGCAGGCGAAGTGCGGTCTTGTCGTCGTTGGTAGCCACAGAGCTGTAGTCCGCTTCAAAATACCAACGTTGGAGAGCGTTGGCATTCGCTCCTGGTTGAGTACGTGCAATCCAAGGCGTCATCTGGATCATCGGGTTCTCCAAACCGATCCCGATCAACTTCATCCGATAATCGGCCTCAACGAGAACTTGGGCGAAGTGGGTATCGCGCGGAACTCCTCGAATCGAGACCGTTTGGTATCCGAGAGCTTGCTTCATCCCCATCATCAATTGTTGAACATTGACTCGATCTGCTTGGCCTTGGAACTGCGAATGGTACTGATTCATTCGCTTGATACCTTCCTGAGTCGGATCGATCGAACAACCGATCGACGTGGTAGCGCCTTGGCCTGGGGCGAATGCGCGAAGGGCAACCACCAAATCGGTCAATCGCAATACGGACTTACCTGACTTCAAACCAACCCAACGGTTGTCGGAAGTGACGTGAATCTTTTCTGCTGGGCCAGCGACGACAATGTCATTGGAATCGGGCAAGAAGAACACGTATTCGATACGCGTCAATCCTGCCAAACCAAGCGCTTCATCATCCACCTGTTGGTCTTGATCGACACACTGCGCTACATATTTTTCCAGTCGATTCAGCGAAATCTTTCGCATCGGTGAAACGACTGACACACCAGATCGTTCCGACTGCAGTGTCGCGAGCCGTTGCTGCATCGCCACGCTGGCGTCGATTTCGGACACCCGCAGCACCCCTTGCGCGTCGATATCGATACCGGCAACGCCTGTATTGATGTTCACATTGTTCCCACCATTGTTGTTACCGCCATTGTTGTTGTTGTTCCCTTGGGAGAAGCCCTGGGAAGCGAACGCCAAGACGGCCGCGCTGGCGACAAAGCCTCGAGTTAAACTGCGGACAAGATTCATGGAATGCATTAGGGAACGCCTCGAAAATGCTATCGAAGGGAAATCCGACGAAAAGGATGCAACTTGGCTGAAAGGCCATCTCGGTCGCCGGGGAGTGTGGTCACCACCCTGCTCACGGTCTCCCTCAAGGATAGTTGCTGGGACGAGCGATATCAACAACTTGCGAAAAATGGAGAAAATAGCTTATTTCGTTTGGGAGGAAAATTAGGGAAAAACGGGCCAATTCGCCAGATTGACTCAAGATAACTTGACGGCGAGCCAGCGAGGACAGTATCTCCCATGGGCGGAGAAGGTGCGGATGATTGCCGACGGGCCCAGGAATCGAGGTTGATTTTCGAAGTCCCCGGCCCTCGGAAGGATTCGCCCCACCCCGAGCCGATTTCGTCGGCCCACGAACGCCGCAATCACGATCACGCAACGTCAGAGCTAGGATGCCCTACTTGTTTCGTTCGGTAATAAACCAATCGGCATTAGCTGCCTACGCGACGATCTGGTTCGGCGTCGTTTTGTGCTATTGGGTGGTCGCCCAACCGGTCGTGCAGTTTCCGTCGACCAGTCCGACCTACTCGTCGCCAACGCCAGGCTACCCTTCTACCGGAACAGCCCTTCCCAGTTCTAGCGTTCCCGGTTCCAACCCTTGGGCGACATCTCCCGCACCGACGTCCAGCAGCGTTCTTCCGCCAGCCACTTCTTACCCGAGTGGCAGCACGTACAACCCCTACGCACCCACCTTTCGCCCAAGCACCGCGCCGTCTTCCAGCACCAATTACCTCAACTCTTGGATCAATTGGCTTTCCGGCAATCCTCCCCCATCGACTTCGTTCGGGCAACCACCTGCTATGCCAACGGGATTCGGTCAACCAACGGGAGCATTGCCCGCAGGAACCATACCCATGGGAACGATGCCCACCGGCGCACCCGCCTATCCGGGGTACCCCTCGGGGAGTATTCCAACCAGCGCATTTCCAACCATGGGGTACCCAACGGCTCCTCCCGCCGCGACCTTTGGTGCTCCGGTCGCTCCGGGCACATATCCCCCCGGTGCCTTCCCTCCGAGCGCATTCTCCTCCCCTGCATACCCATCAAGCGTTTACCCCAATCAGCAACCACCGGTGATGTTCCCCGGCTATGGTCCAAATCCTTATGGTAGCTACCCACCGGGAACATACCCCAACAGCGGTTGGAACGGTTGGTGGACAGGTACAACCACCGCCGTGCAAACCCAGACGGCGCAAACCATGCGTTTGTGCCAAGGCGTTCGCCTGCGTTACACCTATTTGCCCGGCAATACGGATTTCAGCACCCTCGCACCCAACGCATTGGAAAGCAACGATGCTGAGATCTCGATGGTCTTTGCGATCCCAAAGTTTTTCGGACACTCGCAACCTTGGTACTTGATGCCATCGTATGCACAACAAGTTTGGGAAGGTCCATCGACACCAGGCTACGATATGCCCGGCGCTGCCTTCAGCGCCTTCTTGGATAGCTCTTGGGAGTCGGACCCATTGCAAACGCTCGGCACAGAACTTGGTTGGCGTGTAGGTGTTTTTTCAGCCTTCGATGCGGTCAGCTCAAATAGCGTGCGACTCCAAGGCAAAGCATTGGCGAGACTGCGTTGCACTCCCAACTCGACGCTGCGAGCAGGTGTCTACTACATCGACCGTGTGAAAATCAAACTGCTTCCTGCGTTCGGCGTGCTTTGGGTCCCGAATCAAGACACACGCTGGGATATCTTCTTCCCTGAACCAAAACTCTCCCATTACCTTACGACTTGCGGAAACACCGACATCTGGTGGTACGTCACCGGCTATTACGGAGGCGGAACGTGGACAGTAAAGGACGCAAGTGATAGCACCGACGAAGTCGACATCGATGACTTGCGAGCCTTAGTCGGCTTCGAGTTTGGGCGTTCGGATCTGCTCCGACAAGGATTCCGAAGCTTCTTCGGTGAGGTGGGTTACGCCTGGAATCGTCAGCTGGTCTACCGAAATCTACCTGATGGAACCTTGGACATGACGGACAGCCTCGTATTCCGATTGGGCGTGGGATACTGATTCCAAAACGATTATTTCCCTCGAGCGATAGAGTGCTTGATCGAGCGTTTTTGAATTGCGTTGCGTCAACTCCTGGCACTCGGTCAATGCATGCGCTGTTCAACGATGATAGCTTGGCGATCGGTTCAAGCTTGCCGAGTCTTAACCGACTGGATTCTCAGCCGAGTTGAACCGCACTCCGTCTCTAGCTCTGAGGCCCTCCGCCTGCGATTCCGCACTCCCTACCGAGAAACTACGGATCCGATGGGGGGGGCCGGATCCGATGTGCGGGGCCGTCTTAGGCTAGAACTCCAGGCGCAGCGTACGACTCCCATGGTCCGCGGTCACCTTCCACGGACAAGCAAACGCTTTTGGCAACGGTGAACTTTATCGTTGACTGTCTACTGGCGCGATCTACTGGCGCGATGGGTTACCCCCGAAAGACGGTTCGGACCGCTCGGAAGCAGTCCTCAGCCCACTGAACTATAAGACTGGATGTTCCCCATCGTCCGCCGAATCCAGGCATGACCAGAATTGTGACGAAGATTGCAACGAATATTGCCAGCGGTAGCAAAGGATCGGTAAGCATCAAATTCCGCGTGCGGTTCCTCGACAACAGCGGCGCCTTGTCAACCCTCGGTCGGAACAGCTCTTCAATTAGCTGTAATTCCAACTCGATCGAGCCGTCCTGACGGACCCACTTGCTGATGACAGAAACACGCCAGTCGGCATCTTGAAATCTCAGAATCCCAACCTTTGACACTTTGATCTTTGTCGCGATCTTTGGCTCAATCAGTGCAGTGAAGGAAACACTGTTCATCTGTGTGATACGGACAGGGTATTTCCGCCATCCCAGTTTCAGTGAGCCACATTGGTAACCGGCTACTACAGCGATTCGGACAGCGGATGTTGGTGTCATGGTACTTCGGTTAATGTTGCGAAATAGAATTCAAATAGCTCTCTCCGGGTAGGCGTTTCACCGGTTCGTCCGTTGTGTGGAACCGTAGGGCAAATTCTTCTTTCCTGCTCAAATCAAGATTGTTTTTCCACCTGCTCGACGGACTTTTGGGTTAAGCCTTAACGATTAAATCGATGATGCCTATTGCGAAGAAGTACCCGGTTTCATGAGCGTTGACGAAGCCAACGGCTTTTTCAATTTTGGGACATCCTAACGGTCGATCCTCTCGGAGGAGTAGTTCCGCCTGTCCGGGATGCGCAAATGACAGCAATTGGCTCGGCAATTCGTGCGAACTCTATCGTGCTCTCTCGTCGGTTTCTGTCACACCCTTCCCCACACCCGCGAACGATCCAGTCCCATCGGTTTCCCTACAACCCCATTCGAATGAGACTTGCCCAAGTGATCGACAACCTTCTTCGCGGAAAGGCTCCTTAAAATGTCGTGCCGATTGCGATTTTCCGCACGTTGGTTCTGTTGTTTGGTATTCGCGGTTGTAATGGCTACCTCTGCAATGCCCGGGTGGGTTGATGCTCAAGTGCCTGGGGTTTGCATTCAGGGAGAGGGGACTGCATGGCCTGCGGAGGTCGTTCGAGACAGCGAGCGTTTTAGTCCCGAGAGGCCGTTGTTATTATCCGCACAGCAAATCGAAGCCATTCTTGAATGGGAGAAAAAGATACAAGCCGAGGAAACGGAAAAGCGTGTTGCCCAGCAGACGGCTCAGCAGCAGACGGCTCAGCAGCAGGCCTTGTCGCATCCACAAGCACAAAGCAACGTGGTTCTAAACCCGCTTCCTAGCTCCAACGCAGGCATCAAACGCGCTCCGACAATTTCTCCACCGATAAATCGTTACGCGCCTCACTCCGTCGCCGAAAAAGCCACTCCGTCTACTGTACTGCCTCCGTCGGTAGTTTCACCGCCAACCGCATTCAGAACCGCCAGCAATGCCCGATCGACTCCGTCGCTTCGCCCCTTGGCTCGATTTCAGGATGACGACCTATTGTTGGCACCTGCAAGTCCGAGTGATGCCCTTCTGACGCCACGAGCGCAAACAACTAACCGCAATGGTGGCGATGATGACCTGTTAAGTACCCCAAGTACCTCACCTACCAATGCCCCATTCCAACCAATAAATCCGAATCAAATCGATCCGCTTTCCTCCATGGGCCCGGATGCGGAGCGAGAAAAACGACGCGATGAAGGCCGGCTCGATCCTCAGCAATCCCAACCCGCCGCGATCGATCCTCATCTGGAAGTCTACGCGAACGAGAAGTATCCCAGCGCGATTACTTGCGCGAAATGCCATCAAAAGATTTATGATGAATGGCGGGTCAGCGGTCACGCATATTCGGCCATTTCGCCGATGTTTCAACGCTTCGAACAAGCGGTCTTTGAGCTGACACGGGGGACGTCAGGTACATTTTGCGTCCGCTGCCATGCTCCTGTCGCAACCCAGACCGATCACCCGCGGAATGCTCCCATCTTCCAAGGCCCAGTCGTATTCCGCGAGGGAATCACGTGCATCGCTTGCCACCGAGTCGTTGAACGTTACGGTCGGGTCAACGGCGAACGCCGTATTGAGCCGGGCAATGTCTACGATCCCGTCGTTGGAAACATCGGAGGGGACGGTATCGCCGCTGCCATTGCAGATGCTGATAACTACAAAGTCAAAATCGACCCTAACGACAAACGCCCACATCAATCCATTCATCAAGCGGCTATCAAGTTTGAACAGCTTTCGGATAGCTCGTTCTGCGCTGGTTGCCATCAAGTCCTCGTGCAACCAGGGATCGCGCTGGAAATTGTATACCAGCAATACCGTTCCGGGCCCGCATGCAAGAAGGGGATCTCGTGCCAAGACTGCCACATGGGTATCGAACCAGGTAAACCATTGGGGTACCCGGTCGGAGCTGCAGCGGAGATATCCGGCAAATCGGTGAATACGAACCGTAAGCACTCCAACCACATCTTTTGGGGACCGAGTGTACCTCTCGCCCATCCCGGCTTATTTCCACACAACGAAAAGTCCTTGCGTTGGACCATCGAGCAATGGTTGCAATTCGACCATCGGGCTGGATGGGGCGAAGACGGATTCGAAGCTTTGGTAGCTCGCAACCCACAGGGACACGCATTCCCAACCGCTTGGAGTTCTGCACAAGAACGCCGTGATGCTCGAAAGGTCATCCAAGAAAACCAAGCGCTCGTCGCCGTTAAACGGGGATCCGCAGTGCGAGTTCTCGAAAACGGTAGCCGCATCGATGGCCCGTTC
Organism: Pirellula sp.; assembly: GCA_046318275.1. Classification (GTDB taxonomy): domain Bacteria; phylum Planctomycetota; class Planctomycetia; order Pirellulales; family Pirellulaceae; genus JBKCUI01. The sequence continues at coordinate 44,061 of JBKCUW010000074.1, read as the reverse complement.
TTCGATAACTCACCTAGTGTCGGTCAAGATCTGAAGCTTCACTATGTCGTGTCGAATACCAGTGAGGGGCACAATATGCCCAGTGGATCGCTCGGCGCCCAGCCGCAACTTTGGCTCAACGCCGCACTGGTCGGTCCCGATGGCCAAAGGGTTTGGGAATCTGGTCATCTCGATAGCAATGGCGATCTCCGCGATTGGCACTCACTCGATGTGCGAGCTGGAAAAATACCCAGGGATTCTCAACTGGTAAATTTCCAAACCAAGTTCCTGATCACCAATGTCAAAGGTACGGAGCGTGAGATGTATCTGCCCGTCAACGTAGATATTGACCCTCTCCCGTATTTCCGACCAGGTACCGTCCCGTACACGGTCCTCAATCACCCACCCTTCATCCGGATGGAAGCGCACAGCATCCCACCGCTTGACTCCAGAACGGCGCACTACAGGATCCCGGGTGAACTGCTCCGCAAACCTGGAAAGTACCGTTTGAGTGTACGCATGCGAAGTCGGGTGGAACCACCGTATTTCATGATCTTTTGCCAAGGTACTCCGGAGATGCTTCAGAATCTGAATGAATCGATTCTCGACGTGCATCCTTACTCGGTGGAGTTCGTGGTGAAATAATGAGATCTTCGAACCCACCCGCAACGAAAATCCAGCGACAAATGGCGCGCGAAAAAAAGTGCCACTGCGCTGGTCGCTGCTCCATGCGCAGGAATCGCAGGAGGCGAACCCAGCTCCTGCTCGCGGCATTGTTTGCCGGCCACTTTGCATTGGGCAGAGCCGAGGCGCAAAGCCCTTCGCAATTCCTACCTCTAACGCCAACAGCCCCCAGTGCCTCCAGCTTTCAAGCTGCTCCCGCGAATGGTGTTATCCCCTCGGGTGTGAAACCTCAAGGAAATCTTTCAAAACCTAGAACGTCGATCTATATCCCCCCTCTGCCTACGGCAACATCGCCGAGTTCAGCGGGGCAGACGCCACGAACAACGTTGCCTATGACCTCGCAGCGCAGTGCATCGCTGCCACACTACGGTACCAATCCTGCACCAACGGGCATTAGTCCCATCGCAGCGAGGCCAACGAGCTATGCATCCACATCATCCCAGCCCCCGACCGGAACTGACGATAACCTTTTAGTGCAGCCGCTGCCCGCTCCATCGCGTGCGAGCGAAGCAATTCCGCCGCTGGTACATCAAAACAGTTCATCGGTACTGCACGCCGATCCAACCCCGCACTTCAATCCACTAACCGTGCAGGATGGGGGGGGCCAGCCCGGTCAAGCCATCGTGGCATCCGACTCGGCGGTAGAGCAGTTTCTGTTGCCTCCTTCTGCGTTCGATGGATTAGCGTCCACTCCGTATGCAATAGCGCCTGTCGACAATGGACTTGGATTGCCGGGAAGTCATCACACTCGCATCGGTCAGAATCTGAGCAATTGGTCCGAAGTGGGAGGTGAACCGGTTCGCGATGTCTGCGCAACGAGTGTGCCATTCCAAAACGCGGACTTCCTACCCGAACCGGTGAATATTAAGCCCTTAGATCCATGCAATGAGATCGCTACTTACAACGGCAAAACCTCAATGCCGGTGCAAAGACCTTGGGTGGAATGGTGGCGTCCGTTTTATACCGGAGGCATGTATTCACCAGGCATCCCCGTCTTTAGCGATGTCAATTTGATGCAACCGTCCTTCTTGATCTATGGGGACTTTCGAAGCGCGGTCGGAATCAACCGTGTTGGGGGGCAGCCCGTCCGTTCATGGGCTAACCGACTGAACCTCGATATGGACATGCGATTCACAGGCACGGAACGCTTCCACATGTTCACTGGTCCGCTCGATAACAATGGGCAGTTCACCCGAGTCGATTTTAGCGATGGTAACGCGAGGTTTGAGGATGAACTTGATTTTCAACCCGACACGGCATTCTTTGAAGGGGACCTCGGAGCGATGACCGGAGGCTGGATTGGCGATGATGCCCCCTTCGATCTCCCGTTCACGTGTGGGCTTGTCCCGCTCCTTTTTCAAAATGGCATTTGGATGGAAGACGCAGTAGCCGGTGTCGCCGTTGGAGCACCATGGCGACACCAACGTCAACTGAACTGGGCCAACTACGAGGCAACCTTCTTCGCGGGTTTCAATCAAGTCACCAGCCCTGCATTCCTCAACGATAACAACGCAGCCCAAGTCTACGGTACCGCTTGGTTCATCGAAGCCTACAACGGCTACATCGAAGCGGACTACGCCTACCTAAACGATGTCGATAACTCCAACTTCTCCTACCACAACTCCGCTATCGCCTACACCCGAAGGTACTTTGGACGAATCTCCAATTCCGTAAGATTGATCGGAAACAGCGGCCAGAATGTAACCAGGCCAGACCGCACCGCCGATGGTGCACTGCTCCTTTTTGAAAACAGCTGGATAAGCTCTCATCCCTCGACCATTGTCCCCTACTGGAATCTGTTTGCTGGTTCGGGAAGTCCCCAAAGCGTCGCAAGAGCCGCAGGCGCTGGCGGAATCCTCCGAAACACCGGAATCAACTTCGAAACCGACGGACTTACCAATTATCCAACGCTCAACGCGACTGGAGCAAATGCCTACGGCGGCGCGACCGGGATCAACATGCTTTCCGCAGATTTCCGCAAACAACTCGTCCTCGAGTTCGCAGCCCTCGATCCCTATGGCAATAACACCTTCGGCCGGGCTGCCGGCCCGCAATACGCCATCGGCGCACGCTACCAAAAAGCGCTCAACAATTGGACCATTCTTCGCTTAGATGCCATGAACGGATGGCTCGATGATGCTCCCGATATCTACGGAATGCGGTCGGAACTCCGTTGGAAGTTCTAAGCCCCCCTCGCGCTCGCTCCAGAAATGAATACCCCCTGCACCCTGGCTAATTGAGTCACGGACTCAGCGCTCCAAGGAGCGATTGGCTCGGTATTTGCTGATAGGAGATCCTCCAGACGGGGGGGAGGCTTCTTGTCGATGGACCGTCCGGGTTCGTACTCAATTTGCAGGGAATTTTGTAAGAAAGCGAAGGCCGATTCCTCGATGCCCTGCCCGCGATTAGTGCACCATGTGCCCTTGGATAGCCTTGATTTTCAGCATTTTCCCCCAACAGCAACACGCACCTAAACAATTCCACTGGATTCTGAAGCTTCTCCGTAGGTACAAATACGCTCAGCCTTAATACGCTTCACCGTATCCAAGCGATTCAGTGCGAACGATGAAAAGCCAGTGCGAACCATGACTAGCAACCGTCAATCCCACGGACCTCTCCGCGATGAGTAGCGAACAAGTATCTATCCGCACATCCAATGCCGTGTCACATGGCGACCCTCTTTCGATTGGATCGTACGACACCAAAGGGTTTTTCGATGAGATGTTTACCGCAAGTGGGCAGCCAAGACCCGGCGTTGAATTTCTCGTGGACCGACTGGAAAGCCTTCCCCTGGGAGAATTGCAGCGGCGACAACGAGCCGCCGACCACGAACTGCTCAACATGGGTATCACGTTCAATGTCTACGGTCATGCTGCCGGCACCGAAAAAATTTGGCCCTTTGATCTAATTCCCCGTGTGTTGCTCGAGAAAGAATGGCGCTACGTCGAGGCTGGGCTCAAGCAGCGGATCCGTGCGCTGAATATGTTCATCGACGATATGTACCATGAGCAGCGGATCATTCGAGATAAGGTCCTTCCCGAGTACATGATCGCATCGAGCAAAGGCTACCTAAAGCAACTTCAAGGGATGAACCCCTCGCGAGGAATCTGGTGTCACATCACAGGTACCGATTTAGTGCGAGGGGACGATGGCCAAATCTACGTGCTCGAGGACAACCTGCGATGTCCGTCCGGTGTCTCCTACGTGATCGAAAATCGGGAGGTGATGAAACGAACCTTCCCCCAACTCTTCGAAGGTCACAATATCCTTCCCGTCGAAACGTACCCAGAACAACTTCTCAAGATGCTGCAGTACGTCGCTCCTGCATCGTCTCGCGATCCTAATGTCGTGGTGCTGACTCCGGGGATCTACAACTCCGCTTATTTCGAGCATTGTTTCCTTGCCCAGCAAATGGGAGTTGAACTCGTGCAAGGCTCCGATTTGGTCGTCAGCGATGGCTATGTCTGCATGCGCACCACCAGAGGACTAAAACGAGTCGATGTAATCTATCGCCGCATCGATGACGATTTTCTCGATCCAGATGTCTTGCGGCCAGACTCAACTCTCGGAGTTCGCGGATTAATGGATGTCTATCGCGCAGGAAAAGTCGCACTGGTCAACGCGCCTGGAACGGGGGTCGCCGACGACAAAGCTGTTTACGCTTATGTCCCAAAAATGATTCAGTACTACCTTTCGGAAGAGATGATCCTGCCAAACGTGCCAACCTATATGTGCGCGGACGATCAAGATCGCAAGTACGTGCTCGAACACATCCACGAACTCGTGATCAAACCCGCTAATGAGTCGGGAGGGTACGGTATCATGCTGGGACCTCGCGCGACCAAGGATCAGCACGAAAAGTATCGACAACTCATCGAGTCCAATCCGCGGAACTATGTTGCCCAGCCGATGCTCGCTCTTTCCACCGTGCCAACCCTTTGCGGAGACTCGCTGGAAGGGCGACACGTTGATTTGCGACCATACATCCTTTACGGCGAAGACATCTATATCGTTCCAGGTGGATTGACCAGAGTGGCTCTCGTTAAAGGCTCACTCGTCGTGAACTCCTCTCAAGGGGGCGGCAGCAAGGACACCTGGGTACTGCGAGACGAAAACTAACAACGATTCCAACGAATACTTTGAAACCATGCTATCGAGAGTTGCGGATTCTATTTTTTGGATGCGTCGGTATACCGAGCGCGCGGAAAACGTCGCACGATTCATCGATGTTACGTTGAATTTGACGTTAGGCCTGGGGGACGACCTCGAGCATCAGTGGGAAGCTCTCGTTTATACCACTGGGGACCAACTTCTGTTTTCGGAGTCGTACAAACATGTATCTCAGGAAAACGTGATTCGTTTTCTCACCTTCGATGAGAGTAACCCCAACTCAATCCTGTCGTGCTTGCAAGCCGCACGCGAGAATGCACGACAGAGCCGGGAGATGCTCAGCAGCCAAATGTGGGAGGAACTGAATTAGTTTTATCTCTTCGTAAGAGACAGCCGCAACGATCCGCGAGCGATCGATTCGCCTTTCGATTTCTTTACCCGTGTTCGACAATTCGGGTTTCTCATCGACGGTGTGGTATCAGGGACTATGTCGCACGGCGAAGCTTGGAATTTTGGTCGGCTGGGAGCGATGCTCGAGCGAGCCGACAAAACCTCGCGGATCCTCGACGTAAAGTATTTTTTGCTCCTACCCAACATCGCTGACGTCGGGACATCGATCGATATCAGCCAATGGGGGATGCTTCTCAAGAGCGCTAGCGCTCTGGAAATGTACCGTCGACGGTTCGGTCGCCTATCTCCCAAACTCGTTGCCGCCTTCCTTCTTCTCGATCGAGATTTTCCGCGTGCCGTCCGCTTCTGCGTCTCGCTAGCCGAACGTTCATTGCTATCGATCACTGGTGGCTCGTCTGGGAACTTCAGCAATCGTCCTGAACAACTCTTAGGGCGACTTCGGGCCGAATTCGAATTTCTGGATATCGAAGAGGTTATGAACGAGGGCCTTCACGGCTTCATCGATTCCTTCCAAGGCAAACTCAACGACATCGGGGACGCAGTCCATCAAATGTTTTTTCAAAATCAAGCCGCCTAACTAGCCCTGCTCCGGGAATTAATCTCTTTCAGCTTGGTTTCTTTCCAGCAAAAAACTGCCCGTATCGCAGATTGTTTTTTCTCGGGCTCCGCCGTTCTGCGACTAGTCTTTCATCGCAGCAACCCTTGTCGACGTGTAGCGACCCTAACAACCGGAATAATCGGAACTTTCGGGGGTTCGACAGTTGTAATTACGTAATGGTTCCGGCCCAAGTGCTTCAGTCTCCTCGGCAAGTTCTACGTTGTACACGTCGTGCAAGTTCCCTACCACTTCGACTCGCCCTCTGGATCATCGAAATAAGCGATGCAAACCCAAGCCCCCGTCTACCTGGAATATCGGTGTACTCATTGTTGGAATAGCAATGTTGCGTCGAGCGATTCTCCTGGCAGGGACGCTACGTGCAAGTACTGCGGGCAGTCCAACGTCGTCCCAGAAGCGACTACGGAGCGGATCGAACGAGCTCTATCGCTACTAGAGCGGCAACCGGACTTGCTCGATTCCGTCCCAAGTGAAAATTCAAGAGCTTTTCATTTTGATCGCGAGCTCACCGATCAAGAAATGTACGCGATCGTAAAACAACGTACGAAAGTTCCTCTGCGGGAGCGGGATTTTAGCGGGTATGAAAACGCAGCTCTCTGGCGGCGATCTGTGGCATGCTTCATCGATTCAATCCTCTTGATTGCATCATTCATCCTCAGTCTCTGCGCAGTTGAATGGGCCTCTAGGCACGGGTTCGCTGTCGAGAATCCGATCGATGCAATTCGTCATGGCGTATCGCTAAAACCATCGACATTGATACTGATAGGAATCGTACCGGCTCTATTCGTTATTATCCAATCGGTTTTAATCTCAGTTTCCGGTCAATCGATTGGTAAACAAATCCTGCTGATTCGAATTGTGACCGACCAGGGAAGGATTCCAGGTTTCCTTTGTGGTGTTGTCATGAGGTATGGAATCCCTGCGTCGCTATGTCTAATACCCTATGTCGGTGAGTATTGGTATCTCCTAGATGCGTTCTGCTACTTCCTCTGTGGCAAAAGATTCGCGCATGATGTCATCGCAAGCACCCGCGTGGTATCGCTGTTTCATTAGGGAACGACCTATCCGGTTTTGAGCCTACGATGGTCGAACGTCCCCCGGCTGATTCTACGCTCCAATACGCGACTCTGCATGCCACCAGCCCCTTCTGACAAGTCCCGCCTAATTAGACCCGCCCAATAAGCCCCACTTAATAAGCCGCACCTAATCGTGGTGTGGTATTTCTCTGCAGTCGCTGTTCGCAGTAAGATACTCAACGGTGGTAACACCCATTGAGACCATGGGTTGGATCCCAGCATTCAGTTAGAGCGGAAACTGCGGAGCGGCGAAGAATGAAAGATATTGAAGCGGTCGAGGATTTCATTGAGAACCAAGTCTATCCCAAGCCGGGCCAAAAAGCGCAAAGCGATTACCGCAATTATGACAACCCAGGACGCGAAACCGTCCGCGAGTTCTATCGGGAAAACCATAAGCATCAAACGCTTGCTTTTGTCCGTGCGAAGCGGGCAGAGTTCCTGGAACTGAATCGGCAACGAATGAGCCCCTTCGAGGCCCTCGATTTTCTCAACACGCTTATCGACGATTCTGATCCCGACATTGAACTAGATCAATTGCAGCACTTGCTTCAATGCGCTGAAGCGATCCGCGCCGATGGGCATGAAGACTGGTTTGTGCTTACGGGACTATTGCACGATTTGGGCAAGGTGCTTTGTTTGTGGGGGCAACCCCAATGGGCTGTCGTCGGAGATACCTTTCCTGTAGGTTGCCGGTTTAGCGAACGGATCGTATACAGCGAGTTCTTCGCGGAGAATCCAGACATTCACGATCCCGTACTCAACAGCGAACCAGGCATTTATCGCCCTGGTTGCGGATTGCGCAATATCTTAATGTCGTGGGGACATGACGAGTATCTCTTTCACGTGATGAAACCATATCTGCCTGAGCCGGCGTTGTACATGATCCGGTACCATTCGTTCTACGCGTGGCATCGCGAGGAGCAGTACGACTGGCTATGCGACGATCACGATCGAGCGATGCTTCCATGGGTGCGCAAATTTAATCCTTACGACTTGTATTCAAAATCCCCTACGCCACCTGACTGGAAGCAACTGCGTCCTTATTACGAGGAATTGATTGCTAAGTATCTTCCGGACGAGTTGGCGTTTTAGGCCCTGAGGTCTCGAATCGTCACGTAGTGGATCATGGTAGGGGAATGCCACCGAGTGTGTACTCCACTGTTTGTTGCATGATTGACTGCGGAGCCACGAAAACAAATCGGTATCCCTCGAGCGATTCCTCTACCTCGAATAGGAACGACAACCCGATGTCGCGACCTGTGAGTCGAGTTGTCGACCACCCAGCATGCTCCATGCGATTCCCGCGGTCATCTTCAAGGTAGGCATCGAGCATGGAGGTCCAGCCTTGGATCGAGTCTGTGTTCTTGTCGCCTTGGATCGAAATCCCTAACAAGACCTCGTGCAGGTCGCGATTTTTTCGAGTGCGCTCGAGCGTAACCTTGAGATCCCCATTGCTGGCAGTGTTATTGCGAGCGTTTTCAAGGTCTTTGAAGCTGATGGCTACTGGCTTACCGGGGATCGCACAGAAGAAGCTTCCCTTCCACTCGACAATTTCTCGCGCCGCGCGCGTCGGGCGATCGAACTCGATGGTGGACAGAAGATGTGAGCCGCTCGGGGTGAAATCCATGCCTTGATTGGGTTTGGGCCGTAAAACTTCACCATTATCGCATTTGAGTTCCATTCCCTCCAGTTCATAGCGGACAAAGACGGGGTTGAGCCGTGGTTCCCAGGACAATGCCAACTCAATGCTGGTCGCATTCATCTCTGATTCATACAGTGACTGTGTTTTCGTGATTGCAACAGGTTCGATTCGAAAGCTACCTGAATAACCCGCATTCGCAAACCGTTGCGGCATAAACTCGCTTCGAGATGCGAATTGCAAGCCTTCGCTCTCGTCGGGCTTGATGGTCATATTGAGCTTATCAAGCAGCTCATCCAGAGTCTCCCAGAACAACCCATCTTTGATCTCGATGTCGATCTTCTGGTTGATGCCATCCAAGTTTTTTAATGGTAGCTTGTTGCCTGACTGCTCTGCGAGCGACTCGAGTGCTTGGCGTCCAGACATGGGACCACTCAACGTCACACGTGATGGCGTTGAGAGTTTCTCTTCATCCCTGTCGAGCAAGGTGCTCCGAATGCGTTCAATCCTCATTCGGAGTTCGTCGGAGTCATCTTCAGTACTGGCGGGCAGGAAAGGGAGAGCAGCCGAACCTAACTTCATCAAGTCCCCCTCGGCTCGATCTCGCTCTGCCTCGCGGTCAGCATCGAGCATGATGGCCAACTCGCCAATCCACTCTCTCATGATTTCTTTGCGATAGTTTTGAGCCAGCGCATCCTCCGACGTGTTGGATCGTCGCCAGCGTCTTCGCTTCGTCTCCCCTGGCGCATCCTCCCCTCCTAGCAAACCCATGGAGCGGACAATCCTGCGGGACGCTTCCAGCTGTTTCTTTTCCAGCGGGCTTTGAGGTTGTTCCACCGTAATAGCATCGACCCAATCGACCTGCGTTTCCTCGTAACCCATTTCGAGCAATTTCGACTCGATACCCGGCATATGGGCTGCGCCGTAGATGATACCGATGCTTCTTACGTTTGGCTCCTTTTCAAGGATGGCGGTAACGTCGTCGATAACCACCTGATTGCGATCATCGAGGATGACTTTACTGAATGCGTCAGGCCGTTCCACCTGCGTTTGAATTGGAGACTCCGCAAGCACATCCACAAAGAACTGCTTGCCACCGTTTTTGAGTCCCGGCATCGCTTGGGATAGTTCGGCAATGGTTTCAAGAACTCGCAATGGCATCCAAGCATTCGCGTTCTTTTTCTCGACATCTGCCTCTCCCTGCTTCAACAATCGCTCGCCGACTTGGTCATCGGAAAGATCGCAACTTCGAAAATTCGGACGATCATGTTTTTCAATCTCTCCCTGAAAGTTCAACCCCAATGTTCTTGCCATGCGTAGCATGCTGTTTTGCTCGCTCGTGGCAAACGAAATTGCTCCTTGCTCCGAGAGGTAAATGTCAGAGGATTCGCCCGTCCCCCCCTCGGCGTTGTCTTTGCCCCAGGACAGTATTTCGAGGGTGCCCGGGTTCCTTGCGTTTGCACTTGATTCATCGAGTTCAGAATCGTTCGCATCTCTGGTGGTTAGACGAAAATCGTTCCCCCAGCAATCCTTAGCGAGTCTGCCTGCGATCGCTTTTAGATTGGGATCCCATTCCTGCAGTTCGCGGAAATTCGAGGGTTGTCTGCCTTGGCTCCTGGCATACGCATTGCATACAGCTGCCAACGATTGCATCCGCAGTTTCGTGGTTGCAATCTTCCATTCCGGGGAATCCGTATCCTGAAGCGCGTATTCTGGGCGGCCGGTGCCGGTCGGGAGGACCATCTCAAACAAGACGACATCCAGCGGATCGAGCAACGCTTGATGAGTTTCGTAAAACTGGCGATCGGCGATATGCACCATGCCGTGAGTCGTGATGACGGGCCCTGGTGGATCTTTGCGTTCGAAGCGACGCACAGGAAACTGCAATACCATGCGCTCTGCATCTTCATCCACTTTCACGCGCTCGTAGGACTTTCCATCCTGTGCCTGCACAATCGCTTCTTGCAACGCGAGAACGGGTGAAACACCGATTACGAGGAATGCCAACAACAAAAACAAATCGCGAACCACAGATCGCCAGCTGGAGGGCATTGGGAGTTCCATCAGGGAAGAGGCCATGCAATCACACGCAGCCCACAGAGGGGCAAAAATGCACTGGGGGGGTAAAAGAAATCGGTACGTTTCAAATCCGAGCGACATTCACCACTATACCAGAAATCAAACCTCAAACCAAAACAGATGCTCCTTGATCTGTCCGGTTGCAAACGACATGCATTTTACCACCGGCAGGCACTTGGTAGCTGGCCTCGGGAACCCGTTATACATACGATCGCACTTGCTATGACCGAATCCTATTTCGAGTCGCGAATCAAATCCGCGTTTTTGTAAACCCAATCCTTGGGTGTGCAAGTCGTCCCGCTTCACTTAATCATTGGTTAGAATGACGCGAGCCTTCTCGGCCTCATTCCAAGCCATACTCCACCTCTCCACCTCTCCACCTCTCCACCTTTCCACCTTTCAATCTTTCAATCTTTCAACCTCTTCACTTCCACACTTCTCAGGCTTCTCAGGCTTCGAATCTTCGGCTCCAGAAAGGTGCGTAGATCTCTGATCACTGAGAAGTTCGCAATACGAGTCTTCAACATGCCGACGTGGCCCCAAGTTTATACACCTGTCCTGGAGAATCTCTGGCTCTCAGCCCTCTTGGCAAGTCTACCTGTGGTGGTCCTTCTGGGATTAATCGCGTTCACCAAGATAAAGGCTCATGTTTCGGCTCTGCTCGGACTCGTTGCCGCTTTGCTCGTCGCGATCCTTATCTACCGAATGCCAGTGACACTCGCGTGCATGGCAGCTCTTCACGGTGCATTCTACGGTTTGTTTCCCATCGGTTGGATCGTTCTGAACGCTATCTTTATTTACGATCTTACCGTTGCGTCCGGTGACTTCGAGGTTGTCAAAAAATCGATTGCACGATTAGCGTCCGATCGCAGGATCCAAGCGTTGCTAATTGCATTTAGTTTCGGAGCGTTCATTGAAGGGGCCGCAGGTTTTGGGACGCCTGTTGCGATTTCAGCGGCGATGTTAATCGGGTTAGGATTTCGTCCATTGGAAGCAGCAGGCTTGGCGTTGATCGGCAACACGGCACCGGTCGCCTACGGAGCACTTGGGACCCCGTTGATTGCACTAGCTGCGGTTACAGATTTACCCCTCGATGCCCTCAGCGCCGCTTCGGGGCGCATCCTACCTCTATTCTCATTGCTTATCCCATTCTGGCTAATATGGGTCATGGCTGGGCGTGCCGCAATGCTCGAGGTCTGGCCAGCTTGTCTCACCGCAGGTGGAAGCTTTGCTATCGTTCAATTCACCGTGAGCAATTACCACGGACCATGGTTGGTCGACATCGCCGCGGCCATCGTTTCGATGCTCGCTTTGGCTGTTTTGCTTCGCTTCTGGAAGCCGAAATCCATTTGGATATTTGAGCACGAAAAGGTTGGAAGCACAGCATCGCCAGTTTTCGCGAATGAAGATCCCCAGCCTTCACGAGGGGAAGTGTTTCGCGCGTGGCTGCCCTGGGTGTGCATGTCTCTTTTTGTGTTTGCATGGGGTGTCCCTCAAGTCAAGCAGTTCCTGAACGGCGGGATCAAAGAGTATCCAAACATGTTTGCGGGTTGGACGAAATTCGAGATCCAAATACCTCGCTTGCATGAGGCCGTTGTGCGCGTTCCTCCAGTTGTTTCTAAACCTACCCCTGAGGCCGCAGTCTATAAAATTGAGTGGCTTGCTGCTACCGGAACGAGTTTGCTACTCGCGGGGATCATCAGCGGATGGTTGCGAGGATTCTCGCCCCGTCGACTCCTGCAAATCTATGGGAGTACGGTAAGCCGAACGAGGTTATCATTGATGACCATCGCAGCGATGCTCGCATTAGGATATGTCACCAAATCAGCAGGCCTCGATGCGACTATGGGGTTGGCATTTGCTTCGACGGGTGTTTTGTTCCCGTTCTTTAGCGCGCTTCTTGGATGGCTTGGCGTCGCACTCACGGGGAGTGACACCGCATCGAACGTGATGTTCGGCGGGCTTCAGCGAATTACAGCGCAGCAACTCGGATTGAATCCAATCCTCACAGCAGCAGCCAACACAACCGGCGGAGTCATGGGCAAAATGATCGACGCTCAGAGCTTGGTCGTGGCATCGATCGCTACCGGCCAAGCAGGCGAGGAAGGGAAAATCCTGCGATACGTTTTCTGGCACAGCATCATCCTGGCAGCGCTCGTCGGTTGCATGGTCTTTGCCTATGCGAGGTTGTTACCCGTGCACTGGATGCCGCAGAGTCCATGACGTTCGACCCGTTGCCGTCCATCGCATCCGCAGTGACTCGTCTGCGATGAACTGCTCGTGCGATGTGGTGCTGGGATTTGATCTCAGCTCTCCGGAAGGACTTCTCCGAAGAATCTCATCCAGTTGCCATGAAATACACTTTCGATATCCGCCTCGGAATACCCTCGTCGCTGCAGCAGTCCTACTAGCTTTTGCAAATCTCGGTACCGGTTCAAGTCTGCCGGCGTTTGCTCGCACCCATAACCACCATCCAAATCTGTGCCGAGCCCGACATGGCGCAGTGTTCCACCCGACAAACTTTGCACGTGTTCGATCTGATCGATCGCACGCTCCAAAGTGGCAGTATTTGAACTAACCCCCCGAACGTATCCTTCTTGCAGCATGATTACATCCATCGAGACTCCCAGCACACCGTCTCGCTCGATCACAACTCGAATTTGATCGTCGCTGAATTGCCGCTGCCAGTTGCAGATGGCCCTTGCGTTTTGATGACTCGCATGGATCCGACCTTGGAAATGCTCGACCACTTGCCAGAATGCAACGTCCGAGAGATGGGTGACGTCGATGGTGATCCCCAACTTCTCACAATGCTTGAGCAGTTCGATAGCGGTCAACGACAACCCCACTTCGCTGCGTGTCCCACCGCCGTAGCGATTGGTGCCATAATGCGTCAGCCCGAGAGCACGCAACCCCGCTTCGTGGAACTCGTAGACCGTATCGGGCGTAAGGATCGGATCGGCACCTTCCATGGTCAACACAAAGCCGAGCGGCGTCTTTTGCGGTTCGCGTTGGTAGGCCAGCCAATGCTCCATAAGCTCCCCTCGGGTTCGAAGCATCTTGAGATACCCCTCGCGCTCGAGCGCGCGGTAGTACGCCAAATGCGCGTGCGCCATCGCGTAGCACGTCTGAGGTGATGTCCAGCCAAACGAATGGTTGATCGGTTGTTCTTGCCGAGCCAACAGTGTGGTCAAACAGATGCCGACCTGCGATTCACGGAGTTCGGGAAAGCTCAAGGTGTTTTTTTGACGGCCAGGCTCGGTCATCTGCAACGTGATCTCTTGAGCCCGTATATCTTCGACGCTCTGCCGAAGATCCCGATTCCAATCGACCCCATTGAGCGCCAAATCCAAATGCGCATCGAAAATCCACATCCTCAATCTCCCTCAATGCCCAATAGTCCAAATACACCCAATTGCCAAAACACAGCCCAATAGTCCAAGCACACCCAATGCTACATTCCAAGGCGATCCACGGAGACAACGTTTTATTTCGCGTTGCCCCGCGACCCCATCATAGCTCAAAAAGCGGCGAGTCGGGAACAAGCCGACTCCAAAAGCAGATACACTGTTCCATCCCGTTGTCTTGTTCAATCCTACAGTCCTGTTCCATCCTATAGTCCTGTTCCATCCCGCTGTCCTGTTCCATCCCACCGGTCATCGTTCACGTCGGCCAATATCTGGAATCGATTCTATGAAGCCATCCGCCGTTCGATTTGAAGTTGCCCTGGCGAGCGTGCTCATGGCTTTCATGCTCTATTTAGATCGCGTTTGCCTCGGGGAAATCGTCAAGAGCGATTCGTTCCGATCGGATTTTAATGTTCCGAAAGAACAAATTGGAAACGTGCTCGGCGCCTTTTTCTTTTCCTACGCGCTTGCACAGATACCGGCGGGATGGGCCAGCGACCGATGGGGTGCTCGCAAAATGCTTACCCTCTACATCGTTGGCTGGTCTGTGATGACGGCGCTGACCGGTCTGGTAACTTCCTTGACAGGATTGTTGCTGGCACGGCTCGCGTGCGGAATCGCACAAGCCGGCGCGTATCCAACATCAGGCGGGGTCATTCGACGTTGGTTTCCATTGCATATGCGTGGCACCGCGAGCTCATGGGTCAGTTTCGGTGGACGCGTCGGTGGGATGCTTGCTCCTACGATCACAACCTTGCTGGTACTCGTCGTCGTCAAGCAACAAATTGGATCATGGCGGACTGTACTGATGATATACGGCATTGTCGGCATCTTTGTTGCTGCTTGGTACTGGTGGATCGTGAGAGACACTCCTGATCAACATCCTCGGGTGAATGAAGAGGAACGACACGAGATCGGCTCCCATCTACACCAAGCTACCAACGCCACATCCCCGCCTGTACGATTCGAACTAGGTTGGATTCTTCTAAGTTGCTTGACCAACCGATCCCTTTGGCTCAGCTCCCTAGCCCAGTTTTGCATCAACGCCGGATGGGCCTTCTTGATCACTTGGCTTCCATCCTACCTGGTCGACCAACAAGGTGTCTCACCGTTAACCGGTGCTGCTATGGTGACCGGAGTCCTAGCCTGCGGGCTCCCTGGCATGCTCCTGGGCGGGTGGGCCAGCGACAAAGCTGTCTCGCGTTGGGGGTTGCGCCGGGGCCGCATTGCTGCGCTGACAGCAGCAACGGCCATGGCTGGAACCTCCTATCTGCTATGCCCATGGCTCGACTCGGTTTGGCTGATTGTCGCTTGCTGCGGCATCGTTTCCATGATGACCGATTTCGGCAACCCGTCCTTTTGGGCGTTCATGCAAGACATCGGGGGACGCAATACGGCGACTGTCTATGGATGGGCCAACATGTGGGGCAACCTTGGTGCCTCCCTCAGCGCGTTCATGGTTCCCCAGTTGATGAAGCTTGGTGAATCAAGCGGCAACGGCCAACTGATCGTGTTCACTGCCTGCAGCGGATTCTTTTTCCTCGCTTGCGCCGCTTCGTTCGGTATCGACGCTTCAAAGCCAATCGCAATACCTAGAGCGGCGTTTCGGAAAAACCGCAGCGACGGAACCTCTGACTATCCTGAATAGCAACCGATACCAAGCTGGAGAGCCCCTACCGCTCGTCATCCGTTTTGCCTTGGATTACAATCCACGGGCCCACAACTGGGCACGCCGGACTTCCCCGAGAAATTGCGAATGTTCTCAACACATCGTCTCAGTCTCCCACTCCAATATGTAGATCAAGCTACTATGAATCGATTGCTCCTTTTGTGGCTTTGCACCGCATTTGCCATAGTCGCTCTCATGCACCAGTCCTCCTCGAGGTCGTTGGCTGCTGACAAAGTCCCCCTGATTTTCGACACCGATATGGGGAATGATTGTGACGATGCGTTGGCGCTCGGTTTGATCCATGCGCTGCAATCTCGAGGGGAATGTGAACTCCTCGCAGTTACGATCACCAAAGACCATGAACTGGCAGCTTCGTTTGTCGATTGCGTGAACACGTTCTATGGTCGAGGAAATATTCCGATCGGTGTTTGCCGTGGCTCCGGCAAAACGCCCGATGCTGGAAAATACAATCAAGTAGCAAAAATCCGGGATGGGGACAAATTGCGGTTTCCTCATGATCTTCTCACCGGCAATGACGCCCCAACCGCAGTGGAGGTGCTTCGCAAGGTGCTCGCTAAGGCAGCAGACAACTCCGTCGTGTTTGTTCAAGTCGGCTTCTCCACCAATCTTGCCAATCTGCTGAAATCTCCATCGGATGCGATCAGCCCTCTCAGTGGTCGCGAACTAGTCGCAAAGAAAGTAAAGCTGGTTTCGATCATGGCGGGTGCTTTTACCAAAATCCCCAATGAGAAAGGGGAACTAACGGAGCATCGCGAATACAACGTCGCCGAAGACATCGCATCGATTCAATCGATGGTCAACGATTGCGAAGTGCCCATTCTTTGGAGTGGTTTCGAAATTGGATTGGCACTCACCTATCCCCATCAAAGTATCCTGAACGATTTCCGGTACACACCTCACCATCCACTTCCAGAAGCGTACATCGCATACATTCCGCCGCCACACGATCGCCCCTCCTGGGATTTAAGCAGCGTCCTCGCCGCTGTTCGCCCTGATCGTGGGTATTTCGAAGTCTCCAAGCCTGGCACGGTTCGCATCGCGGACAACGCGGTAACGACATTTGAGGAATCCACCAGCGGAAAGCATCGCTACTTAATCCTTAATCCCGCAATGCTTGAGAGGACTCGAGAAGCCCTCGTTCAATTAGCCAGCCAACCTCCGAGTCGCTAATACCCGCTCGCTCGCGCTACCCAGCCCGTTTCCCTCCAGAGATCGCTTGATGACGGAAAAACCTCATGTCCTGGTTTGCGGCTCGATCAATATGGATCTGGTCGTCCGCACTGCCGAACTCCCAACTCCCGGACAAACGAGGATGGCCCGTTCCTTGGAAGAAGTATCCGGAGGAAAGGGGGCCAATCAAGCGGTTGCAGCGTCGCGGTTGGGGGCAATCGTCCGCATGCTCGGTTGCGTGGGTAGCGATGGCTTCGCGACCACTCTCAGGAACAACCTCACCTACGAAAGAATCGATACCAATTGGATTCGAGCAGTTCCCGGCCCCAGCGGCGTTGCGATCGTCGCGGTCGATGATGCAGGTGAAAACTCGATCATGGTGGTGCCCGGATCCAACGGTCTGCTAACTCCATCCCTGATCGATGAATCGATCCAGGCGATACAGTGGGCGGATTGGGTCGTTCTCCAACTCGAAATACCGATCGACTCGGTTAAGCATGCTATTGCCCGAGCAAGAGACTTTGGGAAACGAGTCATCCTCAATCCAGCTCCCTGCCCAGCGTCGTTCGATCCAGCCCTTTTCCATGTGGACGTGCTGTGCCCAAATAAAACCGAAGCGGAGTCGCTCCTGGGAATCAAAATCGAAACGATCGAGGAGGCCCGAGCTGCTGCTTTGTCCCTTCAAAAACGCGGGGCGGCGCAGGTCGTGATAACCCTCGGAAATCAAGGGGCTGTGGTCGCTCACCTCGATCCGAACAGCGATGCGACCACCTGGATTCCGCCTTTCCAAGTCAATGCCGTGGACACGACCGCTGCTGGCGACGCATTCATTGGTGCCATGGTAACGCAACTTGGCCAAGGCTCCTCGCTCGTCGACGCTTGCTCGTATGCTGCAGCTGCTGCAGCCCATGCCGTGACTGTCCCCGGTGCCCAGCCATCCCTTCCGAGCAGCGATCAAGTCCTCGCGATCTTAGCCGCAACCAAGCCTATCAACCCTTGAACGCATCCCATTATCATTAGCTCATCCAGTCCCAAGAACGATCAATGCTCCAACCATCTGGCACGATCATGAATACCAGCCCATCAATCCTTTGCAAATTCGCCACCCCCAACCCATCGCCTCGCTGGAGCCAAAATGTGTTGCTGGCCTTCGGTGCCGTGATGCTGACCATCGGGTGCGGCCGTCCAAATGAAAACACAATACGCGATGTATCTGGCGCAACAACCGCCAATGAATCCGGCAAAGCTGAAACCAGTGCCTCAAAATCAACAACCGACAAACCTAAAATCGCACTCGTGATGAAGTCGCTGGCCAATGAGTTCTTCTCCACTATGGCAGACGGAGCAAAGAAACACCAATCCGACAATGCAGCCAAGTACGAATTGGTCGTCAATGGAATCAAAGACGAACGCGACCTCGCTAGGCAATCCGCACTCGTCGACGAAATGGTTGCCGCCGGCGCGAAAGCGATCGTGATCGCACCCGCAGACTCCAAAGCGCTGATACCAGCGTTACGGCGAGCCAAAAAGGCTGGGGTCGTCGTCGTCAATATCGACAATAAACTGGACGAAGACGTTTTGAAGCAGGAAAAGGTGTCGATCCCTTTCGTCGGCCCTAACAATTTAACCGGTGCCAAAGCTGTCGGTGCTTACCTTGCGACGAAACTGCAAGCAGGAGATCAAGTCGCAGTGCTCGAAGGCATCCGTACCAGTTTTAACGCGACTCAGCGCAGACTAGGATTCGAACAATCCATGAAGGAGGCAAAGATCGAGATCGTCGATAGTCAAAGCGCTCAGTGGGAAGTGAATCAAGCCAACACCATTGCCGCATCGATGCTGAACGAACATCCTAAGCTCAAGGCCATCCTTGCAGCCAATGACTCCATGGCGCTCGGGGCCATGGCCGCCATCAAGGCTGCCAATAAAACAGAACAGGTTCAAGTCATCGGATTCGACAATATCAGCGCCGTCCAGCAAGCGATCCGCGAAGGAAAGATACTGGCCACAGCCGATCAGCATGGCGATCAATTAGCCGTATTCGGCATCGAAGTCGCAATGCAACTGCTGCAAAACCCAAGCGGCGATGTTTCGGATCGTGAAACGCCTGTCGATCTGATCACTGCCAATGAATTGGCTAACCAATAATATGTTCGGTGCAGACCAACCGTCCGCCGATAGGCTTCAGCGTGGGTTTAGCCCATAGGATCCCCATCGACAACGCATCGCTTCTCGTGAATCCATCTTGCAATTAGGTTCTTGCAAAACGTGCTTACGACCCATGAGCTGACCAAAGATTATGCAACGCGAGCGGTGGACTCCATTTCCCTCGAATTTCAGCCAGGGGAAATCCACGCATTGCTTGGGGCAAACGGGGCAGGAAAAAGCACTCTCTGCAAAATGATTGCGGGTTTGGTTCGCCCAAGTGGCGGCAGCATGTCCCTAGCCGGACGCAATTACTCGCCGCGCGATAAAAGAGAAGCCGAGCGATCCGGTGTCCAAATCGTTCAACAAGAGTTGAATCTGGTACCGACTCTCAATGTGGCGGAAAATCTCTTCCTTTCGAATTTGCCCCATCGTTTTGGCGTTCTCAAAAAGAAAAGTCTTCTCGAACGCACTCGGCAACTACTTCGCGACTTCGGCTTGCGCTCGATCGATCCTTGCGATCTCGTATCCGAACTGGGGATCGGTGAGCGGCAAATGCTGGAAATCGCTGCCAATCTCAGTCGTGACTGCCGCATCATTATCCTGGATGAACCGACTGCAGCGCTTTCGTTGTCCGAAACGGAACTATTGATGCAGCATCTTCGAGAGGCGAAACGAAATAGGGTCGCGATCCTTTACATCAGCCATCGTTTGGACGAGGTCGAACAAATCGCAGATAGAATATCGATTCTGCGAGACGGGAAAGGGGTGGGGACATGGCCCAAAAATCAATTGAGCCAATCGGAAATGGTATCGTTCATGACCTACGGCGTGGACCGCCCTGCGAGTTCATGCGATGGAGGGCCTATTTCGCAGCATCCGACCGATGCTGGACTGCTCGATTCGCATCCCCCCAGAAAAGCGAGTTCCGTTTTGATCGTCCATCGCGTGAGTCGTCGGCCTCGCGTTCAGAACGTCTCCTTCAAAGTGGCATCTGGCGAAATCCTAGGCATTGCGGGCTTGGTAGGGTCTGGCCGTACGGAATTGCTTCGATTGATCTTTGGTGCCGACCGCGCCGATCATGGTGAGGTGGAGATTCGATATAACGATAGTTGCGAGACATCAATACCGCGAAATGGCCTAGTGCCACTTCCTAGAAGCCCTGCACAGGCCGTCGACAGCGGGATCGTGATGATCAGCGAAGACCGCAAATCCGACGGACTTTGGTTGCCGCAGTCGATCGCATCCAATATCGCGTGGTCGAAGTTTCGAGGCAAACTCGGCGAATTGATACGACCGTTTTGGAGTCATCGAGCAACCAGCACGGCCGAAACGTTTCTTCGCTCGCTTGCGATTCGTTGCGACAATACCCAACAAGCGTGCCAGGCTTTGAGCGGCGGTAATCAACAAAAGGTAGTCCTCGCGAAATGGCTCCATCGCGATGGTCA
Source organism: Pirellula sp. (assembly GCA_046318275.1). Lineage (GTDB taxonomy): Bacteria > Planctomycetota > Planctomycetia > Pirellulales > Pirellulaceae > JBKCUI01. The sequence goes on along the minus strand of JBKCUW010000074.1, from coordinate 23,610 downwards.
ATTTTTTCTATTCGATGAGCCGACTCGCGGCATCGATGCCGCAGCTCGCGAAACGGTATACGAGGTAATGCGCGACCTATGTCAAAACGGCAAGGGGCTCGTCGTCGTCAGCAGCGATCTCGAGGAATTGCTCAAGGTATCGCATCGAATCGGAGTTATGTCCAACGGGCAGTGGGTGAAGGAGTTTGATGGCCCGGACTTCCATCGCGAAGAAATCGTTGCCGCGATGTTCGAGGGGTACCAGAGTCAAGTGGGCCAGTTTCAGGTGGGCCAGTTTCAAGTGGGCCAGAGTCAAGGAAACGAGGTATTGCAGTGAGTTCAAATACCGTACGAGAAACACCTGCAAACAGCATCCGGGTTTGGCAGCAATTGCTGATGCAATATGGCGGAATGGCGCTCGCCCTAGTCGTACTGATCGCTGTGTTTTCCATGAGGTCAAAAACATTCTTTAGTGCTGCTACCTTTACCACCATCGCCAACTCGATCCCCGACTTGACGATCGTTGCTGTCGGCATGACGTTCGTCCTCATCGTAGGTGGAATCGATCTGTCGGTTGGTTCGGTGCTCGCATTGGCCTCGTCTGTTTTTGCAATACTCCTCACCGACTGGCATTGGCCTATAGGGGGTGCGGCCCTTATCGCCATACTCTGTGCGGGCATATGCGGTTTACTTAACGGATTCGTCAGCGCTCAATACCGCATTCCCGCGTTCATCGTGACGTTAGGGATGCTGGAAATTGCTAGGGGTGGCGCGTATTTAATCACCAATTCAGAAACGAAGTACGTCGGTAGCACCATCGAGTGGGCTACCGCTCCGATCGCGAATCTTGCTGTATCCCCTGCGTTCCTATTTGCGGTGCTTGTTGTTCTCGCAGGACAGTGGATGCTTCACCGCACGGTATTGGGGCGGATGGCGGTCGCGATCGGCACGAATGCTGAAACGGTACGCATGTCAGGTATCCGCACCCTTCCTGCGTTGCTGTCGATCTATACATTGTGCGGAGTTCTCTGCGGCGTCGCTGCGTTGATCCAGACATCTCGCCTGTCCACCGCTGATCCCAACTCAGGTGCCGGTTTAGAATTAGCTGCGATCGCTGCCTGCGTTATCGGCGGAACAAGTCTCCGAGGTGGCAGTGGATCGGTCATCAATACGTTTTTCGGCGTCCTGATTGTCTCGGTTCTCCAATCGGGCCTTGCGCAAATGGGTGCCTCCGATCCGATGAAACGGATTGTGACGGGCATGGTCATTATCTTTGCTGTCCTCATCGACTCGCTCAGAAGTAGGCAACGCTAGCATTCGGTCTATTGCGCGCTGTACCGATTTGAAAACGTGGGAACACGCGAGTTGAGGAAGACTTGCCCGCTGGGGTTGGCAAGAGGATCGTTGGGTTCCTCGCGAAAACTGCGTAGCGCGTTCCATTGATGGCAGTTACGCGAGTGGAAAGAGTCATGGGATTATCGAGTCTCTGTGCTTTGGGTATTTGCCCCAGAACCTCCAAGAACACCACCTTTTCTGGTCTTTACCCATTCTGCGCAGATGTGCTATCGTGGGCGATTGACCCAGGGTGAGTCGACGGATCACTCACCGTTCGGAAGGATTTCGGAGAGGGAGGAGCCCTAGCTATGCATTTGGTTCGACTGGACATCGACAAGAAAAACACAGCATCTCAGTTTCAAGTTGGCCCCTTGGGTGGCGGATTGAACGCTGTATACTCGCCGATCCCCGCAGCGAGCGCGTTGCTAAGCCGGTTTGTCCGCAACGTTTTGTTTCATGGCCAATCATTGACCGATTTGGAGGACGCTGACTTTGAAGCGGTCGATGGATCGCTTACATGGGTGGACGCGTCAGGTCACTTGCGAATGATTTCGTGTGCGGGCGGAGCACCGATCATTCCGTCTCGCTACGTTCATTCGCCACTCCATCCATCCGACCAACCCATTTACGAAGACGATGCAGCTCGCATCCGGGGGGTTGGCAATTTGTTTTGGGAAGGTGATGAAGAAGACGGGCGCTGGGATGACATGCGCAGCGACATTCTCTCCATGGTGTTCTGTAGCCCGCTTGGTTCGGTTTCTCCGGAAAAACTGTGGTGGGCAGCGAGCCGATTAGGTGTTCACGCGGCTGCCCGCACGGAGCTTGATGAAGGTTACGAGCGATTGAAAAACGAAGAGCGAGAGCTCCTCGACCGACTGCGCCATTCCGATGCGGTCGACCATGATCGTTCGTGGTGGGTACTGGAACGGGACCGTATCCATGCGGAACTTGCCCACGTTTCGCACACCAATCAGCAACGCGCAGCATCGCGCCCCCCATCGGTCGAAACTTTAGAATCCCGACTCGCATCGATTAAGCTTGACCTCTCGAAAGAGCGGGCAGCATTGCAAGAGCAGTCGGTTGCGGAATCCGAGAAGTGGTCGGAAACAACCCGTCGTCCCGATCGCCGCGACGACCATCGAATCTCTCAGAGCTTCGGGTCGCTGCAATCACCTAAAGTCCGACCGACCGACCGGCTCGACACCAGCGCCGAACGTATCGCCATCCAGGCGCGAATAGGTCGGTTGGAGTCCGAGCAAGCTACCATCGAAGGTCAGATTCGCCAGCATCTCGCCTCAGGAAATAGTCCTGCTTCGACGTGGACCGCTCCTCAGTGGGACGACAGCCAATTGCGCCAGCAATTGACCCACGCCGAAGAGATGATCCGACGATGGGATCGTCGCGAAGGAGCCCATCGTCGACTCGCGGAAGTCCAATCGCACCTGCGAACGCGGTCACCCTATCGACGCACCTCCGAGGGGTCGTTGATTCCAACCGCGGAAAAATATCTGCGTGAGTTGACTGCAGGCGCTGTTCGGCAGCTTCCTCCCTGGGCGATCGAGGCATCATATACCAATGCGGAGTCGATTTATGGGCCATCCGATGCTCGAGTCGGTGGTTTTGCGAACCAGATTGCAGAAAGGGACGCATGGCTCGACAAAACTGTCCCATCGCCAAATACCCGTCAGCGACGATTGGTCGACCTCGCGATCCGATTGGCGATTGCCACGACTGCTTCGACACGCATCGGTCGCATCCCGATGATTCTCGAACATTCCATCGATGGGTTCCGCGACGAGCCGCTTGAGCAGTTGTTGCATGTGCTGGCTCGTGTTTCGCGTGACGGTCGCCAGATTCTCGTGACGACCGGTGATGAGTTCGTGGCGCGACGAATCGCTGCCCACGGAGGATCGGTGGCGAGAGTTCATGAAAACCTTCGCTATGCAAAACCTCACTACGTAATCGATACCGATACCGATTTGGGGGTCCACCCTATCCTGGATCGTGCTCCTGTTGTCAGTTACGGCGCCGGTCTGCAAGGTGGCATCCCTGTCGCGGATTCCTACCGAGCTCAGGAATCGCACCCATCGGTATCACCCCAAGCGGCTTATCCAGAATTGAATGAGGTCAATCGACTGCTGGATGGAATCGCTGCCGAGGAGCAGACCGCCGCATGGTGGTCACCGGCCGTCCGAAAACAAATTCCCGCATCGGTTATCTCGCATCCGCTGGTCTACACGGTGCATGGGAAAACTTATTATTTATCACCCGAGAGTCCCGTCGAGCACGTTCCGAGCCTCGGCCTTGAGTCGGCTCGCAAGCTTCGTTCGGTCGGAATCCATCGCGTTGTGGATCTTACTCATGCCCCCATCGAACGCGTAGCGGTCGTCCTGGGAGCGGATCCACGCACCGTGCGGCGAATCCTGAGTGTCGTCGACTTGATGTGCCATACACCTCAAATGAAAGCCTTCGACGCACGCGTTTTGGTTTGCTGCGGAATCACCCGAGCTTCGCAGCTTGTGCAAGCTCGATCGCATGAGATCGCGGAGCGAGTCCAGAACTTCTTAGCAACCGATGCAGGACGAGGATTGATGCGTACGGCTACCGAAGCTGAAATCGCTCGGATCCAAAATTGGATCTCGCATGTGCGAGGTCACAATGCCGCCGTAACTGCGGCGAACGCTACCACCGCGAACGTCGACCAAACCGACGAGACGCGTCGCAGTGAGCGACGATTGCGCCGTCGTTTGAAGAGACGTTGGGCACGTCCAGAAGCTGCCGAAGATGCTGGCAGACCGGTCTCGCAATCACCGATCAAGAAGGTTCCTGTTGAATCCCACTGGAAATTCTATTTGGAACTCGCCAGCCCGGTCGTGGACGCACCAACCATTGGACCGAAGATGGCTGAAAAACTGCAAGCCATCAATATCAAGACCGTGGGTGATTTGGTCGCCTCTGACGAATCGGAAATCGCTGATGCACTCGCTGAAAAAGGTGTCAACAAAGAGGTTGTCGCCCAATGGCAGCAGCAAGCCATGTTGGTGTGCAGGATTCCCAACCTTCGCGGGACCGATGCCCAGCTGCTCGTCGCTTCCGGATGTACGACGGCAGAAGCGGTCGCGTCGATGAATGCAGCCTCGCTGTACGCCGCAATCACATCGGTCGCATCGAGCAAGCAAGGGCAACGCTTCTTGCGGGGTGGAAACGCACCCGACCGCCAACGGGTCGAACACTGGATCGAGTGGGCTCAAAACAGCCGAGCTGTTCGAGCTGCATAAATTCCTGGAAATACCGTTTTCGGCGTTGCGACACCGACACGACGGCAATGGGCGACACAAGGCGATCCGAAGGGGCTATACTAGGTGCCAACCCTATAGCCCCTTTGGCCTTTCCCATTCCGCGTTCTCACATGCGGTAGTCTTGTCCATTCAATCTCATGACAATCGATAAAAACAACTCCGAATATAACTCCTCGCGTGATCAGAAAAACGCAACCGCTGGCAGAGGAGTCGCAGATTTGTCCCCGGCTAATTTGTCCCCTGTGACGAAACCATGGTATCGCGAGTTGACCTCGTACCATTGGTTTGTGTTCATCATGGCAGCGATGTCTTGGATTCTCGACTGCATGGATCAACAGATCTTTATTTTGGCGAGAAACGATGCATTGAAGTCCTTGCTTCCGAAAGACACAACGACAGATATTGTTAAGGACTATGGTGGAATGGCAACGTCGATCTTCATGATCGGCTGGGCGACAGGAGGGATGATCTTCGGGTCGATTGGGGATCGCATCGGTCGAGCAAAAACGTTGACCCTTACAGTACTCTTGTATTCGCTCTGCACGGGTTTGTCCGCGTTCTCGGTCGGTACAACCGACTTCATGATCTATCGTTTTATCACGGGATTGGGTGTTGGTGGAGTTTTTGGTTTAGCGGTCGCCTTGGTGGCTGATACGTTGCCAGATCGTGCGAGGACCCCCGCGCTGGGGCTTCTGCAGGCATTGTCGGCAGCTGGGAACATCACTGCGGGACTAGTGAGTATGCTGCTCGCAAAACTCGGGCAAGACGGGACAATTGCTCCTGCTTATGCCTGGAAGTATATGTTTTTGATAGGCGCTTTGCCTGCGATTTTGTGCGTGTTAATCCAACTCAAACTCAAGGAACCAGAGAAGTGGGTGCAGGCGAGAATAGCGGGTAAGGCAACTGGCGTGAAATTTGGTTCCTACTCATCCCTCTTCGGCGATGATCGCCTGCGAAAAAATGCATTGGCAGGGATGGTGCTGTGTGTTGCTGGGGTGGTTGGTGTTTGGGGCATCGGATTTTTTAGCCCAGAGTTGGTAGGGGAGGTTATCTCGAACTCTCTGAAACAGGGAGGTCTAGATGAAAAAGAAGTTGCATCAGCTGCAACCTATTGGAGAGGTGTAAATGGGATATGCCAGAACACTGGGGCCTTTTTCGGGATGATCGCGTTTACTTTCTTGGCTCAAAAAATCGGTCGCAAACCAGCTTTTGCGATGGGATACATCGCGGCCATGATAGCCACCATTTGCTTCTTTCAATTCTTCAATGGGGTGAAGGATATCTGGATGAGCAGCGTGATGGGTTTCTTCCAATTGGCTCTTTTTGCGGGTTTTGCCTTGTACTTACCTGAACTTTTTCCGATCAGGTTGCGGAGCACGGGTACCAGTTTCTGTTACAACGTCGGTCGTTACATCGCGGCGACGGCACCACTGACCCTCGGCAAATTGCAAAAGGCGCTAGTTCCCCTTGATGCCACAGCGGCCGACCGAGTGGACGCATTTCGGAACGCCTGCACCTATATGAGCTTCTTTTTTCTCGTTGGATTGATCGCGCTCGTGTTCCTGCCGGAAACCAAAAACAAACCTCTCCCCGAGTAAGTGATAACAGGCATAAACTGGATTCATTCTCAGAGAAATGCCCTACCGAAATCGATACGCAAAGGGTGGCAACACACCTCTAATCGTTATATTCGGCCTTATTATGGTCATCATGCTCCCTTAGAGCCACCGAAAACAGATCGTATTACCTTTGTGAACTATGCTCCACGTTGGGCGATCGTGATACCGCATTGAGCTCGGCGGTGGCTCTTTGACTTTGGCATGTAGTTTTCATGAAAGCATCGCATTGGGCATCAGGCGACATTGCCTTAATAAGAGCTAGAGCCTAGCATTATTCCTTAGAGGAAGCTTTAGCGCCGACAAAAAGTCCTTTATCGCGATCCTTTTGGCTTGAGCACACACAAGCGCACTCCTCATCGATCTATTTGGCTTTGAAATCATGCACCGACAAAAACGCCCCGGATTCACTCTCGTCGAGTTGCTTGTGGTGATAGCGATCATCGGAGTCCTCGTCGGTTTACTGCTGCCTGCGGTTCAATCCGCGAGAGAAGCTGCACGACGGACTCAATGCTCTAGCAGCATTCGCCAGTTAACTCTTGCGTGCGTCAATTTTGAAAGCGGTAATCGCAAGTACCCGTACGCTCGCAAGTACGACATCTGGGACAGTTACTCCTGGTCTGCTCTCATCCTGCCGTATATCGAACAGCAGTCGGTATTCCAGGGGTTTTACAATCTCAACTTAGGCGGTTACGTAGCATCGTATCCAGGCCCCAATGCACCTATTGGAGATGATCAGCGACTGCGGGATGCTCGTCACGCTCGTATCCCCTTGTTTCTCTGCCCCAGTGATTCCAAGCAGCCAGAAAATGAAATGACCACCAAGGCGTACGGTTTTGTGCGCGGGAATTATCGTGCCTGCGTCGGACCGGGGGACATGTATGGTACTGCCACCGATGCAACCTCAGGGCCTTGGGGGGACGGCATGTTCATGGTGGCTCCTGGTCAAAGCTTTGACGACAATGCTCAAATCAAACCTGCCTATGCCAAATCCCGCGATGTATTAGACGGTCTCACGAACACGATTTTCATGTCGGAGGGTTTGATGGCGAACACGACATGGTGGGGCGGGGCCATGGGTGAAATCTACTACGGAAATATGGGAGGCTCCCTGTTCTCTGCAACCTTGACACCCAATTCCTCAGCTCCCGACCGAATCCTCGGACCATGCCCACAAGACCAATCCGACTCACGCTACAAGGCGCCATGCTTGAGCCTCGGTGGCATCGCGTGGTGGACTCGATCGGGTCAACTCGCACATGCTGCCGCAAGAAGCTTGCATGGCAGCGGCGTCACCACCGCCTTCGGAGATGGTTCTACTCGCTTCGTTCCTAATAGTATCGACCTCTTCGTTTGGCGTGCTCTGTCGACCAGAAATAACGCTGAAAAAGTGATCTACGAGGAATAAGGCGAAATCGCGTCCATGGTCGCTCGCCTATTGGACTTCAATTCACACCAACGCCCACGGTGATCATGACACCAAGATTCCGCTCCATCCCCAAATTGCTGACGGTATCCGTTTGCGCTGCGATACTAGCTTCCGTTGGTTGTAGCAGCACAACAGCTACCATCGACGGAACGGTCACCTACGAAGGGCAGCAAGTCGAGAAGGGAATGATCACGTTCACCCCAGCCGATGGTTCGGGCACTGTCGTCGGATGCGATATCAAGAATGGTAAATTCTACGCCAAAGGTGTCGCTCCTGGCCGCAACGTGCTCCTGGTGACGGCGGTCAAACAAGTCACCTTTGCACGCAGCTCTGAAGAAATGGCGCAAATGGCGCAGACGGCAGCCGCCCAAGAAGGAATCGTAGGCTTGATCGATCCCGCCGATCTCATCGCACCCAACGCCGACGGCAACAACCAAATTCACGCCTTCCAAACTGGAAGCAACAAACTGGAATTGGCTCTCAAAAAATCGAAGTAGCCTTCACGCTACCCACGTCTGGATAGATGCGCTGAGCAGGTGAACTGCGGGTCGCAACGTGATCGTTATCATTCGTGGTCCTGTTCCGGCTCCGACCAAAGTGTTACTGTCCCATCATCATCGATTCGAACATGAATGACATTGGGATTGCAGCAAACAGGGCAATCTTCAACATATCGCTGCAGTGCCCCTTCGCTCAAATCCAACGGTACGACGATCTCTTCCCCGCATGAGTCGCAAACATAGCTAGCCTCCTCACTCGCCAATGCGAGAGGTCCCGTCGGTTCGTCTCCTTGTGGCAAAATCTCGCCCGATTGAAGCAATTGGCATGCCCACCACATGGTTGTGAGCGAATCGCTATCCGCCATCCGATGGTCGCGGCCAACCTCGATTAGATTATCATTCGATAACCCACTGCGTCGGATAAGCTCTTCGGAGTCTTCAAACGGTATGACCTCATCCTCGCGGGAATGAAGAACCAGCGTATTGAGGGGGATTGTCTTCACTTGTCCCCATTTCTTCCAAGCCGGACATAAAAGAATCCTAGGCTTGCCCCCGGTCCTCAGATTCATCGCCAGCGCCCCACCCCGCGAAGAACCGACAACGATGTCGGGCTGGTGAATATCGAATTGTTGCTGAGCGACTTGGAACGCATACTCAAAATCATCATCATCCAACTTCGGATTGATGACTTCGTTTCCTCGATCGCGCAGATACGTGGGCTTCACGCCGCCAGGTACCGATTTCCAACCATGAAGAAACAGGATTTTCATTCCGCCATTCGCTTCCGAAAGACACGCCTGGATTCAAACAACGACACTGCGTTCGCGAAGTTGAACGCAAATCGACTAGCCACGTTCGAACAACCATCGGAAAGGTCGCCACTCTTTCGACTCTTTCTTGAGCTGAAACGGGTCAACCGTGTTTCTGTGCAAATATTCAACCGCTTCATCGATCGATTCGGTGTAAAGGAATAGCTTTTTGTCTTCGGGAGAAACAGTTCCTCGCTCGATCATCGTATCGATGTATTCCATCAGTCGAGCGTGGTACGCTTGGTTCATCACAACCACAGGGAACTTGTCAATTTTCTTGGTTTGAATGAGTGTCATCGTTTCAAAGAACTCGTCGAGCGTACCATAGCCCCCCGGCATGATCACAAACCCGTACGAGTACTTTAGCATCAATACCTTGCGAACAAAAAAGTATCGAATGTCGATCGAGCGATCGAGATAGGGGTTTGGCTGTTGCTCGAACGGCAGCTCAATGTTCACCCCAACGCTTCGCCCCCCCACTTCACGCGCCCCGCGATTGGCTGCTTCCATGATTCCGGGACCACCACCGGTCATGATGGTGAAACCGAGCTTTGCGATTTTGCTCGAAATCTCCTTGGTCTTCTCGTAGTCCGGGTCCCCCTCGCGAAGTCTCGCTGATCCAAAAATCGTGATGCAAGGACCAACGAAGTGCAGTGTCCGAAAGCCCTTCACAAATTCCCAAACGACCTTCAACGTAAAATAAAACTCTCGGAAACGTGATTGACGACCTTCGAGGAACTCAATTTCTGATTTATCGATCTTCATGAACCACTTCCAATGACGAGTGCAAATCCTTCACCGCAGCGTAGCCGAGTCGAGTTGAGAGCCCATCGGAAAACCGCTAACCGCATTGGCTTTCACCGCGGTTTACCGATTTTTGGATAGTATTTAGGCCCGCAATTCGATCATGGAACTAACACCGGTTCGGATTCAATGTTGTGCGGCAAGCTCCGGTGAACGCAAATCATGTTCCTTGAAACTATATTCCCAAAAATATTGTCCGGTTGGCCAGCATGGTTTTTTGGGTTGAAAAGAGGAGGATAGTGCCAATACATCGCGTACCCAAACCCATCGAGTGTTCGAACCAAGTCCGCCGAACGCTCCTCCCGGTCGTTTTCGACGTAAAGCATCGGCTTGAATTTTTCAATTGTTACCTGCGCACCCAAGATCACCGCGCGCTCCATCCCCTCGACATCGAGCTTGATGAAGTCGCACGACTGGAGTTGGAGCGAATCGATCGTCACTAAGGGGACTTGCTCACCATGCGTGAAACTGCCCAACGACAACCCGCCAAAATTGTTCTCGGCTTGGTAGTCCAAATAAGGTACCACGATCGATCCTGACTCAGAACCGACCGCTTGCTGCAAGCAATGAACATTGAGCAAATTGTTGAGGGCTACGTTGGCACAGAGGGTTTGATAGACGATCCGTTGTGGTTCAAAGGCGATCACTCGACCAGTGGTTCCCGCCCATTTGGCCAGCGGAATCGTGTGAGCACCAATATTCGCCCCCACTTCGAGCACAGTGCTACCCGCTCGGACAATCTGCCGAAATACCTCGCACTCCCCTTCCGAAAACTCACCGTAGATTTGCAGCGAGCGTCCAATGTACATGTCATATCGATTGAACAGCATCTGCCCGTAGCGACATGCTTTCAACTCATTCATCTTCAGCGGTCCTCACGTTAGCCTCACACGCTAAACCACAAATTGATTGCACGTCATCTACGTCGCGCAATCGTTCCACCTCAACAAGGGCTGATGTCGCGATGGGTTACCGGTAATCACTCACCTTCTTAGGAACTACCTGAAGTTTTTTGTAGTCAAATCCGCTATCCGGAGGATTGTACACTCCAACGATATCGACGCATGAACCTGGATCAATCTGGTTCTCCAGCCCCAAGCACCAATAGACTGCGTTAGCCGTCATTCGACGCAGACCTTCGCTCTTGTAATCTTGGGCGCTTCCCATGGTCACGTGAAATACCCTAGATGTCTTCCCCGAATTACCGGTCCAGTTCTTCACCCACGCCACAGGCAACGGAATCAACTCTGGATTGATGGCATCATCCGGTTTGCGGCCCATGAGCGGCTGTCCGAAGACTAGAGGTGTGCAATCGGCAGGCAACGAACCTCCCTCTTTAAAGGTTCGGTACACATCTGATGTTCCCCAAATGTCTTGAACCCCAGCAAGTACCGGATGGCTCTTGTTTTCCTCCACTAGGTTCCCGCGGGTCGAATCCTGCTGCCAGCGGCCATGATGATTCCGGAACGCCCCCCCTAAGACATCCTCCCCGAAGTCTATCCTCTTACCATCTTTCTTGTAATCAAAACCGATAAAGCCATGATTCGCGGTCCGAATACCAATGATCGGTTTTCCAGAATCAAGGTACCGATAGATCACCTCGAATTGGCTCTGCTCCAACGTGATGAGCCGGCTAAACAAGATCAACAGATCGCATTTGTCGAGTTGTTCCAATCCGGGGATGCGATGCGTGATGGATTTATCCTCCCAGCGAATCTTTTGGGTCGGATCGACTTCGTTGTTGTCATTGACCGCAAAAAGAACGGTGCAGTCAAAACCATGATGCTTGGATAACATCTTGGCAAGCATCGGCAGCGAATGCTCGCTTCGATACTCTTGGTCTGCGGCGATGAAAACGAGTTGTTTTCCTTTCCCAGGACCACTTTCACCTCGGTACGTCAGCCAAAGTGGATCGTTGGGGTCAGACGGTTCCTCGGCAATCGATGGAGCTATGCACGCACCTAATAACCCTAGACACATCGCAACACACACGAATCTCCAAGGCGTAATCACGCCACCTACGGCTCGTACGCCTGTATCCGCTGCTATTATCATTTCGTCGCCTCAAAACCATTAGCGGTTAGGAATCTCGTTCACCGTGTAATACGCATTTTTGTGCAGCAGCTCCTCACCATCGTGAGATCGCAATAATCCCAAATCAAACTCATACACGAAACCGCGACTCATCGTGTTGAGGGATATTTTTGCCGATAACCCATCCTCCGCCATCTCCACCGAACGGACTTCAGGTGTCGATCGCTGAATCTCAGGACCACCGTAGCCTGCGTGGTAAGGGTGGGTAAAGTTTGTGACGCGGAAGTTCTCGGGCTTGTTTCCATACCCACGATCGACTGGTTTGGTGAACGCGATCTTGAAGCCATCGGGCTGCACGGTGATGCGTTCGATCTCGAAAGGCATTTTGCCATTCCACTCCACCCGTTCTAGCGCGAATGGCTTGATCCCCCTCACGGGCCATCCTCGATTTGTACCACCGCACAGAAGGTTTCCTTCGGGCGTAAACTCGACATTGAGGATACCCGTCGATAATCCTTCGCGGAACGGATAACAAGCACCTTGCCACACGCCGTTGATTTGCTCTGTCGTGGCTCGCATCAAAATCGACTGGGTGTAGTCTCCTAGGAAGAGTTGATTCTCAAAAGGTCCAAATTTTCCACCCGTCCGATTGACGGTAAATCCAGTGATCGAACGTCCCATTCGTATGTAAGGAAATATCACAGCATACGGCACGAGTTGCTGGACTCTCTCTCGCTCTACAATCGTTCGCGATCCAGATTTCGGTTGCTCGGGCACCGTCCCCAATTCGGGCGCATAGGGATACCAATTGAAACTCGCAGGATGACCATGAAAACTCCCCTGCGATACTGCTTTTAAGCTACAAGAACAATTCCATGGCCCTTGGCTCTCGATATAGAAAAGCGCACCATGTTCGTCGGTCCCAATCCCTGCCGGGCTGCGCAGTCCGCTCGCATATGCCTCGGTTTTTCCGGTCGGGGTGACATGCATGACGAACCCACGAAACAATGCAAACGAATCGTAGGAATTGGATAGCCCCAATGTCACAAACAGATTTCCAGCCGCATCGAGCTTGGATCCGAACGCATACTCGTGATAATTGGCATACCCCCATCCATCAGAGAACGTCTCAAAGCGATCGGCCGCACCGTCGTTGTCGCTGTCGATGACTCGGGTTACCTCGCAACTCTGAGTCACATAAAACACGCCGTCGCGATACGATAACCCAAAGATCTCATCGAGACCTGTCGCAAATAAATGATAGGTTGGATTCGGTTTGGGCTCATCGACTCCGGAGATCAGATAAATTTCTCCATGCCGAGTAGCGACCGCCACCCTTTTATCAGGTAGCACTTCGAAAGCCCCCGCTTCGATGACCAACTCCTTGGGAATAGGAATATTCACGATCGGATAGTACTCGCGTTCGCGCAGTTCCGTTCCCCAGCGTTGCCCAACTTCCTCCGCGTCGACATGTACTCCCAGGGCTGCAACAACGCAGAAAAACGCTAGCCGCTGAATGACGGCGCTGTGCCATGAAACCCGCGAGTTCCAATGATTGCCCGGACGGTTCATGCGATCTTTATTGCAATTCATAGATCAATTCTATCTGCGAGGAACCTTTAGGAATCTCCAACTTCAGAAGGAGCTCTTTGGACTCTGCGATGCTCGGATCGATTCGAAGAAGTGCCTCCGCTTCAGGAACAGTCAGCAAGATATTTTTGCCACCGTACATTCGCGGAGCAACTGGAGAGATATCTCCGGTCATTGCACGAAACCAGCGGGACTGATCCGAAGGGGACTGAAACGAAATCCTACGCTGGAGCATCATACGTTTATCTTCGACAATCACTTCCGAGCGATCTTCGATTTGGATATCGCCCGAAGTGTACATCAAGGTTGGATTGTTCGATGTACCCAAATAGTATCCGCGGAACTGATACCCCAAATTCTTCGGATAAAGTGGGTTGGGGTTTGCAGGGGCTTCTTTCGTCATCACCGGCCGTACAGGCCACGGCGCTGTTGGATCCAAGTCTTCGATAAACGATGTGTCTTGTGCGAAGGTAACTGGATTCGCGGCTGGATTGAAATTCCCAGAACCTTGCCCACCACGGTCCACTCGGATGTAATCACCTTTCCAAATACCCGTAAGTGTCCCGGTCTCCGCGTTGAAGGAATAGCTGAGTCGCTCGGGAAAACCGACTGCTATCCCGCGGAATCCAGCAATGCCGCTTCGACCGCGATAGGTTCGCACCTTCTCGGCAACACTCAGTTTCATTTCCGGTCTCCGAATCCCAGATGGGTCGGCAGCCGAAGTTCCCAGCGACAAATAGTACCAGATCGCCTCGATCTGAAGGTTGGTATCTCCATCGAGAATGTTCTTGTAGGCAGCAACCCCATCAGGCCACGAATACGGCATGATAATGCGAGGCCGATAAGCCCCAGGGTTCCTCAAAAAACGATCAAACCACGCCGGTTGCAACCGCTCGCGTGTGGTCATCAAATCGATTCCTTTATTCAGTGGCGATGGCTTGCCATTGAAATTGTGACACGCGATGCAATTGAGCCCCTTGTCGCCGAGAAGTTCTTGCGCTGCGGGACGCAAGCGTCGCTCGAGCGCTTTCTCTTCGTCCGATCGACTCTCAGGACTTGGTGTTCGCAGCGCCACTCCGTCAAGCGTGTCGGTCTTTGCAACCAACTCTGTGAAATGCTGAAGGTTCGCGCTTCCATACTGCGGCATGCGCGTGGTGATGTAAGGCCGAACACTCTCGCCATCGAACAGCACCCGCTGCAGCCATGCTGGCTGAAGCTTTGCCCCCAACAATGTTAGAGGTGGAGGGATTCTTCCATCATCCCCGAGATTCATCTCTGTACCCCTAAAATACAGGTTTCTGTCTTCCGCAACGCCTCCGTACGAATCCCGCACATGGCAGGCGATGCAATTGAAGGCAGTCAGCGTCATCGCGATTCGATCGTGCTCAGTTTGAGGCTCTGATTTTGGGGTGGCATCACCCTCCGCCGGGATTGAGGCACTTATGGCTGCGAATTGTTGTGGATCGACCGAGAATCGAGGCCCCTTGCCAGAGTCATTTGCAACACAACCTCGCGAGAGGCTACTTCGTTGGATCGCAGCTACCTTTTTTCCGGGGGCGATCCCAGGCATCGTATGGCATGCAGCGCAGTTCAGTTCTTCAAAGTATTTTTTGCCACGCCCTACGAGCTCTTGCTGGATCGTGAAGGCTGTACTACTTTGGGTAGCCGTTTCCCTCTGGCCGATCAAATACGATGCGATCGCTTCCGATTCAGCCGGGGTCAATTTCATATCGGGCATTCGTCCAGAAGCGCGAACCTTTAGCGGCCGGTACAGAAACTCGCTCAAAGAACTCTTGCTGTATTTACCTGGCAAATGCTCCAGCGAAATCCCACGCGTTGGCTTTGTGTTGGTGTGCTCCCGTTTTCGCACCTCTTCGCCACCGCCATCGCCTTCGTCGTCGCCATCGCCTTCGTCAACGTCGTCATCTTCATCGCTCTCTTGCAGCAGTGCGATTTTGGGGGCGTGGCAAGCAACACAACCCACGGAGTGAAACAGCGAACTGCCTTCCTCAATGCGTTCACCCGACACCGGTTCCTCTTGAAACGTTTCCTGCGACTGCGCTACTAAAAAATGAGTCAGTGCCGTTGCGATCGATTCGCGGTCCTCCGTCGGATACGATTGCAGCATGTCGGGCATCGTCGTACCCGGATGGACGGTACTCGGCGACTGGATAAACCGCCTTAGGTACTCTGGGGCGATTCGCCCTCCGACGCCAGCCAAGTCCGGAGCCGATTTTTCGAGCCCAAGGTCCCCTTCCGGTTGCAAGTGGCACGCGGAGCAGCGAAGCTCCGTTCGGAGCAACCATCCCACCTGCGAATCACTCAAAGGATGCTTGCTCGAGAGCCCGGGGACTACTACATCGCCGCGGCACTCGGTCAGCCCAGCGCAGTACCAACCCATCCATAAAAACCAAACAACCATCCATCCCTTGGAAAGAAACCGAACTGTTGGTGATACCTTCATCCCACCGATGACTTTCTTTTTGTTTCGATATTGCAGATCTTCGCTACTGCAGATCTTCGATACCGCTGATTTTTTCATAAGCCAGTCGTTCCTTGAAGAATTCAACCAGCAATTGTGTCCCCAAATGATACACCAAGCCCACCGATAAAATCGTACACATCCATGGTTTCCACGCCACATCGATGCAAACTTCTCCAGAGATGTTCCGCTGGGGCTACTTCCAGTGGATCTACTTCCGGTGAGTCTACTTCCAGTGGGAGAGGGCTGCCGTTGGGAAGTCTGAACAGCCAACGGAGTTTTTCTGCAGGACAGAAAGTCTGAAAAGCAATTGAAGCCCGTGTTAGGGTGCCGTGCATTGGTTTTTGAAAGCGGCTCAAAAGCGGCTCAGCGGAGAAGTACTCAGCGGACAAGGATCCGACGGGATTGAGGTTTTCTCCACATCGCAAAAAGCAGATTCAGGCTGGTCCAATTTTTTACTGGTTGTGAAGAAAACCAAAGGATGATCGGCTATGATAGTGGATCCCCTTCCGATTACTCCCCACCTTACATTCGCGAACTTCTTTGTGAACGAAATCAAGCGTACAGTTCACGCCTGCCAGAGTCGGTTGCCGCTTCGATTTCGATTGCCGCTTCGATTGCCGGTTCGCTCGGCGTTGAGGAAATGGATCCTGCTATGGGCAAGCCTCTACGCGATGGCGCTGGGGATAGCGTCCTCAATTGCAGACGAACCAACAGCTGACACATTCACCCAGGATCAACTCGATTATTTCGAGAACCACGTGCGGCCCTTGCTTGTGGAGCATTGCTACGAATGCCACAGCGGCACCTCGTCGACCGTCCAAGGAAAACTGCGGCTGGATAGCCGCGCGTTCGCGATTCGTGGCGGCGAATCGGGTGCAGCAGTGGTTCCCGGAAAACCGGACGAAAGCCTTTTGCTGTCGGCAGTTCGTTGGAAGGGGCTGGAGATGCCGCCCGACCGCAAACTGAGCGATGTGCAACTATCAGCACTGGCCAAGTGGGTCGAGATGGGGGCACCATGGCCAGGAGCCGATGGTACCGATCCAACACCGCAGGTTCCGGGGGAACCGTCGCCTTCGTACGATTGGTCGAAATGGCGAACGGAACACTGGGCATTCCAGCCTATCCAAAAACCATCTCCTCCCAGTGTTCACAATCAATCGTGGGTTCAATCGCCCGTGGATCAGTTCCTATTAGCCGGCCTGGAGGCCAATGGGCTGGAACCGGTTCGACCTGCGGACCCTCGTGTGCTGTTCCGTAGGATTTATTTTGATTTGATCGGGTTGCCCCCTACGTTCGAAGAAACCGTCGCCTTCGAACGCGCCTACACCCTCGCTCCCTCGCATGCAGTCTCCGAGGCGATAGACTCGTTGCTGGCGTCGAAGCAGTACGGGGAACGCTGGGGCAGACACTGGTTGGACGTCGCTCGCTATAGCGAAGGTTTCGGTGGGTTCCTCGACAACGCGTCGTACGAGAATGCGTGGCGTTATCGCGATTGGGTCACCGATGCGTTGAGCAATGACACGCCGTTCCATGAGTTCCTCCGCCTTCAGATCGCAGGGGATTTGATCGGCGATAAAACCTCCGCCATCGCAACGGGCTTTCTAGCCCTTGGGCCGAATTACATCAGCGATGGTGGTGACCCCGATAGCACCGCTCAAGCTCGCGCGGAAACGCTGTCAGACCGAATCGATACCCTCAGCCAAGGCATGCTTGGGCTGACGGTTGCCTGCGCCCGGTGTCACGATCACAAGTTCGATCCGTTGCCGCAAGAGGATTACTACTCGCTCGCAGGAATCTTCAATAACAGCGCGACCCATGAAATCCCCTTGGCTACCGAAGAAGTAGTCAATGCCTTCCGGCAGCATCAAGGCTTCATCCAAGCTCAGGAGAAGACCCTTGAGGCAGCCCGCAAGGAACATCGCGAGGCAACCGACGAGGAAAAGAAAAAGGAACTCCTGGAACGGGTTCGGACCGAGGAGACTCAACTTGAGCAACTCAAGAAGTCGTCCCCACCTCCCTACGATAAAGCGCATTCGCTGCACGAAACAGGTACCTCCGACATGGCGGTGGCGATTCGCGGGAACTTGCTTAAACCAGGACCTGTCGTTGCTCGACGTTTCTTGAAAATTCTCTCAGCGGACGAGCGAACGCCATTCACCAACGGTAGCGGACGAAGCCAATTGGCAGACGCCATCGCCGATCCCAAAAATCCTCTTGCGGCACGAGTCTTCGTCAATCGCGTTTGGATGCACCACTTCGGACAAGCGTTGGTGCGAACACCAAATAATTTCGGGGCTCTAGGAGAAAAACCAACCCACCCTCTCTTGCTTGATTGGCTTGCTGCTTCCCTTCTCGAGAAGGGATCCATCAAGGGCTTGCATCGAACCATCATGATGTCCTCGGCATACCAATTGTCCAGCGACATGAACGAAGCGAACTTTGCGATCGACGGTGATAACCGGTTCGTCTGGCGAGCGAATCCTCGTCGTATGGATGCTGAAGTATGGCGAGATTCGTTGCTGTGCGTGACTGGCGAACTCGACTTATCCGTGGGCGGCCCACCTTCCGACAATCTGGAAAGCCGTCGCAGGACGTTGTACTTCAAAGTCAGCCGAAACGGAGATGTCTTTCAAACGGACGAGTTTCTGCGTCTTTTCGATTTTCCTCTGATGCGAACCTCGGTGGCTAAACGCCCCACCAGCATCGTTCCCCAGCAATACTTATTTCTCCTCAACAGCCCCTTCATGCAGCAACGCGCACGAGCCTTGTCCGAGAGACTAGCCAAAGAAGCGTCCACCGATTCAGATCGCATTGAACGCGCCTACAACCTGTTGTATCAACGCAGTGCCACCCAACCCGAGCTTTCGCTCGGTCAAGGATTCCTCGGGAAAGGGCAAAGCGATTCAGATCGCACCAATCTGTGGGAACAATACTGCCAGGCTTTGCTCGGCTCCAACGAGTTCATGTATCTACCATAACCCCATTTCGTCTTCATGACAGGGATTTGTCGATGTTTCATCGCCAGCCATTTCCAACGACCTCTCGCCGCGAAATGCTCTCACGCATCGGAGCTGGATTCGGAACTTTGGGCTTGGCGAGTGTCCTCGCCGAGGGAAGGCTTTTAGGATCACCGGCAGTGGGACTGGATGCCGCCGCGGGTGCTGCTCCTCACTTTGCACCCAAAGCAAAACGGGTGATCCAATTGTTCATGCCCGGCGGCCCTTCGCAGGTCGACACCTTCGACTACAAACCCGCAATTGAGAAGCATGCAGGCCAACGTCCCGAGTCGGTGGATCGCAAATCTCTCCGAAACACGAAGAACGGTTTGATGCCCTCCCCATTCGGGTTCAAGCAATATGGTCAGTGCGGCAAATGGGTTAGCGATATATTCCCTAAAGTTGCCGAATGCGTGGACGACATTTGCTTTATTCATTCCATGCACACCGACATCCCTGAGCACGCGGGGGCAATCATGATGATGAACGTCGGGCACCTCCAACCCAACCGGCCGAGCATGGGCTCCTGGATGGTCTACGGGCTAGGTTCTGAAAACCAGGACCTCCCTGGGTTTATTGCAATGAGTCCACATGCTCAACCCCGTGGCACGCTGGCGAACTGGGGAAACGCCTTCTTGCCGGGCGCTTACGCAGGCACCTATATCAACATCCACGAGATGCGTGTCGACAGTGTGCTCAAGAATTTGAAGAACACCAAACTCTCCGCTGCCGACCAGAGAGTGCAACTCGATTTGCTATCGCAGATCAATCGCCTCCACATGGAGCAACAGCAACGAGACCCTCAATTGGAGACAAGCCTCCAAACGATGGAGATGGCGTTTCGCATGCAGATGGCGGTACCCGAAGCCTTTGATATCACCGGGGAAACCGCGGCAACGATGGAACTGTACGGAACTAGCGAATACGCCAAAGGCTGCTTGTTAGCACGTCGATTGATCGAGCGAGGCGTTCGATGTGTTCAACTATCCCATTCGATCGATGGCTTTGATATCGCCTGGGACACAGGCCACGACGACATCGTGGGTGGGCACAAACGGCTCGCAGATGCCTGCGACCAAGGCATCGCGGCATTGCTGATCGATCTAAAGCAACGAGGATTGCTTGATGAAACGTTGGTGATCTGGGGGGGCGAATTTGGGCGAGCGCCAACTTCCGAAGGTCAAAAAGGTCGCGATCACGACCATTACGGATTTACGGTTTGGATGGCTGGGGGAGGTGTGCGTGGAGGGATGAGTTACGGAGCCACCGACGATTTCGGATTATCGGCGATCGAGAACCGCGTCCATGTCCACGATCTCCATGCGACGATCTTGCACCTGATGGGAATCGATCACGAACGACTGACCTATCGGCATAGCGGTCGCGACTATCGACTGACAGATGTCTTCGGCAAAGTCATCCTCGACATCCTTGCATAGAGAACGCCATTCGCGGCCAACCGACTCCACCCTTAACCCATCATTTGGCCTCGGATTGCTTCGCAAAATCGGCAAAGACGTTATCCGACTCCAATTGCAAGGCAAACCCGTCTGAAACTCGGGTCATGTACAATCCTCGGCAAAGCCAAAAGAAGATCGCCATGGCGTCGCGCTCGCCATAGTCTTTCTCGAGTTTCACAAAGTCTTCAGGCTTCATCGCCCATGGTGTTTTGGTGAGCGTGCGTGCAAACGCATAAGCGCGCTGGTCTTTCTCAGGAAATGCAGACCAATCATTGCTTGCCAGTCGGCGCAAACGGTCATCGATTTGACTTTGGTTGTGCCCGGCAACCCCTAATAGCATCTCGCAGTGCCCCATGCAGTAATTGCACTCGATGGCTCGGGTTTGGACCCAAAACAGACTCTCTTCCAAAGTTCGGTCCTGAGGGGCTTCAACCCACATCGTTCGAGTTGTTGTAGACCACGGCAACGCCAACTCCGGTACATACCCCATGCAAACCAGATTCCAAACAATCCGAGTTGGTTTCGCGTTGAAATCCGGAGGTAGCAGTTTGGCGACCTCCTCCCATGTCGGCGTCGGTAGACGTTGCTTGCGCGACATTTGCCCTTTAACTCTCACCTGCAAATCCTCAAAGCGAATCGCTCCCCAGTCGCCATCGTCTTCGACCACATCCTTGCCCCCGGTAATCAGCTCGGGAACAGGCTGATTTGCCGGTAGCACGGGCCGAGTCTGAAATGCCTCTGGAGCAAAAGTCACCTGCAAAGGAGGTAGCGGCTCTTTGCCTTCCTGCTGGACATTCAAACCCAATAGCACTCGGTCTTGAAAATTCCCATAAGCACCCAGCAGTACCATCGCTGCAACTTCCTTCACGCCATAGCGCGCCCGCAACTCCTCAAAATGAGAATCCTCGATCGACGGAGCTTGCAGGGTATGGAGCTGCGCGAAACGAAGAGCAGACCGATCTACTTCGGCCCAACTATCTGGCCCGCGGACGACTTGCTCGACCTCGTGCTCATCACCTCCAACCCGGACCAAATCCGCAATCGCAGCATTTTTCGAATAGTCGCAGCGATTCGCCATCGCGATGACCAAACGCATTTTGGCTCGAAGCTTCGGATCGAGGGGGCTTTGGGTTCGGTGGATGTAATCCAACTGTAACATCGCAGCCGTGGTCCGCGGCAATTGCTTTGCCATGATCTTTGCCCAGTTGGGCAAGGGAGTATCCCCATGCACAAGCGTTGGGGGCATTCGCTTCCATGTTTCATCGTCACTCATAGGTTCGAAAACTCCTGAATTGTTGGATTGGCCAACCGATGCCATTGCATTTCGAAATTCGAGCAAACTCATCGCCAATGCTTGTTCCATTTCGGGTGGACTGAACCCAAAGGGTCCGCGACCACTTTTGAAAGCCACTTTGCCTTGGGCATCGATCACATAGAGTCTCGCAGGCATACCGCTATACGCGTGTCCTGCCGGATCGTTCAGTTCATCGACCACAACCGGCATCTTCGGATTGAGCTTGATACAGAATTGGTTTGCGACACCGATGCGTTCGTCAAACGACGTCGGCTGAGATACGTCCACACCCACTTTGGTGTTCGATTCCATTTTCCATCCGTCGCTAGGGTGCGCTTCGCGGACGTAGACCATCAGGAAATTCGCTTGATCTCGATACTTTTCATAGAGCCGATCGACTGCAGGATAAAAAGCACGGAACGGGCCACAGGTGAAGTTTCCGAAAACTAAAACCAACGGCTTGTCACCGATAATATCGGACAAATCGATGACTCCCTCTTGCTGCGCTCGCTTGAGTCGAAACAGAGGAGCCGGCTGTCCGACTTTGGGGCCCTCGAGCATCGAACCGATTTCACCTGCGAATAAACCTCGAATCAACTGCGCAGTATCGGGGCGGTCCCCTGGAGAAAACGACCCCGTGAACCCTGCGAGCAACGTCCCTGAAAAATCCTCAGCGGTCAACTCCTCGTCCAATTGCGCGGTTTCCTCAAAGACCTTCAACCATTCCTCTCGGGTGATTGCACCATCTCCCTTTTTGTCTAGCTTTCGAAAAATGCGATTCAGCATGTACGCTTGTTCAACGTATGGATTGGAATCCGACCAATCCAAGTCAGCTGCTTGGATCATTCCATCCCGATTGCGATCCAGGACCGAATACAAAGAATCAGAACCAGGAAATCGAGACCGCGGGATTCCTTTCTTACTATCGTCTACGTTGCACTGCTTACACAACCATGCGTAATCGAATCGACTTTGGGCCGGACCAAACCATCCTTCGCCCGACCGCATCTGCGAGCCTTGAACGATCGCCATGAGCATCTTGGCCCCTTCCGGTGGAAGCGTCCCTTTGTAGACACCCTCCAAATACTCGGCGACCTCCGTCGGAGAAATCTCTCTTTTCGAGGATTCCTCCACCGGCACTTGGCCGAAGGCGTTGAAAGCCATCGCCAATAACACCAACCATGGACCAGCAGCAGATTTGACACTAACAATGTTCATGATGAGAGCTGTTTAAAAACGATGGCGATGCGTTTGTGGCACGCGAATGTGGCACGAAAAGGTTACCGAGAAACCTTCGTTTAACCGTATTGGACGATACACCACTGTCAAGTATTTCACTGGTGAAAACCGATGTCCAGCCACCTCCTGACACCACAAAATCCAGATATGCCAGGAAAACATACAAAAAACGTGGTCGCGAGGAATCGGCGATAACTACGAATCATGAGCCGCGATCCGAACATCTAACGATGCTCCTAAGTGTTTCATCGCGCAATGCAAGCCCCCTCGCCGAGTTAGCCATTGGCACCGGGCAAATCCAAGAAGCTGTTCATTCGCGGGAGTACTTTGCCCGCAATCTTTGTTTCCGTTGATCTCTAGCAACAAGTCGCACTCAACACCTATCGCTCTGCTTTCAACTGGAGCTTTAACGATTGAGTCGTTTGATTCCTGTGGAAAACGAACTCGATCAACTCTTTGCTAGACGCGGATGTTACAACTGAAAGGAATGCGTCTGGCGATTGGACCTGTTTGCCACGGACTCGCTGAACGAAATCCCCTCGACGCAAACCGGCTTTGAAAAGAACTGACTCTTCGGCCAAATCGACGACCAGCACTCCTTTCGCATCTGCGCCCACCCCGATCGCTGAAAACTCTTGATCCACAAGCGATCGCAGTCTCGCTCCTTGCCATTCGATCTCATCCTTGGATGCAGTGGCTTTTCGAGCCACTATTGTCACGTTAGGAATCTCCGGTGTTCGG